>NZ_JAVKGS010000009.1:0-509 GCF_031432295.1 Agromyces indicus | reverse complement strand
TCCTTAGAAAGGAGGTGATCCAGCCGCACCTTCCGGTACGGCTACCTTGTTACGACTTAGTCCTAATCACCGATCCCACCTTCGACGGCTCCCTCCACAAGGGTTAGGCCACCGGCTTCGGGTGTTACCGACTTTCATGACTTGACGGGCGGTGTGTACAAGGCCCGGGAACGTATTCACCGCAGCGTTGCTGATCTGCGATTACTAGCGACTCCGACTTCATGAGGTCGAGTTGCAGACCTCAATCCGAACTGAGACCGGCTTTTTGGGATTCGCTCCGCCTTACGACATCGCAGCCCTTTGTACCGGCCATTGTAGCATGCGTGAAGCCCAAGACATAAGGGGCATGATGATTTGACGTCATCCCCACCTTCCTCCGAGTTGACCCCGGCAGTCTCACATGAGTCCCCACCATAACGTGCTGGCAACATGCGACGAGGGTTGCGCTCGTTGCGGGACTTAACCCAACATCTCACGACACGAGCTGACGACAACCATGCACCACCTGT
>NZ_JAVKGS010000002.1:0-730399 GCF_031432295.1 Agromyces indicus | reverse complement strand
CCTCGCGGGTGTTCCGCCAGATCTCCATCGGGTCGTGCTCGACCCAGCCGGCCTTGGGGAAGATCTGCTCGTGCTCGAGCTGGCCCGTGGCCACGATCGAACCCTTCTTGTCGAAGATGATCGCGCGCGAGCTGGTGGTGCCCTGGTCGATCGCCAGGATGTAGTCGGCCATGTCGGATTCGTACCTCTCTGTACCGTTGCGGAGTCGTTCGGCGAAGCGGATGTCGCGCCGGTTCGGCGGACGGGGAAGCGCCGAGGGGCCGGTCGCCGACCGACCCCTCGACGAACTCAGAACTCGATCGGGAGCAGCGGGATCGCCGCCCAGCCGGCCAGGACGCCGCCGATGATCGGGCCCACGATCGGCACCCACGAGTAGGCCCAGTCCGAGCCGCCCTTGCCCCTGATCGGGAGGATCGCGTGGGCGATGCGCGGGCCGAGGTCGCGAGCCGGGTTGATCGCGTACCCGGTCGGGCCACCGAGCGAGGCGCCGATGCCGACGACCAGCAGCGCCACGGGCAGGGCGCCGAGGGCCGCCAGGCCCGAGGCGTCGCCGTTGCGGCCGAAGCCGATCACGACGAACACGAGCACGAACGTGCCGATGATCTCGGTCACGAGATTCCAGCCGTACGAGCGGATCGCCGGACCGGTCGAGAACACGCCGAGCTTGGCGGCGGGCTCCGGCTCGTCGTCGAAGTGCTGCTTGTACGCCAGCCAGCAGAACACGGCGCCGAGGATCGCGCCGACGAGCTGGCCGGCGATGTAGGTGAGTACGCTGATCGGCCCGACCTCGACCGTGGTGCCGACCGCAGCGTTGCCGAACTCCGTCACGCCGTTCGCGACGAGGCCGAGCGTCACCGCCGGGTTGATGTGCGCACCCGAGGCGAACGCGACGATCACACCAGCGAAGACCGCGAAGCCCCAGCCGAAGTTCACCAGCAGGAAGCCGCCGCCGAAGCCCTTCGTCTTCGCCAGGGCGACGTTGGCGACCACACCGCAACCGAGGAGCACGAGCATGGCCGTGCCGACCAGTTCGGCGAGGAACAACACACCGAGATTGTCCACGTTGACCTTCCATCCTTTCGCCGTGCCCCGATGGGCCGCGCCCAGGGGCGGATCTGCGCCCACCCTACCCGCGCGCCGGACAAGCGGGGAAGGGCTTCCGCCTTTTCCGCCGAAGCCCTTTCACGCGCGGTGTCGGCAGGGGTAGCTTGACGGGGGAGTGCTGCGTCGGCGCCGACGGGCGAGGGGCCCCGGCGTGCGCAGCCGAGGGGAAAGGGACGCTTCGTGAAGAAGATCATCAACGACCCGAAGCGCGTCGTCGACGAGTCCGTCGCCGGATTCGCGCTCGCGCACGCCGACCTGGTCACGGTCGCGACCGACCCGATCCACGTGGTGCGCGCCGACGCACCCGTGCAGGGCAAGGTCGGCATCGTCTCAGGCGGAGGCAGCGGCCACGAGCCGCTCCACGCGGGATACGTCGGCCACGGCATGCTCGACGCCGCGGTGCCGGGCGCGGTCTTCACCTCGCCGACGCCCGACCCGATCCTCAACGCGACCAAGGCGGTCGACGGCGGCAAGGGCGTCCTCCACATCGTGAAGAACTACACGGGCGACGTCCTGAACTTCGAGACGGCCGCCGACCTCGCGGCCGCCGACGGCATCGAGGTCCGCGCCGTGGTGACCAACGACGACGTCGCGGTGAAGGACTCGCTCTACACCGCCGGTCGGCGCGGCGTCGCCGGCACCGTGCTCGTCGAGAAGATCGCCGGCGCGGCCGCGGAGCGCGGCGACTCGCTCGACCAGGTCGCCGAGATCGCCGAGCGCGTGAACGCGAACGCCCGCTCGATGGGCATGGCGCTCACGCCCTGCACGGTTCCGCACGCGGGCGAGCCCAGCTTCACCCTCGCCGAGGACGAGGTGGAGATCGGCATCGGCATCCACGGCGAGCCGGGACGCGAGCGCATCAAGATCGAGCCGGCCGACTCGCTCGTCGACCGCCTCATCACGCCCGTGATCGAGGACCTGCCCTTCTCCTCGGGCGACCGGGTCCTCCTCTTCGTCAACGGCATGGGCGGGACGCCGCAGGTCGAGCTCTACCTCGCGTACCGCCGCGCGGCCGAGGTGCTCGAGGAACGCGGCATCCGCATCGAGCGCTCGCTGGTCGGCAACTACATCACCTCACTGGAGATGCAGGGGTTCTCGATCACGCTGCTCAAGCTCGACGACGAGATGATCGAACTCTGGGACGCGCCCGTGCACACCGCCGCACTGCGGTGGGGCCGCTAGGAGGCGCGGGGTGGGACTCGACATCACCTGGGCGGTCGACTGGGTCCGACGCAGCGCCGAATCCATGTCGGAGCACCGAGTGGAGCTCATCAACCTCGACCGCGAGATCGGCGACGGCGACCACGGCGAGAACATGGACCGAGGGTTCCAGGCCGTGCTGCCGAAGCTCGACGACCTCCCTGCCGGCTCGACGCCGTCCGACGTCCTGAAGCTCCTGGCGACGACGCTGATCTCCACGGTGGGCGGCGCCGCGGGCCCGCTCTACGGCACCGCCTATCTCAAGGCGTCGGGCGCGGTCGGCGGCGAGGTCTCGCTCGATGCGGAGGCGGTCGTGCGGATGCTCGAGGCGGCGCGCGACGGCATCGTGCTCCGGGGCAAGGCCGAGCTCGGTGACAAGACCATGGTCGACGCCTGGTCGCCCGCGGTCGAGGCGGCGCGCGGTGCCGCCGAATCGGGCGCGACCGCCGCGACGACCCTGCAGGCGGCAGCGGATGCCGCAGCGGAGGGCGCCGTCGCGACGGAACCCCTCGTGGCACGCAAGGGCCGGGCCAGCTACCTCGGCGAACGTTCGGCGGGACACCGGGATCCCGGTGCGCAGTCGACGGCCTATCTCCTCGCCGCCGGCGCGGCGGCGGCCTCGAACGGGACCAGTGCCTGAGCCGGCGGCCGACCGCGTGGGAGTGGTCTTCGTCTCGCACTCGGAGCGCCTCGCCGAGGGACTCGTCGAGCTCGCGCGCCAGATGGCGCCCACGGTGCGGCTCGAGGCGGCGGGCGGTACCGACGACGGACGGATCGGCACGAGCTTCGACAAGGTGACGGCGGCCATCTCGGCCGCGGACGCCGGCGCCGGCGCCGTGGTGCTCTGCGACCTCGGCTCGGCCATCATGACCGCCGAGACGGCACTGGAGTTCCTCGACGACGACCAGCGGGCGCGGGTCCGGATCGCCTCCGCGCCGCTCGTCGAGGGTGGCGTCGCGGCATCCGTCGCCGCCGAGTCGGGCGACGCGCTCGATGCGGTGGTCCGAGCCGCCGAGTCCGCCGGCGGCCCGGGGGAGACCGGCACCGAAGCCGGTGCGACCGCGGGGGAGGAGCCCGCTGCTGACGAGGGCGAGGCGACCCGCATCAGCCGGCGGGTGACGCTGACCAACGCCGACGGGCTCCACGCCCGTCCCGCGGCGGAGCTCGTCAAGCTCGCGAGCTCGTTCCCGCAGCGCGTGACCGTCAACGGCATCGACGCGAAGAGCCTGCTCTCGATCATGGGTCTCGGCCTGACCAAGGGCGCCGAGGTCGAGATCGCCTCGGACGACCCGGAGGGCGCCGCAGCGGTGGAGGCGATCGTCGCCCTCGCCGAGTCGGGCTTCGGCGAGCACTGAGACGGATGCCGCGACCGGCCCGGTCGCGGCATCCGCTCGTGTCACTCGTCGACGGCGTGGCTCAGGCGTCGGCGACGGATGCCGCGCAGGACCACCAGGGTCGCCGCGACGGCGGCGCCGGACCACAGGATGGCCGTCGTGCCCGCGATCGCGGCGCTCGGCGCGACGATCGACTCGCCCATGAGGGCCTGCACCGTGACGGTCGCCGTGGTCGCCGCCGCGAGGGCCGTGGCGATGGCGACGAGGCCGAACCGCACGCGAACGTCGGCGAGCACCGCGACACGCCTCGCCGCCCACTCGAGCGCCATCACGAAGAGCACCAGCGCCTGCAGCGCATGCATGCCGACGAAGTGCGGGATGCGGAGGTCGCCGGCCACCGTGCTCCACCCGAGCACCGGGATACCGGGCCCGCCGTCGGCGACGCCCACCGAGTGCGCACCGGCGATGCCGCGGAAGTCGGCGACCTGGGCTGCCGTCGGGCTCGTCATGAGGAACGCGAGGGCCATGCCGGCGAGGGCCAGGATCGACCCGGCGCGGATGGCGAGGCTGCGTGCCGGATCGCCGAGCGGTGCGCGGAACAGGGCGAACGCGACGACCAACGTGGCGATCCAGACGACCACGATGGAGCCCGCCATCACCGACCAGAGCACGGACGCAAGCGGCGTCGACACGTTGAAGTGACTGGTGGTGCCCGCGACGACGGCGCCGACGATGACGACCATCTCGATGACGAGCGCGACCGTGCTCACGGTTCCCGCCCACCAGGACACGCGTCGCAACCGGCCACGGGTCAGGGTGATGAGCCAGGCGAGCGTGACCGCGTAGATGGCGATGGACAGGGCGAACTTCAGGGGCTTCGCCCAGATGGGCTGGCCGAGCAGCGTCCGTTCGTCGACCAGGAGCCCGACGACGCTCGCGACGGCGAGCGCGACCATGGCGGCGGTCAGGACGAGCAGCGGGCGATGCCAGGTCCGGGCGCCCGTCGCGCCGCCGGGTGCCGGCCGGTCCGGCGTGGGGGTCGGGGCTTCCGTGGAGATGGTCTGGATGGTCATGGCGTGCTCCTCGCGCGTCGGATCTCGTCGGCACGCTCGGGCTCGTACCTGGTGGTGGAGACGTGCTCCTGGGCCGCACGGCGGAGCGCCGCGAACAGCGCGTCGCCGAGCGCCGTGCCCACGACGACGGTCTCGGCCTTCTCGTCGCGCGTGACACGCCGCTCGACCGTGTCGAGGTCGGCCTCCGCGACGATGAGCGCGGCCTCGACGTAGCGCCGTGACCAGTCGTCGGCGTTCCGCTGGCCGACCGCGTCGAATGCTTCGAGCACGGCGGCCGCGGCGATGCGTCCGGGGTTCTCGGGGTGGATCGCGAAGCCGTCGAGCAGGGCGTCGACCCGCTCGAGCGCCGCGGCGTCGACCGCCCGATCGTCGACGCGAACGGATGCCGCGCGCTGGGCCACGCCGAAGACGTGGGGGAGCGGCAGGTCGGAGTCGATCGCGGCGATCACCTCGCGCGCGGTGGCGACGTCGAGCCCGCCGGGTCCGAGCAGCGCTCGGATGAGACGGATGCGACGGACGTGCTCGTCGTCGTACTGGGCCTGGTTGGGGCTCGTACGCCGGCCGGGCGGCAGGAGCCCTTCGCGCAGGTAGTACTTGACCGTGGGGACGGGGGTCTCGGTGATCCGGCTGAGTTCCGACATCCGCATACGGATACTGTAACTATCGATAGTTCTACTGTCTATAGTGGAACTCGCCGCGACGGCGATTGCGGGAGTACCATCACGGCATGGCACGCGACGAAGCGGGCCCAGACACTCGCAACGCCTTCACGAGGTTCTTCGACCGGGTGGACCGGATCATGAGCCCGGCGTTCGAGTCGCCCAAGGTGGCCCAGGAAGAGCCCGCGGACAGCGGTCCGTCGGGGGAGAAGCCGTGTCCGATCTGCGGACACCCGATGTTCGAGCACTACATCGACGAGTCCACGTCGAACGTGCTGCTCGAATGCCCGACCGACGAACGCCTGCCCGAGCCGGCGGCCAGCGGTCCACTCAACGAATTCGGCATGCCGGCGAGCGACGAGCGCCTGGCGAGGATGCGACGGCGCGCGGAGAAGCGCGGATAGCACTGCATCGTGCACCCGCTCCATCGTGAAGCGGCTTCAGCGGTTCCGGCCGTGGTCGCGATGGGGCGGGGAGGCCGTGCCGTGTGATCGGACATAATGTGCATTATCGGCGACTCAGACTTCGCCGTGATCGGGCGGCATGGCGTCGCAACGCCCTGCCGTCGTCGGGGCGCGTCCGACTTCAGCGGACGGCCTTCTTCACGAGTTCGACGATCGTCTGCTCGGCGCGCGGCGTGAGTTCCGTCAACGCGAACGTCGTCGGCCACATCTCGCCGTCATCGAGGTTCGCGATGTCGTTGAACCCGAAGGTCGCGTATCGCGAGTCGAACTTGCCGGCCGCCTGGAAGAAGCAGAGCACCTTGCCGTCCTTCGCGTAGGCCGGCATGCCGTACCACGTCTTCGGTGCGAGCTCGGGCGCCGCCTCGGTGATGAGCGCGTGCAGCCGCTCGGCGATCGCTCGGTCGGCGTCGCCCATCTCGGAGATCTTCTCGAGCAGGTCCGCCGTGCCGTCCTTCTTCTTCCCGCGGACCTCTCGCGCGCGCTCCTTCATCGCGGCGCGCTCCTCGGCGGTGAAGCCCTCGACCTCCTCGTCGCGGGCGGCCTTCTTCGTCGCAGCCATGGCGGCTCCTTTCGGTTCGTGGTTCGGATCAGGGCGTGGGAACGCCGGTCAGGCGCCGACGTAGTCGGCCAGGTGCTGGCCGGTCAGGGTCGAACGGGCGGCGACGAGGTCGGCCGGCGTGCCCTCGAAGACGACCCGACCGCCGTCATGTCCGGCGCCGGGCCCGAGGTCGATGATCCAGTCGGCATGGGCCATGACCGCCTGGTGGTGCTCGATGACGATCACCGACCGACCGGAGTCGACGAGTCGATCGAGGAGCCCGAGCAGCTGCTCCACATCGGCGAGGTGCAGTCCCGTGGTGGGCTCGTCGAGCACGTACACCTGGCCCTGCTCCCCCATGTGCGACGCGAGCTTGAGGCGCTGCCGCTCGCCGCCCGAGAGCGTCGTGAGCGGTTGGCCCACGGCGACGTAGCCGAGACCCACGTCCACCAGCCGCTGCAGGATCGCGTGCGCGGCCGGGAGGCGCGCCTCGCCGGCCCCGAAGAACGCCTCGGCCTCGGCGACGGGCATCTCGAGCACCTGGCTGATGTCGCGTCCGCCGAGCCGGTAGTCGAGGACCGACGCGTCGAAGCGGCGTCCCTCGCAGACCTCGCACGTGCTCGCCACGCTCGCCATGGGACCGAGGTCGGTGTACACCACGCCGGCGCCGTTGCAGTTCGGGCACGCGCCCTCGGAGTTCGCGCTGAACAGCGCCGGCTTCACGCCGTTCGCCTTCGCGAACGCCTTGCGGATCGGCTCGAGCAGGCCGGTGTAGGTCGCGGGGTTGCTCCTGCGCGAGCCCCGGATCGCACCCTGGTCGATCGAGACCACGCCCTCGCGGCCGGCGACGGAACCGTGGATGAGCGAACTCTTGCCCGAACCGGCCACGCCCGTGACCACCGTCAATACGCCCAGCGGGATGTCGACGTCCACGTCACGCAGGTTGTTCTCGTTCGCACCGCGGACCTCGAGCGCGCCGGTGGCGGTCCGCGTGGAGGTCTTCAGCCGCGCCCGGTCGTCGAGGTGGCGACCGGTGAGGGTGCCACTCCCCCGCAGCCCGTCCACGGTGCCCTCGAAGACGACCTCGCCGCCGGCCGATCCGGCGCCCGGCCCGAGGTCGACGACGTGGTCGGCGATGGCGATCGCCTCCGGCTTGTGCTCGACGACGAGCACCGTGTTCCCCTTGTCGCGCAGTTGCACGAGCAGGCGGTTCATGCGCTGGATGTCGTGCGGGTGCAGGCCCACCGTGGGCTCGTCGAAGACGTACGTGACATCCGTCAACGACGAGCCGAGGTGCCGGATCATCTTCGTGCGCTGCGCCTCACCACCGGAGAGCGTGCCCGACGGGCGCTCCAGCGCGAGGTAGCCCAGGCCGATCTCGACGAACGAGTCGAGGATCTGGCCCAGGCTCGCCAGCAACGGGGCCACGGACGGCTCGTCGATGCCGCGGACCCACTCGGCGAGGTCGCTGATCTGCATGGCGCACGCGTCGGCGATGCTCAGGCCGCGGATCTTCGAGGATCGGGCGCCTTCGTTCAGGCGCGTTCCGCCGCATTCCGGGCACGGCGTGAAGGTGACGGCGCGCTCGACGAACGCGCGGATGTGCGGCTGCATCGCATCGCGATCCTTCGACAGGAAGGACTTCTGGATCTTCGGGATCAGTCCCTCGTAGGTCATGTTCATCGACTGCAGGCGGACCTTGGTCGGCTCCTTGTGGAGGAAATCGTGGAGCTCGGTCTCGGTGTAGTCGCGGATCGGCTTGCCGGGGTCGAGGAAGCCGGACTCGCTGAAGATCCGCACCATCCAGCCGTCGACGTTGTAGCCCGGCACGGTCAGGGCACCTGCGGCAAGGGATTTCCGGTCGTCGTACAGCTGCGTCACGTCGATGTCGGACACCGTGCCCATCCCCTCGCAGCGCGGGCACATGCCGCCGAGCTGGCTGAACTCGGCGGTCACCGACTTCCCGTCGCCGCGGTCGACGCTGATGGAGCCGCTCCCCCGCACCGTCGGGATGTTGAACGAGAACGCCTGCGGCGACCCGAGGTGCGGGCGTCCGAGCCGGCTGAACAGGATCCGCAGCATCGCGTTCGCATCGGTGACGGTGCCGACGGTGGAGCGGGCGTTCGCCCCCATTCGCTCCTGGTCGACGAGGATCGCCGTGGTGAGACCGTCGAGCACGTCGACGTCGGGGCGCGCCAGGCTGGGCATGAACCCCTGCACGAACGCGCTGTACGTCTCGTTGATCATGCGCTGCGACTCGGCCGCGATGGTGTCGAAGACCAGCGAGCTCTTGCCCGACCCGGACACGCCCGTGAAGACCGTGAGCCGGCGCTTCGGGATCTCGACGTCGACGTCCTTCAGGTTGTTCTCCCGCGCCCCCCTGACGCGGATCAGGTCGTGCCGGTCGGCAGGGTGCATGGCGGATGCCGCGCGGTCGGTCGACGCCGTGGTCATGTTCAGCTGGGCTCCTGGATGCGGACCATGTTGCCGGCGGGGTCGCGGAACGCGCAGTCGCGCACCCCGTACGGCTGGTCGATGGGTTCCTGCGCGACCTCGGCGCCGCTGGCCTGGACCTGCTCGAACACGCCGTCGACGTCGGTCGTCGCCAGGACGATGCTCGCGTAGGTGCCCTTGGCCATCATCTCGGCGATCGTCCGGCGCTCGTCCTCGGTCACTCCGGGGTCGGCGGCCGGCGGGTGCAGCACGACCGACGTGCCCGGCTGCCCGGCGGGCCCGACGGTGATCCACCGCATGCCGTCGTAGCCGACGTCGTTGCGCACTTCGAAGCCGAGGACGTCGCGATAGAACGCCAGTGAGGCGTCCGGGTCGCTGTGCGGGAGGAAGGTGTACTGAATCGTGATGTCCATGCGGGCCACGCTACTTCCGTGCCGCTCGCGCGGCTTCTCGATTCCTGACCGGTCTCACGACGCGCTTGGCGACCACGCTCGGTACGCCCTCCAGCGGATGCTGGGCGGTGCGCCGGTAGGTGCTCGGCGGCACCCCGACGAGCTCCGTGAAGCGCGTGCTGAACGTGCCCAGCGACGAGCACCCGACGGCGAAGCAGACGTCGGTCACGCTGAGGTCGCCGCGCTGCAGGAGCGCCATCGCGCGCTCGATCCGCCGGGTCATGAGGTAGGAGTACGGCGACTCGCCGTACGCGCGCCGGAATTCCCGGCTCAGGTGCCCGGCCGACATCCCCACCGATCGCGCCAGGGCGTCGACGTCGAGCGGCTGCGCGTAGTCGCGGTCCATCCGGTCGCGCACGCGCCGGAGTCGTGCGAGGTCTCGCAGGCGCTGCTCCTCGGTCGGACTGGTGGTCACGAGCGCGATGCTGCCACCTCGCCCCTGACCGTGTCCAGCAGCATGCTTGGATCCCCGATCAGGACGCGGTCAGCAGGTCCCCCTCGCGCACGGCCTCGAGCGAGAGCACGCGGTAGCCCTCCTCCTCGAAGAACACGGTGAGGCGGTCCGACTCGACGCTCATGACACGGCCGTCGCCCCACTCCCGGTGCCGGACGGACTGGTCGAGCCGGTACTCCCCGGCGACCTCCGGCTCGGCCTCCTCGAAGGCGGACCCGCGATCGCAGGTGTCGCAGTTCCCGCACGGTTCCGGCACCTCGGCGCCGAAGTACTCGACGACGAACGCCCGCCGGCACCGGCTGGTCTCCGCGTAGCGGCGGACCATCGCGCGCCGCGATTCGTCCACGCGCCGGCGGCGATCGACGGCCTCGTCGACGACGTCGACCGCGTGGCCCGGGTCGACGGGTCCGCGCAGGGTGAAGCCCTGATCGTCCGAGGTCGCGGCATCCGCTTCGACGAGGAGGTTCAGGATCATCGTGACCGACCGGGTGGGCAGGTCCAGCTCGTCCGCGAGCGTCCTCGCCGTGCGCCGGCCGTCGGCCGCGGCCAGGGCCGCCGCCACCGCGCGGACGCGCTCGGCCTTCGGTCGACCCGAGGCGAAGAAGGCCCGCAGGCCCAGGTCCTCGGCGCGGTAGTGCAGGGTCGCCGACGCCGGCCGGCCGTCACGACCGCTCCGGCCGACCTCCTGGACGTAGGCGTCGAGCGACTCGGTGATGTCGCCGTGGACGACGAACCGGACGTCGGGCTTGTCGACGCCCATGCCGAACGCGCTCGTCGCCACGACGACGTCCAGCTCGCCGGCGAGGAAGGCCTCGTGCACGTCCCGCCTCGCGCGCGCCCCGAGGCCGCCGTGGTACGCCGCCGCCCGGAGCCCCGACTGCCGCAGCTCCTCGGCGAACCGCTCGGTGTCCGCCCGCGTGGCCACGTACACGAGCCCGGGCTTCGCCGCGTCGAGGGTGGTCTCGACGACCGCGCGTCGCTTCGCGTCCGCATCCTCGTGTCGCACGACGGAGAGATGGATGTTCGGCCGATCGAACCCGCCGACCAGCACCCGGGGAGCACGCAGGCCCAGGCGCTCGACGATCTCATCGCGGACCGGCGCCGAGCCCGTCGCGGTCAGGGCGACCACGGGGGGCCGCCCCAGCGCGTCGATCGCGGCACCGAGCCGGAGGTAGTCCGGCCGGAAGTCGTGGCCCCAGGAGGACACGCAATGGGCCTCGTCCACCACGACGAGCCCGACGTCGAGCGCGGCGAGCTCGTCGACGACCTCCTGCCGGGCGAGCTGCTCCGGCGCGAGGAAGACGAACTCGGCGTCGCCGGCCGCGACGGATTCCCAGGCGCGCGCGTTCGCCCCGTCGCTGTGCGCCGAGTTCACGGCGACCGCGGTGCCTTCGCCGCCGGCGCGATCGAGGTGCCGCACCTGGTCGGCCTGCAACGCGATGAGCGGGGAGATCACCACGGTGGGCCCGTCGAGCAGGTGGGCGGCGACCTGGTAGACCGCCGACTTGCCGTAGCCGGTCGGCATCACGACCAGCACGTCGCGGCCGCCGACGAGCTCCTCGATCGCCTCCTCCTGCCCCGGCTTCAGCGTCGTCCAGCCGAACCGCTCCTCGGCGATCCGACGCATCCTGTCCCTCGTCCGGCCCACGCGACCCCTTCCTCACGAGCGTTCCAGTCTGGTCGAGGCGGCGAGTCCGCGCCGGGGGCTTGCGCCGACGGGCCGAGTGCGAGAATGCTGCCATGACCGCGAAGGTGGCGTTCGTGCTCGGCGGTGGCGGCGTCCTGGGCGCCGTGCAGGTGGGCATGCTCCGCGCGGTGCTCGAGCGCGGCATCCGGCCCGACCTCGTCGTGGGGACGTCGATCGGCGCGATCAACGGCGCGATCGTCGCCGCCGACCCCGACCGGTGCATCGACCGACTGGACCACGCCTGGACGTCGAGGGACGCCCGGGTCCTCACGACCGGGCTCGGGGTGCGGCCCGGCCGCGCGCACGTGATGTCGCGCGGGCCGCTCGTGCGGCTCCTCGAGGGTGCTCTCCCCCGCGTCCGCACGTTCGCCGACCTCGAGGTCGAATTCCGGTGCTGCGCAGCGAGCATCGAGCGGGCGGCCGAGCACTGGTTCGCCGAAGGGCCGCTCGTGCCCGCGGTCCTCGCCTCGGCGGCGCTGCCCGGCGTGTTCCCGGCCGTGCGCATCGGCGACGAGCACTTCGTCGACGGCGGCATCGTGAACTCGATCCCGATCAGCGAAGCCGCGGCCGCGGGAGCCACCGACATCTACGTGATGCAGGTGGGGCGGATCGAGCACCCGCTCTCGGCGCCCCGGAACCAGTTCGACAACGCCCGCGTCGCCTTCGAGATCTCGCGCCGCCATCGGTTCGCGCGCGACCGGGCCGCGCTGCCGCCCACGACGCGCCTGCACCTGCTTCCCACGGGCACCGCGAGCGAGCGCGACAACCGCATCGCCCGCAACCTCTCCCCCGTCGCCGTTCGCCGACGGATGGAGCGGGCCCATCAGGCGGCGTCCGATCACCTCGACACGGAGGCCGCGGCGCCCCACGCGAGCCGCCGGTCGTCGTCCTGACATGCGCGTCCCGCCGAGATGGGTCCGGCGTCTCGTCCTGGCGCCGGCGGTGGTCGTCGCCGCGATCGCGGTCACGGCGCTGCTCCCCCTCTGGCTCGTGGTCGCCGTCGCCGTCTCGTTGCTCCTCGAGACCAGGTTGCGGACGCCCCGGCTGCTGTGGATGGGCAACCTCTACCTGCTGTGGGATGCCGCGGCCCTGATCGGGCTGTTCGCACTCTGGGTCGCGTCCGGGTTCGGGCTTCGCATCCACTCACCCACCTTCCGGAGAGCGCACTATCGTTTCGTGGCTCGAATGCTCGAGTTCCTGTTCTGGAACGGACGATGGGTCCTCCGCCTGGACATCGACGTGCGCGTGCCGGCAGGATTCCACGACGACGACGGGCCGAGGGTCATCGCCAGCCGCCACGCCGGCCCGGGCGACTCGTTCATCCTCGTGCACGCGGTGTTCGACTGGTTCGAGCGATCGCCGCGGATCGTCCTAAAGGACACGATGCAGTGGGATCCGGCCATCGACGTGGTCCTCAACCGCCTGCCGAACCGGTTCCTGGCGCCGGAGCCGGCCCCGGATGCGCACCGCCCCGTCGACCACCTCCTCCTCGACCGGATCCGCGACCTCGCCACCGACATGGGGCCGCGCGACGCGCTCGTCATCTTCCCGGAGGGCGGGAACTTCACCGAACGGCGGCGCACCCGCGCGATCGAGCGGCTGCGCGCCGCGGGGCTCCACGCAGCCGCAGACCGGGCTGCGCGCCTGCAGAACGTCATGGCCCCGCGACCCGGCGGCTTCTTCGCCGCGCTGGACGCCGCGCCCGATGCCGACGTCTACTTCGTGGCCCACACCGGACTCGAACGGATCCGGACCATCACGGACGTCTGGCGCGAGCTCCCGACCGACAAGACCATCGTCATGCGGTTCTGGCGAGTGCCGCGGAACGAGATCCCGACCGCCCGCGAGGAACGGTTCGACTGGCTCCTCCAGGAGTGGGAGGACATCGACGACTGGATCGGCCAGCACCGGCGACAGGACCGCGACACGCCGGGGAGCACGCGGTTTCCTCCGCGCTCCGAAGGACCCGCGGGCATACGCTGAGCGCGAGCACGCAACCCCGCGCGTGCCGGAAGGAGTCGTCGTCATGTCGTCCCCGCAGTCCAGCAGCGGCTTCGCCGCATTCGCGTTCGATTCCGCCGACCTGACGAGATCGGCCGTCAGCACCATCCGCGTCGCCCTCGGCATCACCGGCGTCCTCGCGTTGATCGCCGGGATCTTCATCACGTTCTGGCCGAAGAACTCCGCGATCGTGCTCACGGTCCTGATCGGGATCTACTTCCTCATCGCCGGCCTCGCCTACGTCGGACTCGGCATCTTCTCGAAGGGACTCTCCGGCGGCGCGAGGGCGCTCGACATCATCCTCGGCGTGCTCTTCGTGATCGGCGGCATCCTCATGCTCACGAGCCCCAGCGAGAGCGCCGTGGTGCTGGGGATCTTCCTCGGCGTGCTCGTCGGCATCCTCTGGATCGTCGAAGGTGCGGTCGCCCTCGCCCAGGCCGGCAACTCGGCGTCCAAGGGCTGGTCGATCTTCTTCGGCCTGCTCAGCGTCATCGCCGGCATCGTGCTGCTCTTCTCGCCGCTGTGGGGCGCCGTCATCCTCTTCTGGGTGACCGGCATCTCGCTGATCATCCTCGGCATCATGCAGATCGTGCGGGCGTTCACGTTCGGTCGCGATCTCCAGTTGTCCGCCTGAGTCGGGGGGCTGCAGGGCGGACTGCGGGGCCGGTCGTCTCGGATTCGACCGGCCCCGCCTCTCCTGCTAGCGCTCGGGCGAGAAGCCGGAGACGTCGCCGACGTAGCGCGTGTGGTCGTCCGGGACCGGGTCGACGGCGGCGGCCGCGACCTCGGCGGCGAACTCCGCGACGTTGTACAGCTTGCCCGCGTCCTCCTTGCGCGCGGCGATGGCACCCGGGTTCGCGCGCTCGAGCAGCGTCGCGGTGATGGTGCCCTCGATCATGTCGCCGGAGACGACGACGAACTCGACGCCCTTCGCGTCGAGCTCCGGCAGCTTCGCCCGGAGTGCGTCCTCACCGGCTCGCTTCGAGAGTGCGACCGGCTCGTACTCCGGCATCGTCGGCGTCGTACGGATGAAGTGCGCCTGGTGGCTGGTGACGAACACGATCCGCGAGTGCTCGGCGAGGTGCGGCAGCGCGTTCTCGACGACATTGACCTGCGCGTCGCGGTTCAGGCGCATCGCGTAGTCCTCACCCATGCCGGACTCCATGCCGCCCGAGGCATTGAGCACGAGGAGGTTGATCGGCCCGAACTCGTCGACGGCGCGCTCGAACATCGCCCGGACCGACGCGGCATCCGTCAGGTCGGCGCCGACCGCGATCGCCCGACCGCCCGCGGCGGTGATCTCGCCGACGATCTTCTCGGCTCGCGGCGCCTTGCTGCGGTAGTTGATCACGACGGCGGCGCCCGCTTCGGCGAGATACCGTGCGGTGTCGGCGCCGATGCCGCGGGACGAGCCCGTGACGACGGCGACGCGACCGTCGAGCGATCCGGGGGCGAGCGGGTTGGTCACGTTGGGCTCCTCGATGCGGTGCGGGGATGGCTGGGCGCCACGCGGAGGCGCCGCCCCCGAGACTACCAACTCCCCCACCGGCGTCCCGCGCGCTGATAGGTTCGAGGTAGCCCGAAGGAGTCGAAGTGGATGTGCTGACGCAGTACGCGTGGATCGCCTGGCTGGTGCTGATCCTCGTGTTCGCGACCATCGAGGTGTTCACCCTCGAGATGACGTTCCTCATGCTCGCGCTCGGCAGCGTCGCGGGTCTGCTCTCCGGCCTCACCGGCATCCCCTGGTGGGCGCAGTTCATCGTGGCCGCCGTCGTCGCGGTCGCACTGCTGCTGACGCTGCGACCATCGCTGCTGCGGCTGCTGCGCCGCGGTGCGGATCCGGCGCGCAGCAACGTCGATGCGCTGATCGGCGCCGAGGGCAGCGTGGTGCGCACGGTCACCGCCGCCGGCGGCCAGGTCAAGCTGCACAACGGCGACGTCTGGACGGCGCGGCTCTCGCCCATCACCGAGCAGGCGGACGTCGCCGCGGGCGAGCGCGTGCTCGTCACCGGCATCGACGGCGCGACGGCGGTCGTCGTGCCCATTGAGAGGAGCGCCCCGGCGTGAACGACATCGGCCCCATCATCACCCTGGTCGTCGTCGCGGCGATCGCGATCTTCGCGATCGTGGTCATCGCGCGATCCATCCGGATCGTCCCGCAGGCGTACTCGGGCGTCGTCGAACGGCTCGGCCGGTACCACAAGACCCTCTCCCCCGGCCTGAACCTCCTCGTGCCCTTCATCGACCGGCTGCTGCCGCTCGTCGACATGCGCGAGCAGGTCGTCTCGTTCCCGCCGCAGCCGGTGATCACCGAGGACAACCTCGTCGTGTCGATCGACACGGTCGTCTACTTCCAGGTCACCGACGCCCGCGCGGCGACCTACGAGATCAACAACTACCTCGGCGCGGTCGAGCAGCTCACCACGACAACCCTCCGCAACGTGGTCGGCGGCCTGAACCTCGAAGAGGCGCTCACGAGCCGCGACAACATCAATGGCCAGCTCCGCATCGTGCTCGACGAGGCGACCGGCAAGTGGGGCATCCGCGTCTCCCGCGTCGAGCTCAAGGCGATCGATCCGCCCCTGTCCATCCAGGACTCGATGGAGAAGCAGATGCGCGCGGAGCGCGACCGCCGCGCCGCGATCCTCACCGCCGAGGGTACGAAGCAGTCCGCCATCCTCGAGGCCGAGGGTGCACGGCAGGCCTCGATCCTCAAGGCCGAGGGCGACGCCAAGGCCGCCGTACTCCGTGCACAGGGTGAGGCCGAGGCGATCCTCACGGTCTTCGACGCCATCCACAAGGGCGACCCCGACCCCAAGCTGCTCGGCTACCAGTACCTGCAGATGCTCCCTCAGCTCGCCGAGGGCGCGTCGAACAAGCTCTGGATCATCCCGAGCGAGCTCACCGAGGCCCTGAAGGGGATCGGCGGCGCGTTCACGCCGAAGGACGGCGCGACCGGCGCACCGGGCACCCGCACGGACCTGCCCGGCTGATCCTCCCGTGGGCTCGCCCTGGTTCGAACCGGCGGCGCCCCGCGTGCTCGCGCACCGCGGGCTGGCGCTCGACGCACCCGAGAACACGCTGCTCGCCTTCGAGCACGCCGTGCGCGCGGGTGCCGGTTACCTCGAGACCGACGTGCACCTCAGTGCCGACGGCGAGGCCGTGATCGCCCACGACCCCGAGCTCGGGCGCGTCGCACCCGGTCGGACCGAGCGGGTCGCCGACCTCACTGCGGACGCGCTGCGCCGGGTGGACCTCGGACACGGCCAGGGGTTCCCGACCCTCATCGAAGCACTGCACGCGTTCCCCGAGGCGCGATTCAACATCGACGTGAAGACGGATCCGGCGGTCGCCGCGACGTTGGAGGCCATCCGGGCTGCCGACGCCCGGGACCGGGTGCTGCTCACGGCGTTCTCCGACGCGCGGCGCCGCCGGCTCGCGGCGATGCTTCCGGGGGTCGTGACCTCGGCGGGGCGCGCGTCCGTGCTGCGGGCGCGGGCGGCATCCGTCATCGGGAACCCGGCCGTGCTGCGTCGGGCCGTGGCAGGTGCTGAGGTGCTCCAGATCCCCGAGCGCGTGGGGCGGGTCCCGCTGCTGACGCCCCGCCTGCTCGAACGTGCCCACGCGGCCGGCCTCGAAGTGCACGTGTGGACGGTCAACGCCGAGGCAGACATGCGACGGCTGCTGCGCCTCGGCGTCGACGGCATCGTCACCGACCGGGCCGACCTCGCGCTGCGGGTCGTCTCGGCAAGCTGAGAGTTCCCCGGCAAAACCCCAGCCCCCGGGAAGAATACGCCCAGCTTGATCGTCTATACCTGATTGACGATCGAGAGGAGTACGCCATGGCGGACCGGAGCCTTCGGGGCATGCGAATCGGCGCCCAGAGCCTGCAGAGCGAGGACGGCGTCGTGTTCGCCGACCGTGCCGACTACACGTACCAATGCGAGGCGTGCGGGCGCGACACGGTCATGACCTTCTCGACGGAGGCCGAGATCCCCGAGATGTGGGAATGCCGCCACTGCGGCAGCTCCGCGGTCCTCCTCGTGGACTCGAAGCCGGTCGAGATCGACCGGTCGGGCGAGAAGGTCGCCCGTACCCACTGGGACATGCTGCTCGAGCGCCGCACGCGCGCCGAGCTCGAGGAACTCCTTCAGGAGCGCCTCAACTACCTGCGGGCCCGACGCGGCCAGCAGAAGATCGGCGCCTAGACCGCCGATTCCCCGCCGTCGCCCCGCCCGGATCCCGTCCGGCGCGGGGCGTTCTGCGTCCGCCCACGCACCCCGACCGCGATGAGACCGCCGATCGCGGCGATCACCGTGAGCGTCGGGACGAATCCGCCCAACACGACCGCCGGCGTGAGTCCCCCGCGCAACTCGACGTCGGTGACCATGGCCCCGGCCTCGTACGCCGGGAGCTCGTCGACGGTGCGACCGGTGGGGTCGATGACCTGGCTGGTGCCGACCGTGGAGATGTTCACCACCGAGCGGCCGGTCTCGATCGCACGCAGCCGCGCGATCGCGAGCTGCTGCTGGTTCTCGTCGGTGCCGCGGAAGTCGGCGTTGTTGGTCTGCAGGAGGTAGACCTCCGCGCCGTCGCGCGCGCCCTCCCAGATGAGGCCGTCGTAGATGACGTCGAAGCAGATCGCGAGCCCGGCGACCGCGCCGCCCACGTCGAAGACGGGTGGTTCCGTGCCCGGCGAGTAGCCGCGCTGGATGAGGCCCGTGAGCTCGGGCACGAGGGCGTCGTAGAACCAGCGGTCGGGGATGTACTCGCCGAAGGGCACCGGGTTCCGCTTCGAGAACCGGTCGACCGCGCCGGCGCCGGACTCCCAGAGCAGCGAGGTGTTGTAGAACCGCTCCTCGTCGTCGACCGTGACCGTGTTCAGCACGACCGGCGCGCCGAGGCGTTCGCTCAGGTCGTCGAAGGTGCGTGCGGCCTCGGCGCTGCGGGTCGGGTCGACGTCCGAGCCGCCCTCGGGCCAGAGCAGCACGTCGATCCCGGGCTCGTCGAGGACCGGCTCGGTCGCGTCGAGCTGCGCTGCGAGGATGTCGCCGGGTTCGCGCTCGTCGAAGTAGCCCGACGGCCCGTTGCCCTGCACGCTCGCCACGCGGAGCTCCCCCGTCGGTGTCGTCGGCCAGGCGGGCATCGCCACGGCGACCACGAGGAGCGCGACGACCGGGACCGCGCTGCGAACGTCGCGCCACCCGCGCAACCGCACCCACTCGATGACACCGGCGGCGAGGGCGACCATGACGAGGCCCAGCCCGCTCGAGCCGACCCACGACACGACCTGCGCGAACGGGCTCTCGGACTGGCTGAGGGCCGCGCGCCCCCATGGGAATCCGCCGTAGGGGATGCTGCCCGTCGCAGTCTCGCGCACGATCCACAATCCGGCGACGAGGAGCGGCAGCAGCACGAGGCGAGCCCAGCGGGACGACGTCGCGCGCGGCAGCCACCGGTACGCCAGGGCGATGAGGACGGCTCCGCCGGCCACGAACAACGACTGGAGGATCGAGAGGGCGAGCCACGGCACGGGCCCGAGGTACAACGAGGTCCACGACACGTGCGTGAGGTAGAAGCCGAGCCCGAAGACGAGCCCGATGTGGAAGGCCGCCCAGGAGGAACGCCCGATCAGGGAGACGAGGGCCATGCCGATGCCGACGAACGCCAGCGGCCAGACGCTCGCTCCGGGGAACCCCAGGTCGTACACGACGCCGCCGAGCGCCGACACGAGCAGCGCGGCCCACAGCGGCATGACGGGCCGGGTGCGGTCAGCGGATGCCTCGGCTGCGGCATCCGTTCGCATCGGAGCGGTGCTCATGCGGCGGCACCGTACGCGACCACGCCGCGCCGGACGGCGTCGATCGCGGCGCGCGCGGTGGCGCCCAGCTCGGCGTCGGCCACGATCGAGATCTGGTCGAGGAGGTCGATGACCTGCTTGGACAGGCGCACGAAGTCGCCCGCGGCGAGCTCGGTCTCCGACAGGACGCTGCCGAGCGCCGCGCCGCGGGCCCAGGCGTGCATGGCCGCCGAGAGCGCCGGCGACGGCTGCTCGGTCCCCGGCAGGCGGTGGTCGCGCTCGACGTCGTCGAGTTCGCTCCACGCATCGGTCGTGCGATCGAAC
The DNA here is from genome assembly GCF_031432295.1 of Agromyces indicus. Classification (NCBI taxonomy): domain Bacteria; kingdom Bacillati; phylum Actinomycetota; class Actinomycetes; order Micrococcales; family Microbacteriaceae; genus Agromyces; species Agromyces indicus. Next base: position 710,855 of record NZ_JAVKGS010000002.1, on the reverse strand, counting down.
GCCGCGCGGAACGGTCCCTTCGGGAGGCGGAACTGCAGGCCGCGCTCGTCCCGACGCGGCTCGTACACGAGCGCGGCCGCCATCGCGGCGATGCCCGCGACGTCGAGGCCGGCCCACAGGTCGCGCCGGAGGGATTCGGCCACGAGCAGGTCGCGTTCGCCGTAGATGCGCTTCAGGGTGCGACCCGCCGCCGTGGAGACGAGCCCGCCCTGCCCGTCCGACTCGAGGTAGCCGAGCTGCACGAGCACCTCGGCGACCCGGTCGAACCGCTTGGCGACCTGGCCGGTCCGGGTCCGGATCTGGCGGCTGAGGTCGTCGTGGTCGCGCTTCAGGCGCCACCACCGCTCGGCCCAGCGGGCGTGCTGCTCGCGCTCGGCGCAACCGTGGCACGGGTGCGCCCGGAGGCGCTTGCGCTCGGAGGCCAGCTCCCGCTGCATCCGCTCGCGTTGGGCGTGGGTCGGGTTGCCCTTCGCCTGCTGCCGCTCGAGGTCGGCGATGCGCCGACGGATCCCCGCGTACTCGCCGAAGTCGCCCAGGTGGCACTGCATCGCGCGCTCGAAGCCGGCCATCGACTCCTCCTGCTTGCGCAGGGTCCGGGCGAGGTCGACGACCGCGCGGTCGGCCTGGAACTGCGCGAACGACAGCTCGAGCACCTGGCGGGTCCGCTCGCGGCCGAACTGGTCGACGAGGTTCACGGCCATGTTGTAGGTCGGCGAGAAGCTGGAGTTCAGCGGATAGCTGCGCCGGGACGCCAGCGAAGCCACCGCCTCGGGATCGAGCCCGTCGACCCACTGGATCACGGAATGGCCCTCGACGTCGATGCCACGCCGCCCCGCTCGACCGGTGAGCTGGGTGTACTCCCCCGGCGTGATGGGCACGCGCGCCTCGCCGTTGAACTTCTCGAGCTTCTCGAGCACGACCGAGCGAGCGGGCATGTTGACGCCGAGCGCCAGGGTCTCGGTGGCGAACACGACCTTCAGGAGCTTGCGCTGGAAGAGGTCCTCGACGATCTCCTTGAAGGTCGGCAGCATGCCCGCGTGGTGCGCCGCCACGCCTCGCTGCAGTCCCTCGAGCCACTCCCAGTAGCCGAGCACGGCCAGGTCGTCGTCGCGCAGCATCCGGGCGCGCTCCTCGACGATGGATCGGATCTCGTCGCGTTCGGCCGTGTCGGTGAGGCGGATGCCGCTGCGGAGCACCTGGCGGACCGCCTGGTCGCATCCGGCGCGCGAGAAGATGAACACGATCGCGGGCAGCAGGTGCTTGGAGTGCAGCAGGGCGACCACGTCCGGCCGGTCGATGCGCGAGGCACCATGCCCGCCCTGGTGGAACCGGCCGCGGTCGCTTCCGCGCCGCCCGCGTTCCGAACGGCCCCGGATCGACCGCCCGCCCGCGCGGGCGAGGCGCTGCAGCTCGGGATTCACCCGATGGGTGGCCGCCTGCCCCGATGAGTCGAAGAGGTCCACGAGCTTCCCGCCCGCGAGCACGTGCTGCTCGAGGGGCACCGGCCGCTGCTCGGAGACGATCACGTCCGTGTCGCCGCGCACGGCCTGGAGCCAGTCGCCGAATTCCTCGGCGTTGGACACCGTGGCACTCAGGGAGACCAGGCGCACCACCTCCGGGAGGTGGATGATGACCTCCTCCCACACCGCGCCGCGGAATCGGTCGGCGAGGTAGTGCACCTCGTCCATGACGACGTACGCGAGCCGGTCGAGCAGCGGCGAGTCGGCGTAGAGCATGTTGCGGAGGACCTCGGTGGTCATCACCACGATGCGAGCGCCGGAGTTGATGTTCGTGTCGCCGGTGAGCAGGCCGACGTTGCGGGCCCCCCAGGTGTCGACGAACTCCTGGTACTTCTGGTTCGAGAGCGCCTTGATCGGCGTCGTGTAGAACACCTTCTCGTCGCCCGACTCCATCGCGAGGTAGACCGCGTACTCCGCGACCACCGTCTTGCCCGCGCCGGTGGGTGCGGCGACCAGCACGCTCCGCCCTTCGTCGAGGGCGCCGCACGCGGCGCGCTGGAACGGGTCGAGGTCGAAGGACAGGTTCGCCGCGAACTCCTGCAGTCTCGGCTGGCGCCGTTGCTGCCGGGACAATGCGTAGCGTTCCGCCGGCGAGAGGCTCATCCCCCCAGCCTAGACAGGACTGCCGAACTCGAGCTGATTGCGCTTGGCGACGCGCTTGTCGTGCAGGTGCGCGATGCCCCACGCCGCGAAGTAGAGCCCGATCATCGGGATCGCGAGCATGAACATCGAGACGACGTCGGCCGACGGGGTGGCGATCGCGGTGAACAGCGTGATGACGAGGATGGCGACCCGCCAGCTCTTGATGATCGACGCCGCGCTGAGCACCCCGGCGAGGTTCAGCAGCACGATGAACACCGGCACGACGAACGCGATGCCGATCGCCAGGACCAGCTTCAGCACGAAGTCGTAGTACTCCTTCGCGAGGAGCAGCGACTCGCTGCCCTCCGGGACGAACCCGGTCATGAGCTTCACGATGTTCGGCAGCACGAACCACCCGGCGGCGCACCCGGCGAGGAAGAGCGGGATGGCGGAGGCCAGGAAGATGTAGGTGAAGCGGCGTTCGCGAGCGTTCAGCCCGGGGACCAGGAACGCGAAGATCTGGTACAGCCAGACCGGGCTCGAGATGACGATGCCCACCGTGAACGCGACCTGCAGCCGCAGGTCGAACGCGCTCGAGATGGTCGGGAAGATGATGCCCGACCCGTCGCCGCCGTGCGCCTCGGCGACGGCCTGGACCGGCGCCTGCAGGGCGTTCCACACGAACAGGTCGGTGAGGATCCACCCGGCGACCGCACCGACGACGATGGCGATCGCCGACGTGAAGAGGCGCTTGCGCAACTCGAGGAGGTGCGCGCCGAGCGACATCCGCTTCTCGCGGTTCGCGGTGCCGCGATCCTTCACGGCCGACACGGGCTAGGCGTTCGGGCCGGCGTCCGTGCGCTTCGCCGGATCACCGGTCGTCGACGACGCGGGCGGCGTGGTGGTCGATGCGTTCGACGCGGTCGACGTGCCCGTGACGGGCGCGTCGGTGGTCGTCGTGCCGTCGGACGCGTCGGTGCGCTCGTCGGAGTCCGACCGGACCTCGTTCTTCAGGATCTTCATCGACTGGCCCAGGCTCCGCGCGAGGGCGGGAAGCTTCGGCGCACCGAACAGCAGCAGGATCACCAGCAGGATGATCAGCGCGTGCCAACCGGTGAAGGCGTTTCCAAACATAGGTGCTCGTCCAATTCTGGCGGGATGGTCCGCTCAGTCTAACCGGTCGCCGGCGGCGTTCGCCTCACCCGTCGGCCGGCGTCGACGACGCACCGGGGTCGCCATCCGGGTAGCCGGCCAGGCCCGCCTCGGCCCACTCCGCGACCACCGCACGCGCCTCCTCCGGGGCGACGACGGTCACCAGTCCGGGCAGGCCCGCGACCAGGCGCTTGAGCCCGTGCACGTGGGCGAGGCGGAGGGTCACGCGGAGCCGCCCGCCGACCTCGGTCGTGGTCGAGTCGGCGAGGTAGTCCGCTAAAAGCGGCAGCGTCGCCGGGGCCACGTCGACGACGACCTCGAGATCGGTGTCGGACGCCTGGAAGAGCGTCTCGGGGATCGCCCGGTCGGAGTGGTCGGCGATCGGCTCGTCGGCGACCTCGAGCCCGCTCATCCGGTCGATGCGGAAGTTCCGGACCTCCTCGCGGAGGTGGTCGAATGCCTGCAGGTACCAGTCGGCGCCGAGCGAGGCGATGCGCAGGGGATCCACGCGCCGGCGTCGGCGCTCCCCTCGCGCGTTGAGGTAGTCGAACTCGAGCTGACGACCGGATGCCACGGCCCGCCGAACCACGGCGAGCGACGCATCGGCGGCCTCCTCGGCGACGGCGAGCCGGCTGGGAGCGGCGGATGCGCCCGCGCGGAGCTTCTCGGTGAGCGCGGCGAGCGAGGCGCTCCCTGCGTTCTCGGGCGACGCCGAGAGGTACTGGAGTCCGGCGATGAGCGCCGCCGCCTCGCGCGCCGACAGCCGGGGGGCGTCGTCGATCGCCACGTGGTGGACGATCACGATGACGTCGTCCTCCTCGAAGGAGTCCCAGTCGATGTCGAACAGGTCGTTCGGCTGGTAGGTCCCGGTCGCGCCCGGCAGGCCCGACGTGGCGATCAGCCGGACCGCGTCGCGGATCTCCTCCTCGCCCACCCCGAAGTGCGCGGTGGCCTCGGAGACGTCGACCACGCGCTGTTCGAGCAGGTACGGGACGAGGGCGAGCAGGAACACGAGCTTGTCGGGCCCGCGCATCCCGGCGGGCCGACGCGGCGACGCGCTCATCGATCGGCTCCCGGACGGTGGGCGGCCGCGACCGCGGCGAGCCGCTCGCGGACGGCGTCGCGCAGCGTCGAGGGCGAGAGCACACGGACCTCCGGGCCGTACGAGGCCAGTTCGTCGGCGAAGACGGCGGCATCCGTGTAGTGCAGCCGGATGACGCCCGCGTCGTCGTCGGCCTCCACCGCCCGCTTGCCGAGGCGCACCTCGGCGTCGGAGCCCGCGGTCACCGCGAGGTCGGCGATGTTGGCCTGCCGCAGCGCCCGCAGGTCGGCGAGCGCGCGGTCCTGCACGTCGGCGGGCGGCGGATCGAAGGGCCTGCCGGCCAGCGACTGCACGTCGCCGACGATGCGCGAGAGGAGGAACGTGCGCGGGGCGCCCGCCTCGACGTCACGGCCGTGCAGGTGCCAGCGACCCTCGTGGAGCACGACCGCGTGCGGTTCGACGGTGCGCAGCCTCGGCTCGCGCTCCCCCGGCTTGAGGTAGCGGAACCGGACGCGCTGCCGCTTGTCGAGCGCCTGCCGGATCGGCTCGAACGCGGCATCCCGCACCCGGAGCCGCGGCGCGTAGCCGATCACGGGCTCACGCGGCTCGATGCCGAGCGACCGGAGCTTCGTGAGCGCACGCTGCGAGTCGGAGGACAGCGAGGCCTCGCGCCAGACCTCGGCGGCGAGGCCGAGCAGGGCGAGCTCGTCGGGCGTGAACCGCACGTCGACCGGGAGGTCGTAGTCGCCCTTCGGGATCCGGTAGCGCAGCGCCTGGTTGTCGCCGGGTCGGTCGGGCGACTCGATCGTCTCGAGCGGGATGCCGAGGTCGCGGATCTCGTCCTTGTCGCGCTCGAACTGGCGCTCGAGGTTGGCGTTGCCGCCGCGATCGTCGTAGCGCTCGGCGTAGCCGCGCACCGTCGAGAGGATCTCGGACTTCAGCAGCCCGGTCTCGGTCGCGAGCAGCGCGAGGACGAGGCTGAAGAGCCGGTCCTCGACCGGGATCCTCGGCTCCCCCGAGCGCTTGGATGACGCCACGTCAGCGATCATACTGACCGGCGTGCGACGGGCGGACGACGCGCCCGCCGGTCACACCACGCCGAGGATGTCGATGACGAAGAACAGCGTCGAGCCGGCCGGGATGCCCGCCTGCTCGGCGTCGCCGTAGCCGTCCTCCGGGGCGATGACCACTCCGACCTGCGAGCCGACCTTCTGGCCGATGAGCGCCTCGGCGAACCCGGGCACGACCTGCGAGCCCTCGCCCTCGGCGACGACGAACGCCGTCGGGCCGTTGCGCTCCCAGGTGGAGTCGAAGACGGAGTTGTCGTCCCACAGCACGCCCGTGTAGTGCACGACGACCTGGTCGCCGTCCTCGACCACCGCGCCGGAGCCGGCCTTCAGCACCTCGACCTCGGTCGACTCGAAGGGCTCGGTGTCGGGCACGGTGATGCCCGGACGCCCGTCGGGCGCCGTCACCACGGCGGGGAACCCGTCGCGGGCGATCTGCGGCGCGCCGTTCGCCTTGAGCAGGAACGCGCGGTGCACGTCGAACACCATGACGAGGCTGTCGTCCGGCTCGATGCCGAGCTGGGCGTTGCCCTCCTCGCCGAAGGCGTCGGCGGGCGGGGCGACGATCACGACGCGCGAGCCCTCGCTGGCGCACGAGAGGCCCTTGCGAATGCCGGGGAGCCCGCCCTCGCTGAGGAGGATCGGCACGGGCTCCTGGTCGCCGAACCCGTTGACGTCGATCTCCTCGCCGGTCGTCCCGTTGTACACCGCGAGGCCGACGAGCGCCTGCTGGCCGGCCACGAGCCGGTCGCCTTCGCCCTCGATGATCTCGGTGCACTGCGTCTCGGCCGGGGAGACGGGCGTCGGGAAGTCGACCCGGGGCTCCTGGCCGAAGTCGCCCTCGACCTCGATGAGGTCGGACGACGCGCCGGCGGTCGCCTCGGGGTCGGGTGCCGCGGTGCAGCCGGTGAGCGTGACCGCGACGGCGGTCGCGGTGGCCAGAAGCGCGAGCGGGAGTCGCACGGGTCCTCGTTTCGTCTGGGTGGAACGGGCGCAGACAGCCTAGTCGGCGTCGGGCGCCTCGGTGTCGGGTCGGGAGTCGTCGTCGCCCCGCGAGCGGCGGGCCGCGGCATCCGCTGCGCGTGCGCGCTTGCGCAGCACCTTGTCGCTGACGTTGCGTTCGCCGAGCGCGCCGGGCGTCCACGCCTCGACGTCCTCGTCGCTGAACTCCGTCTTCGAGGGGCGGCGCTTGAGCTCGGGCAGCACGGTGCCGGGGGCGAGCCGGCGTGCGGTGAGCAGGAAGCCGGTGTGCGCGATCATGCGGTGGTCGGGCCGGACCGCGAGGCCCTGCACGTGCCATCCGCGGACCATCGTCTCGCTCGCCTGCGGCTCGGTGTACCGGCCGGTCGCACGGATCGCCTCGGCGACGCGCGAGAGCTGGGTGACCGTCGCGATGTAGCAGAGGAGCACGCCGCCTGGCTTGAGCGCGGTCGACACGGCGTCGATGCACTCCCACGGCGCGAGCATGTCGAGCACGACGCGGTCGACGGATGCCTCGGGCGCCTGCTCCGGCAGCGCCTCGGTGAGGTCGCCGAGGGTGATGGACCAGTTCTCGGGGTCCGCGCCGTGGAAGGTGGCCACGTTGCCGCGGGCGACGTCGGCGAACTCCTCGCGACGCTCGAACGACATCAGCCGGCCGTGCGCGCCGATCGCGCGGAGCAGCCACAGGGACAGCGCGCCGGAGCCCACGCCGGCCTCGACGACGGTCGCACCCGGGAAGACGTCGGCCTGCGCGAGGATCTGCGCCGCGTCCTTCGGGTACACGATCGCCGCGCCGCGCGGCATCGACATCACGAAGTCGCTGAGCAGCGGCCGGAGGGCCAGGTACTCGACACCCACCTGGTTGGCCACGACCGAGCCGTCGGGCAGGCCGATGAGGTCGTCGTGCGCGATCGCGCCCTTGTGCGAGTGGAACAGCTTGCCCGGCTCGAGGGTGATCGTGTGCAGGCGTCCCTTGGGGCCGGTCAGCTGCACGCGGTCGCCGGCGCGGAAGGGTCCGCTCGCCTCCCCGCGGCTCATGCGGTCTCCCTCGCGGATGCCACGACGCGGGCGATGTCGTCGACGGTGCGCCCGTCGAGCGAGTCCCAGATGACCTGCGCGGCGGCCGGGTCGAGGGGCACCATGTGCGGCACGCCGATCGCGACGGTGCCGGCGGATGCCGCGGAACGGAGCCCGGGCACCGAGTCCTCGATCGCGACGCAGTCGCCGATGGCCACGCCGAGCCGCTCGGCGGCCGTCAGGTACGGTTCGGGGTGGGGCTTCGGCTCGGCGACCTCGTCGCCCGTGACGAGCAGGTCGAACGCCTCGAACGGGATCGCCGCGACGATGTCCTCGGCCATCGACCGCACCGACATGGTCACGAGCGCCGTCGGGATGCCCGCGTCGCGGACGGACTTCAGCAGCGCCTGCGCGCCCGGCTGCCACGGCACGCCGTGCTGGGCGAGCTGCTCGCGAACGCGCGCGGTCAGGCGCGCGACGATCGTGTCGGCGTCGAGGTCGACCCCCGCGCGCTGGAACACGGCCGCGGCCTCCCAGAGGCCGGCGCCGACGACCTGCAGGGCGTCCTCGTCGGTCCAGCTGCCGCCGAACTCGCGGACGAGCTCGCCTTCGGCTCGCATCCAGTAGGGCTCGGTGTCGACGAGAGTGCCGTCCATGTCCCACAGGACGGCGGCGGGGAGGGCTGGGGTCACAACCGGCGATTCTATCCGCACGGCCTATTGTGGAGGTGAGCCCGGAGGTCCCGGGTTCGGGAAGCGGGGCGAACCGAGTGCAGCAGCCGACCGGGTTCCAGGGCGGACGACTCCTCATCGTCGCATTCGAGGGGTGGAACGACGCGGGCGAGGCGGCCACCGGCGCCGCCCGGCTCCTCGCGGAGCGGCTCCGCCTCGTCGAGGTCGCGGCCGTCGATCCCGAGCTCTACTTCGACTACCAGTTCACGCGCCCGACGATCCAGTCCGAGCCGGACGGCTCGCGACGGCTCTCCTGGCCCGGCGCAGCGATCCTCGGCCCGAGCGGGATCCCCGTCGAGCCCGACGAGGAGGGCGTCACCGGACCGGGCGCCGACGCGCTCCACGTGCTCCTCGGCGCCGAGCCCGCGCGCACGTGGAAGGGCTTCGCCGCCGAGCTCGTCGACGCCGCGCTGTCGGCCGACATCGAGGGCATCGTGCTGCTCGGCGCGATGCTCGCGGATGCGCCCCACACGCGCCCGCTGGCGGTCTTCGCCTCGAGCGAGAACCCCGAGGTGCGCGCCGCGCTCGGCGTCGAGCGATCGACCTACGAGGGCCCCGTCGGGATCCTCAGCGTGATCGCCGACCAGGCCGAGCGGGTCGGGATCCCGACCGTCTCGCTCTGGGCGTCCGTGCCCCACTACGTGCACAACGCGCCCTCCCCCAAGGCCGTCCTCGCGCTGCTCGGCAAGGTCGAGGAGCTCACCGGCCTCAGCATCCCGCGCGGCTCCCTCGAGGACGAGGCCCAGGCCTGGGAGGCGAGCGTGGACGCCCTCGCCTCCGATGACGACGAGATGGCCGGCTACATCCAGCAGCTCGAGCAGGCCCGCGACGCCGCCGACGCCCCCGAGGCCTCCGGCGAGGCGATCGCGCAGGAGTTCGAGCGGTACCTGCGCCGCCGCGGCGACCAGCCCGGCGGCAGCGGCCCCTGGCGCCCGCGCGACGGGGCCTGAGCGCCGGACCCCGACCGGCCGGGGCGGAAGCCGGCATGCCGCGTGCACGCCCGCGGCGCGGCATCCGCTCGCCTAGGGCTGCAGCACCCCCGTGCCGAGCAGGACGAAGATCGTGAGCCCCAGCGCGATGCGGTAGATCACGAACGGCAGGAAGCTGCGCTTCGAGATGTAGCTCATGAAGAACGCGATCACGAGGATGGCGACGACGAACGCGACCGCGGTCGCCACGGCCGTCTCGAGCGGGCCGTAGACGGCCGGCTCGCCCCAGCTCTTGAACAGCTGGTAGAAGCCCGAGCCGAACACCGCGGGGATCGCCAGCAGGAACGCGTACCGCGCCGCCGCGGCCCGCTCGTAGCCGAGCAGGAGCCCCATCGTGATCGTGCCGCCCGAGCGCGAGACGCCGGGGATCAGCGCCAGCGACTGCGCCAGCCCGAAGTAGAGGCCGTGCGGCACGGTGAGCTCGTCGAGCTTGCGGCGCTTGGCGCCTGCCCAGTCGGCGAGGCCGAGCACGATGCCGAACACGATGAGCATCGTCGCCACCACGTAGAGCGAGCGGAAGACCGTCTCGATCTGGTCCTGGAAGAGCAGGCCGAGCACCACGATCGGGATCGAGCCGACGATGATCAGCCAGCCCATGCGCGCGTCCGGGTCGTTCCGCGGCACGCGGCCGGCGAGCGAGGCGAACCAGTTGCGCACGATGCGGACGATGTCGCGCCAGAAGAAGACGACGACCGCGGCCTCGGTGCCGAGCTGCGTGATCGCGGTGAAGGCCGCACCGGGGTCGGCCGCGTTCGGCAGGAACTCGCCGAGGATCCGCAGGTGCGCGCTTGAGGAGATCGGCAGGAACTCGGTCAGGCCCTGCACGAGGCCGAGGATGATCGCTTCGATCAACTGGATGTCGCCCTTCCGCCCTCCGGACGGCGGAGGGCACGGGACCGTCGTGGTCGGAGTGTGTCGGAGCGCGCTTCGGTACGAGGACGTCAGTACGCGAGGAGCAGGTCGCGCAGGACCCGCCTACCGAAGACTAGTGCGTCGAGCGGCACGCGCTCGTCGACGCCGTGGAACATCGCCGGGAAGTCGAGTCCGTCGGGCAGGCGGAGCGGCGCGAACCCGTAGCCGGCGATGCCGAGTCGCGACAGCGACTTGTTGTCGGTGCCGCCGCTCAGCAGGTACGGGAACACGGTCGCCTCCGGATCGTGCGCGTGCAGGGCGCTCGTGACCGCATCGACGAGCGGTCCGTGCGTGGGCGCCTCGAGTCCGACGTCGCGGTGCACGGTCTGGATCTCGATGTCGGGGCCGATGAGCTCGCGGATCTCGGCGAGGACCGCCTCCTCCTCACCCGGCAGCGTCCGGATGTCGACGAGGGCCTCGGCGCGGTCGGGGATGACGTTGTGCTTGTACCCGGCGTCGAGCAGCGTCGGGTTCGACGTCGTGCGGAGCGTCGCGGTGATGAAGCCGGAGGCGGATCCGGTGGCGAGCGCCAGCTCGTCGGGCGAGACCTGCTCGGGGTCGGCGCCGATGGCCGCCGCGATCGCCGCGAGCAGTTCGCGCGTCGTGTCGGTGAGTCGCAGGGGCCATTCGCGGCGGCCGATACGGGCGATCGCCTCGGCGAGCTTCGTGACGGCGTTGTCGCCCACCAGGCGCGAACCGTGCGCGGCCGTGCCGTGCGCGACGAGGCGCACCCAGACGAGCGACTTCTCCCCCGTCTGGAGCAGGTAGGCGCGCTGCCCGCCGACCGTGATCGAGTAGCCGCCGACCTCGCTGATGGCCTCGGTGGCGCCGGCGAACAGCTCGGGGTGCTCGTCGACGAGCCAGCCCGCGCCGTAGAGGCCGCCGGCCTCCTCGTCGGCGAAGAACCCGAGCACGAGCTCGCGCTCGGGCAGTCGGCCCTCGGCGAGGATGTCGCCGACCGCCGTGAGGATCATCGCGTCCATGTCCTTCATGTCGACCGCACCGCGGCCCCAGAGCATGCCGTCGCGGATCTCGCCCGCGAACGGGTCGACGCTCCAGTTCCGCGGGTCGGCCGGCACCACGTCGAGGTGGCCGTGGAGCACCAGGGCGGGCTTGTCCGGGTTCGCGCCCGGAACCCGCGCCACGACGCTCGCGCGGCCGGGCGCGGACTCGTACACGGCCGGCTCGAGGCCCATGGCCCGCAACCGCGCCTCGACGTACTCGGCGGCCTCGCGCTCGCCGTTCGACCGGCCCTCGCCGTGGTTGGTCGTGTCGAACCGGATGAGGTCGCGGGCGATCAGCGCGGTCTCGTCGAGGCCGTCCGGAAGGCCGGCTGCGGCGCCTCCGATGGTCGGGCGGGCGTCGGTCGGGGTGGTCTCGGCCATGCGGTCCACGCTAGCGCCGGGCCGTGTTCAGTGGGCCTCGAAAACCGTGCTAATGTCTTCTACGGCCGCTGAGCGATCAGGGCCGAGACAACGCGCGGGTGGCGGAATTGGCAGACGCGCTAGCTTGAGGTGCTAGTGCCCGTATAGGGCGTGGGGGTTCAAGTCCCCCCTCGCGCACGCGTTGTCGAGAAGGCCGGATCTTCGGATCCGGCCTTCTCGCGTTTCCGGGGGTTTCGAACCCGTTTTCAGGAGTCCCCCCGGCGGGTCGCCGTCCGGCACGGCGTGTCGTCCTGAGGAACGTGCGATCCGGCCGAGATCTCCTGAGAACGGCATCCCCCGCGTCCAGGCAGCAAGGCGTCGAGGCAACCAGGTGTCGATGCATCCAGGTGTCGAGGCATCCACGTGTCGCGGCATCCCGGTGTCCGGTGTCGCGGCGTCGAGCGCCGCGGTCGGCGGGTGCGAGCGGATGCCGCGGGGTGCCGCCGCGGTCGGCGACCCCTGCACGGGGGCGCGGACGCGTGGCATCCGGGACTTGCCGTATTCGAACATGTGTTCGAACATTGAGTGGTGACGATGACCGCTCCCCGATCCGTGCCGACCGCCTCCGTCGCGGCCGCGGGCCGGGTCGAGCGGGTGGAGGAGCTCCAGGCGCGTATCCGGGGAATGCAGGCCACGCGGCTCGATTCGCGGGCGGTGCCGACGCATCCGGCGCTCGCCGCGGTGCTGCCCGGCGGCGCCCTGCGCGAGGGCGCGGTGGTGCAGGTCGAGGGATCGATCACGCTGCTCATGGCGGCGCTCGCTGGCCCGTCGCGGAGCGGGCGCTGGGTCGCGGTCTCGGGCATCCCCGAGTTCGGCGTCGAGGCGGCCTCGCGGTTCGGCATCGACCTCGAGCGGCTCGTGCTCGTGCCCGATCCCGGCCGGCAGTGGCTCACGGTCGCGGCGGCGCTCGCCGACGTCATCCCGGTGGTGGCCGTGCGCCCGGCGGGGCGCCTGGCGCCCGCCGAGGCGTCGCGGTTCGCGGCGCGGCTCCGCCAGCGCGGCGCCCTGCTGCTGGTCGACGGCGACTGGCCCGGCAGCGATGCGCGCCTCGAACTCGAGCAGAGCGACTGGACCGGGCTCGACCGCGGTCACGGGCACCTCGCAGAGCGCGAGGTCGTGGTCCGGGTCACGGGTCGCGGCGAGGTCGGCCGGGGCAGCCGACGGCGCCTGCGGCTGCCCGCGGGCGACCTCGGATTCGCGGCGGTCGACGCGACGCCCGACGCGGTCGGCCCGGGGGCGGCATCCGTCGTGCATCGCCCCGACTTCGGCGCGAGGGCGTCATGAGCGCGGCGGTGCGCACCATCGTGCTGTGGTGTCCCGACTGGCCCGTGCTCGCCGCGTGCCGCGAGCACGGCGTCGACCCCGCCCTCCCGGTGGCGCTCACCGAGAAGGGGCTCGTGCACTCGTGCTCGGCGGCCGCCCGGCGCGACGGCGTGACGCGCGGGCTGAAGCTCCGCGAGGCGCAGTACCGCTCGACCGCCCTCACGGTGCTCGAGTACGACGCCGCGCTCGACCATCGTGCGTTCGAGCCGGTGGTGCGCGGCATCGAGGCCATCGTGCCGGGCGTGCAGGTGCTGCGACCGGGCACGCTCGCGATGCGCGCCCGCGGCCCGGCACGGTACTACGGCGGCGAGGAGGCGGCGGCTCGGGCGCTGCTCGACGCGGCCGCCGGGCTCGGCGTGGTCGGCGCCCGGGTCGGGGTCGCCGACGGACCGTTCGCGGCCGAGCAGGCGGCGCGTGCGGCCTCCCGTGCCGGTTCGCGATCGCCCGTGCACCTGGTGGCGACGGGCGGGGCGGCCGCGTTCCTCGCCCCGCTGCCCGTGTCGCTCGTCGTCGACGCGCGCACGGCGACGCTGCTGCACCGGCTCGGCGTGCGCACGCTCGGCGAGTTCGCCGCGCTGCCCGACGACGACGTGCGACGGCGCTTCGGCGCGGCCGGGGCGTTCGCCCACGACCGTGCCGCAGGCCGTGAGCAGTCGCGGGTGGCTCCCCGCACTCCTCCGCCCGACTTCGAGATCGAGCAGCACTTCGAGCCGCCGCTCGACCGCATCGACCAGCTCGCGTTCGCGTTCCGCGTGCGGGCCGACGAGTTCATCGAGCGCATGCGGGCGGTCCGGCTCGTGTGCACGGGCATCCGCGTCGAGCTCGACGACGAGCGCGGCGGGCACTCGAGCCGAAGCTGGCTGCATCCGCACTGGTTCACGCCCGCCGACGTGGTCGACCGGGTGCGGTGGCAGTTGCAGGGCGCGGGTACCGCCGACACCGGGCTCGACTCCCCGATCGTGCGGCTGCGCGTCGTACCCGAGCGCGTCGACTCGACGGGCAACCACGAGGCCGGCCTGTGGGGCGGCGGGCCCGACGAGCGCGTGCACCACGGGCTCACCCGCGTGCAGAGCATGCTCGGGCACGAGGGCGTCGTGACGGCGGCGGTCGGCGGCGGCCGCATGCTCGCCGACCGGCAGGTGCTCGTACCGTGGGGCGACCGCGCACCGGAGCGCGCCACGGCTGCGGCGCCGTGGCCCGGCAGCCTCCCGGCGCTCGCCCCCGCGAGCGTGTTCCGCGAACGGATGCCGGTGACGCTCGTCGACGACGGCGGCTCGCCCGTCGCCGTCGACGCCCGCGGGGCGATCTCGGCGGCACCCGTGTCGTTCGCGGCGGGCGCCGCACGGCCCGCGCCGGTCCGGGCGTGGGCGGGGCCGTGGCCGGTCGTCGAGCGCTGGTGGGATGCGGAGCGCGCGCGGCGCGTCCACCGCTTCCAGGTCGTCGACCACGACGGCTGCGCGTGGCTGCTCGTGCGCGACGCCGAGGGCTGGTGGGCCGAGGCGAGGTACGACTGATGGGCTGGAACAACCCCGAGATCCCGTGGTCCGAGCTCGAACGCCGGCTCTCCGACCGGCAGCGGCCGAGCGGTTCCAAGGTCGTCGCCGACGGCGGCGACAGCCCGGGATGGAGCCGGAAGCGGCATCCGTACCGCCCCTCGGGCGACGTCGAGGAACGACCGGCCGGCCCCATCGTGCCGTACGCCGAGCTGCACGCGCATTCGACGTTCAGCTTCCTCGACGGCGCGTCGGGGCCGGAACGGCTGGTCGAGGAGGCGCACCGGCTCGGCCTCAGCGGCATCGCCATCACCGACCACGACGGCTTCTACGGCGTCGTGCGCTTCGCCGAGGCCGCCGAGGCGTACCCCGAGCTCGACACGGTCTTCGGCGCCGAGCTGTCGTTCGGCCTCACCGAACCGCAGATGGGCGCCGCCGACCCCGAGGGCGACCACCTGCTCGTGCTCGCCGGGCGCGAGGAGGGCTACCACCGGTTGGCGTCGGCGATCACCGCGGGCCAGCTCGCGGGCGGCGAGAAGGGCCGCCCGGTGTACGACCTCGACGACCTGGCCGAACGCAGCGGCGGGCACTGGGTCGTCTCCACGGGGTGCCGCAAGGGCGCGGTGCGACGTGCGCTCGCGGGTGAGGGCGGGGCGGATGCCGCGTGGCGCGAACTCGACCGGCTCGTCGCCCTGTTCGGCCGCGACCACGTCGTCGTCGAGCTCACCGACCACGGCGACCCGCTCGACCAGGTCCGCAACGACGCGCTCGCCGGGCTCGCCGCCCGAGCGCACCTGCCCGTGCTCGCGACGAACGCCGTGCACTACGCGACCCCCGGCGAGCACCGGCTGGCGTCGGCGCTCGCGGCGGTGCGGGCGCGGCGCAGCCTCGACGAGCTCGACGGGTGGCTCCCGGCGACCGACGGACTCCACCTGCGTTCCGGCGCCGAGATGCTCGCGCGGTTCGACCGCTACCCGGGTGCCGTCGCCCACTCGGCGACCCTCGCGCGCGACCTGTCGTTCCGGCTGCGCAGCGCCCGGCCGAAGCTGCCCCGACAGGAGGTGCCCGCGGGGCACACGCCCATGTCGTGGCTCCGCGAACTCGTGTGGCGCGGCGCCGAGCGACGCTATCCGGGACTCCCCGACCACGTGCGCGACCGGCTCGCGAAGGAGCTCGACGTGATCGAGCAGAAGGACTTCCCCGGCTACTTCCTGATCGTGCACGATCTCGTGCAGGAGGCTCGACGCCGCGGCATCCTGTGCCAGGGTCGCGGTTCGGCGGCGAACTCAGCGGTCTGCTACGTGCTCGACATCACCGGGGTCGACTCGATCTTCTACGAACTGCCGTTCGAGCGCTTCCTGTCGTCGCTGCGCGACGAGGAGCCCGACATCGACGTCGACTTCGACTCCGACCGACGGGAGGAGATCATCCAGTACGTCTACGGCAAGTACGGCCGGCAGAACGCCGCGCAGGTGGCGAACGTGATCAGCTACCGCCCGAAGGGCGCGGTGCGCGACATGGCGAAGGCGCTCGGCTACTCAACGGGCCAGCAGGATGCGTGGTCGCGCCAGGTGGAGCGGTGGGGCGCCGTGGTCGAGACGGAGGACCACGACATCCCCGACGCGGTCGTCGAACTCGCCGAGCAGTTGCTCACCTTCCCGCGGCACCTCGGCATCCACTCGGGCGGCATGGTGCTCACCGACCGGCCCGTGGGCGAGGTGTGCCCCATCGAGCACGCCCGCATGGAGAACCGCACGGTGCTGCAATGGGACAAGGACGACTGCGCGTGGATGGGACTCGTGAAGTTCGACCTGCTCGGTCTCGGCATGCTCGCGGCGCTGCAGTACACGTTCGACCTCGTGCGCGAGTGCACCGGCGAGGAGTGGGAACTCGCGACGATCCCGAAGGAGGAGCCGGCCGTCTACGACATGCTGTGCCGGGCCGACTCGATCGGGGTGTTCCAGGTCGAGTCGCGTGCGCAGATGGGCACCCTCCCCCGCCTGAAGCCCCGCTGCTTCTACGATCTCGTCGTCGAGATCGCGCTCATCCGCCCCGGGCCGGTGCAGGGCGGCGCGGTGCACCCGTACATCCGCCGGCGCACGGGCGAGGAGCCGATCAGCTACCTGCACCCGAAGCTCGTGCCCGTGCTGCGGCGCACCCTCGGGGTGCCGCTGTTCCAGGAGCAGCTCATGCAGATGGCCGTCGCGGTGGGCGACTGCGACGCGGCCGACGCCGACCTGCTGCGGCGTGCCATGGGTTCCAAGCGCGGCGTCGAGAAGATCGAGCGGCTGCGCGCGAAGCTCTACGACGGCATGGCCCGCAACGGCATCGAGCCCGATGTGGCCGACTCCATCTACGAGAAGATCGAGGCGTTCGCGAACTTCGGCTTCGCCGAGAGCCACGCCATCAGCTTCGGGCTGCTGGTCTACGCGAGCTCGTGGCTGAAGCTGCACTACCCGGCGGCGTTCCTCGCCGCCCTGCTCCGCGCCCAGCCGATGGGCTTCTACTCGCCGCACACGCTCACGTCCGACGCGCGCCGGCACGGCGTCGAGCTGCGGCGGCCCGATCTCGCGCGCTCGGGCGTGCACGCGGGGCTCGAGCCGGTCGACGGCGACGGCCGCGATGAGCCGGCGACGGATGCCGCGGCGGGGGCACGCGGCATCCGTCGCCCCACGGGCATGCCCGAGTGCGCCCACCCGACCCAGCCGCCCGTCGGCGACTTCGACCGGGCGGCGCCCGACCGCTCGGCGGAGCACCGCCGCGACGGCGCGTTCGCCGTGCGGCTTGGCCTCGCCGACGTCACCTCGATCGGCGAGAAGGTCGCCGAGCGCATCGTCGCCGAGCGCGAGCTGCACGGGCCGTACCGCGACATGGCCGACCTCTCCCGGCGCGCGGGCCTCGACGCGACGCAGCTCGAGGCGCTCGCCGCGGCCGGCGCGTTCGAGTGCTTCGACCTGCAGCCGCGCCAGGCGCTGTGGCTCGCCGGCGAAGCGGCGCAGGACCGCGCCGACTACCTGCCCGGCGCGGTCGTCGTGGTGCAGCCGCCGCTGCTGCCCATGCTGAACGACGCCGAGCAGGTGGTGTACGACCTGTGGGCGACGGGCATCTCCCCCGACGACCACCCGATCCGCCACGTGCGCGACCGGCTCGACGAGCGCGGCGTGGTCCGCATCGACCGCCTGCAGCGGGCCGAGTCGGGGCGCCGCATCGAGGTCGGCGGCGTGGTCACGCACCGGCAGCGGCCGGCGACCGCGAGCGGCATCACGTTCATGAACCTCGAGGACGAGTCCGGCACGCTCAACGTGATCGCGAGCGTCGGGGTGTGGAGCCGGTACCGGCGGATCGCCCGGGAGGCGCCCGCGATGGTCGTTCGCGGCATCTTGGAGCGCTCGCCCGAGGGGGTCGTGAACCTCGTCGCCGACCGGTTCGAGCCGCTCACCGTGTCGACCACGAACCGGTCGCGGGACTTCCGTTAATCTCGTGCGGTGCCTCCCTTCGACGCATCCGGACCCGACCGATACGGCACCGACGTGCTCGCCGGCGACTGGCGTGCCGCCGGCCGCCGCACCATCCGCGAGGTGGCCGCGGAGCGGGACCTCGTCGTCGAACTCGCCGCCGACGGCTACTGCGGTGCCGTGGTGCGCGTCGAGAAGCAGACGGTGACGCTCGAGGACCGCCACGGGCGGACCCGCATGTTCCCCCTCGGGCACGGCTTCCTCGTCGACGGCGAGCCCGTGAAGCTCGTCGCCCCGACGCCGTCCGCGCCCCGGGGCCGGCTCCGAACGGCGTCGGGTTCGTTCGCGGTCGAGTCGGGGCCTGCGAAGGTGGCGCTGCCGAGCCGGATCTTCGTCGAGGGCCGCCACGACGCCGAGCTCGTGGAGAAGATCTGGGGCGCCGACCTCCGGGTCGAGGGTGTCGTGGTCGAGTACCTCGAGGGCGTCGACGTCCTCGACGACGTGCTCGACGAGTTCCGGCCGGGCCCCGGACGCCGCGTGGGCGTGCTGGTCGACCACCTCGTGCCCGGCTCGAAGGAGCAGCGCATCGCCGACGCGGTGATGCGCGGCCGGCACCGAGGTGACGTGCTCGTCGTCGGCCACCCCTACGTCGACATCTGGCAGGCCGTGAAGCCCGCCCGCCTCGGGAAGGACGCCTGGCCGACGATCCCCCGCGGCACGTCGTGGAAGCACGGCGTGTGCGCGGCCTTCGGCTGGGCGCACGCCGACCAGGCCGACATCGCCCGTGCCTGGCAGCACATCCTCGGCCGCGTCCGCGGGTACGGCGACCTCGAGCCGGCCCTGCTCGGCCGCGTGGAGGAGCTCATCGACTTCGTCACCGCACCCTCGTGATCCTCGGGCGGGCGGCCGCCACCGGTCGGCGCCGGCGTCTCAGATGGAGAAGCCGCCGTCGGTGGTGATCAGCTGGCCCGTCACCCAGGCCGCGTCGGGCGAGACCAGGAAGCGGACGAGGCGGGCGACGTCGTGCGGCGTACCGAGGCGTCCCGTCGGCTGTCGCGCGACCAGCGCGGCGCGGGTGGCGTCGTCCATCCATCCGGTGTCCACGGGACCCGGGTTCACCGAGTTCGCCGTGATGCCCCGAGCCGCGAGCTCGCCGGCGGCGGCCAGGACGACGCGGTCGAGTGCCCCCTTGCTCACGCCGTAGGCGAGGTTGCCCACGACGTGGTCGCTCGTGAGCGCCACGATCCGGGCGCCGTCGGCGCGCACGTGCTCGGCGAGGGAGCGGATCAGCAGCCAGGCGGCTCGCGCGTTCACGGCGAGGTGCCGGTCGAAGGCGTCGACGGAGGTGTCGAGGATGCCGCTGTCGACGCTCTCCGAATGCGCGAGCACGAGTGCGCGCACCGGGCCGAGCTCGTCGCGCACCGCGCGGACGATCCGGTCCGGGGTCTCGGGGTCGGCGAGGTCCGCCTCGATCGCGAGCGCCCGGGCCCCGGCGGCCTCGAGTTCGCGGGTGAGGCTCGCCGGGTCCGCCTCCGGGTCGCCGCCGAGGGACATCCGGTGCTCGTAGGCGCGCCAGTAGGTGAACGCGACGTCCCAGCCGTCGGCGGCGAGGTCCGACGCGATGGCGTAGGCGATCCCGTTGCGTCGACCGGCTCCGGTGACGAGGGCGACGGGTCGGGCCATGGTCGCTCCTAACCGAGGGTGGTGCCGAATGCGAGGCCGAGCAGGTAGGTGACCGCGGCGGCGCCGAGGCCGATGGCGAGCTGCCGGAGCGCGCGCTTCAGCGGCGACGCCCCGGAGAGCAGGCCCACGGTGGCGCCCGTGAGGAGCAGTGCGAGGCTGACGAGCACCGTCGCGGTGACGATCGCCGCCGTGCCGGACATGCCGAAGATCCACGGCAGCACCGGGATCAGCGCGCCCGACGCGAAGAAGAGGAAGCTCGAGACGGCCGCGCTCATCCCCGTCCCGACGGCCTCGTCGTCGTGCTCGACGACGCCGATCGCGTCGGTCGGGGCGGGCGTGCGACCGGCCGCCTGGACGCGTGCGACGACGAGGGCCGCCTGCTCGACGGCGTCCTGCTCGGCCATGCCTCGCGCGCGGTAGACGAGCGCGAGCTCGTTGGCGTCGATGTCGAGGTCGACGAGGGCCTCGCGCGCGCCGGGGTCGGGGGCGGATGCCTCGAGCAGTTCACGCTGCGACCGGACCGAAACGTATTCGCCGGCGCCCATCGAGAGGGCTCCCGCGAGGAGGCCGGCGATGCCGGTGAACAGCACGACGGGCGCGGGGACGCCCGTGGCGCCGATGCCGAGGACGAGCGCGAGGTTGGAGACGAGCCCGTCGTTCGCGCCGAAGACCGCGGCGCGGAACGTGCCCGCGAGACGGCGGCGCCCCCGCGCGGCGAGCCCGCGGACGACCTCGCCGTGGATGCGCTCATCGGCGGCCATCGCGGCGGTCGCGTGCGGGTCGGTCGAGTACGGCGACCGCGCCTCGGCGCGCTGTGCGAGCGCGAGGACGAAGATGGAGCCGAATCGGCGGGCGAGCCCTGCGAGCAGGCGGGTTCGCAGGTCGGCGCGCGGGATCCCCCCGTCGTCGCCGTCGAGCAGCGCGAGCCAGTGCGCCTCGTGGCGTCCTTCGGCGGCGGCCAGGGCGAGGAGGATCTCGCGCTCCTCGCCGTCGCGGCGAGCCGCGAGTTCGCGGTAGACGGCGGCCTCGGCGCGCTCGTCGGCGAGGTAGCGCTTCCAGCGCGCGCGGTCGGCGGGGGTCCCCTGCGGTTCGTGGGCGGTCATCGTGCTCCATCCGGTCGCGGGCGACGGTCGCGACCTGGGCGGTCCGGCGCCCGCCTCGTCGCGTGTCGGCCCCGCGGGGCCTCCGAAAGGCTAGCGGGGCGGATGGCGTCCGAGCGGCCCGGCGTGAGGAATTGGCAGCATTTCGGATCGCCGAACCGGGGGCCCGCCCTGCAGCCCCGCGTGAGCGGATGCCGCGGGCCTCAGCCGACGAGCGACTGCCAGCCGTCGCCGTCGGCGTACTCGAAGATGAGGTTCGTCTCGGTGTGCGCGACGGCCGGATGACCGGTGAGGTGTGCGAGCACGAACTGGCGGAGCTCCTCGGCGTCGCGCGCGGCGACGTGCAGCAGGTAGTCCTCGGCGCCGGCGACGTGGAAGACGCCGAGCACGCCGGGCAGGTGCGGCACGGCGTTGCGGAAGGCGTCGATCTCGCTGCGGTCGTGCTTGACGAGTCGGATCGCGATGAGGGCCTGGAGCGAGACGCCGAGCGAGGCGAGGTCGACGTCGACGCGGTATCCCTTCACCGTGCCGAGGCTCTGCAGACGGCGGAGCCGGAGCGACACCGTGGACTCGGCGACGCCCACCTCGGCCGCGAGCGCCGCACCGGAGGCGCGGGCGTTCTTCGACAGCGCCGCCAGCAGCGCTCGGTCGACCCGATCCAGTTCGGCTTTCTGCGGCATGATGCGGATCCTCTCAGTCCATGTCAGAAGATTCTGCGCCCATCGAGGCCAAAATGCAAGCATCTTCGGCCAAGGTCCGGCGCAACCACAGATTCTGTAGCCTGCTGTCATGTTGACACCGTCGTCGAATCTTGAGACCCGCGCCGTCCACGCCGGCATGGAGGGCGTCCGCGAGCAGGGCTCCCACGTTCCCACGATCGATCTTTCCACGACCAACCCGCTCGGCGACGTCGAGACCGGCGGACTGTCCTACGAGGAGCTCGCCGCGGGCGGCTGCCTCACCGAGGGCCGGTCGGCCGTCTACCAGCGGCTGTGGCATCCGGGTGTCGCCCGATTCGAGACGGCCCTCGCCGACCTCGAGGGCGCCGAGGGTTCGGTCGCGTTCGGCACCGGAATGGCCGCGCTCGCCGCGACGCTCATCGCCACCGTCTCCGACGGTCGCCCGCACGTCGTGGCTGTGCGTCCGCTCTACGGCGGCTCCGACCACGTCCTGGAGAGCGGCCTGCTCGGCACCCGGGTGACCTGGACGGACGTCGACGGCATCGCCGACGCGGTCCGCCCCGACACCGGGCTGGTCATCGTCGAGACGCCCGCGAACCCCACCCTCGAACTCATCGACCTGCGACGTGCCGCGGATGCCGCAGGCGACGTGCCGCTCCTCGTCGACAACACCTTCGCCACCCCCGTGCTGCAGCGCCCCATCGAGCACGGGGCGACCCTCGTGCTGCACAGCGCGACGAAGTACCTCGGCGGCCACGGTGACGCGATGGGCGGCGTGGTCGCCGGCCCCATCGAGTGGGTCGAGAAGCTCCGGCGCGTCCGTGCGCTCACCGGCGGGCTCCTGCACCCGATGGGCGCGTACCTCCTGCACCGCGGCATCCGGACCCTCCCGGTGCGCGTCCGCGCGCAGCAGGAGACGGCCGCCGAGCTGGCGCGCCGCCTCGAGACGCACCCCGCCGTCGCGAGCGTGCGTTACCCGGGTCTGGCGGGCCAGGACCCGCAGGGCCTCGTCGGCCGCCAGATGGCCGGTCCCGGTTCGATCATCGCGATCGAGCTCGCCGGCGGCTTCGACGCCGCCTGTCGGTTCACCGAGGCGTGCGAGCTGGTGACGCACGCCGTCTCGCTCGGCGGCGTCGATTCGCTCGTGCAGCACCCCGCCTCGCTCACGCACCGTCCCGTCGCTGCGCACGCCAAGCCGAACGCCGGCGTCGTGCGGCTCTCGATCGGCCTCGAGCACGTCGACGACCTGACCGCCGACCTCATGGCCGCGCTGGATGCGGCGGCGGTGCCTCAGGACCTGGGGCGCTCGTCGGCGCCCGCCGTCCCGGAGGCCGGCGTCGCCGGCTGATCGCCCTCGTCTGCGGGCGGCGCGGGGTTGCGGATGCCGATCCACGACACCGCCCCGCCCACGACGAGCAGCAGGGCGGTCGCGATCGCGACCCGGTGGTACCCGTCGACATCGAGCCGCCCGGCCACGATGACGCCGATCGAGGCGATCGCGACGAGTCCGGCGATGCGGGCGACGGCGTTGTTCACGGCCGACCCGATCCCGGCGCGCGCCGGGTCGACCGCGCCGAGGATCGCCGCCGTGAGCGGCGCCACGGTCATCGCCATGCCGAGTCCGGCGACGACCATGCCGGGGAACACCTGCCACCAGTAGTCCACCGGCAGGTCGAGGGCGAGGGTCAGCAGCCAGCCGAGCGCGACGATCATCGGCCCCAGCGCCATGAACAGCCGCGGCCCGTACCGACCGCCCAGTCCGCCGAACCACGATCCGAGCAGGACCAGCATCACGGTCGGCGGCAGGGTCGCGAGTCCCGCGAGGGTCGCCGGGAATCCGCCGGACTCCTGCAGGAAGATCGGCAGCGCGAACAGTCCGAGCGAGAACGCGGCGTAGATGAACAGGGTGGCGAGGTTGCCCGCGGCGAAGTTCCGGGCACGGAACAGCGTGAGCGGCAGCATGGGAGCCGGCGCCCGGCGCTCCCAGGCCACGAACGCGACGAGCGACACGAGTCCGACCGTCATGGGCACGAACACGAGCGGGTCGGCCCAGCCGAGTCGCCCCTGCTCGATCAGGGCGAAGACGGTGCCGCCGAGGCCGACCACCCCCAACGCCGCGCCCAGCCAGTCGACGCGTGCCCGATCGGGGTTCGGCTCGTCGCGACCGAGCGGGCGCAGCATCACGAGGGCGGCCGCGATCGGCAGCACGTTGATCGCGAACACGAGCCGCCAGGACACGAGGTCCACGAGCGCACCGCCGAGCAGCGGCCCGACGAGGAACGCGCTCGTCGTCCAGGCGGTCCACCGGCCGATCGCGCGACCCTGCTCGCTGCGCGGGAAGGTCGCGATGATCAGCGCGAGCGAGCTCGGCACGAGCAGGGCGCCGGCCGCACCCTGCAGCGCGCGGGCGACGACGAGGATCGTGCCGTCCGTCGCGATGGCGCAGACGACCGAGGTGAGCCCGAAGCCGTACAGTCCGATCCGCAGGATGCGCAGCCGCCCGAACGAGTCGGACAGCGAGCCTGCGAGCAGGATGAGCGATCCGAGGGTCAGCAGGTACGCGTCGACCGCCCACTGCTGCAGCGCGAGTCCGCCCCCGAGGTCGGCTTCGATCGCCGGGAGCGCGATGTTGATGACCGCACCGTCGAGGAAGGCGATGAACGCGACGACGATCGCGATGACGAGCACGCGAGCGCGGGGATCCATGCGCGCCATGCTACGTCGTCCCGGTGACGCGCCCCGGGTGGACCGGGGCCGCGGCGCCGGCCTCACCGACCGGAGAGCCGTTTGCGCAGCAGCTCGATGCGTGCCTGCAACTGCGTGACGGTCGCCTGGGCGACCTCGGGGCCGCCGCAGGCGCGGCGCAGTTCGGCGTGCACGAGCGAGTGCGCCTGGCCTGTCTGCCTCGCGTACAGCCCCACCAGGCTGTTCAGCAGCGAGCGCTGCTCCTTGAGCGTGCGGTAGAGGGCCACCGGCTCGGCGTGCGCGGTCTCGTCCTCGTCGGCGGATGCCGCGTGCTTGCGGCGCTCGGACGCGCGCCGCGCCTGGCGCGCCTGCCGGTGCCGCAGCAGCTCGGCGACCTGGTCGGGTTCGAGGATGCCGGGAAGGCCGATGAAGTCGAGTTCCTCATCACTGCCGGGCTCGGCGAACGTGCCGAAGTCGGTGCCGTCGTACACGACGCGGTCGAACGTGGCATCCGATGCGAGCGCCTGCCAGGTGAACTCGTCCTGCAGCTCGTCGGACGCCTTCTCGTCGCGGTTGGCCGACTCGAGCAGTCCGTCGTCGAGCCCGGGGTCGTCGTCGTCGCCCGAACGCCGGTCGAGCGCGTGGTCCCGCTGCCGCTCGAGCTCGCCGGCGAGGGCCATCAGCACGGGCACATTGGGCAGGAACACCGATGCGGTCTCACCACGACGGCGCGCGCGCACGAAGCGGCCGATGGCCTGCGCGAAGAACAGCGGCGTCGACGAACTGGTCGCGTAGACGCCGACGGCCAGGCGCGGCACGTCCACGCCCTCCGAGACCATGCGCACCGCGACCATCCAGCGGCTCGTGCCGTTCGAGAACTCCTCGATCCGGCCGGACGCCTCCTTCTCGTCGGAGAGCACGACGGTGACCTTCTCGCCGCACACCTGCTCGAGGATCTCGGCGTAGGCGCGGGCCATGGACTGGTCGGTCGCGATGACGAGGCCACCGGCGTCGGGGATCGCGTGGCGCACCTCGGTGAGCCGTCGGTCTGCCGCCTGCAGCACCGCGGGGATCCACTCACCCGTGGGCTCGAGGGCCGTTCGCCATGCGGCCGAGTGGATGTCCTTGGTGGCGTCCTCGCCGAGCCGGGCCTCCATCTCGTCGCCGGCCTTGGTGCGCCAGCGCATGCTGCCGGCGTAGACCATGAACAGCACGGGGCGGACGACGCCGTCCTGCAGGGCCCGCCCGTAGCCGTAGTCGTAGTCGGTCTTCGAGACGCGGATCCCCTGCGCATCGGGCTCGTAGTGCACGAACGGGATCGGGGCGGTGTCACTGCGGAACGGCGTCCCGGTGAGCGACAGCCGCCGTGTCGCGGGCTCGAACGCCTCGCGGATCGCATCGCCCCACGAGAGCGTGTCGCCGCCGTGGTGCACCTCGTCGAGGATCACGAGCGTGCGGCCCGACAGCGTGAGCTCGCGGTGCAGCGCGGGCCGCACCGCGACCTGCGCATATGTGACCGCGACGCCGTGGTAGTGCCGCGCCGACCGGCCGTGCGCGTTGCGGAACCCGGGGTCGAGCCGGATCCCCACGCGCGCCGCGGCATCCGCCCACTGGCGCTTCAGGTGATCGGTCGGCGCGACGACCGTGATGCGGTCGATCGTGCGGCGGGCGCGGAGTTCGGCCGCGAGGCGCAGCGCGAAGGTCGTCTTGCCGGCGCCGGGCGTCGCGGCGGCGAGGAAGTCGCGCGGCTCGGTCTCGAAGTAGAGGTCGAGTGCTTCGGCCTGCCAGGCGCGGAGCTTCGACGCGGTGCCCCACGGTGCACGCGCGGGGAAGGAGGGTGAGAGGTGCTCGGCGGCCGAGGTGCCCGGCAGGTGATGGCCGGAGGGGGTCGCGTTGCTCACTCTGCAGCACTCTAGTCGAGGCGCCCGACAGACCGGCCGCATCGCGCACACACGTGCAGGACCGATGGCCCGCGCGTGCCGCGCGCGCTGTGCAGAATGGAGGGATGGTCACCCAGCAGCATCCCTGGTCGAGATATGTCGCGATCGGCGATTCGTTCACCGAGGGCATCGGCGACCCCGAGCCCGGCGTGCCGGGCGGTCACCGCGGTTGGGCCGACCGCGTCGCCGAGGTGCTCTCGCGGGGCACCGAGGACTTCGCCTACGCCAACCTCGCGATCCGCGGGCGACTCATCCAGCAGATCATCGACGAGCAGGTCGAACCCGCGCTCGAACTCCGCCCGGACCTCATCACCATCTCGGCCGGCGGCAACGACGTGATCCGCCCGCGGACCGATCCGGACGAGATCTCGGCGCGGTTCGAGTACGCCATCGAGCGCCTCGGCCGCGACCGCGCCACGATCGTGATCTTCACCGGCGTCGACGTCGGCTTCTCCCCCGTGTTCCGCGGCATCCGCGGCAAGGTCGCGATCTACAACGAGAACCTCCGCGCGATCGCCCAGAAGCACGACTGCATCGTCGCCGACCAGTGGGCCCTCGCCGAGATCCAGGACCAGCGGATGTGGGATCGCGACCGGCTGCACCTGAACGCGCTCGGCCACCACGAGGTGGCGCGGATGGTGCTGCGCGCGCTCAACGTCGAGAACGACCTCGAGCCCATGAAGCCCGAGCCCCTGCCCGACCGGTCGTGGCGGCAGGCCCGCACGCAGGACCTCTCCTGGGCGCGCGAGTACCTCGTGCCCTGGGTCGTCCGGCGCATCCGCCACCAGTCGTCGGGCGACTTCATCACCGCGAAGCGACCGGATGCCGGTCCGTACGCCCTGCCCACGGCGGAGGCGGCGGAGGCCGGCGTGCACGGTGCGGACGCGTCCCGACCGCTGCGCGGCTAGTCCAGCCCGCCCGGGTTCGTCAGGCGCCACCAGGTGCCGGGGTCGTCGAGCGTGCCGTCGAGCTCGAGCGGCACCTCGACGCGCTGCGAGCCTGCGGTGACGACGGCGGTGCCCGCGGGCGAACCGTCGGCGGCGAGGGTCACCGGCTCGGCGCTCACGGCGACGTCGACGGGCGTGTCGGACCACACGACGACGGTCGCGCTCTCGGTCGCGCGGGCGGTGGCGGTGTCGCCCCACGCGGTCTCGTAGGTCGCGAGGGTGCTGCCGTCCTCGACGGCGACGACCTCGTGGAAGCCGGGCGCGATGGTCTCGATCATGTCGGCGATCCCCTCGCGCACCTGCGGGTGGTTCGCGCCGCCGAGAAGGACCCCGACGAGCGTGACCGAACCGGAGCCCACCGGGACGTCGGCCGAGAAGAGCAGGTTCGCCGCGTCATCCGTCGTGCCGGTCTTGATGCCGTCGACCCCGTGCGCGCCGAGGAGCTTGTTCGAGTTCTCGAGGGTGCCGAGCCCGGGGATCTCGACCTGCTTCGTCGCGACGATCTCGGCGAGGGTCGGGTCCTGCAGGGCGAGCTGTCCGAGCGTGACGAGGTCGGCCGCGGTGCTGGTGTTCTCGAGCGAGAGACCGCTCGTGTCGGCGATCACCGTGTTCGCGAGGCCATGCTCGGCGACCCAGGCCCGCGCGCGCTCGAGGTAGGCGTCCACCGAGCCGAACGCCCATTGCGCGAGGGAGATGCTGTAGTTGTTGCCCGACGGCAGCATCATCGCCTCGAGGCTCTGGCGGAGGCTCAGCGTCGTGCCCGCCGCCACCGGGGCCACCGAGCCGTTCTGCGCCACCATGTCCCAGTAGAGGTCGATGTCGGCGTCGGTGTAGGCGATGCCCGGCCCGCCCTCGCCCGCCGGGATCGGGTGCGCCTCGAGGATCACGAGCGCCGTCACGACCTTCGCGATGCTCGCCATCGGCATGGGCGTGTCCTGGCCGCCGGCGGCGAGGAGCCCGTCGAAGCCGACCGCGCCGACCGCCCACGTGCCGAAGCCCGGCTGCGCGATGGCCTGCGCCGTCGCCGCGATCGGAGCCGGGTCGACGACGACGGGCGCGTGTTCCGGCACGGGCGCGGTGAGCGTCGTGGTCGCATACGCACCCCCGCCGATGAGCGTCGCGAGGAGCACGCCGAGCGTGCCGAACACGGCGATGCGGCGTCGACGGTACACCCGCGGCGAGGGACGGGCGGGGGTCGCGGGAACCGCGGGCGGGGCCGGATCGAGCGTGCGTGACATCCGTTGCAGGATACCGACCCGGGCTAGGCGAGCGCGTACAGCGCGACGGCCGCGGCGGCGGCGACGTTCAGGGAGTCCACGCCGTGCGCCATCGGGATGGTGACCACCGTGTCCGCCGCCGCGAGCGCCTGGCGCGAGAGCCCGTCCCCTTCGGCGCCGAAGACGAGCGCGAGGCGCTCGGGCGGATCGGCCGCGAGCCGGCGCAGCGTGACCGCCTCGTCGGCGAGGGCGAGCGCCGCCACCGTGAAGCCGTGCGCCGTGAGCACCTCGCGCGCCTCCCCCCACTCGGGCAGCCGGGTCCACGGCACCTGGAACACGGTGCCCATGCTCACGCGGACGCTCCGGCGGTAGAGCGGGTCGGCGCACCGGGGCGTCACGAGCACGGCATCGGCCCCGAGGGCGGCGACGGAGCGGATGATGGCGCCGACGTTCGTGTGGTCGACGATGTCCTCGAGGATCACGACCCGTCGGGATGCGGCCAGCAGCGTCCCCGGATCCGGCAGCGCGGGGCGCTCGAACGCGGCGAGCGCGCCGCGGTGCACGCGATACCCGGTGATGGCCTCGAGCTCGGCCGGCTCGGCGAGGTGCACGGGGATGTCGAACGGCTCGAGCGCATCGCGCAGCCCGGGCAGCCACTTCTCCTCCATGAGCACCGACCGCGGCGTGTGCCCGGCGTCGATGGCGCGACGGATCACCTTGGCCGATTCGGCGATGAAGACGCCGCGTTCGGGTTCGGTGATCGATCGCAGTGCGACATCCGTCAACCGGGCGTAGTCGGCGACGGTGTCGGATGCCGCGTCGCGGACTCGTTCGATGCGCATGGACCCTCCGAGGACAGCCTGCCAGTCGGCGGAAACATTCCGATAACGCGCGGTGTTTAGACTCTGGGAACCGCAAGCACCGTCGAAGGGAGCCGTGTGGTCACTGGCATCGAGGCGCCCACGTCGCCGGGCGCGCTGTTCGACGAGGCGATCGACCTCATGCGCGGCTCGCGCGTGGCCGTGCTGACGGGCGCTGGCGTGAGCACGGACTCCGGCATCCCGGACTACCGCGGCGAGGGCGCGCCGGTGCGCAACCCGATGACCGTGCAGACGTTCCTGTCGTCCGAGACCGCTCGGAAGCGCTATTGGGCGGGCAGCCACCTCGGGTGGCGCGCGTTCGCGTCGGCGCAGCCGAACGACGGGCACCGGGCGCTCGCCGGCCTGGAGTCGGCGGGCGTCGTCTCGGGGGTCGTCACGCAGAACGTCGACGGCCTGCACCGCAAGGCGGGCAGTTCGCACGTGGTCGAGTTGCACGGTGCATCGGACCGGGTCGCCTGCCTCGCGTGCGGGCAGATGTTCGCGAGGCAGTCGGTGGCCGACCGGCTCGAGCTGCTGAACCCGCACATCGACCTGTCGAAGCCCGCGCGGATCAACCCCGACGGCGATGCGGAGGTCGACGACGTCGAGTCGATGGTGCTGCCCGAGTGCACGGTCTGCGGCGGCGTGCTGAAGCCCGACGTCGTGTTCTTCGGCGAGTTCGTGCCGACGCCGGTCTACCGTCAGGCGGCGGCGCTCGTGCAGCGTGCCGACGTGCTGCTCGTGGCGGGGTCGTCGCTCGTGGTGAATTCGGGTGTCCGGCTGCTGGAGATCGCGCGTCGCCGGCGGATCCCCATCGTCGTCGTGAACCGCGGCGTCACGAAGGGCGACAACCGCGCGACCGTGAAGCTCGACGCGGGCGCGTCGGAGACGCTGACCGCGATGGCGGAGACGCTCGGCGCATGACCGTGCGCCTCTGGGGGCCGGGAGTCGCCGTGCCCGTCGTCGGCGCGGCGCCCGCGACGACGATCGCGCTCGTTCGCCACGGCGAGACCGACTGGAACCGCGAGCGCCGCATCCAGGGGGCGACCGACATCCCGATGAACGACCGGGGCCGGGCGCAGTCGCGGGCGACGGCCGAACGCCTCGCCGGCGGGTGCTGGGATGCGGTCGTCACGAGTCCGCTGTCGCGCTCGGCCGAGACCGCCACGATCATCGCCGATCGCCTGGGGCTTGCCGAGCCGGACCTCCTGCCGGCCCTCGCGGAGCGCCGTCACGGCACGCTCGAGGGGCTCACGACCGCCGAGCGGCGTCGGCTCGAGGCCGAGGCGGTGCCGATCGAGGGGTTGGAGTCGCGCGTGTCCGTGGTGTCGCGTGCCGTGCCCGCGCTGCTCTGGCTGGCGACCCGTCACCCCGGTGGCGCGGTGGTCGCGGTCACGCACGGCGGCGTGATCCAGTCGGTGCTGCTGCATCTGTGGGAGCGCGCGTCCCTGCCGAGCGGATCCGTCACCAACGGTTCGGTGCACGAGCTGCGCGTGTCGGCCTCGGGCCTCGAGCTGGTGGCCTCCGACGCGGTCGCGCCCGTGGAGGCGACCGGGAGCTAGCGGGCGCGGCGCGCGGCGACCTCGCGAAGCAGGTCGAGTAGGCGATCGGCCGATGCCGCCCACGTGAATCGCGCCGCGGCGTCGACGGATGCCGCGGAGCGGCGTTCCCACTCCCCCGGCCGCTCGAGCGCGCCGATCGCCTGGGCGAGGGCGGCGGGGTCGTCGACGGGGAAGAACAGTGCGGCGTCGCCGCCGATCTCGCGGAAGATCGGGATGTCGCTCACGACCACCGGGGTGCCGAGACGCATGGCCTCCACGAGCGGGATCCCGAACCCCTCGGCCTTGGACGCGGTGACGAGCGCCGTGGCGCCCGCGAGCACGTCGGCGTACTCGGCGTCGGTCGCTCCGTCGTGGAAGACCAGCCGGGCCTGCGGTGCGAGCTGCTCGAGCCGGCGGCGCTCCTCGGGGCGGACCCGGCTCATGAGGTGCAGTTCGTGGTCGGGCAGCAGGGCGGCCGCGCGTACCAGCGTGTCGACGCCCTTGTACGGCATGAACGATCCCATGTACACGAGCCGTGGCCGCTCGGGCCGGGTGCGCGGCAGGTGGGGTGTACCGAGCTCGTCGGCGGCGTTCGGCACGACGGTGACCGGGCGTCGCGTGAGTCGGTGCGAGCGGATGAGGCCCGCGGTGGTGTCGGACACGGTCACGATCGCGTCGGCCCGGTTCAGCAGCATCCGCTGCGGCCACCACGCCAGGTGGTACAGGCGCCACAGGCCGCGGACGAACGCCGGCAGGTCGCGCGGCGGGGTGCGGTTCTCGTAGTAGATGAGGTCGTGCAGCGTCAGGACGAGCGCGTAGTCGCGGCCCCACGAGCCCATGGTCTGCATGGGCGAGAAGACGACGTCGGGCCGCAGCTTGCGCACCTGCCGGGCGACCCACGGCTCGCGGACGCTCGTCGGGCTGCTGACGAGTTCCCACGGCAGCGCCGGCAGCTTCTCGAGCTGGCGGTGGTCGCTGATCAGCATGGTGAGCGGATGCCGCTCCGCGAGCTCGCGCACGAGGCCGGCGGTGAACCGGCTGATGCCGTCGTGGTGCCCGACGCGCACGTAGCGGCAGT
Organism: Agromyces indicus; assembly: GCF_031432295.1. NCBI lineage: Bacteria > Bacillati > Actinomycetota > Actinomycetes > Micrococcales > Microbacteriaceae > Agromyces > Agromyces indicus. The sequence continues at coordinate 679,436 of NZ_JAVKGS010000002.1, read as the reverse complement.
CGACGACGAGCCTCACGCGCGCTCCCCCTCGATGAACACGCGGATGTGCGCGGCCGCCTCGGCGGGCGTCTCGTAGTGGATGAGGTGGCCGACCCCGTCGATGACCGCGATGGTGCCGTCGGCGAACAGCGGCGCGAGGCGGTGCTGGGCGGCGAGCGGGGTGATGTCGTCCTTCTCGGCCACCACGAGGAGGACCGGCACCTGGATGGCGGGCGCGTACTCGCGCACGTCGTGGCTCACCGACGCGCGGAACGCGGCGAGCACCGCGTCGCGGTCGCTGAACGCGGAGAAGTAGCGGTCGTGCTGGTCGTGGATGAACCGGCGGAGGGCGGGTTCCTCGGTCTTGGCCATGGTGACGCTCATGACGCGGACGATCGCCCGGTTGCGCAGCAGCGCGAAGCCGAGCCTCTCGGGGAGCGCGGCGGCGGCGCGGTAGTAGCCGATCGCGAGACGGGTCATGATCGCGCGGGGTCCGTCAAGCGCGGGCGCGCCGATCGGGTTCACCAGCACGAGCCGGTCGGGCTCGAGGCCCCCGGCGACCGCCGCAGAGACGATGATCGAGCCGAAGGAGTGGCCGAGCAGCGTGTAGCCGCCGGCGGCTCGGGCGGCGGCACCCGTCGCGCCGGACGCGGCGACGAACGCCGTGAGCCAGGCCGCGTAGCCGTCGATGTCGTGCTCGGCGCCGGCGAACGTCGACGACGCCCCGAAGCCGGGCAGGTCGGGCACGATCACGCGGTAGCCGGGCAGCTTCGCGACGATGGGCTCGAGCCCGTGGTGGTCGCCGCGGAAGCCGTGCACCATCACGATGGCGGGGGCGTCGCGGTCGCCGTACTCCCACCACGCGGTGTCGCTGCCCGCGACGAGGGCACGGTGTTCGCGGACCGGGATGCGCGCGAGGTCGTCGGCGTACGGAGAGGCGATCATCCCGGCCATCCTACGGCGCGGCTGCCGAGCGCTGTCGGAGGGCGTGGATACCGTGACGGGCATGGAGCACTCCCCCGCCGCATCCTGGGCCGACACCCTCGCGGTCTTCGACCTCGAGACGACCGGCATCGACATCGACACCTGCCGCATCGTCACCGCCCACGTGGGCGTGATCGGCCCCTCGGGCGAGGTGCTCGAGCAGCGGCAGTGGATCGTCGACCCGGGCGTCGAGATCCCGACCGCGGCCACGCTCATCCACGGGGTGACCACCGAGCGCGCGCGGCTCGAGGGGGTGCCGGCCGTGCAGGGCGTGGCCGAGATCATCGAGGCGCTGACGGATGCCGCGGCGCGGGGCCTGCCGATCGTGGCGTACAACGCCGCCTACGACCTCTCGGTCCTGCACCGCGAGGCCGAGCGGTACGGACACGAGGCGTTCTGCGGGCCGGCGCACGTGGTCGACCCCCTCGTCATCGACAAGGCCGCCGACCGCTTCCGCCGGGGCAAGCGCACGCTCACCGCCGCGTGCGAGCACTACGGCGTCGAGCTGACCGCGGCGCACGACGCCGGCGCCGACGCGATCGCCGCGGGGCGGGTGGCGCAGGCGATCGCCCGGGCGTTCCCCGAGCTCGCCGCGATTGCGGTCGCCGAACTGCACGCACGCCAGGTCGACTGGTGCCGGGAGCAGGCCGAGAGCTATCAGCAGTGGCGGCGGGCGAACGGCGAGCCGGAGTTCACGACGTCGGGGGCGTGGCCGCTGCGCTGAGCCGCGGCGCGGCTGCGGTCGTCGTGGCCGGACGGGACGAACGGCCGTCGCGCGGATCGCGTTGGTCTGCGACGCTGGACCCATGACGAGCCCGCTCGAGGACCGACCGGCAGTTGACGCGTTCACGGAGGCGAGCGCCCTGTGGCTCGTGGGCGACAGCCCTCCGTCCTTCCTCATCGACGCCGCCGTCGAGGCGGTCGTCGCGGGACTCGACGCTCCCGCGCTGCACGAACTCGCGGGCCTGTCGGACTCTGATGAGGCGTGGGAACTGCGTGCCGCCCTGGAACGCGCGCTGGGCGAACTCGGCGTCCCGGTGCCCGACCCCGACCCCGGAACCCGTCCGATGGCGATGCGCGCACTCGCGGCGCTGCTGCTCCGCGACCGCATCTCGGTGCGCGAGCTCGTCGACTGGGCGCGCGGCGTCGTCGGCGACGCCGACCCCGGCGAGGCGCGCCGCTTTCTCGAGATCGGCGACGAGCTCGACGCGGGGCGGATCACCCCGCACGAGGCGCAGCTCGCTGCGATCGACGAGGCGGCTCGCTACCTCCGCGTCACCGCCGCCCACGGGGCGTGATCGGCGGACGTGTCCGCTGCGGCGGCACGGGCACGACGAAGGCCCCGTCGATGCGACGGGGCCTTCGGGTGCGGCAGTGTCTTACTTGCCGAAGTTCTTGAAGCGCTGGTTGAACTTCTCGACGCGACCGGCCGAGTCCATGATGCGCTGCTTGCCCGTGTAGAACGGGTGCGAGGCCGACGAGATCTCGACGTCGATGACCGGGTAGGTCTGGCCGTCGAGCTCGATCGTCTTGTCGCTGGTCACCGTCGAGCGCGTGAGGAACGTCTCGCCCGAGGCGAGGTCGCGGAAGACGACGGCGTTGTAGGCGGGGTGGATGTCGGTCTTCATGGAGACTTCCTTGTTGATTCGGATTCGGATTCGCCCCGCCTTCGGGCAGGGAAAGCATGTCGGCCGTCGGGCCAGCACACAAGTCTAGCAGAGGGTGAGCGGATGGCGCGTCAGCGGGCGGCGCGCGCCGCGTAGCGCCCGTCCCGCTCGGTGAGCTCGATCGGAAGTCCGAACGTCTCGGTGAGCGTCTCGGACGTCAGCGCCTCGCCGATCGGCCCGGCGGACCGGATGGTGCCGTCGGCGAGCAGCATGGCGTGCGTGAAGCCCTGCGGGATCTCCTCGACGTGGTGGGTCACCATGACGATCGCCGGCGACGAGGCCGACGACGCGTAGCCGCCGAGCAGCTCGACGAGCTCCTCGCGCGCACCCAGGTCGAGCGACGCCGCGGGCTCGTCGAGCAGCAGCAGCTCGGGGTCGGTCATGACCGAGCGGGCGATCTGCACCCGCTTCTGCTCGCCGTCGGAGAGGCTGCCGAAGCGGCGGTCGGCGAACCCCTCGAGCTGCCATTCCTTGAGCACCCGCTGGGCACGGCGGTCGTCGATCGTCTCGTACTCCTCGTTCCACCGGCCCGTGACCGAGTACGCGGCGGTGAGGACCGAGTCGATGACGGTCTCGTTCTTCGGGATCCGGCGCGCCATCGCGGTGGAGGCGAAGCCGATCATCGGACGGAGCTCGAAGACGTCGGTCTTGCCGAGCGGCTCGCCGAGGACCTCGACGGACCCCTTGGTCGGGTGCATGGCGGCGGCGGCGATCTGCAGCAGCGTGGTCTTGCCGGCACCGTTCGGCCCGAGGATCACCCAGCGCTCGTCGGAGGCGACGTTCCAGTCCATGTCGTCGAGGATCGCGTTCCCGTCGCGGACCACCGACACGTGCTGGAACTGCAGAACCGTAGACGCCATGCTGACCATGCTAGTGGGACGTTCGAACCCGTCCCGCGCACCGGCGGCGGGGTCAGCGCCCGGCGAGGACCCGCTCGTAGAGCGCGCGCGTCTCGTCGGCGATCGCGGCCCACGCGAAGTGCTGCTCGGCCCGCACCCGCCCCGCCGCGCCCATCTCGCGGGCACGCCCGGGGTCGCTCACGACGCGCGTGAGCGCCGCCGCGAGGTCGGCCACGAACCGATCCGGATCGAGCGGCGTGCCCGTCCCGTCATCGGCCTGGTCGATGGGCACGAGCACCCCCGTCACGCCGTCGTCGACGACCTCGGGGATGCCGCCCGTGGCCGTGCCGACGACCGCCGCCCCGCAGGCCATGGCCTCGAGGTTCACGATGCCGAGGGGCTCGTAGACCGAGGGGCACACGAAGCACGTCGCCGCGGTGAGCAGTGCCGTGAGCTCGGCGCGCGGGAGGTGCCGATCGATCCACACCACGCCACGGCGGGTCTCCGCGAGCTCGGCGACGAGCCCGGAGACCTCGGCCATGATCTCGGGCGTGTCGGGGGCGCCCGCGCACAGCACGAGCTGCACGTCGTCCGGGAGCGAGCGCGCCGCGCGCAGCAGGTACGGCAGGCCCTTCTGCCGCGTGATGCGCCCGACGAACACGATCGACGGCAGGTCGGGGTCGACCCCCAGCGAGCGCACCAGGTCGGGGTCGTGGTTCGGACGCCAGTCCTCGAGGTCGATGCCGTTGTAGACGACCGAGACGCGCGCCGGGTCGATCGAGGGGTACGACCGCAGGATGTCTCGTCGCATGCCGTCGCTCACCGCGACCACCGCGTCGGCGTCCTCGAAGGCGGCGCGCTCGACCCAGCTCGAGACGCGGTAGCCCCCGCCGAGCTGCTCCGCCTTCCACGGCCGGAGCGGCTCGAGGCTGTGCGCCGTGACCACGTGCGGGATCCCGTGCAGCTTCTTGGCGACGAAGCCGGCGAAGTTGGCGTACCAGGTGTGCGAGTGGACCAGGTCGGCGCCCGCGGCATCCGCGGCCATCAGCAGGTCGACGCCCATCGTCGACAGCGCCGCGTTGACGTCGGTGAACTCGGCGGGCGTGCCGTAGCCGGTCGTGCCCTCCTCGTCGCGGGGCGCGCCGAACGCGCGGACCCGCACGTCGACGTCGCGGCGGAGCGCTCGGACCAGTTCGGCGACGTGCACCCCGGCCCCTCCGTAGATCTCGGGCGGGTACTCGCGGGTGAGCAGGTCGACGCGCATGCGGCAACGTTAGCCCGTCGCGGTCACGCGCCGTCAACCTCCTGTGCCATGCGGCATCCGTCTGACTACGCTGGGCACATGGTGGCGACGCGCAAGATCTTCGGCATTGTCCTTGCTGGCGGCGAGGGGAAGCGCCTGATGCCCCTGACCGAGGACCGCGCGAAGCCCGCGGTGCCGTTCGGGGGGCAGTACCGGCTCATCGACTTCGCGCTGTCGAACCTCGTGAACTCGGGCCTGCGCCAGATCGTCGTGCTCACCCAGTACAAGTCGCACAGCCTCGACCGGCACGTGTCGCAGACCTGGCACCTCGACGGGCTCCTCGGGTCGTACGTCGCCTCCGTGCCCGCGCAGCAGCGGCTCGGCAAGCGGTGGTTCTCCGGTTCGGCCGACGCGATCCTGCAGAGCCTCAACCTCATCTACGACGAGCAGCCCGACATCATCGTCGTGGTCGGCGCCGACCACGTCTACCGCATGGACTTCAGCCAGATGATCGAGGCGCACATCGAGTCCGGAGCGGATGCCACGGTGGCCGCCATCCGCCAGCCGATCTCGCTCGCCAACCAGTTCGGCGTCATCGAGGTCGACCCGAACGCGCCCGACCGCATCCACCAGTTCCTCGAGAAGCCGAGCGACCCGGAGGGGCTGCCCGACTCGCCGAACGAGGTGCTCGCCTCGATGGGCAACTACGTCTTCAACGCCGACGCCCTCATCGACGCCGTGCTGCGCGACGGCGAGCGCACCGACTCCAGCCACGACATGGGCGGCGACATCATCCCCGCGTTCGTGGCACAGGGCAACGCCGGCGTCTACGACCTCAAGCGCAACGACGTGCCCGGCTCGACCGATCGCGACCGCTACTACTGGCGCGACGTGGGAACGATCGACTCGTTCTTTGAGGCGCACCAGGACCTCATCTCGGTGCTGCCGATCTTCAACCTGTACAACCGCGAGTGGCCGATCTTCAGCCAGCAGGTGAACTCGCCGCCCGCGAAGTTCACGCGCGATGCCCGCGGTTCGCTCGGCACGGTCATCGACTCGATCGTGTCGCTGGGTTCGGTGATCTCGGGCGCGCACGTCGAGCGGAGCGTGCTCGGTCCGTGGGCGATCGTCGGCTCGGGCGCGAACGTGTCCGACTCGATCCTGTTCGACCGCGCGCGCATCGAGGCCGGGGCGACGGTGCGTCGCGCCATCCTCGACAAGGAGGTCGTCGTCGAGGAGGGCGCCCACATCGGGCTGAACCGCGCCGAGGACCTCGCGCGCGGCTTCGTCGTCACCGAGAGCGGCGTGACCGTGGTGGGCAAGGGCTCGCACGTGCGAGCCTCGGCGTGACCGCGGGCCCATCCGGCCGCGAGGGCGGCCTGCTCGTCGTGCTCGACGCCGACTCGACGCTCATCCGCGAGGAGGCGATCGAGCTGCTCGCCGAGGCGGCCGGGAGCCTGCAGCACGTCGCCGACGTGACCGAGCGCGCCATGCGCGGCGAACTCGACTTCGCCGCGAGCCTCAGGGAGCGCGTCGCGACGCTCGCGGGGTTGCCCGTCGCCGAGGTCCTGGCGGCCCGAGACCGGCTCACGCCCACGCCGGGGGTCCGCGAGCTCATCGATGGGGTGCACGCCGCGGGCGGCCGCGTCGGCGTGGTCTCCGGCGGGTTCCACGAGCTGCTCGATCCGCTCGCCGAGCGGCTCGGGCTCGACTTCTGCCGCGCGAACCGGCTCGAGACGGACGGCGATCGACTCACCGGGCGCGTGCTCGGCGACGTCGTCGACGCTGAGGCGAAGCGTCGTGCGCTCGAGGAGTGGGCGGCGGCATCCGGCACCCCGATCTCGCGGACGATCGCCGTGGGCGACGGTGCGAACGACCTGCGGATGCTCGATCGCGCGGCGCTCGGTGTCGCGTTCTGCGCCAAGCCCGTGGTGCGGGCGCAGGCGGATGTCGCGATCGACCGCGTCGACCTCAGCGGCGTGCTCGCGCTCGCCGGGCTCCGCGGGTAGCGGCTCGGGTAACGCCGTCCTCCCCGGCCGACGATCTGGCCGCCGGCTGGTCGAGGTCTGCGAGTTCCATCCGAATGCATGGATCGTGCTCGCGTCCGGCCTAGCGTGAGGGCATGAAGACTCGAACCGCCGTCGTTTCGTCCGCTTCCCTCGCCGCCCTGGCGCTCGTCGCCCTCGGGTTCACCCCGGCCGCCTCGGCGGCGCCGGCGCCTTCAGCCCCACGCGGGGCGCTGCAGGACGCCATCCCACTCCCCGACGGCTTCCAGCCCGAGGGGATCGCCATCGACGCGCGCGGCACCGCCTACTTCGGGTCGCTGGCCGACGGCGACATCTACGCGGCCGACGTGCGCAGCGGCGCCGGCGACGTCATCGCCGAAGGCCCCGGCACGCCGTCGGTCGGCCTCGACGTCGACCAGCGCGGCCGCCTGTTCGTCGCCGGCGGCCCGGCCGGCGATGCCCGCGTCATCGACACGCGCACGGGCGAGTTGCTCGCGAGCTACCGGCTCGGTTCCGGCGCGACGTTCGTCAACGACGTCATCGTCACGCGGGACGCCGCATGGTTCACCGACAGCCAGCAGGCGCAGCTCTACCGGCTCCCCCTCGGACCGGCCGGGGCGCTGCCCCCGCAGGACGCGGTCGAGGCCCTTCCACTCACCGGCGACTTCGTCCTGCAGCCGGGCTTCAACGCGAACGGCATCGAGGTGACGCCGGACGGAAAGGCCCTGCTCGTCATCCAGTCGGCGACCTCGACCCTCTTCCGGGTGGATCCCGCGACCGGTGTCGCGACCGCGGTCGACCTCGGCGGCGTGCCGCTCACGAACGGCGACGGACTCCTCGTCGAGGGGCGCACCCTGTACGTCGTGCAGAACCGGCTCAACCTCGTCGGCGTGGTGGAGCTCGCCGCAGACGGCCGGAGCGGGACGTACGTCGACCAGCTCACGAGCCAGGCGTTCGACGTGCCAACGACGGTCGCGTCGTACGCGAACTCGCTCTACCTGCCGAACGCGCGCTTCGGCACGCCTCCGCAGGGCGCCGAGTACTCGGCGAACCGGATCGACCGCTGATCCCTGCGCGACCGCTCTCCCCTGTCGGCGGTGGTCAGTGCCCCATGCCGAGGCCGCCGTCGACCGGGATGACGGCGCCCGAGATGTAGCCGGCGTCGTCGCCCGCGAGCCACGCGACGACCTTCGCGACCTCGCCGGGCGTGGCGAAGCGGCCGGCGGGGATGTTCTTCCTGTACTCGGCCTGCTGCTCCGCGGGCAGCGCATCCGTCATGTCGGTCTCGATGAACCCGGGGGCGACGACGTTGGCGGTGATGTTCCTCGCGCCGAGCTCGCGCGTGATCGAGCGCGCCATGCCCACGAGGCCCGCCTTCGACGACGAGTAGTTCACCTGCCCGGCACCGCCGAACAGCCCTACGACGCTCGAGATGAGCACGACGCGACCGAAGCGCGCCTTGAGCATGCCCTTCGACGCGCGCTTGACCACGCGGAAGGCGCCCGTGAGGTTCGTGTCGACGACGCTCGTGAACTCCTCCTCGCTCATGCGCATGAGCAGGGTGTCGCGGGTGATGCCGGCGTTGGCGATGACGACCTCGACGGGTCCGAGCGCGGCCTCGATCTCGGTGAACGCGCGGTCGATCGACTCGGCGTCGGTGACGTCGGCGCGCACGGTGAGCGCCCCCTCGGGACCCTCGCCGGAGCGGGCCGTCACGGCGACCCGGTGCCCCTGCGCGAGGAACTCCTCGGCGATCGCGTAGCCGATGCCGCGGTTGCCCCCGGTCACCAGAACGGTACGGCTCGTGGTCATGGCGGACTCCGTCTCTCTCCAGGGGGTGCGCGTCAAGGCCGAACGGCCCGTCCCAGCATAGAGGTTGCCGTGTAGCGGCATCCGCTGCCCCTATCGGACGTACCCTTGGAGGTGAGGAGCGCCGCCAGCCCCGGCGACCACCATGAAGCACCAGCCCACCCAGTCGATCACGTCGTTGCCGGCGTCGCCGGACGACGAGCGGCGTGCGCGCATGATCAAGTACTCGGTCATGATGGGCATCCGCGTCGCCTGCATCTTCGCGCTGCTGTTCGCGCAGGGCTGGTGGATCCTCGTCTTCGCCGCCGGGGCGGTCTTCCTCCCCTACTTCGCGGTGATCGTCGCGAACGTCGGCACGTCGCGCCGCGACCAGGAGGTGCTGCGGCCCGGCGGGCTGATGCCGCTGCCCCCGGGCTCGCCCGGCGCTCCCCTGTCCGACGACGCAGCGGCGGGCGACGACGAGACGCGCGAGCCGCGCTCCCGGGGGGACGCCGCGTGATCGGCTCGCTCGACGCCGCCCCCGCGGGCGGCTGCTCCCGCGCGGGGTGCCGCAAGGCGGCGACCAGCCGCATCGACTGGCGCAACCCCAAGATCCACGCCGAGGACCGCGTCAAGACCTGGCTCGCGTGCGACGAGCACGTCGACTACCTGCGCGAGTTCCTCGCCGCACGCTCGTTCCCGGTGCGCGTGTCGTCCTTCGAGGCGACGGATGCCGCAGCACCCGCGCCCTCGCCCGGCGCCGGCCCGGTCGGGGGTGGCTCGGCGTGAGCCGATGGCGATTCCTCGCCTCGCCGCGCTGGGCGGGGTACCTCGCGCTCGTGGTGGTCTTCGCGATCGCCTGCTCGGCGCTCGGCACCTGGCAGTTCAATCGCCGCGCCGAGGCGCTCGCCGAGGTCGCGCGGATCGACGCGAACTACGACGCCGACCCGATCCCGGTCGCCGAGGCGCTGCCCGATCCCTACTCGTTCGACATCGACCAGCGCTGGCAGGTCGTGGCCCTGTCGGGCGAGTACCTCCACGACGAGGAGGTCGTGGTGCGCAACCGCCCGGGGGCCGGGAGCACCGGCTTCGAGGTGCTGACCCCCCTCCGGCTCGACGACGGCACGGTGTTCGTGGTCGATCGCGGATGGATCCCGCAGGACTCCGAAGGGCGCCCGTCCGAGTTCCCGGCCGCGCCCGACGGCCGCGTGGAGGTGACGGCGCGCCTCAAGGCGGGCGAGCAGCAGATCGCCGGCCGAACCTCGTCGGGTGCCGAGTTCGCCACGATCGACCTCGACGAACTCGCCGAGCGGGTCGGCGAACCCACCTACACGGGCGCCTACGGCATCCTCGTTCAGACCGGAGCGGATGCGTCCGAGCCACCCGTCGCCCTGCCCCGCCCCGAGCGCGACGAGGGCCCGCACCTCTCCTATGCGCTGCAGTGGTTCGTGTTCGCCCTCATGGGCTTCGTCGCCCTGGGCTGGTTCGCCAACCAGGAGCGCAAGCTGCTCGCCGCGGATGCCGCAGAGCGGTCGGGCCCGCCGCGGCATCCGTCGACCGAGCCCAAGCGGCCGCCCAAGCCGTCGCGCAGCCGGAGCGACGCCGACGTGGAGGACGAGATCCTCGATCGCCGATGACGCGTCGGCGCGTCATCCGGGAGCGAATCGGAACCTGCTGCATCGTTACCCCAGTTCACGATTCGATCGGGGTCATCGCATCGTGTCGAGGATGGCGGCGAGCTGCTCGAACGTCGTGAGCGGGTTCACGATGGCGAAGCGGGTGTTCGGCCGGCCGGCGTGGGAGCTCGGCGTGACGAACGCGTGCTGGGCCTCGAGGAGCCGCGCGGACCACGCGTCGTAGTCGGCCTTCGTCCAGCCCTCGCGCTCGAAGACGACGACGGAGAGCTGCGGGTCGCGCACCAGGCGGAACCCGCCGCGCCGGTCGATCTCCGCGGCGATCTCGTGCGCGAGCCGGATCGAGGCGGTGATGGCGTCCCGGTACGCCGCGGCACCGTGGGTGGCGAGCGAGAACCACAGCGGGAGGCCACGCGCCCGGCGCGTGAGGTGCGCGGCATAGTCCGACGGGCTCCACTCGCTCGTCTCGGTGAGCGTGTCCAGGTACTCGGCGTGCTGGGTGTGCGCGCGCCGGCCGGCCTCGGGGTCGCGGTAGATCAGCGCGCAGGCATCGAAGGGCGCGAACAGCCACTTGTGCGGGTCGACGATGACCGAGTCGGCGCGCTCCACCCCGGTGAACCGGTCGCGCGCGAGGGGCGAGAGCATCGCGGCCAGGCCGTAGGCCCCGTCGACGTGGAGCCAGAAGTCGTACTCGTCCTTCAGGGCCGCGATCGAGGCGAGGTCGTCGACGATGCCGAAGTTCGTCGATCCCGCCGTCGCGACGACGGCGAACACGGAGGCCCCGTGCTCGTCGAGCGCGGCGCGCACGGCGTCGCCCCGCAGCATCCCGTCGTCGCCGGGCGCCACGGGAACCACCTCCACGTCCATGACCCGGGCCGCGGAGGCGATCGAGGAGTGTGCCTCGCCGCTGCACACCACGCGCCAGCGATCCGGCATCGGCGCGCCCGCGAGGGTCATCGCGAGGCGGGCGTGCTCGCGCGCGGCGACGAGCGCGGAGAGGTTGCCGAGGGTGCCGCCCTGCACGAAGACGCCGCCCGCGGTGGCCGGCAGGCCGAATTCGCGAGCGAGCCACGCGAGCACCTCGTTCTCGGCGTACACGGCACCTGCGCCCTCGAGCCACGATCCGCCGTAGAGGGCGCTCGCGGACACCACGAGGTCGAACGCGATCGCGGCCTTGGTCGGCGCGGTCGGGATGAACGACAGGTACTGGGCGTGGTCGGTCGTGATGCAGGCCGGTGCGAGCACGTGCTCGAAGCGCGACAGCGCCTGCTCCGCGCCGATGCCGTGCTCATCGATGCTGCGACCGGCGCGACGGTCGAGCTCGAACTCCGAGATCGGTCGGTCGAGCGGGGTGTCGTCCGCGAGCAGGCGGCGGCGCGAGTAGTCCAGCACGAGGTCGACGAGGTCGGTGGTCTCGGCGGACACCTCGTGCATGCGGGTGGGGCGGGGCGAGCGCGACGGTTCGGACGTGGTCATGCGGGGAATCCCTCCGGTCGATCTGGAGCCTGCGCAAGTGTGCGTCAAAGACCGGGCGGATGCAACTCGACAGCGCTTCGACGCCACCAAGCGCATCATCAATGCGTCAGTCGACGTTCGGACGCAACGATCGCGCGCAGAGTACGAGTCGCCCGAAGCGCGCCCGAGACCGGCTCGGCCCGCACCGCGACGCCGATCAGGCGAGCTCGATGAGCTCCTGGTAGTCCCGGCTCCAGTGGTCCTCCGTGCCATCCGGCATGATGAGCACCCGCTCGGGGTTCAGCGCCTCGACCGCGCCCGGGTCGTGCGAGACGAGCACGACCGAGCCCTCGTAGTGGGCGAGCGCGTCGAGGATCTCTGCGCGGCTCGCCGGGTCGAGGTTGTTCGTGGGCTCGTCGAGCAGGAGCACGTTCGCGCCCGAGACGACGATCATGGCGAGCGCCAGCCGGGTCTTCTCGCCGCCAGAGAGCACGCCGGCGGGCTTGTGCACGTCGTCACCGGTGAACAGGAAGGACCCGAGCACCTTGCGCGCCTCGGTCTCGGTGAGGTTCGGCGACGCGCTGACCATGTTCTGCAGCACCGTGCGAGCGACGTCGAGGGTCTCGTGCTCCTGGGCGTAGTAGCCGATGCGGAGCCCGTGGCCGGCCTCCACGACGCCGGTGTCGGGTCGGTCGACGCCCGCGAGGATGCGCAGCAGCGTCGTCTTGCCGGCGCCGTTCAGGCCGATGATGACCACCTTGGAGCCGCGATCGATCGCGAGGTCGACGGCGGTGAAGATCTCGAGCGACCCGTAGCTCTTCGAGAGGTCGGATGCCGTGAGCGGCGTGCGGCCGCAGGGGGCGGGCGTCGGGAACCGCAGCTTCGCCACCCGGTCGACCGACCGCACCTCCTCGAGGCCGGCGAGCAGCTTCTCGGCGCGCGCGACCATCTGGTGCGCGGCCGCCGCCTTCGACGCCTTCGCGCCGAACTTCGCCGCCTGCGCCTGCAGCGCTCCCGCCTTCTTCTCGGCGTTGGCCCGCTCCTTCTTCCGACGCTCCTCGTCGGCGGCGCGCTGGCGGAGGTAGTGCTTCCAGCCCATGTTGTAGATGTCGATGAGCGCGCGGTTCGCGTCGAGGTAGAACACGCGGTTCACGACCTCGCCCACGAGCTCCACGTCGTGGCTGATGACGATGACGCCGCCCTTGTAGTTCTTCAGGAACTCGCGGAGCCACACGACGGAGTCGGCGTCGAGGTGGTTCGTCGGCTCGTCGAGGATCATCGTGTCGGCGTCGGAGAACAGGATGCGCGCGAGTTCGATGCGCCGGCGCTGACCGCCCGAGAGGGTCTTCAGCGGCTGGTCGAGGATCCGGTCGGGCAGGTTGAGGTTCGACGCGATCGACGCCGCCTCGGCTTCGGCGGCGTAGCCGCCGAGCGCCTGGAACCGGTCGGTCAGGGTGCCGTAGCGCTTCATGGCCTTCTCGGCGACCGCAGGATCGTCGGAGCCCATCTTCTCGGACGCCTCGCGCATGCCGAGCACGAGCGAACCGAGACCGCGGGCGTCGAGGATGCGCGTGCGCGCCAGCATCTCGGGGTCGCCCGACCGCGGGTCCTGCGGCAGGTAGCCGATCTCGCCCGATCGGTCGATGCGACCGCCGGTGGGCAGCGTCTCGCCCGCGAGCGTCTTCGTGAGCGTCGTCTTGCCGGCGCCGTTGCGACCGACGAGGCCGATCTTGTCGCCCTCGGAGACGCGGAAGCTGACGCCCTCCATGAGCAGGCGCGCGCCAACGCGGATCTCGAGGTCCTGGACGGCGAGCACGGACGACCTCCGGTCGGGATGGGCGGGGTGGGCGTGCCGAGCGGCACAGCCCTCCAGTCTACCGGGCGGTGACGGATGCCGCAGGTCGGCGGTCCACGGCAGACTGACGGCATGCCGGCCGGAGACTCCCCCGCGATGCGCGCCGCACGACTCGCCTCGCACGGATTCCGCGAGCTCGCCGATGATCCCGTCGCGGTCGTCGAGCGGCTGGGTGCGGTGCAGGCGCAGGACCTCGGTGCCGCGAAGTGGGCGGTGGGCAGCCGGATGTCGCGACCGTCGGTGGCGGCGGTCGACGCGGCCATCGAGTCCCGCCGCATCGTGCGGTCGTGGCCGATGCGCGGCACCCTCCATTTCATGCCGGCCCGGCTGCTGCGTCCCGCGCTGAGGATCACCGGCCCGCGGATCACCGCCGCGTCCCGATCCCGACTCGTGCAGCTTGAGCTCGACGACACCGACTACCGAGTCGCGCGCGATGCCGCCGAACGGCTGCTCGCGGCATCCGGCACCGCATCGCGAGACGAGCTCGCGGCGACGTGGGCGGCCGCGGGCATCCGTCCGGACGGACAGCGTGCCTACCACCTCATCGCGTGGCTCGCGCGCGACGGGGTGCTGTGCGGCGGCCCCGTCGACGGGCGCAGCCAGCGATTCGCGCTGCTCGACGACTGGGCGCCCGCCGACGGGGGCGAGCCGGCCGAGCGCGACGAGACGCTGGCCGAGCTGTTCACCGCGTACGCGACGGGCCATGGTCCAGCGACGGTCGCCGACTTCGCGTGGTGGATGGGGGTCACGAAGACCGACGCCGCGACGGCGCTCGCGGCGGCGGGCGACCGCGTCGAGCGGTTCGGGCCCGAGCCCGACCGCTTCGTCGCAGCCGGGTCGACGGATGCCGCGGCATCCCGCCCGCGGGGGGCACTTGCGCTCGCGGCCTTCGACGAGTACTTCCTCGGCTACGCCGACCGCTCCCCCGTGTGCGATCCCCGCTTCGCCGATCGCGTGATCCCCGGCGGGAACGGCGTGTTCCAGCCGCTGCTCGTGCTGGACGGGCGCGTGGTCGGCACCTGGCGTCGCGCGGGCACCGCCGCGAAGCCGCGGGTGGAGCTCCGCTGGTTCGAGCCGCCGAGCCGGGCGGCATCCGATCGGTTCACGCGTCCGCTCGCGGCCTGGGCGCGATTCCACGGTGTCGAACTGCACGTGGTCGACTCGGCGGCGGACGAGTGAGGGCGGCCCGGGCCGGAGCCCGGGCCGCCCTCAGCGCGACCACGCGCGGCGCGTTCACTCCTGGACGAGCGCCGCCTGCAGCTCGATCGTGATCGTGACCTGCTCGCCGACGAGCACGCCGCCGGTCTCGAGGGCCGCGTTCCACGACAGGCCGAAGTCCTCGCGGTTGATCACGGTCTTCGCCGTGGCGCCGCCCTTGTAGTTGCCGTAGGGGTCGGTGCCGAAGCCGCCGAAGTCGAAGTCGAACGTGACCGGCTTGGTCACGCCCTTGATCGTGAGGTCGCCGTCCACCTTGAAGTCGCCGTCGACGACGCGGACGCCGGTCGAGACGAACTCGATCGTCGGGTACTGGTCGGCCTGGAAGAAGTCGTTCGTGCGAAGGTGCGCGTCGCGGTTCGGCTCGTTCGTGTTGATCGAGGCGACCTCGGCGGTGGCCGTCACGCGGGAGTCGAGCGGGTCCTCGCCGGTGACGAAGGTCGCGTCGAAGCGCTCGAACTTGCCCTTGACCTTGCTGATCATGAGGTGGCGGACGCTGAAGGCCACCTCGCTGTGCGTCGGGTCGATCTTCCAGGTTCCGGCCTTGTAGCCCGGGATCTCGATGGTCGTCTCGGTCGTCGTCATTCGGTCATGCTCCTTCGATGCATTCTCGGCCGGTTCCGGCCACGTTCAATGCAAACGCATCGAGCAGCGGGATCTATTCCCCGGATTCCGCGACGAGTTCCCGACGGAGCTCGAGGACCCGCGTGGCCGCCTCATCGAGTCGCGCCTCCGGGATCCGACCGGACGCGACGGCCTCGGAGATCGAGGCGACCAGCCCGTCGACGCTGATCCCGAACTCCGCGGGATCGGCGGGCAGCACGTAGAGCAGCAGGTCGCCACCCGCGGCGAGCGCGCGCACCGCGTTCTCTCCGGGGTCGGCGTACTCCGGCAGCTGGTTGTGCTGCAGCATGAGCATGTCGTCGGTGACGACGACTCCGTCGAAGCCGAGTTCCTCGCGCAGGATCCGGTGCCACTCGGGCGAGAGCGAGGCCGGCGCGGGGTCGACGGCGGGGTACGCCAGGTGACCGGTCATGACGAGTTCGACGTCGGCCTCGATCGCGGCGGCGAACGGCAGCGCCGGGCCGGCGCGCCATTCCTCGAGCGTGAGGGGCGCGGACGGTACGGAGACGTGCGAGTCGCCCGGCGCGGCGCCGTGGCCCGGGAAGTGCTTGACGGTGCTCGCGACGGTGCCGCGTTCCCCGGCGACGGCGGCGGCGACGCGCTCGCCGGCGCCGGCCGGGTCGGTGCCGAGGACGCGGTCGAAGATGAACGAGGCGGGGTCGGCCGTGACGTCCGCCACGATGCCGAAGTTGACGTTGACGCCCGCGGCCGACAGGGCGGCGGCGCGCGCCGCGAAGGCCTCCTGCGCGGCCTGCGGGGGCTGCGCGCGCACGTCGGCGGGGCCCGGTGCGGGATCCCAGTCGATCCGGCTGACGATGCTGCCCTCCTGGTCGATCCCGATGAGGGTCGCCGCGTCGGGGTCGTGCTGCAGGTCGGCGGTGAGCGCGGCGAGGGAGGCCTCGTCGCCGGGCATGTTGTCGCCCATGAGGATGACTCCGGCGATGCCGTCGTCGAGGAGGGCGCGCATGGCGGCCGGGTCGGTTCCGGGGGCGTGGAGCATGAGCACCGAGGCGGCCTTCTCGTCGACGGTCATGCCCGACACCCGGTCGGTCGCCCATTCCTCGGCCGTCTGCGGGGTGGGCGTCGGCGTCGGGGACGGGGTCGTGATGGCTTCGCTCGGGGTGGGTGAGGCCGGGGCCGGGGCCGAGCATCCGGCGAGCACCGCCGTGCCCGCGAGGGCGAGGGCGGCGAGGGTCGTGGGGAGGCTCCGGCGCACCCGGTGAGTCTACGCGGCCCAGCCTGCGAGCCGACCGGATGCGGGCGCGGTAGAACGGATGGGATGGATGAGGCACACGACCGCGCGATCCTGCGCCGGCATGCGGCGGACGGGACGCTCATGGCCGGCGGCGCGGCGGCGATCCTGCTGCAACTGGCCGATCCGCGCGTCGCGGCGGGGGTCGCCCGGCACAGCGCGTTCCGTGAGCGTCCGCTGGATCGGCTGGACGGGACGCACCAGTACCTGACCGCGCTGGTGTTCGGCGATGATCGCGACATCGATCACGTGGTCCGCGTCGTCGACGCGCGGCATGCGCGCGTGCGCGGCGACCGCCCGCGTCCGTACGACGCGCGTGATGCGGATGCGCAGCGGTGGGTCGCGGCGACCATCCTCGCCGTGGCGCTCGAACTGGAGGAGCGGCTCACCGGGCGCCCGCTGGATGCGCCGACGGCGGACGCGCTCGTTCGCGGTTACGCGCCGATCGCGGCGCAGCTGCAGGGGGCGGATGCCGGGTGGCCGGCGACGCGTCGCGAGTTCGATGCGTGGTGGGCCGAGCGGATGCCGCGGCTGGAGGTGGGCGACGACGCACGGGCGGTGGCGCGCGACCTGCTCGCCGGGACCGGACTGCCGCCTTCGTTGCGGGTGCTCATGCCGGCGGTGCGCCTGCTGACGGCCGCGCTCCTCCCCCCGGCGCTGCGGGAGGCGTACGGGTTCCGCTGGACTCCTCGTGCGCGGCGGGTCGCCGCGGCCTGGTTGCGGGGGTTGGGCGTCGCGCGCCGCATCGTGCCGGCGAGGCTCCGGGCCCTGCCCACGCGGGTCTCGCTCCGACGGCTCCGTCGGCGCAGCCGGTACGCTGGGAACGAACCGCGAGGACGAGGATGACCCAGCAGGCAGCACATCGAGGCGAACCGCTCGACGCGATCGACCGGCGGATCGTCGCGGAGCTCAGTCGTGACGGCCGGCTGTCCGTCCGCACCCTCGCCGAACGCGTCCACATCTCCCGTACGGCGGCGCACAACCGCGTGCTCGCACTGCAGCAGCGCGGTGTCATCACCGGATTCGGTGCCCAGATCGATCGCAAGGCGATCGGCCTGAACATCTCCGCGCTCGTCGTGGTGCGCATCGGCGACGTCTCGTGGGAGGAGATCGCGGCGAAGCTCGCGACGCTGCCGTTCGTCGAGAAGGTCCAGGCCGTCTCGGGCGACATCGACATCATGCTCACCGTGAGCGCTCCCGACCACGAGCAGCTGAGCCAGGCGATCCTCCGGGACATCCACGACATGCCCGGCGTGGTGTCGACCCGCTCGCACCTGATCCTCGCCGAGATCGACGGTCGGCCGCCCGCGCAGTCGCTGGACATCTGGCGCTCCTGACCGCCCTCCCGAAGGACGCGCGGCATCCGTTCGCCCCCTTGCGTGCCGTTCGTTCACCGTTGCCGCGTACCCCCAGCGGGGGTGCTGCAGACTGGCGCACCATGGCCGTATGAGCCTCAACGTCGAGCACCACGAATCACGGGTCCTGCCCTCCGAGAAGCCAGTGCGACTCCTCGACAACGCGGGTCATGCGTTGCGCGGGCCCGAGACCGGCGGCTTCGAGCTGCCCGCCACCGAGACCCTCCTCGAGCTCTACCGGCGGATGGTGATCGCCCGCCGGTTCGACGTCCAGGTCACGGCGCTCACCAAGCAGGGCCGGCTCGCCACGTATCCGTCCGCGTACGGCCAGGAGGCCTGCGAGATCGGCGTCGTCTCGGCGATCACCGCCGACGACTGGTTCTTCCCCACGTACCGCGACAGCATCGCCCTCCTCACCCGCGGCCTCGAGCCGGCCGACATCCTGCAGTCCTTCCGGGGCGACTGGCACAACGGCTACGACCAGCGGGCGCACCGCACCGCCGCGCAGGCCACGCCCCTGGCCACGCAGGCGCTGCACGCCGTGGGCCTCGCCCACGCCGCGCGCCTGCGCCGCGACCCGATCGTGACCCTCACCTACCTCGGCGACGGCGCCACGAGCGAGGGCGACGCGCACGAGGCGTTCAACTTCGCGGCGGTCTGGCAGACCCCGACCGTCTTCCTCGTGCAGAACAACCAGTTCGCGATCAGCACGCCGCTCTCGCGTCAGTCGCGCGCGACGACCCTGGCTGACAAGGCGGTCGGCTACGGCATGCCCGGCTACCACGTCGACGGCAACGACGTCGCCGCGATGTACGCCGTCGCCACCGCCGCGGTCGATCGGGCGCGAGCCGGCGGCGGCCCGACGCTGATCGAGGGGCTCACCTACCGCATCGAACCGCACACGAACTCCGACGACCCGACGCGCTACCGCCCGGGCCGCGAGGTCGAGCACTGGAAGCGCCGCGACCCGATCGAGCGCCTCGAGAAGTACCTGGTGTCCGAGGGCGTCCTCACCGACGAGGTCCGCACCGAGATCGGCGAGGCCGCCGAGGCGCTCGCCGCCCGCACCCGGGAGGCGATGAACGAGCAGCCCGAGCTCGACCCGCTGGAGCTGTTCGACCACGTCTACTCGACCCCGCGCACCGCGCTCGCCGAGCAGCGCGCCGCCCTCGAGGCCGAGCTCGTCGCCCACCGCGCCGAGGAGGAGGTGACGGCCCGATGAGCCGCACCGCGACCGAACGCGCCGCCGACGCCGCGGCCGCCGCCGCCCAGCCGATGACCATGGCGGGCGCGCTCAACGCGGCCCTCCGCGACGCGATGGAGGCCGACGACCGCGTGGTCGTCTACGGCGAGGACGTCGGCCCGCTCGGCGGGGTCTTCCGCGTCACCGACGGCCTGCAGTCCCGGTTCGGCGACGAGCGCGTGTGGGACTCGCCGCTCGCCGAGTCCGGCATCATCGGCACCGCCGTCGGCATGGCCATGTACGGCATGCGGCCCGTCGTCGAGATGCAGTTCGACGCCTTCAGCTATCCGGCGTTCGAGCAGATCGTCTCGCACGTCGCCAAGATGCGGAACCGCACCAAGGGACGGCTCGAGCTGCCCATGGTGATCCGGATCCCCTGCGCCGGCGCCATCGGCGGGGTCGAGCACCACTCCGACTCGTCCGAGGCGTACTGGGCCGCCACGCCGGGCCTGACGGTGGTCATGCCCTCCAACCCCGCCGACGCGTACTCGATGCTGCGCGAGGCGATCGACAGCGACGACCCGGTCGTGTTCATGGAGCCGAAGAGCCGCTACTGGTCCAAGGCGAGCCTCGAGCTGCCCGTCCGCACGGAGCCGATGAACCGGGCGAAGGTCGTCCGCGAGGGCACGGACGTCACGCTCATCGGGTACGGGCCGACCGTGCGGACCGCCCTCGACGCGGCATCCGCTGCCGAGGCCGAAGGGCTGTCGATCGAGGTCGTCGACCTGCGGAGCCTCTCGCCCTTCGACGACGAGACCGTGAGCGCCTCGGTGCGGAAGACCTCCCGCGCCGCCGTCATCCACGAGGCCGCGCAGTTCGGCGGCTACGGCGCCGAGGTCGCAGCCCGGCTCACCGAACGGAACTTCTTCCACCTCGCCGCGCCGATCCTCCGCATCACGGGGTACGACATCCCGTACCCGTCGCCCAAGCTCGAGGAGCACTACCTGCCGACGCCCGACCGGGTGCTGGACGCGCTCGCCTCGTGGGAATGGGACCTCGCATGAGCGCGCACGAATTCATCCTGCCCGACCTCGGCGAGGGCCTCACCGAGGCGGAGGTCGTCGCCTGGCTGGTGCAGCCCGGCGACGAGGTGAGCGTCGACCAGCCCGTCGTCGAGCTCGAGTCGGCCAAGTCGGTCGTACAACTCCCGACGCCGATCGCCGGAGTCGTCGAGTCCCTCGGGGGCGAGGTCGGCCAGGTGCTCCACGCGGGCGAGGTCCTGCTCCGGCTCGCTCCCGTGGGCGCGAACGTCGAGGGCACGGATGCCGCACCCGAGACCGCGCCGGCGGGGACCGCCCAGCACACGGACACGACCACGGCACCGGCGGCGGCCGAGCCCGGCATCGCGGTGCCGACGGATGCCGCGGCCGAGGAGTCCGGCGCCGTGCTCATCGGCTACGGCACCCGCACCGCCGCGGCCTCGGCCCGCTCCTCGTCGGCGCCGTCCCGCTTCGGACGGCGGCGGAGCGAGGGCACAGGCGGACCCGAGCGCGCAACCGCGGAGCCGACGGCGACGTCGTCCGAGGCATCCGAACCGTCCGCTCCGGCGGCGGAGGCCGCGGACGGCGGCGAGCACCACGGACTCCTCGAGCAGGGACGCCGCTCCCCCGTCATCTCGCCCATCGTGCGGCGCCTGGCCCGCGAGCACGGCTTCGACGCGAGCGAACTGCTCGGCACCGGACCGGACGGCCTCGTCACCCGGGGCGACGTGGAGGCCTTCATCCGCGAGCTGGACGACGCCCGCCGCGCTCCGGCCGAGACGGCGGCCGCGCCGGCTCCTCCGGCGGTCACCGCGCCGACCGCTGGCGGCGACCGGCGCGTTCCGCTCGACCGGCTGCAGCGTGCCGCCGCCGCGCACTTCACGCGCTCCCGCCGCGAGATCCCCGAGGCGACCGTGTGGCTGGACGTCGACGCGACCCAACTGCTCGCCGCGAAACGGCAGCTCCAGGAGGCGACCGGCGAGCGCTTCGGGATGACGGCGCTCGTCGCACGATTCGTCGTGGCCGGGCTGAAGCGGCACCCGTCGTTGAACGCGAGCTTCGACGCCGACCGCGACGAACTGGTGCTGCACTCGGCTGTCAACCTCGGCCTGGCCGCCCAGACCCCGCGCGGGCTCCTCGTGCCGGTGGTGCACGGTGCCGAGCGGATGTCGCTGCGCGAGCTGCGCGACGCCGTGCAGGCGCGCACCGAGCAGGCGGCCACGGGCGCGTTCCCGCCCGACGCCCTGTCGGGCGGCACGTTCACCCTCAACAACTACGGCACCCTCGGCGTGGACGGCTCGGCCGCGATCATCAACCACCCGGAGGCCGCGATGCTCGGGATCGGCCGGCTCGTCCAGCGCCCGTGGGTCGTCGACGGCGAGCTCGCCGTGCGCACCGTCACGGAGCTGACGATCTCGTTCGACCACCGCGTCTGCGACGGCGCCGAGGCCGCCGCGTTCCTGACCTACGTGGCCGGGTGCATCGAGCGGCCCGTCTCGCTGCTCGCCGACCTCTGACCCGGTGAACGGATCGAGGCGCATCCCGTCGGGATGCGCCTCGATCGCTTCCGGGCTCCGGCCGGTCTAGAAGAAGTCGTCGGGTGTGCCGGCGGCGCGCTCCACGTCACGCGTGTCGATGCGCGCTCCGGCCAGCTTGGAGACGGCGAGCCTGAGGCCCGACTCCATCTGCGCGGCCCACGCATCGGATTCGCGCGCGGTCGCCTCGGCGGCGCGAGCGCGGGACTCGGCGGCATCCGCTGCCCGGCGGGCCTCGGAGACCTGCCGGAGCACGATGGTGATGCCGTAGTAGGCGGCGACCATGGTGGCGATCGGCGCCGCGACGATCGCGAGCGCGGTGACCCCGGAGGCATCGGGTGAGAAGGCGACCACGAGCGCGAACGCCAGGAACAGGACCACGATGGCGGCGAGGACGACGGCCATGAACCGCAGGTCCCGGCTCCACGCGCCACGCGACCGGGTCGCGCCCCCCGAGGGCTGTGCACCACCTCCGACGGTCGCCTGGACGTCGTCGGCCCCGAGCACGGCGGTGTCGCCGTGCGCGGGATCCACGAGCGCCGGGTCGGTCGGACGGGTGGTGGTGTCGCTCATCGATGGTGCCCCTTGCGTTCGGATCGTGCCCTCATTGTCCCGCCGCCGTCACGAGGCGGTCAAGGAAGCGCGCCGCGCGCAAGGGGTGCCCGCCGCAGACACCGGACGGTACCGTCGGAATCGTCGACGAACGGAGGCACGGTGCCAGGTGACGCTGCGCGGCGCGCGGGGACGCGCGAGGGCGCGCGCTCGAACGACCCCCCGGGGACCGTGCACGAGGCGTACCGGGTGAACGGCCGGCAGTACGGCATGCACCGGTCGGGCGGTGCGGAGGTCGCGGCCACCTCGGTCCTGCTGGTCCACGGCATCGGCATGACCCATGCGTCGCTCGCCACGGTCCAGGGGCGGATCCCGCCGTCCGTGCGGACGTGGAACGTCGACCTCGCCGGGTTCGGCGACACGGAGCGGCCCGCGCGGGCGACGAGCGTCGAGGAGTACGCGGAGGACCTCGCCGAGCTGCTCGATCGGCTGGACGGGTGGCCGGTGGTCGCCGCGGGCCACTCGATGGGCACGCAGATCGTGCTCGAGCTGGCGCGGCTGCGGTCCGACGGCGTGCGCCACGTCGTCATGGTCGGGCCCGTCGTCGACGTGGAGCGGCGCTCGGTTCGGCAGCAGGCGCTCGACCTGCTGCGCGACACCCTGGGCGAGCCGATGCCGGTCAACGCGCTCGTGGTCCGCGACTACTTCCGCGGCGGCGTCCGCTGGTACCTCAAGGTGCTGCGCGAGATGATGCGGTACCCCACCCTCGAGCGGATGCCGGGCTGCACGGTTCCCGCGACGGTGGTGCGCGGCGAGCGGGATCCGATCGCCCGCGAGGCCTGGTGCCGGCGCCTCGTTGCGGAGAACGGCGCCGAGGCGCGCCTCGTGTCGGTCGCGGGCGACCATCACGTGGTCCCCCGCACCTCCCCCGACCGGCTCGCCGCCGAGCTGGTCCGCCTGGCCGGTGGTCCCGCCGCGGATGTCGGTGGGTCCTGAGATGCTCTCAGTATGGAAGCCGTCGAACTCAAGCAGACCATCCAGCTCGCCGTCGGCGACACGCTGGTCAGCGCGGCCGGCAGCGTGTACGAGATCACCAAGCTCGCGCGCGTCGGCCGCGGCATCCGCGTGCATTACGTGACCGAGGCCGGGCACGCCGGCCGCTTCACCGCAGCACCCGACGCCGTGACCCGCGTCCGTCGCTCGGGCTCGCTGCAGGCGGCGTGATCCGGCACCCCCGCCGGACGTGAACCTCATCCTGAGAACGCAAGAACCCCGCCACACTCGGTGGCGGGGTTCTCGATGATGGTGGATCTGAGGGGACTCGAACCCCTGACCCCCTGCATGCCATGCAGGTGCGCTACCAGCTGCGCCACAGACCCGTTCGGGATGCCGCCCCGTGCGGGGCAACGGATTCAGCGTACACCAGCCCAGGCCCCGAAATGAAATCGAGGGAGCCTCACGCGGACGGCGCCGCGGGCCCCCCGGTCGAGGTGTCGTGGCGCTCCAGCAGCGGTGCCACGGGGATCGCCGGGCAGTCCCGCCAGAGCCGCTCCAGCCCGTAGTAGAGGCGCTCCTCCTGGTGGAAGACGTGGACCACGAGGTCGCCGAAGTCGAGCAGCGCCCAGCGTCCGCCGTCGCGCCCCTCACGCCGCGCGACGTCCTGTCCGGCTTCGCGGACGGCCTCGACCACGGCATCGGCGATCGCGACGACGTTCCGCTCCGAATTGCCGCTGACGAGGAGGAAGACGTCCGCGAACGGCAGCGGCTCGGACACGTCCAGCGCGACCAGGTCCTCGCCCCCCTTGGCGTCCGCCGCGCGTGCGGCGACGGCGAGCAGGCGATGTGCGTGGTCGGATGCGGTCATGTACTCGACTTCCTGGTTGCGGACACGATGGATGGCCTAGAAGAGCCCGGCGATGGCGCCGACGACGAGGGTGGCCACTACACCGAGCGCGAGCACGCCGGCGGTGACGGCGAGCACGAGCGGGACGTTCATGCCCTCCTTCGACGGCGGCGCCACCATCGCGCGGTTCTGGCCCTGCGTGCTGATCGCCCGGGTCGCGGCGACGGGCGCGACGCCCGGACCCGCGACATCCTCGACGCTGCTGTCGAAGAGCCGGTCGACGTCGGCGGAGTCGATCTGGCTCGGGTGCACGCCGGTGGCGCCGTAGCTCCGCGGCAGGTCGATCGAGCCGGTCACCATGATCTCGCCGCTGGGCGCCAGTGGCGTGCCGAGCGCACCCTGGTCCGGCAGCGTGGGGAGGATGAGCGCGTTCGTGGTCGTGGGAACGCCACGAGGCGATCCGCCACGGGAGAGCACCTGGTCGTAGGGCTCCTCGCGGTCGTCCGGCAGGTTCAGCTGCGACGTCCAGTGGCCGACCGGCTTCGGGGCGACGACCGGCTCATCGAGGCCGGCGTCGACGGTCGTGTGCGGGGCGGCCGCCCGGATCGGCGCCTGGTGCGGTGCCGAACGGTGCGGGGCCTCGGGCCGTGCCGCGGATCGCGGCGGCGACTCCCCCGCGGCCGGGCGCTGCGGCGCCGAGCCGCGATCGGGCGCGGGCCGACGCTGGTCGTCGAGGTCGTCGTCGCCCTCGAACCCGTCGGCCGCGTGAGCGTCGAGCATGGCGCGCAGTTCCCGCCGGGTCAGCGTGCGCTCGGGCGTGTTGAGCTGCGAGGGCGCAGGCTGCGGCGCCGCCGTGCGCACCTCGGGCTGCGACGGACGCTGCGGCTGCGGGCGTGCCGGAGCCGGCGTCGGCATCGCGCCGGACGACGTCGCGGACAGGCCGCCGGAGGCCGTCGCCGACAGGCCGCCGGAGGTCGTCGCCGACAGGCCGCCGGAGGTCGTCGCCGAGCGCTGGGCCTGCGAGGGGACCGGTCCGGACGAGGTGGCCGTACCCGGATGCGAACGTTGCGCGGGCGGAAGCTCGTCGTAGCGCGGCATCGGCGCGCCCTGGCGGGGCGCTCCCGGCTGCTGCGGCCGCTGCTGTGGCGCAGGTCCGGGCCGGGCCTCGCCGTGGCGGCGGTCGGCGGGCGAGGGCCCCTGGGGGCTCCGCGCCGGCATCGGTCCGCGGGCGGGCGCTCCCCCGTACCCGCCGGGCTGCGGCGCGCCCGACGTGGCGGGCTGCGGCACGCGCGGCTGCTGCGGGTACGGCTGCGAGGCGGGCGGAGGCGCGGGTGCGGCATCCGTCGACTGGGCCGCGGCGGCTTCGGAACGCTGCTGCTCGGCCAGCCGCTCGCGCTCGCGGATCTCGCGACGCGTGAGCGGCGGTTCCTGCGACGACGTCATTCGACACTCCGGTAGAGGTGGTGCTTGGAGATGTACTGGACGACCCCGTCAGGCACCAGATACCACACCGGGAAGCCCCGGCGCGTCCGATCCCGGCAGTCCGTCGACGAGATCGCCAGCGCCGGTACTTCGAGCAAGCTTACGTCCTGCTCAGGCAATCCCGAAACGGACAGCACGTGTCCCGGGCGACTCACAGCCACGAAATGCGCCAGCGACCAGAGCTCCTCGACGTCCTTCCAGGACAGGATCTGGGCGATCGCATCGGCTCCCGAGATGAAGAACAGGTCGGCATCGGGACGCTCGGCGCGCATGTCGCGCAGGGTGTCGATCGTGTAGGTCGGCTTCTGCCGGTCGATGTCGACCCGGCTGACGGTGAACCGCGGGTTCGAGGCCGTGGCGATCACGGTCATGAGATACCGGTGCTCGGCCGGCGTCACGACCTCTTTGTAGTAGGGCCGCCCGGTCGGCACGAACACGACCTCGTCGAGGTCGAACGACTGCGCGGCCTCGCTCGCCGCCACGAGGTGACCGTGGTGGATGGGATCGAAGGTGCCGCCCATCACGCCGATGCGTGGTCGGCGCGATTCGGTCGCCATGGCCGTTCCGACGACCTCAGTGACCGCCGTGCTCGCCTCCCGCGTGGCGCGCGGCGTACGCGGCGGCCTTGGCGCGGTGACGGTTCGCCACGTCGCGGTAGGAGTACGTGACGGCGCCGAGTGCGAAGAAGATCACGAGCGTGATGATGCCGTAGACGAAGGGCTCGAACGGGAGCTCCCGTGCGAACTCGGTCTCGGTGAACACCGTGTTCGTCAGCACTGCCGTCGCAAGGCTCATCGCCGTTCCTCCAGGTCTCGCGGATGTCGCTCCGGACAGTCTACCGGTCGGAACGCGGTCGTCCGACCCGAGCCGGGCACCGGCGCGTCAGGCGCGCGCGTGCCCCGCGCCGCGCACGATCCACTTGGTGCTCGTGAGCTCCGGCAGGCCCATGGGTCCGCGCGCGTGCAGCTTCTGCGTCGAGATGCCGACCTCCGCACCGAAGCCGAACTCGGCACCGTCGGTGAAGCGCGTCGAGGCGTTGACCATGACGGCCGCCGCGTCGACCTCCTCGAGGAACCGCTCGGCATTGCCGAGGTCGTTCGTGATGATCGACTCGGTGTGCTTCGTCGAGTACCGCCGGATGTGGTCGAGCGCCTCGTCGAGCGAGTCCACGATGCCGACGGACAGGTCGAGGCTCATGTGCTCCGTCGCCCAGTCCTCCTCGGTCGTGGGCACGGCGGAGGGGTGCAGTTCGCGCACGCGCTCGTCGCCGTGCACCGTCACGCCCGACGCCTCGAGGCGATCCAGCACGGGCGGAAGCAGCCGCGCCGCGGCATCCGAATGCACCAGGAGGGTCTCGAGCGCGTTGCACACGCTGGGCCGCTGCACCTTGGCGTTGTGGACCAGGTCGACCGACCAGTCCTCGCGCGCGCTCGCGTCGAGGAACATGTGGACCACGCCGGCGCCCGTCTCGATGACGGGCACCGTGGCCTCGTCGACGACCGCGCGGATCAGCGCGGCGCTCCCGCGCGGGATGAGGACGTCGACGTGGTCGCGGGCGCGCATGAGGTGGCGTGCGCCCTCGCGACCGTAGTCGTCGACCGTCTGAACGGCGTCGCCGGGCAGGCCCGAGCTCGAGATCGCGTCGCGCAGCACCTCGACGAGCACGGCGTTGGTGCGCTCGGCGGCCGAGCCGCCACGCAGCGCAACGGCGTTGCCGCTCTTCAACGCCAGCGCCGCGATGTCGACCGTGACGTTCGGGCGCGCCTCGTAGATCGCGCCGACGACGCCGAGCGGGACGCGGACCTGTTCGATGCGGACGCCGTTCGGCAGGGTGCGCCCGCTCACCGTCTCGCCCACGGGATCGGTGAGGGCCACGACGTCGAGCACGGCGTCGGCGATCGCCCCGATGCGCCGCTCGTCGAGGGTGAGTCGATCGAGCAGCCCGGTGCTGAGACCGGAGCGGCGCCCGGCGTCGAGGTCGGCGGCGTTGGCGGCGACGATCTCGTCGACGCGGGCCCGGAGCCGTTCCGCGATCGCCGTCAGCGCGGCGTCCTTCTCGGCGGTGGTCGCGCGAGCGAGCCGGCGCGACGCCTCCTTCGCAGTGGCGAGCCGCCCGTCGAGGACGGACGCGAGGTTCGACTCGAGGTCGATGGCGGGGTCGGGGCGGACGTCGGTCATGCGGCCTAGCCTAGTTCGCGCTCGGGCGTGCGACCGCCCGTGTGACGTCAGCGGGCGGCCGGCTCGAACCAGGTGCCGACACGGGCTCCGGTGAGCGCGTCGGCCACGAGCGAGGTGGCCGTGACGAGCACGCCGGTGCCGGATGCCGCGGCGATCCGCGCGGCGGACACCTTGGTCTCCGCTCCCCCGGTTCCGACGCCCGCGCGCCCGATCGAGCCGATCTCCACGCCGGCGAGCTCGTCGCCGTACGCGACGTGCGGGATCGGCTCGGCGCCCTCGAGGTGCGGCGGTCGGGTGTACAGCGCGTCGACGTCGGAGAGCAGCACGAGCAGGTCGGCGCCGATGAGCTCGGCGACCATGGCCGCGAGGCGGTCGTTGTCGCCGAAGCGGATCTCATGGGTGGCGACCGTGTCGTTCTCGTTCACGATCGGCATGATCCGGAGGCCGAGGAGGCGTTCCATCGCCCGCTGGGCGTTCAGGCGGTGGGTGTCGTTCTCGAGGTCGCCCGCGGTGAGCAGCACCTGCCCCGCGACGATCCCGAACCGCCGCAGCGACTCCTGGTAGCGGTAGATGAGGATGTTCTGCCCGACGGAGGCGGCCGCCTGCTGCGTCGCGAGGTCGTCTGGGCGGGCGTCGAGCCGCAGGTACGGCATGCCGGTCGCGATCGCGCCGGACGACACGAGGACGACCTCCGCGCCGCGCTCGTGCGAGCTCGCGAGGGCGTCCACGAGCGGGGCGATCTGTCCGACGTTCTCGCCCGAGATCGAGGAGGACCCGACCTTCACCACGATGCGCCGGGCGTCAGCCACCCGATCGCGCGTGAGCGGCTCGTGCGTCATCCGCGCTCCTCGTCCTCGGCGTCCTCGCCCGCGCCACCCGTCCAGAGGCCGGCCTCGCGCTCGCGCTCCAGCTCGGCACGGGCCTCGGCCTTCGCGTCCATGCGCTCGTGGTACTCGCCCCGGCGCTCGGCGCGCGTGGCGCGCCGGTTGTCGTCGAGGCGGATGTCGCTGCCGCGCGGCGACGTGATGAGCTCGGCCGTCGAGGTGAGCGTGGGCTCCCAGTCGAACACCACGCCGGAGCCCGGACCGATGACCACAGTGGAGCCGGCGACCGCGCCGGCGCGCACGAGCTCGTCCTCCACGCCGAGGCGGGCGAGCCGGTCGGCGAGGTAGCCGACGGCCTCGTCGTTCGTGAAGTCGGTCTGCGCCACCCACCGCTCGGGCTTCGCGCCGAGCACGCGGTAGATCGTGCCGTAGCTGCCGCCCTCGGGCTTCACCACGAACCCGGCGTCGTGCACGGGCTTCGGGCGGAGCACGATGCGCGGCGGCGCCGGGGCGGCCGCGGCCTCCGCTCGCGCGCGGTCGACGATCTCGCCGAGCGCGAAGCCCAGCTGGCGCAGGCCCTCGTGGCTCACCGTGGAGATCTCGAAGACGCGGTAGCCGCGCGACTCGAGCTCGGGGCGGACGAACTCGGCGAGCTCGCGCGCCTCGGGCACGTCGATCTTGTTCAGGGCGACGAGCTGGGGGCGCTCGAGCAGCGGCGTCTGGCCCTCGGGCACCTCGTACGCCTCGAGCTCGCGGAGGATGACCTCGAGGTCGGAGACCGGGTCGCGCCCCGGCTCGAGCGTGGCGCAGTCGAGCACGTGCAGCAGCGCCGAGCAGCGCTCGACGTGGCGGAGGAACTCGAGCCCGAGCCCCTTGCCCTCGCTCGCACCCTCGATGAGCCCGGGCACGTCGGCGACCGTGAACCGGTGGTCGCCGGCCTGGACCACGCCGAGGTTCGGGTGCAGCGTGGTGAACGGGTAGTCGGCGATCTTGGGCCGCGCGGCGGACATCGCCGCGATCAGGCTCGACTTGCCCGCGGAGGGGAAGCCCACGAGCGCGACGTCCGCGATCGTCTTCAGCTCGAGGGTGACCTCGCCCTCGAAGCCCGGGGTGCCGAGCAGCGCGAAGCCGGGCGCCTTGCGCTTCTGCGAGGCGAGCGCGGCGTTGCCCAGCCCGCCCTGGCCGCCGGGGGCCACCACGAAGCGCATGCCGGGCTCGGTGAGGTCGGCGAGTTCGGTGCCGTCGGCGTCCTTCACGACGGTGCCGACGGGGACGGGCAGCTCGAGCGGCTCGCCGGTCGCGCCGGAGCGGTTGTCGCCCATGCCGGGCTGGCCGTTCTCGGACGACCGGTGGGGTCGCCCGTGGTAGGCGAGGAGGGTGGTCACCTGCGGGTCGGCGACGAGGATGATGTCGCCGCCGTCACCGCCGTTGCCGCCGTCGGGGCCGGCGAGCGGCTTGAACTTCTCGCGGCGCACCGACACGCAGCCGTTGCCGCCGTGTCCGGCGCGCAGGAACAGCCGGACCTGGTCGACGAAGCTCACCATGCCGCTGCCCTCCTCTCAGGAAACACGTGAGGGCGAGCCGAAGCCCGCCCTCACGAAACCGATCCCGCTTACGCGTCGACCGAAACGATGTTCACGACCTTGCGGCCGCCCTTGTTGCCGAACTCGACCGCACCCGCCTCGAGGGCGAAGAGCGTGTCGTCGCCGCCGCGGCCCACGCCCGCACCGGGGTGGAAGTGGGTGCCGCGCTGACGGACGAGGATCTCGCCCGCCGAGACGACCTGGCCGCCGAAGCGCTTCACACCGAGGCGCTTGGCGTTCGAGTCACGACCGTTGCGAGTGGAGCTCGCACCCTTCTTGTGTGCCATTGTCCCTGTCTCCTCTGGCCGTTACTTGATGCCGGTGATCTTGACGCGCGTGAGCTCCTGACGGTGGCCCTGGCGCTTCTTGTAGCCGGTCTTGTTCTTGAACTTCTGAATGACGATCTTCGGACCGCGCAGGTCGTTCAGGACCTCGGCCGTGACCGTGACCTTGGCGAGCGACTCGGCGTCGGAGGTGATCGAGTCGCCGTCGACGAGGAGGACGGGCGTGAGCTGCACGTTGCCGTCCTTGTCGGCCTTGATCCGGTCCATCGTCACGATGGTGCCGACCTCGACCTTCTCCTGCCGACCACCGGCGCGCACTACTGCGTAAACCACTTCTCGTACCTATCTCCAGGGAGCCATGCGGCTCCGCCTAACTGATGGGATGTCACTGCGCGGATGACCCCAGCGGGAAGGAGGGTCGTCACTGCCAGAAAACTGTGCGTGCCCACCGGGATAAGCGGCGGCACCAACGGTCGAGTTTACACGGATGCCGCGGGGCCGGTCAAACGCGCGCGACCCGCGTGTCCCGGCCCGGTCGGAGGGGCGCCGCGCTCCCCCGGCGTACACTCGGCGCCATGGCCGTGCTCATCGATCCGCCGCTGTGGCCCAAGCACGGCACCGTCTGGTCGCACCTCGTCAGCGACACCTCGATCGACGAGCTGGTCGCCTTCGCTGAGCGCAACGGGATTCCCGCCCGCGGGTTCGACCTCGACCACTACGACGTGCCCGCCGAGCGGTACGACGAGCTCGTCGCCGCGGGCGCCGAGCCGGTGCCCGCTCGCGAGCTCGTGCGCCGGCTCCGCGCGAGCGGGCTCCGGGTCACGCCCCGCGAGCGGCGCGGCTCAGTCGGACGCTGAGCCGCCCTCGCCGTCGGGCCGCGTGATCACGGGCGGCGCGCCCGCGGGGCTCAGCGCCGCCGTGGAGACGCGACGACTCCGCGACCGCGCGCGTCCCTCACCGGGCTGCTTGGGCGCGGGCAGGGCGTCGAGCATCGAGTCGAGGAGCACCTCGGCCTCGGGCACGCGCGCCGGACGCTCGCGTCGGACGGGCGGCTCGGGCAGGTCGATGATCGGTGCCGGACGCTCCGCGGCGGGCTCGGCCGAACCCGTCGGCGTCTCGGCCTCGGCGCGTTC
This sequence comes from Agromyces indicus, assembly GCF_031432295.1. NCBI lineage: Bacteria > Bacillati > Actinomycetota > Actinomycetes > Micrococcales > Microbacteriaceae > Agromyces > Agromyces indicus. The sequence goes on along the minus strand of NZ_JAVKGS010000002.1, from coordinate 647,903 downwards.
CTCCGGGACGGCGGGCGCCTCGGCCGCGGCCTCTCGCTCGCCGGCGCCGCCGCCCGAGCCCCGCGACGCGCGACGACGACCACGCCGGCGCCCGCCGCCCTCGGCCGGCGCCTCGGCGCCCGGCGTGGCGTCGGCGACCGCCGACGACGGCTCGGATGCGGCATCCGTCGGCGCCTTCTGCTCGGCGTGCGCGACGGTCGACGCGGCGATCTGCGCGAGCGCGTGCTTCACGTCCTCGGTGATCGCGTGCGTGCCCTGGTGCGCCTTGTCGGCCGCGGGCGCCTGCGACGACCCGCCGTTGTTGCCGTTGCCGCCGCCGCGGTTCCGGCGGCGCTCGACCTGCTGCTGCGGCGCGCGGTGCTTCGCGATCGGCTCGTGGTGGACGATGATGCCGCGCCCGGCGCAGACCTCGCACGCCTCGGAGAACGACTCGAGCAGCCCGAGCCCGAGCTTCTTGCGGGTCATCTGCACGAGGCCGAGGGAGGTGACCTCGGCGACCTGGTGCTTCGTGCGGTCGCGCGAGAGGCACTCGACGAGTCGACGCAGCACGAGGTCGCGGTTGGACTCGAGCACCATGTCGATGAAGTCGACGACGATGATGCCGCCGATGTCGCGGAGTCGCAGCTGGCGGACGATCTCCTCCGCCGCCTCGAGGTTGTTCTTGGTGACCGTCTCCTCGAGGTTGCCGCCGGAGCCGACGAACTTGCCCGTGTTGACGTCGATGACGGTCATCGCCTCGGTGCGGTCGATGATCAGCGAACCGCCGGACGGCAGCCACACCTTGCGCTCGAGCGCCTTCTCGATCTGCTCGGTGATGCGGAACTCGTCGAACGCGTCGCGCTCGCCCTCGTAGGCCTCGACGCGCTCGAGCAGGTCCGGCGCGACCTGGCCGAGGTACTTCTCGATCGTGCGGCGCGCCTCGTCGCCGGCGATGATCATCTTCTGGAAGTCCTCGTTGAAGACGTCGCGGACGATCTTGATGAGCAGGTCCGGCTCGGAGTGCAGGAGCGCCGGCGCCTGGACCTTCTCGATCGTCTGCGAGATGTCGGCCCACTGGCTGATGAGCCGGTTGACGTCGCGCGTGAGCTGCTCCTCGGTGGCGCCCTCGGCCGCGGTGCGCACGATGACGCCCTGGTTCTCGGGGAGCACCTCCTTGAGGATCTTCTTCAGGCGCGCGCGCTCCGTGTCGGGGAGCTTGCGGCTGATGCCGTTCATCGAGCCGTTCGGCACGTACACGAGGTAACGGCCGGGAAGCGAGATCTGGCTGGTCAGGCGTGCGCCCTTGTGGCCCACCGGGTCCTTCGTCACCTGGACGAGCACCCGGTCGCCCGGCTTCAGCGCGAGCTCGATGCGTCGGGGCTGGTTCTTCTCGCCGTTCTCGGCAGCGGCATCCCAGTCGACCTCGCCCGAGTACAGCACGGCGTTGCGGCCGCGGCCGATGTCGACGAACGCGGCCTCCATGCTCGGCAGCACGTTCTGCACGCGGCCGAGGTACACGTTGCCGATGAGCGACGCGTCCTGGTTGCGCGCGACGTAGTGCTCGACGAGCACGCCGTCCTCCATGACGCCGATCTGGATGCGGCCGCCCTTCTGGCGCACGACCATCTGGCGGTCGACCGACTCGCGGCGCGCGAGGAACTCGGCCTCGGTGATCACGGCCCGGCGGCGCCCGGCGTCACGACCGTCGCGGCGACGCTGCTTCTTCGCCTCGAGGCGCGTGGAGCCCTTGACCTTCTGCGGCTCGGTGATCAGCTCCGGCTCGCGGGGCTTGCGGACCTTGACGACCGTGTTCTCGGGCTCGTCGCCGGCGTTGCGCGACTCCTCGCCGCTGCGGCGACGGGACCGGCGACGGACGCTCGAACCCTCACCCTGGGCGTCGCGCTCACGGTCGCGGTCGCGGTCCCGATCGCCGCGTTCGGACCGGTCGGACCGGTCGCCGGCCGGCGGCTCGAACACCGGCGGGGCGTGGAAGATCAGCGAGGTGGTCGTCAGCACCGCGGGGATCGGCGACGCCGGCTCGGCCTCCGCGTCGGATCCGGCGGCCTCGGCCGGAGTCTCCGCCGCCGCCGCCTCGCCGGCCTGCGGGGCAGCGGATGCCGCAGCGTCGGCCGGAGCGTCCGCCACCGCCTCCGCGGCCGCCTCGACCGGCTCCGCGGGCGCGTCGCCCCGGCGCTCCTGCCCGTCGCCGTGCGTGAGGACCGGCGCGGCGGACTCCTCCGTCACCGGTGCGCTCGGGCCCGCGGGGGGCTCGGCGGCGGCCGGCGCGGCGGCATCCGCGGTCTCGTGCTCGCTGCGCGGCACGACCTGGGTCGCACGGCGGCCGGTGCGACGGGCCCCGAAGAGCCCCACCTTGCGCCGGGGCGGCTCGCCTGACGTTGCGTTCGTCGGTGTTCCGTTGTCTTCCACCATCTCTGGTGCACTCCTACGCCGGGAGCGGTGGCCGCGCCACCTCACCCCGTACTCCTCGGAGCGGTCCCGCGCCGTGCGCCGGACCGCCAATCCTTCTCTGCTGCGCCCGACGGGTGCCGGTGACGCCAAATCTCGCGGTTCGTCCGCGGATGCGGATGCGGTGCATCCTCAAAGCCCTCGTTGGCGTCGCACCGAGCGCGGCTCGGGCGACTGCAACGATTATCGCACGGTCTCCCAGCGCTGCGCGGAATCGGCGTGCCAGAATACCGGGCATGCCCGACTCCCCCCGCCCGGCACGGCCGGTCGCGCTCGCCGTGTTCCTCGTCGTCGCGGGGGCGCTGGGCCTGCTCGCGGCGTTCGAGCTGACGCTCGAGAAGATCCTCACGCTGTCCGATCCCGACTACGTGCCGGCGTGCAACGTGGGCGTCCTCGTCGGGTGCAGCGTGAACCTCGGGTCGGACCAGGGCGCGCTGTTCGGGTTCCCCAATCCGCTGATCGGGCTCATGGCCTGGCCGGTGGTCATCACGACCGGGGTGGCCCTGCTCGCCGGTGCCCGCTTCGCGCGCTGGTACTGGATCGGGCTGAACGTGGGCGTCACGGGTGCGCTGGCCTTCGTGATCTGGCTCATCGCGCAGAGCATCTACGTGCTCGACGTGCTCTGCCCGTGGTGCATGCTCACGTGGGCGGTCACGATCCCCGTCTTCCTGGTCGTCACGCTCCGGAACCTCCGCGAGGGGGCGATCCCGGCCTCGCCCGCCGTACGGCGCGTCGCGGACACGCTCATGGGATGGGTGGTCGTCATCACGATCGCCTGCTACGCCGTGGTCATCCTGCTCGCGCAGGCGCAGATGAACGCCATCCCGCGCGTGATCATCGACCTGCAGAACCTGTTCTGATCGGCGCACGCGGTACGGCGGCGGCATCCGTCGCCGGACACCGCCGCCGCGCGGTCGAGCGGACGGCTCAGTCGAACCAGAGCGCGAGCTCGCGCTCGGCCGACTCCACCGAGTCGGAGCCGTGCACGAGGTTCTGCTGCACCTTGAGACCCCAGTCGCGGCCGAAGTCGCCGCGGATGGTACCGGGCGCGGCGGTCGTCGGGTCGGTGGTGCCGGCGAGGACGCGGAAGCCCTCGATGACCCTGTTGCCGGCGACGCGCATCGCGACGACCGGACCGGACTCCATGAACTCCACGAGCGGCTCGTAGAAGGGCTTGCCCTCGTGCTCGGCGTAGTGCTTCGCGAGCAGTTCGCGGTCGGGCTGCACCATGCGGATGTCGACGAGCGAGTAGCCCTTCGCCTCGATGCGGCGGAGGATCTCGCCGGTGAGGTTGCGCGCGACCCCGTCGGGCTTCACGAGCACGAGGGTCTCTTCGATGGCGGTGGTCATTGGGGTTCCCTTCCTGGGGCGGCGGACGCCGCCCGATCACGGTCGATGCGCCCGCCGACGATCATGCAGTACGCCCACATGCCGCCGAACAGGGCACCCACGACGAACATCGCCGGGTTGAGCAGACCCGACGCGAAGATGACGGCCTGCAGCGCCCAGCCGAGGCCGTAGGCCCACTCGTGGCGGAGCAGGCCGAGGGTGAGCAGGAGCCCCATGATCACCACGCCGCCACCGGCGAGCGGTGCCCACTCGGGCAGGCCCAGGATGCCGCCCTCCTCGCGCGACAGCCCCCAGATCACGAGCGCGGCGAGGAACACGACGACGACCTCGAACGCGAGCACGATGCTCGCGAGGGTGCGGCGCACCGACCGCGGGCCGCCCGGGATCGGAGCGGCGGGCTCGGCCGTGGTCACCGGTCGCTCCAGCCGCGGTCGTCGGCGATCGCGATGGCGTCGCCGACGAGGGTGATCGACCCGGTGACGAGGACGCCGCGCTTCTCGCCGCGCGCCGCCCAGTCGCGGGCGTCGTCGAGCGCGTCGTCGAGGCGCTCGACCACGTCGACGCGGTCGGGGCCGACCACCGCTGCCACGGATGCCGCGAGCTCGCCGGCCGGGATGGCCCGGTCGGACTCGGACTGCGTGGCGAGGAAGCGCGCCCCGGTCGGCTCGAGCGCCCGGACGATCCCCGTGGCATCCTTGTCGCCCAGCACGCCGAGGACGATGACGAGCTCGTCGAAGTCGAAGTACTCGCCGAGCGCCTCGATGAGGGCGGCGGCGCCGTGCGGGTTGTGCGCCGCGTCGACGAGGACGGTCGGGTCGACCGAGACCGGGTGCAGGCGGCCCGGCGAGGTCGCCGCGCCGAGCCCAGCCTCGAGCACGTCGTCGGCCAGTCGGACGGTTCCGCCGAGGAACGACTCGACGGCCGCGATGGCCAGGGCCGCGTTCTCCGACTGGTGGCGCCCGTAGAGCGGGAGCGCGAGGTCTCGGTACTCGCCCGCGAGGCCGCGCACCGAGACGAGCTGGCCGCCCACGGCCACGCGCGAGTCGAGCACGGCGAACGCGCCGCCCTCGACCGCGACGCTCGCCTCGCGCGCGTCGGCGACCTCGTGCAGCACCTCGAGCGCCTCGGGCGCCTGGAAGGCCGTCACGACGGCCGCGCCCGGCTTGATGATGCCGGACTTGGTGCGGGCGATCTCCGCGATCGTCCGGCCGAGGCGCTCGGCGTGGTCGATGGCGATGGGCGTGATGACGGCCACCTGGCCGTCGGCGACGTTGGTGGAGTCCCACTCGCCGCCCATGCCGACCTCGAGCACCACCACGTCGACGGGCGCGTCGGCGAAGGCGGCGAAGGCGAGCACGGTGAGCGCCTCGAAGTACGTCAGCGGCACCTCCCCGCGACCCTCGAGCTCCGCGTCGACGAGGCCGAGCACCGGGAGGATCTCCTCCCAGATGCGGGCGACCGCCTCATCGGCGATCGGCTCGCCGTCGATGCGGATGCGCTCGGTGAACCGCACGAGGTGCGGGCTCGTCATGAGTCCCGTTCGAAGGCCCTGCGCGCGCAGGATGCTCTCGATCATCCGGCTCGTCGAGGTCTTGCCGTTGGTCCCGGTCAGGTGGATCACGGGCGCAGCGCGGTGCGGGTCGCCGAGCAGTTCGACGGCTCGACGCGTGGCATCGAGCCGCGGCTGCGGCTGGGCCTCGCCGACGCGCGCGAGCAGCGCGGCGTACACGGCGTCGGCGGCGTCGCGCTCCTCGGGCGTGGACTCGGGCGTCACGGTGCTCATCGGGCGGTCACCTCCGCGAGCTTCTCGACCCGCACCGCGAGCTTCGAGCCGTCGCCGACCGAACGCGCCTCGTCGCCGTTCGGCGACCCCTCGGCGATCACGACCTCCGGAGCGAGCGTCTCGCGGCCGATGAGGTCGCGATGCGCCTCGGCGGCGGCGACGCCCGCTGCGTCGAGCGTGAGCGAGAGCCGGATCCGGTCGCCGACCTCGAGGCCGGCCGCCTTGCGGGCGTCCTGCACGGCGCGGACCACGTCGCGCGCGAGGCCCTCCGCCTCGAGCTCGGGCGTCGTCACCGTGTCGAGGATGGCGAAGCCGCCGTCGGCGAGGAGGCCCAGCGCCTGGCCGTCGCCCGCCGCGCCGGCCTCGAGCACCAGGTCGTACTCCCCCGCCTCCAGCGGGATGCCGCCCGCGACGACCGCGTCGCCGTCGAGGGTCCAGTCGCCCGACCGGGCGGCCTGGATCGCCTGCTGCACCTGCTTGCCGAGCCGGGGTCCGGCCGCGCGGGCGTTGACGGTCAGTCGCTTCGTGACGCCGTACGTGGCGGCGCTCGACTCGTCGAGCTCGACGAGGTCGACGCGCTTGACGTTGAGCTCGTCGCGGAGGATGCCCTCGAACGGCGCGAGCGCCGCGGCATCCGTCGTCACGACAGTGAGCGCCGCGAGCGGCAGCCGCACGCGCCGGCCGGCCTGCTTGCGCAGTGCGAGCACAGCGCCCGTGACCTCGCGCACGCCGTCCATGGCGGCGACGAGCTCGGGGTCGGCGGGGAACTCGTCGGCCACGGGCCAGTCGGTCAGGTGCACGCTCCGTCCGCCGGTGAGCCCGCGCCACACCTGCTCGGTCACGAGCGGCAGCAGCGGCGCGGCCAGGCGCGTCAGCGTCTCGAGCACGGTGTACAGGGTGTCGAAGGCCTCGCTGCCGGTGCCGTCCTCGGCGACGCCGCCCCAGAAGCGGTCGCGCGAGCGGCGCACGTACCAGTTCGTGAGCACGTCGCCGAAGTCGCGCAGCTTCTGCGCCGCGAGCGGCGAATCGAAGTCCTCGAGGTCGACGGTGACGGCGTCGACGAGGTCGCGGAGCTTGGCGAGCAGGTACCGGTCGAGCACGTCGGTCGAGTCGGTGCGGCGGGATGCCTCGTATCCGCCCTCGCGCGCGGTGTTGGCGTAGAGCGAGAAGAAGTACCAGGTGCTCCACAGCGGCAGCATGAGCTGGCGGACGCCCTCGCGGATGCCCTCCTCGGTCACGATCAGGTTGCCGCCGCGCAGCACCGAGCTCGACATGAGGAACCAGCGCATCGCGTCGGAGCCGTCGCGGTCGAACACCTCGTTGACGTCCGGGTAGTTGCGCAGCGACTTCGACATCTTCTGCCCGTCGTTGCCGAGGACGATGCCGTGGCTCACGACGTTCTCGAACGCCGGCCGGTCGAACAGCGCGGTCGAGAGCACGTGGAGGGTGTAGAACCAGCCGCGCGTCTGCCCGATGTACTCGACGATGAAGTCGGCCGGGTTGTGGGTGTCGAACCACTCGCGGTTCTCGAACGGGTAGTGCACCTGCGCGAAGGGCATCGACCCGGAGTCGAACCAGACGTCGAGCACGTCGGGGATGCGGCGCATGGTCGACTGGCCGGTCGGGTCGTCGGGGTTCGGCCGGGTCAGCTCGTCGATGTACGGGCGGTGCAGGTCGGGCTCGCCGTGCTGGTTCAGCGGCAGGCGGCCGAAGTCGCGCTCGAGCTCCTCGAGCGAGCCGTACACGTCGATGCGCGGGTGGGCGGGGTCGTCGCTCTTCCAGACCGGGATCGGCGAGCCCCAGTAGCGGTTGCGGCTGATCGACCAGTCGCGCGCACCCGAGAGCCACTTGCCGAACTGGCCGTCCTTGACGTTCGCCGGGACCCAGTTCACCTCCTGGTTGAGCTCCTCCATGCGGTCGCGGAACTCCGGCACGCGCACGAACCAGCTCGACACCGCCCGGTAGATGAGCGGGTTGCGGCACCGCCAGCAGTGCGGGTACGAGTGCTCGTAGCTGGCCTGGCGGAGCAGGCGCCCCTCGGCCTTCAGCAGCTGCGTGAGCGGCTTGTTCGCGTCGCTCCAGAGGAGCCCCGCGACATCCGTCACCTCGGGGAGGAACTTGCCGCCGTCGTCGAGCGAGAGCACGACCGGGATGCCCGCGGCCTCGCACGCCTTCTGGTCCTCCTCGCCGTAGGCGGGGGCCTGATGCACGATGCCCGTGCCGTCCTCGGTCGTGACGTAGTCGGCGACGAGGATGGTCCACGCGTTCTCGAGGCCCCAGCGCTCGACGTCGGCGTAGTAGTCGAAGAGGCGGTCGTACGTGATGCCCTCGAGCTCCGCCCCGCGGACCGTCCGCGAGACCGCGGCGCGGGCGTCGTCGGCCGACTCGTAGCCGAGTTCCTTCGCGTAGTTGCCGACGAGGTCGATCGCGATGAGGTACTCGGCGCCGAGCACCTCGGTGTCGGATGCCGCGCCGCCGGCGCGCTCGCGGAGGACCGTGGCGTCCGGGGTGCCGTTCGGCCCCGCTGGCACGACCGCGTACTCGATGTCGGGTCCGACGGCGAGTGCGAAGTTGGTCGGGAGCGTCCAGGGCGTGGTGGTCCAGGCGAGGGCGCGCACCGCGGTGAGGCCGAGCGACTCCGCCTTCGCGCCCGTGAGGGGGAAGGTGACGGTGACGGTCTGGTCCTGGACGTTCTTGTAGACGTCGTCGTCCATGCGCAGCTCGTGGTTCGACAGCGGCGTCTGGTCGCGCCAGCAGTACGGCAGCACGCGGTGGCCCTCGTACGCGAGGCCCTTCTCGTGGAGCTGCTTGAAGGCCCAGATCACCGACTCCATGAAGGTGACGTCGAGCGTCTTGTAGTCGTGCTCGAAGTCGACCCAGCGCGCCTGGCGGGTGACGTACTCCTCCCACTCCTTCGTGTAGCGGAGGACGGCGTCGCGCGCGGCCTGGTTGAACGCGGCGATGCCCATGCGCTCGATCTCGGCCTTGTCGGTGATGCCGAGCTGCCGCTCCGCCTCGAGTTCGGCGGGAAGGCCGTGGGTGTCCCAGCCGAAGCGGCGGTGCACCTGCTTGCCGCGCATGGTCTGGAAGCGCGGGAAGAGGTCCTTGGCGTAGCCGGTGAGCAGGTGCCCGTAATGCGGCAGGCCGTTGGCGAAGGGCGGGCCGTCGTAGAAGACCCACTCCTCGGCGCCGTCGCGCTGGTCGATGGACGCCTGGAACGTGCCGTCGGCCTTCCAGTGCGCGAGGACGTCGCGCTCGATGGCGGGGAAGTCGGGCGACGGGGCCACGGGCTGGTCGTCGTTGCGGGGGTACACGCGCGCTCCTTGCGGGACGGATCACCTACCGCGAGGACGCCGGCGCCCGTTCGGACGCCTGCGCGGTACCACCCCGCTTGCCCGGCGGCGGAGCGCCGGACCTCTCGTGCTGCGGCTGTGACGGGCCTGCCCCGTTCGGTTCTACTTGGCCCGCGGTCGTGCTGCGGGCGGTTCTTCCGAAGACTCCCCGGTGATGGCCGGATCGATGTCGGTCCCTCCAGACTACCGGGTCGTCGGGGGGCGGCGCACGCCGGTGGGCGGCGCCCCTGGGGCCCAGCGATACGCCTCGCTGATCAGCGCGAGCAGGGCGGGCTCGCCGATGTCGCGCGCCTTGGCCTCGTCGACGAGGTCGTGGATGGCGCCCGCGAGCGCGCCGTGCCCGCCGAGGCGGACGAGGACGACGGCGCCCCGCCCGCGGTGGAGTTCGATGAGCCCCTCGTCACGGAGTCGGCGGTAGGCGTGCAGGACGGTGTGCATGTTCACGCCGACGGATGCCGCGAGGACGCGGGCCGCCGGCAGGCGCTCGCCGCCGGCGAGCCGACCGTCGATGATCGAGGCGCGGATGCCGCGCGCGAGCTGCTCGTGGAGCGGCAGCGGGTCGCCGGGGTCGACGCGGATCAGCACACCGTGAAGCGTATTGTTCTATTCATAGGCGCACAAGTCGCTTGTGAGCGGTCGTCGCCGGTGTCAGGATGATTCCGGCCCCGACGACGTGCGGCCCACCCCTCCCCCTGTCGCAAGGACTTCGATGCGCGCTGCACCCGTGAACCGACGGCCCCTCGGCCGTTCCGCCCTGATCGCCGCCGGCCTGGTGTCGGCCCTCGCGCTCGCCGGTTGCCAGGCCGACGAGCCGCAGGCCTCCGACGAGCCCGTGGAGGGCGGCACGCTCGTCTACGCGAGCGGCGACGCGGAGCCGACCTGCCTGGACCCGCACGTCGGCGGCAACTACCCGCAGGCGCTCATCGCGGGGCAGTTCCTCGAGTCGCTCGTCTCCCGCGACGACTCCGGCGAGATCATCCCGTGGCTCGCCGAGTCGTGGGAGGCGTCGGAGGACGGCCTCGCGTGGGAGTTCACGCTGCGCGACGGGGTGACGTTCACCGACGGCACGCCGCTGGACGCCGAGGCCGTGAAGGTCAACGTCGAGCACCTGCAGGATCCGGCGACGCAGTCGTCCACCGGCTACCTCGCGATGGGCAAGGTCGAGCGTGTCGAGGTCGTCGACGACCTCACGGCGCGTTTCGTCCTCACCACGCCCGACAGTGCACTGCTCGAGTCGCTGAGCCAGCCGTGGACCGCCATCCAGTCCCCCGCCGGCATCGCCCGCGGCATGGAGGAGAACTGCGAGGCGCCGATCGGCACCGGGCCGTTCGTCGTCGACGAGTGGGTGAAGCAGGACCGCGTGATGCTGGTGCGCAACGACGAGTACTCCTCGCCGCCCGCCGACGCCGGGCACGAGGGTCCCGCCTACCTCGAGGCGATCGAGTGGCGCTTCGTGCCGGATGCCGCATCCCGGTACGCCGCGCTGCAGGGCGGCCAGGTCGACGTGATCGACAACCCGCAGCCCGACACCATCGCCGCCGCCGAGGAGTCCGGGAACCTCACGTGGCTCGACGCGCCGCGTCCGGGCGCCTCGAACCGCATCGAGCTGAACTCGGGGCAGGCGCCCTTCGACGACGAGCGCGTGCGCGAGGCGTTCATCCGCGCCGTCCAGGTCGACGAGGGCATCGACGCGCTGTTCTTCGGCACCGCCGAGCGGTCGTACTCGGCCCTGTCCTCGGTCGAGGCGCTCGCGTACTCCGACGCGTCGCGGTTCGAGCCCGATCTCGAGCGCGCGAACGAGCTGCTCGACGAGGCCGGGTGGACCGAGCGCGACGCCGACGGCACGCGCCTGAAGGACGGGCAGCGCCTGACGCTGCGCTTCCCGGTGAGCACCAACCAGTCGATCCCCGCCGAGCAGTCGCTGTTCGAGCAGGTGCAGGCCACCGCGAAGGAGGCCGGCTTCGACGTCGTCATCGACCTGCTCGACCTGTCCAGCTGGTACGGGCGCCTGTTCGCGAACGAGTACGAGATCGTGAGCGCCCCGTACACCAAGGTCGGCCCCGACGTGCTGCGGATCCTGTACCACTCCGACAGCATCACGCCCGCACCGAGCGGCTACTTCGCCAACCTCGCCCAGCTGGACGACCCCGAGGTCGACGCACTGCTGACGGAGGCCGCCGCCGAGAGCGACGCCGACGCCCGCGCCGACCTGTACGAGCAGGCGCAGCAGCGCATCCTCGGCGGGTACTACCTCCTCCCGCTGTACGACCAGCAGAACAGCTTCCTGCTCGACCCGTCGGTGCGCGGCGCTCGCGCCATGCCGACGGTGTCCACGCCGAGCTTCCATGACGCCTGGCTCGCCGACTGAGCCGATCCGGCGCCGCCGCAGCACCGCCCGTCACGCGGCGGTGCTCGTCGGCGGCGCCGTCTTCGTCATGTGGGCCGTCGCCACGCTCACCTTCTTCGCCATCCGGCTGATCCCCGGGGATCCCGCCCAGGCGATCCTCGGCGGTCCCGGATCGCAGGCGTCCCAGGAGGCGCTCGACCTCGTGCGCGAGGAGTACGGCCTCGACCAGCCGCTGGTCGTGCAGTACCTCGCGATGCTCGGCCGGCTGCTCACCGGCGACCTCGGCTCGTCCTACGCCCTCCGCGTCCCCGTCGCCGACCTCCTCGCCGCGCAGGTCGGCGGCACGCTCCTGCTCGCGGTGCTCTCGCTCGCACTCGCCTGGGTGCTCGCGCTCGGTCTCGCGCTCTGGTCGACGGGGCGTGGTCGCATCGCGGCGGCCGTCGGCGAGGGCGTCGAGCTCACCGCCGCAGCGCTCCCCCACTTCTGGCTGGCCGGGGTCCTCATCGCCGTCTTCAGCTCAGGCCTGGGCTGGCTCCCGCCGGTCGCGACGGGCACGCCCGCCGGTCTCGTGCTGCCGGTCGTGACCCTCGCCGTCCCACTCGCGGGCTTCCTCGCCCAAGTCATGCGCGAGAGCCTGCTCGACGCGCTCGAGCAGCCGTTCGTCGTCTCGGCGCGGGCCCGCGGTGAGAGCACCGCCGGGGTCCGGCTCCGCCACACCATCCGCCACGCCGCGCTGCCCGGCATCAGCCTGTCGGGGTGGGCGCTCGGCTGGCTGCTCTCGGGCGCCGTCGTCGTCGAGACGATCTTCGCGATGCCCGGGCTCGGCCGCACGCTCCTGCAGGCGGTCACGCTCCGCGACATCCCGGTCGTCGTCGGCGTGGTGCTGTTCGTCGCGCTCGTCTACGTGGTCATGACCGTGGTCACCGACCTCGTCGCCCGCGTCGCCGACCCGCGCCTCCGGCAGGAGGGAGCCCGGTGAGCGAGCTCGAACTGCGGCAGACGACCGTCGTGTCGGCGGCCGAGCACGAGGCGGCGCGCCCCGCACGGCGGATGCCCCGCATCGGGACGCTGCTCGCGTTCGCCTTCGTGGCCTTCCTCGCCGTCGCCGCGTTCGCGCCGGGGCTGGTGCAGACGCATCCGCCGAACGCGATCTCCGCAGTCGAGGCATTCCAGGCGCCGTCGTTCGCGCACTGGTTCGGCACCGATGAATCGGGCCGCGACGTCTACAGCCGCGTCGTCGCCGGGACCGGGACCTCCCTCCTCATCGGCGTCACGGCGACGTTCATCGGGCTCGCGCTGGGCGCCGTGCTCGGCGTGCTCGCGAGCTTCGGCGGCCGGGCGGTCGACTTCGGCGTCAGCCGGCTCGTCGAGGTGCTGTTCGCGTTCCCCGGGCTGCTCCTCGCGCTGCTCGTCATCGTCATCGCGGGACCGGGGCCCGTGACGGCCACGATCGCCGTGGGGCTCTCGACCGCGCCCGGGTACGCGCGCATCATCCGCGGGCAGCTCGTCGCGATCCGCAGCGCGCCCTTCGTCGAGTCGGCGCGGGTCCTCGGACACGCGCCCGGACGCATCCTCGTGCAGCACATCCTGCCGAACGCACTCGTGCCGCTCCTCGTGCTCGCCACGCTGGGCATCGGGCAGGCGATCGTGTGGGCGTCGGCGCTCAGCTACCTCGGCCTCGGAGCGCAGCCGCCGGCCGCCGAGTGGGGCGCGATGCTCGCGGCGGGCCGCACCTACCTCGGCACCGCGTGGTGGATGACGGTGTTCCCCGGGCTCATGATCGTCGGCACGACCGTGGCGACCACGGTCCTCGGCCGGGCGCTCACCCGACGCGACCAGGAGGTGCGATGACCGCCCGAGCGGATGCCGCCACCGCGGCCCCCCTCCTCGACGTCGAGGGGCTGCGCGTCGCGTTCGACGGCCGCGAGGTCGTGCACGGCCTGTCGCTGCGGATCATGCCCGGCGAGTGCGTCGCCATCGTCGGCGAGTCCGGCTCCGGCAAGAGCGTCACGGCGCGATCGCTCCTGGGTCTCGCCGGTCCGGGCTCGACCACCACGGCCGAACGGCTCGAGGTCCTCGGCCGCGACCTCGCCCGAGCCGGTGAGCGCGAATGGCGCAGCGTCCGCGGCCGCAGCATCGGCCTGATCCTGCAGGACGCGCTCGTGTCGCTCGACCCGCTCCGGCCGATCGGTCGCGAGATCGACGACGCGCTGCGCATCCACGAACGGATGCCGCCCGCGGACCGGCGGACGCGGGTGGTCGACCTGCTCGACCGGGTGGGCATGCCCGACCCCGCCGAGGCCGCCGACCGCCGCTCCGGGGAACTGTCCGGCGGGCTGCGACAGCGCGCGCTCATCGCCGCCGCGCTCGCCCTCGACCCGCCGCTGCTCATCGCCGACGAGCCGACGACGGCGCTCGACGTCACCGTGCAGGCGCGCATCCTCGCACTGCTCGGCGAGATCCGCTCGCGCGGCACGGGGATCCTCCTGATCAGCCACGACCTCGCCGTCGTCGGCGGCCTCGCCGACCGCATCCTCGTCATGCGGGGCGGCCGCCTCGTCGAGGAGGGTCCCGCCGAGCAGGTGCTCCGCACGCCCCGCCACGCGTACACGCGGGCGCTCATCGCCGCCGTGCCCACCGACCGCGCCCGAGGCGAGCGCCTGAGCGTGTCGTCCGCCCCGGTCACCGGCGATGGCGGCTCCGACGACGCGTTCCGGACCGGCGATCGCCCCGCGCCGCCCGCGCGGACCGCGGTCGGAGAGCGACCCGTGCTCCGCCTCGACGGCGTGACGAAGACCTTCCCCGTGGCCGGCGGACGCCTCGCCGCGGTCGACGACGTGTCCCTCGACGTGCGCCGCGGAGAGACTCTCGGGCTCGTCGGCGAGTCCGGATCGGGCAAGACGACCGTGGCGCGCCTGGCCCTCGCCCTCACCGCGCCGGATGCGGGCGAGGTGCTCCTCGACGGCCGGCCGTGGTCGAGCCTCCCCGAGCGCGAGCGCCGGCCGACGCGCCGCCGCATCGGCGCCGTCTACCAGGACGCGCTGAGCTCGTTCGACCCGCGTTGGAGCGTCCGCGGCATCCTCGACGACGCCATCGGCACCGTCCTGCCCCGAGCCGGACGCCGCGAGCGGGACCGGCGGGTCGCGGAGCTGCTCGACCAGGTCGGCCTCGCGGCATCCGTCGGCGCACGCCGACCGCTCACCCTCTCGGGCGGCCAGCGGCAGCGCGTCGCGATCGCCCGCGCCCTCGCCGCCGCACCGGACGTGCTGATCTGCGACGAGCCGGTCTCGGCGCTGGACGTCACGATCCAGGCGCAGATCCTCGACCTGCTCGACGACCTGCAGCGCCGGGACGGACTCGCGCTCCTGTTCATCTCGCACGACCTCGGAGTGGTCCGCCACATGAGCGACCGGGTCGCCGTCATGCGCTCGGGGCGCATCGTCGAGACCGGGAGCTCGGACGAGGTCTTCGGCTCCCCGCAGCATCCGTACACGGCGCAGCTCGTCGCGGACGCCCCGCGCCTGACCGCCTGAGGATCCCCCGGCTTCGAGCGCGCAGCACCCCTCCGGTAAGCTGGAGCGTCGCACATTCAGGCACCCCCACGGACTCGGTGCCGCACATACCGAACCGGAGCATCATGACCGACACCGCGCGCATCCCCGACAAGCCCGCTCTCGAGGGCCTCGAAGCCAAGTGGGGCGGTGTCTGGGAGTCCGACGGCACGTATCGGTTCGACCGCTCCGGCGCCACGCGGGAGGCGATGTACTCGATCGACACCCCTCCGCCCACCGCGTCGGGCTCGCTGCACATCGGCCACGTCTTCTCGTACACCCACACCGACGTCATGGCCCGCTTCCAGCGCATGCGGGGCAAGTGCGTCTTCTACCCGATGGGCTGGGACGACAACGGACTGCCGACCGAGCGCCGCGTCCAGAACTACTACGGCGTCCGCTGCGACCCGTCGCTCCCTTACGACGCCGACTTCACGCCGCCGTTCGAGGGCACCGAGGGCAAGACGATCAAGCCCGCCGACCAGGTGCCGATCAGCCGCCGCAACTTCATCGAGCTGTGCGAGCGGCTCACGGCGGAGGACGAGCAGCAGTTCGAGGCGCTGTGGCGCACCCTGGGGCTCTCCGTCGACTGGACGCAGACCTACCGCACCATCGCCGACGAGGCGCTGTTCACCTCGCAGCTGGCCTTCATCCGCAACGTCGAGCGCGGCGAGGCGTACCAGGCGCTCGCCCCCACGCTGTGGGACGTCACGTTCCGCACGGCCGTCGCGCAGGCCGAGCTGGAGGACCGGGAGCAGCCCGGTCACTACCACCGCGTCGCCTTCCACAAGCCCGGTGGCGGTCACGTCGAGATCGAGACGAGCCGCCCCGAGCTGATCCCCGCGTGCGTCGCGCTCGTCGCCCACCCCGACGACGAGCGGTACCAGCCGCTCTTCGGCACGACCGTCACCACGCCCGTGTTCGGCGTCGAGGTGCCCGTCGTGGCGCACCACCTCGCCCAGAAGGACAAGGGCACGGGCATCGCCATGATCTGCACCTTCGGCGATGTCACCGACGTCGTCTGGTGGCGTGAGCTGGGCCTGCCCAACCGCGCCATCATCGGCTTCGACGGCCGCGTGATCGCCGACGCGCCCGACGCGATCGCCTCCGATGCGGGCCGCGAGGCCTACGCGAAGCTCGCCGGCAAGACGACCTTCTCGGCCAAGCAGGCCGTCGTCGAGCTGCTGCGCGAATCGGGTGACCTGCTCGCCGACCCCAAGGCGATCACGCACCCGGTGAAGTTCTACGAGAAGGGCGACCGCCCGCTCGAGATCGTGTCGACGCGACAGTGGTACATCGTCAACGGCGCGCGCGACGAACCGCTCCGCCAGCGCCTCGTCGACCGCGGTCGCGAGATCGACTGGCACCCCGACTTCATGCGCGTCCGCTACGAGAACTGGGTCGGCGGCCTGGCCGGCGACTGGCTCATCTCGCGCCAGCGCTTCTTCGGCGTGCCGATCCCGGTCTGGTACCCGCTCGACGGCAACGGCGACCCCGTCTACGACGAGCCGATCGTGGCGACCCGCGAGATGCTGCCCGTCGACCCGTCGTCGACCCCCGCCCCCGGCTTCGAGGAGTCGCAGCGGGGCGCGCCCGGCGGCTTCGTCGGCGAGCACGACATCATGGACACCTGGGCCACCTCCTCCCTGACGCCGCAGCTCGCGGGCGGCTGGGAGCGCGACCCGGAGCTGTTCGACCTCGTCTTCCCCTACTCGCTGCGTCCGCAGGGGCAGGACATCATCCGCACGTGGCTGTTCTCGACGGCGCTGCGCGCCGAGCTCGAGCACGGCGTCGCCCCGTGGGCGAACGCCGCGATCTCCGGCTTCATCGTCGACCCCGACCGCAAGAAGATGTCGAAGTCGAAGGGCAACGTGGTCACCCCTGCGGGACTGCTCGAGCAGCACGGTTCCGACGCGGTCCGCTACTGGGCGGCATCCTCGCGCCTCGGTACCGACGCGGCGTTCGACCCGCAGAATCCCACCCAGGTGAAGATCGGCCGACGCCTCGCGATCAAGGTGCTGAACGCCGCGAAGTTCATCCTCGGCTTCGAGGGCGCAGCGGATGCCGCGGTGACGGTGCCCGTCGACCGCAGCATGCTCGCGGGCCTCGCGAGCGTGGTCGAGCAGGCGACCCGCGCGCTCGAGTCCTACGACCACGCCCGCGCCCTCGAGGTGACCGAGACGTTCTTCTGGACGTTCTGCGACGACTACCTCGAGCTGGTCAAGGAGCGGGCCTACGGCGAGCCGAGCCCGGAGCAGGCCTCCGCGGTCGCGGCACTCAAGACCGCGCTGCGCGTGCTCCTGCGCCTGTTCGCCCCCTTCATCCCGTTCGCCGCCGAGGAGGCGTGGAGCTGGTCGAACGAGGGGTCCGTCCACGTCGCCGCCTGGCCGACCGTCGGCGAGCTCGCGGCGCGTGGTGAGGCCGGCGTCGAGCTGCTCGAACTCGCGAGCCTCGCGCTCACGGGCATCCGGCGCGCGAAGACCGACGCCAAGGCGTCGCAGAAGACCCCCGTCGCCCGGGCCGTGATCGCGGCACCGGAGCCGGCGGCGACCCTGCTCGCGTCCGCCGAGGGCGACCTGCGCGCCGTCGGCCGGATCGCCGAGCTCCGCTTCGACACGGCGGAAGCGCTCGAGGTGCGCGAGGTCGTGCTCGAGATCCCGGCAGAGGAGGCCAGCGCATGAGCGTGACGATCCGCGACGTCCGAGACGGCGACTTCTTCGGGTGGCTGCCGTTGTTCGACGCGTACTGCCGGGCCCGCGGCGCGGCGCTCGACGACACCAAGGCGCTCATCGTGTGGAGCTGGATCCAGGATCCGCGGAGCGCCCTCCGCGGCATCGTGGCGGTCGACGACGAGGGCGCGCCGGTGGGACTCGTGCACTACCACCCGGAACCGCGCACGATCGACGCGAGCGTCGGTCTCGTCGTCGACGACCTCTATGTCGACGACGCGCATCGCGGCAACGGCGTGGCCCGGCAGCTGCTCGCGCGGGTGCGCGAGCGAGCCGGCGAGCTCCACGCCACCCGCGTGAGCTGGACGGCCGACCCGGCCGACCAGGACGGGATCCGCGTGTCCGACGAGGTGGCCCGGCGCAATCCGGCCATCGCGTTCGAGATGGACCTCTGATGCGCCTCGGCACGCGGTGGGAGTTCGGCGCGGAGCCGCCGGCGTCCGTGCCCGCGGAACTGCGGCCGCTCATCGCCACGGCGGAGTCGCGCGTCGCCTCGGGCGAGGGCCGTCATTGGACCCTCACCTGGCTCGAGGGGCGTCCGATCGCCGAACTCGACGACGGCACGATCGTGACGACCGGCGCCCTGCCCGACGGCGGCGACGAGGACGACTGGTGATCCCGGCCTGAACCACCGTGCATGACGAACGGCCCGCCCCCGAGGGGACGGGCCGTTCGCGATGTTCGGACTGGGTCAGATCGCGAAGCCGAGGGCGCGCATCATGTCGCGGCCGTCGTCGGTGATCCGCTCGGGACCCCACGGCGGCATCCACACCCAGTTGATGCGGAAGCGCTCCACGACGCCGTCGAGGGACTCGGCGGTCTGCTCCTCGATGACGTCGGTGAGCGGGCAGCCGGCGCTGGTCAGGGTCATGTGGATGACGAGGGCGTCGTGCTCGTCATCCCAGCTGAGGTCGTAGATCAGCCCGAGGTCGACGATGTTGACGCCGAGCTCGGGGTCGACGACATCCTTCAGCGCCTCGCTGATCTGGTCGTAGCGCTCGGGGGCGAGTGAGGTGACCATGGGTCGATTCTACCGGCGCCTACTGGGCGGCGGGCTCGGCCACGTGGTAGCGGTCGTAGCCCTCTTCCTCGAGGCGGTCGGCGAGCTCGGGACCGCCCTGCTCGGCGATCCGGCCCGCGACGAACACGTGCACGAAGTCCGGCTTGATGTAGCGGAGGATGCGCGTGTAGTGCGTGATCAGCAGGATGCCGAGGCCGGTGTTCGCCTTGGCCCGGTTCACGCCCTCGGAGACGACCTTGAGCGCGTCGACGTCGAGCCCCGAGTCGGTCTCGTCCAGGACGGCGAAGCGCGGCTTCAGCAGCTCGAGCTGGAGGATCTCGTTGCGCTTCTTCTCACCGCCGGAGAAGCCCTCGTTGACGTTGCGCTCGGCGAACGCGGCGTCCATGCGCAGGTTGCCCATGGACTCGCGCACGTCCTTCACCCAGCTGCGGATCGACGGCGCCTGGCCGTCGATCGCGGTCTTGGCGGTGCGGAGGAAGTTGGTGACGGTCACGCCGGGGATCTCGACCGGGTACTGCATCGCGAGGAACAGGCCGGCGCGCGCACGCTCGTCGACCGACATCTCGAGCACGTTCTCGCCGTCGAGCAGGATCTCGCCCTCGACGACGGTGTACTTCGGGTGGCCGGCGATCGTGTAGGCGAGCGTCGACTTGCCGGAGCCGTTCGGCCCCATGACGGCGTGGATCTCGCCCTCGTTGATGGTGAGGTCGACGCCGCGGAGGATCTCGCGGGTCCCCTGGTCGGTCTCGACGTTGACGTGGAGGTTCTTGATCTCGAGCACGGACATGGTGATTCGGTGGTCTCTTTCGTTGGTGTCGGCCCTGGGGCCGGAAGTCGGTGGGAGTCGGGACGGTCAGACGGGGAGCTTCACCTCGGGGTCGATGTGGACGCCCCCGTCGGTGATCTCGACCTTGAAGACGGGAACCGGCTCGTACGCGGGCAGTGTGAGCGGCTTGCCGGTCAGCAGCGAGAACTTGGAGCCGTGGGCCCAGCACTCGAGCGTGTCATCCTCGACGAACCCCTCGGAGAGGGAGATGTCGCCGTGCGTGCAGGTGTCGCCGATGGCGAAGATGTCGCCGGCGGCGTCCTTCACGACCGCGATCGGAACGCCCTCGACGACGAAGCGCTGGGCCTCATTGACGGCGAGGTCGTCGACCCCGCACACGCGAACGGATGCCACGTCAGCTCCCCTGCAGTTCGGCCTCGAGCGCCGACATCAGGCGCTCCTCGAGTTCGGCGTCGCCGATCTGCTGCACGACCTCGGCCAGGAAGCCGCGGACGACCAGACGGCGTGCCTCGTCCTCCGGGATCCCGCGGGCCTGAAGGTAGAACAGCTGCTCGTCGTCGAAGCGGCCCGTCGCGGACGCGTGACCCGCGCCCTCGATGTCACCGGTCTCGATCTCGAGGTTCGGGATCGAATCGGCACGCGTGCCGTCCGTGAGGACGAGGTTGCGGTTCTGCTCGTAGCTGTCGGTGCCGGTCGCGGCGTTGCCGATGAGGACGTCGCCGATCCAGACGCTGCGCGCGCCATCGCCCTGCAGCGCGCCCTTGTAGGTGACGCGCGACCGGGTGTGCGGGGCGTCGTGGTGCACGAACACCTGCTGCTCGAGGTGCTGGCCGGCGTCGGAGAAGTACAGCCCGAGCGCCTCGACGTCGCCGCCCTGCTCGGCGAGGTGCGTCGACGGGTTGACCCGGACGACCTTGCCGCCGAGCGAGACGACGATGTGCTTGAGCTTGGCGTCGCGGGCGATGCGCGCGAAGTGGCTGGCCAGGTGCACCGACTCGTCGGTCCACTCCTGGAGCGAGACGACGGTGAGGTTCGCGCCCTCGCCGACGACGATCTCGACGTTCTCGGCGAGGCGGGCGTCGCCGGTGCCGCGCAGCACGACGAGCGCGCGGCTGTTCGGCGCCGCCTCGATGACCGTGTGCGCGGCCCGCGGGGCGGACCCGAGGCCGGAGCGCGTGACGGTGACCGTCTTCGCCTCCTCACCCGTGACCGCGACGAGGAGCGCCTCGCCGAAGCTCGACCAGGCGTTGGCCGCGGCGCGGTCCTCCGGGAGGCCGGCCGTGCCGATGCGCTCGTCCTCGCGCGGGATCCACGAGAGCGCGACGCCCGCGGCATCCGTCGACGTCACCTCGAGGCGCGCGCCGTCGAGCTCGCCCGACGTGAGGTCGGCGAACGCCGCGACGGGCGAGTACTTCCACTCGTGCTCGCGACCGGTGACGGGGGCGAAGTCGGCGACCGCGGTGGAGCGGAAGCGCTCCGAGCGGGTCTGCACGGGCACGATCGGACCGTCGGAGTGCGGTCGGAAGCCGTGCTGCTCGGCGGTGGGCATAGTGGTGCTCTGCGTTGCGACGGTCATCCCTAGCCGACCGATCCTTCCATGCCCATCTCGATGAGCTTGTTGAGTTCCATCGCGTACTCCATGGGCAGCTCGCGCGCGATCGGCTCGATGAAGCCGCGCACGATCATGGCCATGGCCTCGTCCTCCTCGATGCCGCGCGACATCAGGTAGAACAGCTGCTCCTCGCTGACCTTCGAGACGGTGGCCTCGTGGCCGAGCTGCACGTCGTCGACGCGGATGTCGATCGCCGGGTAGGTGTCCGAGCGCGAGATCGTGTCGACGAGCAGCGCGTCGCAGCGCACGGTGTTGGCCGAGTGGTGCGCGTTCGCATCGACCCGTACCTCGCCGCGGTATCCCGCACGACCGCCGCCGCGGGCGATCGACTTCGACACGATCGAGGACTGCGTGTACGGCGCCATGTGGATCATCTTCGCGCCGGCGTCCTGGTGCTGGCCCGGGCCGGCGAACGCGACCGAGAGGGTCTCGCCCTTGGCGTGCTCGCCCATGAGGAAGATCGACGGGTACTTCATCGTCACCTTGGAGCCGATGTTGCCGTCGATCCACTCCATGGTGGCGCCCTCGTGGGCGACGGCCCGCTTCGTGACGAGGTTGTAGACGTTGTTCGACCAGTTCTGGATCGTCGTGTAGCGCACGCGGGCGTTCTTCTTCACGATGATCTCGACGACGGCCGAGTGCAGCGAGTCCGACTTGTAGATCGGGGCGGTGCAGCCCTCGATGTAGTGCACGTAGCTGTCCTCGTCGGCGATGATCAACGTGCGCTCGAACTGGCCCATGTTCTCGGTGTTGATCCGGAAGTAGGCCTGCAGCGGGATCTCGACGTGGACGCCCTTCGGCACGTAGACGAACGAGCCGCCCGACCACACCGCGGTGTTCAGCGCCGCGAACTTGTTGTCGCCGGCGGGGATCACCGTGCCGAAGTACTCCTCGAAGATCTCGGGGTGCTCCTTCAGCGCCGTGTCGGTGTCGAGGAAGATGACGCCCTGCTCCTCGAGGTCCTCGCGGATCTGGTGGTAGACGACCTCCGACTCGTACTGCGCGGCGACGCCCGCGACGAGGCGCTGGCGCTCCGCCTCGGGGATGCCGAGGCGCTCGTAGGTGTTGCGGATGTCCTCGGGCAGGTCCTCCCAGGTCTGGGCCTGCTTCTCGGTCGAGCGGACGAAGTACTTGATGTTCTCGAAGTCGATGCCCGAGAGGTCGGCGCCCCACGACGGCATGGGCTTGCGGTCGAAGAGCTGGAGCGCGCGCATGCGTCGCTGCAGCATCCACTCCGGCTCCCCCTTGAGGCGGGAGATGTCGGCCACCACCTCGGGCGACAGGCCGCGTCGAGCGGATGCCCCGGCCACGTCGGAGTCGGACCAGCCGAACTCGTACGTGCCGAGCCCCTCCAACTCGGGGCGGTCGATGAGTACGTCCGTCATGCTCTCCCTCTTCTCCTCCCGCGCACCGGCTATCAGTCCGGCCCACCCCCGCGGCCCGGTCGAGGTGCCGCTGCCGTCATGGGGTGATGTGCGGGTGGCTTCGTCGCGAACCTACAATGGCTGTTGGGTCCGCCCACGCGCTCACGCGTCGCACGGCCCCTGCCAACCAATCAAGTCTATAGGGTCGAAGGTCCCGGAGGTCCGACTCCCAGCGCCCTCCCACCGCGGCCCGGATCAGGAACGACGAGCGTGAACCGCTTCATCGCGTGGCTCCCCGACCGCATCGACCGCCGCGTACGCGTGGCCGCGTGGCTGTCCTTCCTGGCGCAGACCATCATCATCGCGACCGGCGGCGCCGTCCGGCTGACGGGGTCCGGCCTCGGCTGCCCCACCTGGCCCCTGTGCACCGAGGACTCACTCGTCTCCACACCCGAGATGGGCATCCACGGCGTGATCGAGTTCGGCAACCGATTGATGACCGGCGTCGTCGGCATCGTGGCGCTGCTCGTCCTCCTCTCGATCTGGCGCCTCCGACGCGAGCGGCGCGACCTGTGGCGGCTCGCCCTCGTCGTGGTCCTCGGCATCGTCGCGCAGGCCGTCGTCGGCGGCATCACGGTCTGGACGGGACTGAACCCGTTCATCGTCGGCTTCCACTACGTCGCGTCGCTCCTGCTCGTGTGCGTGACCGCGGCCTACCTCGTCCGGCTCCGCACGGTGCCGGGTCCTCGCGTCCTCGCGGTGCCGACCTGGTACGCGCGGCTCGCCTACGCCTCCACCGTCGTGCTGGCCGTCTCCATCGTCTTCGGCGTGCTCACCACGGCGTCCGGCCCGCACTCGGGCGACGTCGACGCCGGCCGGACCGGGTACAACGCCGAACTCCTCGAGCACATCCACGCCTGGCCAGGCTACGCGCTCCTGGTCCTCACGGTCGCGCTGGTCATCGCGGCGCGCCGACGGGGCCTGCCCGTGCTCGGGTGGTCGATGGTGCTCCTCGCGGTCGAGCTCGTCCAGATCGCCGTGGGGCTCTACCAGGCGCGCAACGGCCTCCCGCCGCTGCTGGTCGGCATCCACATGGTGCTCGCGGCGCTCATGGCCGCGACCATGACCGCCTTCCTGCTGCGCATGACGGAGCCGGCGCCCGCGGTCGCCGCGGCGACGGACGCCGAGCTCGCGGCATCCGCCCGGTGATGGCCGGGGAGCCTCGCGGCGGCTAGAAGGGCAGCAGCGGGTCGATGCCCACCGCGAGGAACAGCAGCGACAGGTAGACGATCGAGCCGTGGAAGACCCGCATCGGCGACACCTCCTCGCCGCGGATGGCGAGGCCGTACAGGCGGTGGGTCTCGTAGATGAACCAGCCGCCGGTCGCGAGCGCCACGGCCGTGTAGAGCACGCCCATGCCGGCGATCGGCACCAGCAGGAGCGTCGCCGCGACCGTCGCCCACGCGTAGAGGATCACCTGCAGGCCGACCTGGGCGCGTCCGCGGACGACGGCCAGCATCGGCACGCCCGCGGCGGCGTAGTCGTCCTTGTACTTCATGGACAGCGGCCAGTAGTGCGGCGGGGTCCAGAGGAAGATGATCAGGAACAGGATGAACGGCGCCCAGTCGAGGCTGCCGGTCACTGCAGCCCAGCCGATCAGCACGGGCATGCACCCGGCGACCCCGCCCCAGACGATGTTCTGCGCGGTGCGGCGCTTCAGGATGAGGCTGTAGAAGACGACGTAGAGCAGGATCGCGCCGAGCGACAGCGCGGCGGCGAGCCAGTTGGTGAACGCCCAGAGCCAGACGATGGATGCCGCACCGAGTGCGTACGCGAAGACGAGCGCCTCGCGATCGGTGAGCTCGCCGGTGACGAGGGGCCGGCCCTTGGTGCGCCGCATGACGCGATCGATGTCCCGGTCGATGTAGCAGTTGAACGCCCCGGCGGAGCCCGCGCTCATGGCGCCGCCGATGAGCGTGGCGAACACCAGCCACAGGTCCGGCAGGCCGCCGGCGGCGAGGATCATCGTGGGGGCGGTGACCACGAGCAGCAGCTCGATCACCCTCGGCTTCGTCAGGGCGACGTACGCGGCGACCTTGCGTCGCAGGCTCGTGGTCGTCCGTCGAGCGTCGGGCATGGTCGGTGCGGCCTGCATGAACTTCCTCTTCCAGGCGCGCGAGACTGGGCATGAGGCGCGCGCATTCCGTTCGAGTCTAGGCCATCGGCGCCCCCGGCGAGCCCGGCGCGTGGCGTACCGCGGGGTCCCGGGCGACGCGTCAAGCCCCGTCACAGAGCATGGCCGACTCCATATACTGAGGTCAGCGCGCCCGGGGCGCGGATTCGCCGTGCAACTCCACCTGACGCATGACCGGATCGGTCACCGGGCTCCACCGCGCCGTCGCGTTTCCCCGGCGGGTCCGGGAGCCGAATGGAGAGGCTCCCCGACGCCGTCACGACCGGAAGGAACCCCAACCCGTGGCAACTCTGCACTGGGACCCCATCGACGATCGCGCGGTCGACACGGCGCGCGTGCTCGCCGCCGACGCCGTGGAGAAGGTCGGCAACGGCCACCCCGGCACGGCGATGAGCCTCGCTCCCGTCGCCTACCTGCTCTACCAGAAGGTCATGCGCCGCGACCCCGCCGATCACGGCTGGCTCGGGCGGGACCGCTTCATCCTGTCCGCCGGGCACAGCTCGCTGACCCAGTACGTGCAGCTCTACCTCGCGGGCGACGGCCTCGAGCTCGAGGACCTGCAGGCGCTGCGGACCTGGGGCTCGAAGACGCCGGGGCACCCCGAGTACGGGCACACCGACGGCGTCGAGATCACCACCGGCCCGCTCGGCCAGGGCCTCGCGTCCGCGGTCGGCTTCGCCTACGCGGCCCGCTACGAGCGCGGGCTCTTCGACCCCGACGCGCCCGCAGGCGAGAGTCCGTTCGACCACCACGTGTACGTCATCGCGAGCGACGGCGACCTCCAGGAGGGCGTGACGGCCGAGGCCTCCTCCCTCGCGGGCCACCAGCAGCTCGGCAACCTGGTCGTGGTCTACGACTCGAACCAGATCTCGATCGAGGACGACACCGACATCGCCTTCACCGAGGACGTCGCCAAGCGCTACGAGGCGTACGGATGGCACGTCCAGACGGTCGACTGGAAGAAGTCCGGCCAGTACGTCGAGGACGTCGCCGAGCTCAACGACGCCGTCGAGGCCGCGAAGGCCGAGACCGGCAAGCCGTCGATCATCATCCTGAAGACGATCATCGGCTGGCCGGCGCCGAACAAGCAGAACACCGGCAAGATCCACGGTTCCGCCCTTGGAGCGGACGAGCTCGCCGCGACGAAGGAGGTGCTCGGCTTCGACCCCGAGCAGCACTTCGTCGTCGCCGACGAGGTCATCGGGCACACGCGCGGCAACGCCCGCGACCGGGCGGCCGAGGCCAAGCGCGGGTGGCAGCAGGCCTTCGACGCGTGGGCCGAGGCGAACCCCGAGCGCAAGGCACTGCTCGACCGCCTCGAGGCCGGCGAGCTGCCGGAGGGCCTCGAGGAGGTCCTGCCCGTGTTCGAGCCCGGGAAGGACGTCTCCACGCGCGCCGCATCGGGCAAGGTCATCAACGCGCTGGCGGGCCGACTGCCCGAGCTCTGGGGCGGTTCCGCCGACCTCGCCGAGTCGAACCTCACCACGATCAACGACGCGCCGTCGTTCATCCCGACCGAGCACTCGACCCACGAGTTCAGCGGCGACCCCTTCGGCCGGGTCCTGCACTTCGGCATCCGCGAGCACGCCATGGCGGCGATCGTGAACGGCATCGTGCTGCACGGCAAGACGCGCGCGTTCGGCGGCACCTTCCTCATCTTCAGCGACTACATGCGCCCCGCCGTGCGACTCGCGGCGCTCATGGGCGTGCCGTCGATCTACGTCTGGACGCACGACTCGGTCGCCCTCGGCGAGGACGGCCCGACGCACCAGCCCATCGAGCAGCTCTCGAGCCTGCGAGCCATCCCCGGCCTGTCGGTGGTCCGGCCCGCCGACGCGAACGAGACCGCGTACGCGTGGCTCGAGATCCTCAAGCGGCGCGGCGGGCCCGCGGGCATCGCCCTCACCCGGCAGAACATCCCCGTGTTCGAGCGTGGCGAGGGTGCGGCATCCGGCGACACCCTCGCCTCGGCCGCGAACGTCGCCCGGGGCGCCTACGTCCTGGCCGAGGCCGCGTCCGGCGAGCCCGACGTGATCATCCTCGCCACGGGCTCCGAGGTGCAGGTCGCCCTCGCCGCGCGCGACCAGCTCGCGGCCGAGGGCACGCAGGCCCGCGTCGTCTCGGTGCCGAGCCTCGAGTGGTTCGAGGAGCAGGACCCCGAGTACCGCGAGTCGGTGCTCCCGGCATCCGTCACGGCTCGCGTCTCGGTCGAGGCGGGCCTCGCGCTCACGTGGCACCGCTACCTCGGCTCGCGCGGCCGCGCCGTGTCCATCGAGCACTTCGGCGCCTCCGCCGACTACAAGACCCTGTTCCGCGAGTTCGGGATCACGGCCGAGGCCGTCGTCGCCGCCGCGAAGGAATCGCTCGCCTCCGCGTGAGGACGAGCATGAAGGAGACCATCCGCATGAGCACCAACACCCCCACCGCCGCCCTCTCGGAGGCCGGCGTCAGCATCTGGCTCGACGACCTCTCGCGCGAGCGCATCACCTCCGGCGGCCTCGAGCGGCTCATCGCCGAGCGCGACGTCGTCGGCGTGACCACCAACCCGACGATCTTCGCCGCGGCGCTCGCCAAGGGCGAGGCGTACGACCAGCAGCTGCGCGCGCTCGCCGCCGACGGCGCCGACGTCGACCGGGCCGTCTTCGAGACGACGACCGACGACGTCCGTGACGCCGCCGACGCGTTCCGGCCCGTGTACGACCGCACCGACGGCTACGACGGTCGCGTCTCGATCGAGGTCTCCCCCGACCTCGCCAACGACACCGACGCGACCATCGCCGAGGCCCACCGCCTGTGGGAGAAGGTCGACCGGCCGAACGTGATGATCAAGATCCCCGCGACCAAGGCGGGCCTGCCGGCGATCACCGCCGCGATCGGCGCCGGCATCAGCGTCAACGTCACGCTCATCTTCAGCCTCGACCGGTACCGCGACGTCATCGACGCCTACCTCGCCGGGCTCGAGCAGGCCAAGGCGGCGGGCATCGACCTGTCGACCATCCACTCGGTCGCATCCTTCTTCGTCTCGCGCGTCGACACCGAGATCGACAAGCGGCTCGACGCCATCGGCACCCCGGAGGCGCTCGCGCTCAAGGGGCGCGCGGGTGTCGCCAACGCCCGCCTCGCGTACGAGCTGTACCAGCAGCAGTTCGCGACCGAGCGGGCGACCGCGCTGCTCGAGTCGGGCGCCAACCGCCAGCGCCCGCTGTGGGCCTCGACCGGCGTCAAGGACCCGGCACTGCCCGACACCCTGTACGTGACCGAGCTCGTCGCGCGGGGCGTCGTCAACACGATGCCCGAGAAGACCCTCGAGGCCACCTACGACCACGGCGTCGTCGAGGGCGACACGGTGACCGGCGCCTACGCCGAGGCCGGCCGCGTGCTCGATGCCCTCGCGGGCGTGGGCGTCGACTACGACGACGTCACCGAGCTGCTCGAGCGCGAGGGCGTCGACAAGTTCATCGTGTCGTGGCACGAGCTGCTCGACACCGTGCGCGCCGCCCTGGAGGCCGCGCGATGAGCTTCCGCATCTCCGTCAGCGGCGCCGCCGCCGACGCCGTCCGGCGCGTCGTGCCCGAGCTCGTGGCCGACCGCGTCGCCTCCCGCATCACGGCGCTCGACGCCACGCTCTGGGGACCCGGGGCCGAGGACGAGGCGTCGAAGCGCCTCGGCTGGACCGAGGCCGTCGCCGTCTCCCGTCCGCTCCTCGGCGAGATCGCCGCCCTCCGGGACGAACTGCGCGCCCAGGGCGTCGAGCACATCGTGCTGGCGGGCATGGGCGGGTCGTCGCTCGCGCCCGAGGTCATCACGCGTACCGCGGGCGCGAAGCTCACCGTCCTCGACTCCACCGAGCCCGGCCAGGTGCGCGCCGCCCTCGCCGACCGGATCGGCCGCACGGCGCTCGTGGTGTCCTCGAAGTCGGGTTCGACCGTCGAGACCGACTCCCAGCGACGCGCCTACGAGCAGGCCTTCCGCGACGCCGGCGTCGACCCGGCATCGCGCATCATCGTCGTCACCGACCCCGGTTCCCCGCTCGAGGAGTCCGCGCGCGCCGCGGGCTACCGGGTGTTCACTGCGGATGCCACCGTGGGCGGGCGGTACTCGGCGCTCACCGCCTTCGGCCTCGTACCGTCCGGCCTCGCCGGCGTCGACCTCGACGAACTGCTCGCCGAGACGCAGGCCATCGAGCTGGCGCTCGCGGTCGACGCCGAGGAGAACCCCGGCCTCATCCTCGGTGCCGCCATCGCCGCGACCGAACCGCGCCGCGACAAGCTCGCCATCGTCGCCGACGGCACGCACATCGTCGGATTCGCCGACTGGGCCGAGCAGCTCATCGCCGAGTCCACGGGCAAGCAGGGCACCGGCATCCTGCCCGTCGTGCTCGGTGCCGACGCGCCGGAACTCGCCTCCGTCGCCGCCGACGTCCAGGTCGTGCGCCTCGTCGACGACGCGGGCGCGGAGGTGTTCGTCGAAGGCACCGACGGCGAGATCCGCGTGTCCGGCACGCTCGGCGCGCAGCTGCTCGTCTGGGAGTACGCGACGGCGGTCGCCGGCCGCATCCTCGGCATCAACCCGTTCGACCAGCCCGACGTCGAGTCGGCGAAGATCGCCGCCCGCGGGCTGCTCGACGCCCGGCCGGAGCCCGCTCCGGCCGCCTTCGTCACCGACGGCATCGAGGTCCGCGGCACTCCCGACGTGATCGGCGCCGCGAGCGACCTGTCCTCGGCGATCGAGGTGCTCCTCGAGGAGCTGCCCGCAGACGGCTACCTCTCGGTCCAGGCGTACGTCGACCGGGTCGCGCACCCCGAGGTCGAGGAGCTCCGCGACGTGCTCGCCGCGCGCACCGGTCGACCCGTCACGTTCGGTTGGGGACCGCGCTTCCTGCACTCCACCGGCCAGTACCACAAGGGCGGCCCGGCTCACGGCGTCTTCCTCCAGCTCGTGCAGCGCCCGGTGGAGGACCTCGCGATCCCGGATCGTCCCTTCACGTTCGGCGAGCTCATCGCCGCGCAGGCCTCGGGCGACGCGTCGGTCCTCGCCGAGCACGGCCGCCCGGTGCTGACGCTGACGCTCACCGATCCGAGCCGTGACGTCCAGGCGTTGCGCGCCGCGATCGGCTGAGTCGGGCACGCGCATGCAGCCGGTCGAGATCACGGCGACGCACAACCCGCTGCGTTCCCCCAAGGACTACCGCCTGAACCGGATCGCCGGACCGTCGAGCCTCATCATCTTCGGCGTCACGGGCGACCTCTCCCGCAAGAAGCTCATGCCCGCGGTGTACGACCTCGCCAACCGCGGACTCCTGCCGCCCGGCTTCGCGCTCGTCGGGTTCGCCCGCCGGGACTGGGAGGACCAGGACTTCGAGCAGGTCGTGCACGACTCGGTGCAGCAGTACGCACGCACCGAGTTCCGTGAGGACGTGTGGCAGCAGCTCGCCCGCGGCATCCGCTTCGTGCCGGGCGCCTTCGACGACGACGAGGCGTTCGAGCGCCTGCGGCGGACGGTGGACGAACTGGACCGCGAACGCGGCACCATGGGCAACCACGCGTTCTACCTCTCGATCCCGCCGAAGTCGTTCCCGGTGGTCACCGAGCAGCTCAAGCGGTCTGGTCTCACGGAGCAGAAGGACGGCCAGTGGCGGCGGGTCGTCATCGAGAAGCCGTTCGGCTCGGACCTCACGTCGGCGATCGAGCTGAACGACGTCGTCGCGTCGGTCTTCCCGCCCGACTCGGTGTTCCGCATCGACCACTACCTCGGCAAGGAGACGGTCCAGAACATCCTCGCGCTCCGGTTCGCGAACCAGCTGTACGAGCCGATCTGGAACGCCAACTTCGTCGACCACGTGCAGATCACCATGGCCGAGGACATCGGCGTGGGCGGCCGGGCCGGCTACTACGACGGCATCGGCGCGGCGCGCGACGTGATCCAGAACCACCTGCTCCAACTGCTCGCGCTGACCGCCATGGAGGAGCCGATCTCGTTCGACGCCGCCGACCTGCGCGCCGAGAAGGAGAAGATCCTCCGCGCGGTGCGCCTTCCGGCCGACCTCGCGACCGCCACCGCGCGCGGCCAGTACTCGGGCGGATGGCAGGGCGGCGAGAAGGTCGTCGGGTTCCTCGACGAGGACGGGATGAACCCCGACTCGACGACCGAGACCTACGCGGCCATGAAGCTGCTCATCGGCACGCGACGGTGGGCCGGTGTGCCCTTCTACCTGCGGGCCGGCAAGCGGCTCGGGCGCCGCGTGACCGAGATCGCGGTCGTGTTCAAGCGCGCGCCGCAGCAGGTCTTCGCCGACAGCCAGACCTCCCAGCTCGGGCAGAACGCGCTCGTGATCCGTGTGCAGCCCGACGAGGGCGTCACCATCCGGTTCGGATCGAAGGTCCCGGGCGCCGGGATGCAGGTCCGCGACGTCACGATGGACTTCGGCTACGGGCACGCCTTCACCGAGGCGAGCCCCGAGGCCTACGAGCGGCTCATCCTCGACGTGCTGCTCGGCGACCCGCCCCTCTTCCCCCGACAGGAGGAGGTCGAGCTCTCGTGGAAGATCCTCGACCCGATCGAGGAGTTCTGGGCCACGCAGGGTCGGCCCGAGCAGTACAAGCCCGGATCGTGGGGCCCGGACTCCGCCGACGAGCTCCTCGCCCGTGACGGACGCACCTGGAGGCGCCCATGATCGTCGAACTGCCCGAGACCACCACCAGCCAGGTCTCGAAGACCCTCGTCAAGATCCGCGAGGAGGGCGGCGTCGTCGCCCTCGGCCGCGTACTCACCTTGGTCATCGCGACGACCCAGGAGGGCGAGGAGGAGGCCATCGAGGCCGCCAACGACGCGTCGCGCGAGCACCCGATGCGCGTCATCGTGGTGTCCCGCGAGCCCGACGACGGCGATCCCGCCACCGATGACAGCCGCCTCGACGCGGAGATCCGCGTCGGCGGAGATGCGGGCGCGAGCGAGGTCATCATCCTCCGTGCCCGGGGCGACGCGGCGCAGGACGAGCAGAGCCTCGTGATGGGCCTGCTCCTGCCCGACGCCCCAGTGGTCACCTGGTGGCCCGGCGCCGCGCCCGCCGTGCCGGGCGACTCTCCGCTCGGCCGCATCGCGCAGCGTCGGATCACTGACGCGTCGACCCAGCCGGACCCGCAGGCGGCGCTGCACGCGCTCGCCGACAGCTACCAGCCCGGCGACGCCGACTTCGCGTGGACGCGCCTGACGCTGTGGCGTGCCCAGCTCGCGGCGGTGCTCGACCAGCCGCCCTACGAGCCGGTCACGGCGGTCCGCGTGCGCGGATCGATCGACAGCCCGTCAACCACCCTGCTCGCGGCATGGCTGTCCATGCAGCTCGGCGCGAGCACCGACTGCTCGCTGGTCGGGCTCGAGCACGGCTCGCACGGCATCCGCGGCGTGCACCTCGTCCGCTCGACGGGGACCATCGAACTCGTGCGCGACCAGCCCGGGGTGGCGACCCTGCGCCAGCCCGGCCAGCCCGTGCACGACGTGGCGCTCCCCCGCCGAAGCCTCCGCGACTGCCTTGCCGACGAGCTTCGCCGTCTCGACCCCGATGAGTTGTACGGTGAGGTGATCACGAGCGGTCTGTCGCTCATCGCCACGGGCCGGGACACCGACGACGAAGGAGTCACCGCATGACGAACGAGCGCCGCGTGCTCGTCCACCCCGACAAGGACACCCTGGCGGGTGCGGTCGCCGCCCGGTTCATCACGAAGGTGCTGGACCTGCTCGACGACCAGGACGTGGTGCACGTGGTGCTCACGGGTGGCAGCATGGGCGCCGCGATGCTCGAAGCGGTCCGCGACTCCCCCGCCCACAAGTCGGTGGACTGGGCGCGCGTCCACTTCTGGTGGGGTGACGAGCGATGGGTCCCGACGGGGCACGAGGATCGCAACGATCGCCAGTCGCGCGAGGCGCTGCTCGACTCCCTCGGCCTGCCGGACGGCAACCTGCACCCCTTCCCCGCCTCGGATTCCGGGATGTCGCTCGACGAGGCCGCCGAGGCGTACGCTGCCGAGCTCGGCCGGTTCGGCGCCGCCGGGTACCCGCACCCCGTGTTCGACATCGTGTTCCTCGGCGTCGGTCCGGACGGCCACGTCGCGTCGCTGTTCCCGCACCGCTCCGGCATCCAGGTGGTCGACCGACCGGTGATCGCGGTCCGCGAGTCGCCGAAGCCGCCGCCCGAGCGGCTCAGCCTCACGCGCCCGGTGATCAACGCCGCCCAGCGCGTCTGGCTCGTGCTCGCCGGGGCCGACAAGGCGTCGGCGCTCGGGCTGGCACTCGCGGGCGCCAGCCGCGACGAGGTGCCGGTGGCCGGCATCAAGGGGCGGCGCCGCACGGTCTTCTTCATCGACCAGGATGCCGCGGCGGAGGTCCCCGACTCGCTCATCGCGCGGGAGTACTGAGCCGCGACCCGACCGCATGACGAAGGCCGCCCCGGATTCCGGGGCGGCCTTCGTGTTCGTCTCGCGGCGGGCGCAGCGCGCGGGCGGTCAGTCCTTGGACTGGGTGCCGCGACGCTGCCGCAGCTGCTGGAGCGCCTCCTCGAGGAGCGCCTCCGCCTCTTCCTCGGTGCGCCGCTCCTTCACGTACGCCAGGTGGGTCTTGTACGGCTCGAGCTTCGCCACCGCGGGCGG
The DNA here is from genome assembly GCF_031432295.1 of Agromyces indicus. Classification (NCBI taxonomy): domain Bacteria; kingdom Bacillati; phylum Actinomycetota; class Actinomycetes; order Micrococcales; family Microbacteriaceae; genus Agromyces; species Agromyces indicus. Next base: position 614,725 of record NZ_JAVKGS010000002.1, on the reverse strand, counting down.
GTTGTCCTTGTCTCGCCCGGCCGGAAGACCGGTGGACGGGCTGTCGATGACGTCGGGGATCTCCTCCTCGGGCAGGTTCGCGGCGAAGTACCGCACCGTCTCGTTGCCCTGGGCGTCCCAGTAGCTGACCGCGATGCGGTCGGCGTGGAAGCCGCGGTCCTGCTCGCCCATGGGGCCGGAGCCGACTCGCGAGCCTCGGATCGCGCTGTTTCCTGATGCCACGGTGACCTCCGTCAGATACCGGCGTCGAACTTCGTGATGAGTCCGAGCACCACGATGCACGTGACCCACACGAGGCCGAGGATGATCGTGATGCGGTTCAGGTTGCGCTCCGCGACCCCGGAGGCACCGAGGTTCGAGGTGACGCCGCCGCCGAACATGTCGGACAGTCCGCCACCACGGCCCTTGTGCAGCAGGATCAGGAGCGTGAGCAGGATGCTCGTGAGGCCGAGCAGCACCTGCAGGACGACCTGGAGAATCTCCACGGTGAAACCTTTCCGGGGCATGACCAAGTGTCGAATGCCGCCAGTCGAGTATAGCCGTCCGCGTCGCCCGGCCCGCGCCGTAGGCGGGCCGGGCGACGCGGAGCGGCGCGGACGTCGGCCGGTCAGGCCCCGACGTGCTTCTTGAAGCGGACGATGCTCGAGAACTCGTCGAGGTCGAGGCTTGCGCCACCCACGAGGGCACCGTCGACGTCCGGCTCGCGCAGGAACGACGCGATGTTCGCGGCCTTGACCGAACCGCCGTAGAGGATGCGCGTGGACGCCGCGACCTCGTCGCCGGCGATCTCGCCGAGGACGGCGCGGAGCGCCGCGGCCACCTGCTGGGCCTGCTCCGGGGTCGCGGCCTTGCCCGATCCGATGGCCCAGACCGGCTCGTAGGCGACCACGAGGCCCTTGCCCGCATCGACGCCGTCGAGGGCGGCACGCAGCTGGGCGACGGGCACCGCGCTCGCGCCGTGCTGCTCGAGGTCGTCGGCCGTCTCGCCCACGCAGAGCACGGGGATCAGCCCGTGACGGTGCGCAGCCTTGACCTTCGCGTTCACGTCGGCGTCGGACTCGCCGTGCAGCGTCCGCCGCTCGGAGTGGCCGATGATGACGTACCGGCAGTCGAGCTTGGCCAGGAACGCGCCCGACACCTCGCCGGTGTACGCGCCCGAATCGTGCTGCGACAGGTCCTGGCCGCCGTAGGCGATCGGCAGGTCGTCGGCCGACACGAGGGTCTGCACCGAGCGGATGTCGGTGAAGGGCGGGAACACGGCCACCTCGGCATCGGCGAAGTCGTGCTTCGCGTCGGCCAGCGACCACGCCAGCTTCTGCACGAAGGCGATCGCCTGCAGGTGGTCGAGGTTCATCTTCCAGTTGCCCGCGATGAACGGGGTGCGGCTCACTGCCATCCGAGGACCTCCAGTCCGGGGAGCTTCTTTCCCTCGAGGAACTCGAGGCTCGCGCCTCCGCCCGTCGAGATGTGTCCGAATGCATCGTCGTCGAAGCCGAGCTGACGCACCGCGGCGGCCGAGTCGCCCCCGCCCACGACGCTGAGGCCGTCGACCTCGGTGAGGGCGGACGCCACCGCGCGCGTGCCGGCGGCGAAGGGCGCGAGTTCGAACACGCCCATCGGCCCGTTCCAGAACACCGTCTTCGCGCCGCGGATCCGCTCGGCGAAGGCCGCTGCGGTGTCCGGTCCGATGTCGAGTCCCAGGCCGGACGCGCCGAACGCGGTCTCCTCGATCCCGTCGGCCGCCGTCACCTCGTGGGCCGCATCGGCCGAGAAGGATTCGGCGACCACGACATCGGTCGGCAGGACGATGTCGACGCCGCGTTCCGCGGCATCCGCGAGGTAGCCCTTGACGGTGTCGATCTGGTCCGCCTCGAGCAGGCTCGACCCGACCTTGTGGCCCTGGGCCGCCAGGAACGTGAACAGCATGCCGCCCCCGATGAGCAGGGCGTCGACCCGCGGGAGCAGGTGCTCGATCACGCCGAGCTTGTCGGACACCTTCGACCCGCCGAGCACGACGACGTACGGGCGCTCGGGGTTCTCGGTGAGTCGGTAGAGCACGTCGAGCTCGTTCGCGATCAGCAGGCCGGCCGCGCTCGGGCGGAGCTGCTCGAGCTCGTAGACGCTGGCCTGCTTGCGGTGCACGACGCCGAAGCCGTCGGAGACGACCGCGTCGGCGAACTCGGCGATCTGCCCCGCGAAGGCGGTCCGCTCGGCCTCGTTCTTGCTGGTCTCGCCCGGGTTGAACCGGAGGTTCTCGAGCACGAGCACCTCACCGTCGCCGAGGGCGGCGACCTTGGCCGCCGCGTCCTCGCCGACGGTGTCGGCGGCGAACGCCACGGGGACCTCGAGGAGCTCGTCGAGCCGCGCGGCCACGGGCGCGAGGCTGTACTTCGGATCCGGCGCGCCCTCGGGACGACCGAGGTGCGAGATGACGATCACCTTCGCGCCCTGGTCGACGAGCGCGGTGATGGTGGGGACCGACGCGCGCACGCGGCCGTCGTCCGTGATGACCCCGTCCTTCAGTGGGACGTTGAGGTCGCAGCGGACGACGACGCGCGTGCCGGCGAGCGGACCCAGGGAATCGATGGTTCGGAGGGTCACGTCGTCGCGCCTCAGAGCCGCTCGGCCACGTACTCGGTCAGGTCGACCAGGCGGTTCGAGTAGCCCCACTCGTTGTCGTACCACGCCGACAGCTTCACCTGGTCGCCGAGCACGCGCGTGAGCCCGGCGTCGAAGATCGCCGAGTGCGGGTCGGTCGTGATGTCGCTCGAGACGATGTCGTCCTCGGTGTACTTGAGGATGCCCTTCAGCGGACCCTCCGCGGCCTTCCGGTACGCCGCCTTGACCTCGTCGACCGTGACGGGACGCGAGGCGGTCACCGTGAGGTCGGTGATCGACCCGGTCGGGACCGGGACGCGCAGCGCGAACCCGTCGAGCTTGCCGCGCAGCTCGGGCAGCACCAGGCCGATCGCCTTCGCGGCGCCCGTGGAGGTCGGCACGATGTTGACGGCGGCCGCGCGGGCGCGACGGAGGTCCTTGTGCGGGCCGTCCTGCAGGTTCTGGTCGGCCGTGTACGCGTGGACCGTGGTCATGAGGCCGCGCTCGATGCCGAACTCGTCGTTGAACACCTTCGCCAGGGGCGCGAGGCAGTTCGTCGTGCACGAGGCGTTCGAGATGATGTGGTGGCTCGCGGGATCGTACGAGTCCTCGTTGACGCCCATCACGAACGTCGCGTCCTCGTCGGTCGCGGGCGCGGAGATGAGGACCTTCTTGGCCCCGGCGTCGAGGTGCTTGCGCGCATCGGCCGCCTTGGTGAAGAAGCCCGTCGACTCGATGACGATGTCGACGCCGAGCTCGCCCCACGGCAGGTTGGCGGGGTCGCGCTCCGCGAAGGCCTTGATGGGCGTGCCGTTCACGATCAGGTGCTCGTCGTCGTAGTCGACGGTGGCGTCGAGGCGACCGGTGATCGAGTCGTACTTCAGGAGGTGCGCGAGGGTCTTGTTGTCGGTGAGGTCGTTGACTGCGACGATCTCGAGGTCGGCGCCCTGGGCGAGGGCGGCGCGGAAGTAGTTGCGGCCGATGCGGCCGAAGCCGTTGATGCCGATCTTGACGGACACAGGTATCTCCCCTGTTGTGATGGGCGCGGCGCGCCTTCGAGATGGATCTGACCGGACGGCGGTGTCCCCGGACGGTGCCCGGGGACACCATCCGCGTTACGACAGTAGCAGCAGCCCTGAGGTCTTCTCAGTCGCCGTCTGGAGGCGCTGCTGGACGTTCTCCCAGTTCACGATGTTCCAGAACGCCTTGACGTAATCGGCGCGGACGTTCTTGTAGTCGAGGTAGTACGCGTGCTCCCAGACGTCGAGCATGAGCAGCGGGACGATGCTCGCCGGGAAGTTCGCCTGCTGGTCGAAGAACTGCACGATGACCAGGCGCTGGCCGATGGAGTCCCACGCGAGGACGGCCCATCCCGAGCCCTGCACGCCGAGGGCGGTGGCTGTGAAGTGCGCGCGGAACTTGTCGAAGGAGCCGAAGTGGTCGTCGATGGCCGAGGCGAGCTCGCCGGTCGGCTTGTCGCCCCCGTCCGGCGACATGTTGGTCCAGAAGATCGAGTGGTTGACGTGGCCGCCGAGGTTGAAGGCCAGGTCCTTCTCGAGCTTGTTGACGTTCGCGAGGTTGTCGGTGTCGCGCGCCTCCGCGAGCTGCTGCAGCGCGGTGTTCGCCCCGGTCACGTACGTCTGGTGGTGCTTCGAGTGGTGCAGCTCCATGATCGTGCCGCTGATCGACGGCTCGAGCGCGCCGTAGTCGTAGGCGAGTTCGGGGAGGGTGTAGTCAGCCATTGCTTCTCCTTGTCAGCAGCCGGGTGAACCGGACCTCTGCCCGGCGGACCGCGGCTTCCTCGATCCTATGCCCGCGACCGGCGCGGGCGATGGGGTTGACGGTGTGCGACACCGGCCGTCCGTTCGCCCTGCGCGATACGGTCGCTCAGTCGACGTCGAGGTCGGCCGGCAGGTTCGCCTCGGTGCCCGGAACGCCGAGCTCGATGGCGCGCTTGTCGGCCATCGCGAGCAGCCGGCGGATGCGGCCGGCGACGGCGTCCTTCGTCAGCGGCGGGTCGGCGTGGTGGCCGAGCTCGTCCAGGCTCGCGTCGCGGTGTGCCAGCCGCAGCTCGCCCGCGTAACGCAGGTGCTCGGGGATCTCGTCGCCGAGGATCTCCATCGCGCGTTCGACCCGGGCGCACGCGGCCACGGCGGCCTGGGCGGAGCGCCGGAGGTTGGCGTCGTCGAAGTTCACGAGCCGGTTCGCGGTCGCGCGCACCTCCCGCCGCTGGCGGAGCTCCTCCCAGTTGCGGACGGTCTCGGTCGCCCCCATGAGGGCGAGCATGCTGCTGATGGCCTCGCCGTCGCGGATGACCACGCGGTGCACGCCGCGGACCTCCCGGGCCTTCGCCGAGATCCCGAGGCGACCGGCCGCGCCGACCAGCGCCATGGCGGTCTCGCTGCCGGGGCAGGTGACCTCGAGCGCTGCGGAGCGACCCGGGTCGGTGAGGCTGCCGCGGGCCAGGAAGGCCCCGCGCCAGACGGCCGCGACGTCGTCGCGCGACCCGGTCGTGAGCTTGTTCGGGAGCCCGCGCACCGGTCGGCGCCGCGCGTCGAGGAGGCCCGTCTGCCGCGCGAGCGTCTCGCCGCCGTCGAGGACGCGCACGAGGTACTGGTTCGTGCGACGGAGCCCGGCCGCGTTGATCACGGAGACGTCGGGCCGCACGCCGTAGAGCTCGCCCAGGTCGCGGGTCACGCGTCGGGCGATCGCGGGCGAGTCCAGCTCGGCCTCGATCGCGATGCGCCCGGAGATGATGTGCAGGCCTCCGGCGAAGCGGAGCACCGAGGCGAGTTCCGCGGCGCGGACCGGGGTCTTGGTCACCTCGGTCCTGGCGAGCTCCTCTTTCACCTCTGCGGTCAGGGCCACGTGGTCGTCCTCTCTGTGGTTCGTGGGCGCGCGGGGCGCCGGGTCATTCTCGCCCGAGGTCGCGGTGCTTGACGCTGACCGCGAGGCCGGGGATGGCTCGGAGGCGCGCCGCGAGTTCCCGCGCCATCGCAACCGACCGGTGCTTCCCGCCGGTGCATCCGATCGCGATCGTGGCGTGCGGCTTGTTCTCGCGCTGGTAACCGGCGAGCACCGGTTCGAGTGCGGCGACGTACGAGTCCAGGAATTCGCGCGCACCGTCCTGCTCGAGGACGTAGTCGCTCACCGCACCGTCCTCGCCGGTCAGGTGGCGGAGGCGCTCGTCCCAGAAGGGGTTCGGGAGGAAGCGGGCATCGGCCACGAGGTCGGCGTCGGCGGGCAGCCCGTACTTGAAGCCGAAGCTCTGCACGGTGACCCGGAGACCGGCGCGACCCGCCTCGGCGAACGTGTCGGTGACGAGGTTCGCGAGCTGGTGGATGTTCAGGTCGGAGGTGTCGACGAGGATGTCGCTGGACTCGCGCACCTCCGCGAGGCGCGCCCGCTCGGCGGTGATGCCGTCGAGCAGCGTGCCGTCGCCCTGCAGCGGGTGCGGGCGGCGGACCGACTCGAAGCGGCGCACGAGCACCGCGTCGTTGGCGTCGAGGAACATCACGCGCACGTTGGTGTGCGAACGCAGGGCGTGCACGATGTCGCGCAGCTCGGAGAAGAATCCCCCGCCGCGGATGTCGACGACCGCGGCGATCCGCGGCAGCGACGTTCCGGCGCGCTCGGCGAGATCGACGAGCGGGCGGAGCATCTGGGGCGGGAGGTTGTCGACGACGTACCAGCCGAGGTCCTCCAACGCGTCGGCGACGGTGGAACGTCCGGCTCCGGACATCCCGGTGACGATGAGCATCTCCTGCCGTTCGCCGTCGGTCATGCGCGTCGCGTTCCCTTCCGTGCGTCGTTCCCCCGAACCACCAGCCTAGTCGGCCGGATCGGGGCCGTCGCCCCGGAGCCGCGCGCGCACGTTCGCCGCGAGGGCCGGTCCGATGCCGGGGACCTCGGCGATCGCGGCCTCGTCGGCGCCGCGCAGGCGGGCGACGGAACCGAAGTGCGTGAGGAGTGCCTTGACGCGGGCGGGCCCGAGCCCCGGCACCTCCGACAGCACGGTGGAGATGTCGCGCTTGCGCCGCTGCCGCTGGTGGCTGATCGCGAACCGGTGCGCCTCGTCCCGGATCCGCTGGAACAGGAACAGGGCGTCGCTGTTCCGCGGCAGGATGACCGGGAAGTCCGAGTCCGGGGTCCAGATCTCCTCGAGGCGCTTCGCGATGCCGCAGAGGGCGATCCCCTCCACGCCCGATTCGCGCAGGGCCCGCTCGGCGGCGGCGACCTGCGGCTGACCGCCGTCGACGACGAGCAGGTTGGGGCGATAGGCGAACTTCTTGCGGCGACCGGATGCCGCGGCATCCGTCGTCGCGTCGCCCGCGTCGCCCTCACCGTCGCCCGGCCCGGTCGCGCCGTCGCCTGCTCCCCCGTCCCCGTCGCGGCCGGCGAGGTACGCGAGGCGCCGGGTCAGCACCTGGTGGATGGAGTCGGTGTCGTCGCTCGAGTTCGGGATGGTGAAGCGGCGGTACTCGTCCTTGCGGGGCAGGCCGTCCTCGAAGACCACCATCGAGGCCACGATGTTCGTGCCGCTGAGGTGCGACACGTCGAAGCACTCGATGCGCAGGGGCGCGTCGGCCATGCCGAGCGCCTCCTGGATGTCCTCGAGGGCGCGCGAACGCGCGGTGAAGTCGGCGCTGCGCCGCGTCTTGTAGAGCATGAGCGCCTGCCGGGCGTTCTGCGTCGCGGTCTCGAGCAGGGCGGCCTTGTCGCCCCGCTGCGCGGCGCGCAGGCGCACCTTGCGGCCCCCGAGGCTGCTCAGCCACGTGGCGAGCGCCTCGGCATCCTCCGGCAGGGCCGGCACGACGACCTCGGACGGCGGCCGGATGTCGTCGCCGTACGCGTGCTGCACGACCGAGTCGACGAGGTCGCCGAGGGACATGTCGAGCTCGGTGTCGACGGTCCACGAGCGCTGGCCGCGGATGCGACCGCCGCGCACCATGAACAGGTGCACGGCCGCGGCGAGCTCGTCGTGGTCGATCCCGAAGACGTCGATGTCGACGTGGTCGCGGAGCACGACCGTGCTCTTCTCGAAGAACTGCTCGGCCGCCTGGAGCTGGTCGCGACGACGGGCGGCGGTCTCGTAGTCCTGCGCGGCGGCCGCCTCGCGCATCTGCTGGGTCAGCTCGGTGATGATGCGTCGGTCCTGGTTCTGCATGAACGCGACGAACCGCTGCACGTTGGCGCGGTGCTCCTCGATCGTGACCTTGCCCGAGCACGGGCCGAAGCACCGGCCGATCTGGCCGGCGAAGCACGGCTTGCCGGTCTGCATCGCGCGCTTGTAGTCGCTGTCCTTGCAGGTGCGGATCGGGAACAGCTTGAGCATGATGTCGAGCGTCTCGTTGACGGCCCAGACCTTGGGATAGGGCCCGAAGTACCGCGCGCCTCGGATGCCGGTGCGGCGCGTGACGATCGCGCGGGGCGCCTCGTCGGCGAGCGTGACCGCGAGGTACGGATAGCTCTTGTCGTCGCGGTACTTGACGTTGAACGGCGGATCGAACTCCTTGATCCACGTGTACTCGAGCTGCAGCGCCTCGACGTCGTTGCCGACCACGGTCCACTCGACGGATGCCGCGGTGGTGACCATGCGACGGGTGCGCTCGTGCAGGGTGCGGAGCGGCGCGAAGTAGTTGGACAGGCGGGCGCGGAGGTTCTTGGCCTTGCCGACGTAGAGGACGCGGCGATCGGCGTCGCGGAAGCGGTAGACCCCGGGCGCGGTCGGGATCTCCCCCGGCTTGGGCCGGTACGCGACGGTGCTGGGCATCGTCAGCTGGCGGCGACGGCCGGCTCCGCCGCAGCGTCGAAGATCTCGCGGAGGAAGTACCCGGTGTGGCTGTCGTGGTTGTCGGCGACGTCTTCCGGCGTGCCGACGGCCACGACCTGACCGCCGCCCGAGCCGCCCTCGGGGCCGAGGTCGATGATCCAGTCGGCCGACTTGATCACGTCGAGGCTGTGCTCGATGACGATGACGGTGTTGCCCTTGTCGACGAGCTTGCCGAGCACCTTCAGCAGCTTCCGCACGTCTTCGAAGTGCAGGCCGGTCGTCGGCTCGTCGAGCACGTAGACGCTGCGACCGTTCGATCGCCGCTGCAGCTCGGTCGCCAGCTTGACGCGCTGCGCCTCGCCGCCCGACAGGGTCGTCGCGCTCTGCCCGAGCTGGACGTATCCGAGGCCGACGTCGACGAGCGTCTTGAGGTAGCGGTGGATCGCCGAGATCGGCTCGAAGAACTCCGCCGCCTCGCTGATCGGCATCTCGAGCACCTCGGCGATGTTCTTGCCCTTGTAGTGCACCTGCAGGGTCTCGCGGTTGTAGCGCTTGCCCCCGCACACCTCGCACGCCACGTAGACGTCGGGGAGGAAGTTCATCTCGATCTTGATCGTGCCGTCGCCCGCGCAGGCCTCGCAGCGCCCGCCCTTGACGTTGAAGCTGAACCGGCCCGGCAGGTACCCGCGGGCCTTCGCCTCGGCGGTCTCTGAGAACAGGGTCCGGATGCGGTCGAACACCCCGGTGTACGTCGCCGGGTTGGACCGCGGGGTGCGACCGATCGGCGCCTGGTCCACGTGCACGACCTTGTCGAGGTGGTCGAGCCCGGTGACCCGCCGGTGCTTGCCCGGCACCTTGCGGGCGCCGTTCAACCGGTTGGCGAGCACCCGGTAGAGGATGTCGTTGACGAGCGACGACTTGCCGGACCCGCTCACGCCCGTGACCGCGGTGAGCGTGCCGAGCGGGAACGCGACGTCGACGCCGCGCAGGTTGTTCGCCTGGGCGCCCTCGACGGTGATCATGCGACCGGGGTCGATCGGACGTCGCTTCGCCGGGATCGCGATCTCCTTGCGACCCGACAGGTAGTCGCCCGTGAGCGACTCGCGGTTCTTCACGAGGTCGGCGTAGCTGCCGCTGTGCACGACCGTGCCGCCGTGCACGCCGGCGCCGGGACCGATGTCGACGATCCAGTCGGCCGTGCGGATGGTGTCCTCGTCGTGCTCGACGACGATGAGCGTGTTGCCGAGGTCGCGGAGCGCGACGAGCGTGTCGATGAGGCGTCGGTTGTCGCGCTGGTGCAGGCCGATGCTCGGCTCGTCGAGGACGTAGAGGACGCCGGTCAGGCCCGAGCCGATCTGGGTGGCCAGGCGGATGCGCTGCGCCTCGCCGCCCGAGAGCGTGCCGGCGGCGCGGGCGAGGTCGAGATAGCTGAGCCCGACCCGGATGAGGAAGTCGAGCCGGAGCTTGATCTCGCGGAGCACCTGTGCGGCGATGGCCTGCTCCCGGTCGGTGAGCTCGAGGCGGTCCATGAACGCGCGGGCGTCGTGCAGGCTGAGCCGGCAGACGTCGGCGATGGACGAGTCGTGGATCAGCACCGAGAGCACCTCGGGCTTCAGCCGGTCGCCCTGGCAGACCGGGCAGGGCACCTCGCGGAGGTACTCGGCCCATCGCGCGCGCTGCACGTCGGTCTCGGCCTGCAGGTACTGCCGTTCGATGTACGGCACGACGCCCTCGAACCCGGACGTGTAGCTCATCTCGCGGCCGTACCGGTTGCGCCAGCGGACCTTGACCTCGAAGTTGTCCCCGCGGAGGACCGCGTGTCGTGCTTCGACCGGCAGGTCCTCCCAGGGCGTATCGAGCGAGAAGCCGAGGTCGCGGCCGAGGCCGTGCAGCAGCTTCTCGTAGTAGTTGTAGAGGCTCTTGCCCTGCGAGGTCCACGGCAGGATGACGCCCTCGTTGATACTGAGCGACGGGTCGCCGAGCAGGAGGTCCTCGTCGACCGACATGCGCGTGCCGAGGCCAGAGCACTCCGGGCACGCACCGAACGGGGCGTTGAACGAGAAGGTGCGCGGCTCGATCTCGGTGAGCGCGATGGGGTGCTGGTTCGGGCAGCTGAGCTTCTCGGAGAAGGTCTGCCACGCCGCATCGCCCTCGCGGTCGACGTAGTTGATCTGCACGACGCCGTCGGTCAACCGCAGGGCGGTCTCGAGCGAGTCGGTGAGCCGGCCGAGGACCTCGTCGGATGCCACGAGCCGGTCGATGACGACGGAGATGTCGTGCTTCACCTGCTTCTTCAGCGTGGGCGGCTCATCGAGGCGGATCACCTCGCCGTCGACGACGGCGCGCGAGTAGCCCTGGCTCGCGAGTTCGCGGAAGAGGTCGACGAACTCGCCCTTCTTCTGCGACACCATCGGGCTGAGCACCTGGAACCGGGTGCCCGCCTCGAGTTCCATGAGCTGGTCGGCGATCTGCTGCACGGTCTGCCGCTGGATGCGCTCGCCGCACACCGGGCAGTGGGGCACGCCGATGCGCGCCCAGAGCAGTCGCATGTAGTCGTAGATCTCGGTGATCGTGCCCACCGTCGATCGCGGGTTGCGGTTGGTCGACTTCTGGTCGATGGAGACCGCGGGGCTCAACCCCTCGATGAAGTCGACGTCGGGTCGGTCGACCTGCCCGAGGAACTGGCGCGCGTACGCCGAGAGGGACTCGACGTATCGGCGCTGCCCCTCGGCGAAGATCGTGTCGAACGCGAGCGAGGACTTGCCCGAGCCGGACAGGCCCGTGAACACGACCATCGCGTCGCGCGGGATCTCGACATCGACGTTGCGCAGGTTGTGGACGCGGGCTCCGCGGACACTCAGGCGCGAATGGGCATCGAGACGTGAAACTGGCACCCTACGAGTGTACGAACGCCCTCCGACACGAACGCCGAGAGCGCACGTGCTGAGAGCGAACATACGTTCGACTCGGCGGGACGAGGGCGGATGCCTCAGCCGAGGTGCCCCGCCTTCTCCATCTGCCTGAGCTCGCGCTTCAGCTCGGAGACCTCGTCTCGCAGTCGGGCCGCGAGCTCGAACTTGAGCTCGCCGGCCGCCTCGAGCATCTGCTCGTTGAGGTCGCGGATCAGGTCCTCGAGGTCGTTGGCTCCGGCCGCGGCGATGCCCTCGCGGCGCATCGGGACCGGCGAGGTCTTCTTCGTGTCGCGTCCGCGCAGCAGCGCCGCGGTGTCGGCCTCCTCGCGCGCGAGGACCTCGGTGATGTCGGCGATCCGCTTGCGGAGCGGCGTGGGGTCGATGCCGTTCACGCGGTTGTACTCGAGCTGCTTGTCGCGGCGGCGGTTCGTCTCCTCGATGGCGGACTGCATCGAGTCGGTCATCACGTCGGCGTACATGTGCACCTCGCCGGAGACGTTCCGCGCCGCACGCCCGATGGTCTGGATGAGCGAGGTGGACGAGCGGAGGAACCCCTCCTTGTCGGCGTCCAGGATCGCCACGAGCGACACCTCCGGGAGGTCGAGCCCCTCGCGGAGGAGGTTGATGCCCACCAGCACGTCGTAGACGCCCGCTCGCAGTTCGGTCAGCAGCTCGACGCGACGCAGCGTGTCGACGTCGGAGTGGAGGTACCGCACCCGGACGCCGGCCTCGGTGAGGAAGTCGGTGAGCTCCTCGGCCATCCGCTTGGTCAGGGTCGTCACGAGCACGCGCTCGTCGCGTTCGGCGCGCGCCCGGATCTCCTCGAGGAGGTCGTCGATCTGCCCCTTGGTGGGCTTGACCACGATCTCGGGATCGACGAGCCCGGTCGGCCGGATGATCTGCTCGACGACGCCGTCCGCGATGCCCATCTCGTACTTGCCCGGCGTGGCCGAGAGGTACACGGTCTGGCCGATGCGGTCCTTGAACTCGTCCCACTTCAGGGGGCGGTTGTCGAGGGCACTCGGCAGGCGGAATCCGTGCTCGACGAGCGTGCGCTTGCGCGACGAGTCGCCCTCGTACATCGCGCCGATCTGCGGCACGGTCACGTGGGACTCGTCGATGACGACGAGGAAGTCGTCGGGGAAGTAATCGAGCAGGCAGTGCGGCGGCTCGCCCGCGGCGCGACCGTCGATGTGCCGGGAGTAGTTCTCGATGCCCGAGCAGAAGCCGATCTGCTCCATCATCTCGAGGTCGAAGGTGGTGCGCATGCGGAGGCGCTGGGCCTCGAGCAGCTTGCCCTCGCGCTCGAGCTCCTGCAGGCGCTCGTCGAGTTCGTCGCGGATCGTGCCGATCGCGCGCTGCATGACGTCGGTGCTCGCGACGTAGTGCGACCCGGGGAACACCGGCACGGCGTCGAGCTTCGCGATCACGGCGCCGGTCAGCGGATGCAGGCTGTAGAGCGCCTCGATCTCGTCGCCGAACATCTCGATGCGGATCGCGTGCTCCTCGTACACCGGGATGATCTCGATCGTGTCGCCGCGCACCCGGAAGTTGCCCCGCGAGAAGTCGACGTCGTTGCGCTGGTACTGCATCGACACGAACTTGCGGATCAGCCAGTCGCGGTCGACGCGCTGCCCCACCTGCAGCGGCATCATCGCGTTGAGGTACTGCTCGGGCGTGCCGAGGCCGTAGATGCACGACACCGTCGAGACGACCACGACGTCGCGCCGGCTCAGCAGCGAGTTCGTCGTCGAGTGACGCAGCCGCTCGACCTCGGCGTTGATCGACGAGTCCTTCTCGATGAAGGTGTCGGTCTGCGGGACGTACGCTTCGGGCTGGTAGTAGTCGTAGTACGAGACGAAGTACTCGACGGCGTTGTGCGGCATGAGCTCGCGGAACTCGTTCGCGAGCTGGGCGGCGAGGGTCTTGTTGTGGGCGAGCACCAGCGTGGGCCGCTGCACCTGCTCGATGAGCCATGCGGTCGTCGCGGACTTGCCGGTACCGGTCGCACCGAGCAGCACCACGTCGGTCTCGCCCGCGTTGATGCGCGCCGCGAGCTCGGCGATCGCCTGCGGCTGGTCGCCGCTCGGCGCGTACTCGCTGACGACCTCGAACGGGCGCACGGAACGGGTCGACTGCATGTGGTCAAGTCTAGGTTCGACCACCGACACCGATCCTGAGAGCGGATGCCGCTCCTGGGGTCTCCGCTGCCGTCAGCGCTTCGCGCGCCGGGTCTTCTCGATGTCGACCCACAGGCCGTCGGCCTGGCTCATGGTGTGCGCAAGGCTGCCGCCGGTGTCGATCACGACATCGGCGATCGCGCGACGGTCCTCGTCGCTGATCTGCGCGTCGACGCGGGCCTCGGCCTGGATCGGGTCGAGCCCCCGCTCCTCGACGAGGCGCTTGACCTGGGCTCGCTTGGGGGCGCTCGTCACCACGATGAGGTCGAACGGGTGGTCGACCTGCGCCTCGACGAGCAGCGGGACGTCGTAGACGACGACCGCGTCCGGGTCCTCCTGCTCGGCCTTCGTGATGAGCTTGCGGGAGAGCTCGCGCACGGCCGGGTGCACGATCGCGTTGAGCCGCGCCCGCGCGTCGTCGTCGCGGAACACGATCTCGCCGAGCTTCGGGCGGTCGAGCGTGCCGTCATGGCGCAGCACCCCGTCGCCGAACTCGGCGACGATGGCGTCGAGGCACGGGCTGCCCGGCTCGACCACGCGACGCGCGAGCTGGTCGGCATCGAGGTGGATCGCGCCGTGCTCGACGAGCCGTCGGGCGACGGTGGACTTTCCGGAGGCGATTCCGCCAGTGAGGCCGATCAGGTACACCAGTCCACCCTATGGGGTGCGTTCCCCCTGACGCGCCCGCTTCGCGTGACGCGATCGGAGCGGTCTCCGGGAATGCCGGAAGGCCGGCCCCTGAGGGGACCGGCCTTCCGTTCGATTCGCCGTACGGAGCGACGGATCAGTTGCTCGAGAGCTTCTCGCGGAGTGCTGCGAGCGAGGCGTCGTCGGCGAGGGTGCCCGCACCGGCGGACTCGCTCGAGAACGACGAGGCGCCCGACGAGAACGAGTCGTCCGAAGCCTGGGCCGCGAGCGACGCGGCGACCTGCTTCTTGTGCGCCTCCCAGCGAGCCTGGGCGGCAGCGTACTCCTGCTCCCACTTCTCGCGCTGGGCCTCGAAGCCCTCGCGCCACTCGTTGGTCTCGGGGTCGAAGCCCTCGGGGTACTTGTAGTTGCCCTGCTCGTCGTACTCGGTGAGCATGCCGTAGAGCGCCGGGTCGAACTCGGTGCCCTCGGGGTCGACGCCCTCGTTGGCCTGCTTGAGCGACAGCGAGATGCGGCGACGCTCGAGGTCGATGTCGATGACCTTGACGAAGACCTCCTCGCCGACCGACACGACCTGCTCGGCGAGCTCGACATGACGGCCCGACAGCTCGGAGATGTGCACGAGGCCCTCGATGCCGTCGGCGACGCGGACGAACGCACCGAACGGCACCAGCTTGGTGACCTTTCCGGGCGTGACCTGGCCGATGGCGTGCGTGCGGGCGAAGACCTGCCACGGGTCCTCCTGCGTCGCCTTGAGCGACAGCGAGACGCGCTCGCGGTCGAGCTCGACGGAGAGCACCTCGACGGTGACCTCCTGGCCGACCTCGACGACCTCGCTGGCGTGCTCGATGTGCTTCCAGGAGAGCTCGGAGACGTGGACGAGACCGTCGACGCCGCCGAGGTCGACGAACGCACCGAAGTTGACGATCGACGAGATGACGCCCTTGCGGATCTGGCCCGGGTGCAGGTTCTGCAGGAAGGTCGAGCGCGACTCCGACTGGGTCTGCTCGAGCAGCGCGCGACGCGACAGGACCACGTTGTTGCGGTTCTTGTCGAGCTCGAGGATCTTCGCCTCGATCTCCTGGCCGAGGTACGGCGTGAGGTCGCGCACGCGGCGGAGCTCGATGAGCGAGGCCGGGAGGAAGCCGCGGAGGCCGATGTCGACGATGAGGCCGCCCTTGACGACCTCGATGACGGTGCCCGTGACGACGCCGTCGGTCTCCTTGATCTTCTCCACGTCGCCCCACGCGCGCTCGTACTGCGCACGCTTCTTCGACAGGATCAGACGGCCTTCCTTGTCCTCCTTCTGGAGAACGAGGGCCTCGACGGAGTCGCCGACGTTGACGACCTCGCTGGGGTCGACGTCGTGCTTGATGGAAAGCTCGCGGGAGGGGATCACACCCTCGGTCTTGTACCCGACGTCGAGGAGGACCTCGTCGCGGTCGATCTTCACGACGGTGCCCTCGATGAGGTCGCCGTCGTTGAAGAACTTCAGAGTCTTCTCGACCGCGGCGAGGAAATCGTCAGCAGATCCGATGTCGTTGATCGCGACCTGCTTGGGCGCCTTGGTCGTTGCGGTTGTCATGTAGTGGATGCTCCGTTAATGGACAAAATCGGGCCCGTCGCGGAAAGAGCGTTGTGTGTGTTCCGCGGCGGGCATGCGGACAGGGATGTCACACGAGTGACGCTCCATCCTATCCTCATCGGCGCTCGGGCGGCAACCGCACCGCGCTGCGCCTGCGGCGCGGCATCCGTCGGGCCACCCTCAGGCGAGCAGCGCACCCTTCAGCGTGTCGAGGCCCACTCCGCCGAGCGCCAGCGCCCGCGAGTGGAACGAGCGGATGTCGAAGCCGTCGCCCTCGCGCCGGCGCACCTCGTCCCGCAGCTGCTCCCAGATGCGCTGGCCCACCTTGTACGACGGCGCCTGCCCCGGCCACCCGAGGTACCGGTGGACCTCGAAGCGCACGAACTCGTCGGGCATGTTCACGTTCGCGCCCATGAACTCGAACGCGTACTCCCCCGTCCACGCCCCGGCCCCGTCGGGACGGGGCTTGCCGAGGTGCACGCCGATGTCGAGCACGACGCGGGCCGCGCGCATGCGCTGCCCGTCGAGCATGCCGAGACGGTCGGCCGGGTCGTCCAGGTAGCCGAGCTCCTCCATGAGCCGCTCCGCGTAGAGCGCCCAGCCCTCCGCGTGCCCCGAGGTGCCGGCGAGCTGCCGGCGCCACGTGTTCAACTGCCCGCGATTGACGACCGCCTGCCCGATCTGCAGGTGATGGCCCGGCACCCCCTCGTGGTACACGGTGGTCTTCTCTCGCCACGTGTCGAACTCGGTGACGCCCTCGGGAACCGACCACCACATGCGGCCGGGTCGCGTGAAGTCGTCGCTCGGACCGGTGTAGTAGATCCCGCCCTCCTGGGTGGGGGCGATGAGGCACTCGAGCGTCCGGATCTGCTCGGGGATGTCGAACTGCGTCGCGCCGAGCTCCGCAACGGCGCGATCGCTCGTCTCCTGCATCCAGCGCTGCAGGGCCTCCGTGCCGACGAGCTTGCGGGCGGGATCCGCTTCGAGGTGCGCGACCGCCTCGGCGACGGACGCCCCGGGAAGGATCTCGCGGGCGACCGCCTCCTGCTCGGCCACCATGCGGGCCAGCTCGTCGCGACCCCACTCGTAGGTCTCGTCGAGGTCGATCGTCGCCCCGAGGAAACGGCGCGACTGCAACGCGTAGATTTCACGGCCGACGGCGTCGTCGTTCCCGGCGCGCGGTGCGAGTTCGTGCTCGAGGAACTCGGCGAGCCGACCGTACGCGGACGCCGCCCCCGCAGCGCCGGCCTCGAGCTCGCGTCGCAGCGAGCCGTCGACGTCCGCCTCGCCCGACGCGGCCTGCTCGACGAACGAGGGGAAGAACCCGTCGGACCTCGCGTGCCGGCGCGCCTGCATGGCCACCTCGCGCACCTGACGCACCGCCGGGACCACCCCCCGGTCGATGCCCAGTCGGAGCGTCTCCAAGTAGCCGTTCACCGCGCCCGGGACCGCGGCCAGCCGAGCGGCGATCCGCTCCCAGTCCTCGGTGGAGGAGGTGGGCATGAGGTCGAACACCTCGCGGATCTCCTGGGCCGGACTCGCGATGACGTTGAGGTCGCGCAGCGGCAGTCCCGCGGCATCCGCTTCGAGGTCGAGGTCGAGCTCGCTGCCGAGGTCGGCCACGGTGATGCGATCGACGTCGTCGACGGGGTCGGCGCGCCGGAGCTCGGCGAGCGTGGCGCGGGTGGCCTCCATCAGCGCGGCGTGGCCGGTCGGCGAGTAGTCCGGAAGCCGGTGGTCCTCGTCGGTGCGCCCGATGTACGTGCCGACCGCCGGATTCAACCGGACGATCTCGTCGACCCAGCCCTCGGCGATGCGGTCGACCTCGGTCGGGGTGCGCTCAGCTGCTGCCATGGGTGCGAGCCTAGGCGAGCCCTCGGGCGGCGTGCCAACCCCCGAGGCCCGCTCAGGTCATGGGCTCAGTGCGCCGCGTCCTCCCAGTCGCGACCGCGGCCGACCTGCACGTCGAGGGGCACCAGCAGGTCGGCGGCGTGCGACATGCGGTCGTGCACGAGCGCCTCGACCTCGTCGCCCTCGCCCGCGACGACCTCGAAGATGAGCTCGTCGTGCACCTGCATGAGCATGCGCGAGCGGAGGTCGCGGGCCTGGAGTTCGCGCTCGACCCCGATCATCGCGAACTTCATGATGTCGGCGGCCGAGCCCTGGATCGGCGCGTTGAGTGCCGCGCGCTCGGCGTTCTCGCGGAGCACCCGGTTCGGGCTGTTCAGGTCGGGGAAGGGACGCCGGCGGCCGAAGATCGTCTCGGTGTACCCGTCGACCTTCGCCTGGGCGACGACCCCGCGCAGGTAGTCGCGGACCGCGCCGAAGCGCTCGAAGTAGTCCTTCATCAACTGGGTGGCCTCGGCCCGGTCGATGCGCAGCTGCTTCGAGAGTCCGAACGCACTGAGTCCGTACGCGAGGCCGTAGGACATGGCCTTCACCTTGGTGCGCATGAGCGGGGTCACGTCGGACGGGTCGACGTCGAAGATCCGGGCGCCGACGAAGCGGTGCAGGTCCTCGCCCGAGTGGAACGCCTCGATGAGGCCCGGGTCCTGCGAGAGGTGCGCCATGATGCGCATCTCGATCTGCGAGTAGTCGGCGGTCAGCAGCTCGGCGTAGTCGGCGCCGTGGGTGAAGGCGGCGCGGATGCGACGCCCCTCCTCGGTGCGGACCGGGATGTTCTGCAGGTTGGGGTCGGTTGAGGAGATGCGGCCCGTGGTGGTGCCCACCTGCACGTAGCTCGTGTGCACGCGGCCGTCGGACTGGATGGACTTGTCGAGCGTCTCGACGATCTGCCGGAGCTTCGTGGCGTCGCGATGCTCGAGCAGGAGTCCGAGGAACGGGTGCGGGTTGGAGTCCTGCAGGTCGGCGAGCGCGCCGGCGTCGGTCGAGTAGCCGGTCTTCGTGGCCCGGGTCTTCGGCATGCCGAGCTGGTCGAACAGCACTTCCTGGAGCTGCTTCGGCGAACCGAGGTTCACCTCGCGCCCGATCTCGGCGTACGCCGCCTGCGCGAGGCCCGCGGCGCGCTCGCCCAGCTGCGCCGAGAGCTCGGCGAGCTTGTCGTGCTCGACGGTCACGCCGCGCAGTTCCATCTCGGCGAGGATGCCGACGATCGGGATCTCGATGTCGGCGAGGACCCGGCGCGAGCCCTCCGAGAGCGCACCGAGCACCACGGGGGCCACGCGGAGGGAGTACCACGCGAACTCGGGTGCGCCGGCGGTCGAATCGGCGTCGGGGACCAGTTGCGCCGGGTCGGCCATGGGGATGGTCTCGCGCAGGTAGCGGGAGACGAGATCGGCGAGGTCCTTCTCGGCCAGGCTCGGCCGGACCAGCCAGCCCGCGACGAGGGTGTCGACGACGAGGCCGTCGAACGCCAGGCCGGATCGGCGCATCGCCTTCAGCTGCGGCTTCGCGTCGGTCATGATCTTCGGCGCGTCGCTCGCGAGCCACGCCTCGAACGGCGCGAGGTCGGCCTGTCCGGGGGTCCACGCGATCTGGAGCGATTCGCTCGACGAGGCGACGCCCGCGCCGATCACGCGGCCGTCGAGCACCTCGAGGCTGAGCCCCAGCCCGGCCGGCTCGGACGCGGCGGCCCGCGCGAGCCAGCCCTCCAGCTCGGCGCCGCGGAGTGCCTGCGACACGGGCGCGGTGGCGGCGGGCTCGGGCTCGGCCGCGAGCGCCGCCGAACCGTCGGCGGTCACGCCGTTGCCCTCGCCGGCCATCTTCACGACGCGCTCGAGCAGCGTCTTGAACTCGAGCCGGTCGAACAGCTCGCGCACGGCCGCCTCGTCCATCGGCTTGGCCTCGAGGTCGGCGATCTCGACGTCGAGCTCGAGATCGCGCACGAGCCGGTTGAGCCGCCGGTTGCGGACCGCGTTCTCGCGCTCACGCCGCAGGTTGTCGCCCACGACGCCCTTGATCTCGTCGATGTGCTCGAGGATGCCGTCGAGGCTGCCGTAGAGCCCGAGCCACTTCACGGCGGTCTTCTCGCCGACCTTCGTGATGCCGGGCAGGTTGTCGCTGGTCTCGCCGACGAGCGCCGCGACATCCGGGTACTGCTCGGGCCGGACGCCGTAGCGCTCGACGACGGCCTGGGCGTCGTAGCGCTTGAGCTGCGAGACGCCCTGCACGTTCGGGTAGAGCAGGGTGATGTCATCGTCGACGAGCTGGATGGTGTCGCGGTCGCCGGAGACGACGAGCACGTCGTACCCCGCCTCCTTGCCGCGCGTGGCGAGCGTGGCGAGGATGTCGTCGGCCTCGTAGTCCTCCTTCTCGAGCACGGTGATGCGCATGGCGCGCAGCGCCTCCTTCAGGAGGCCGATCTGACCCTTGAACTCGGACGGCGTCTCGCTGCGGTTCGCCTTGTACTCGGTGTACTCGCGCGTGCGGAAGGACTGGCGGGACGTGTCGAACGCCACCGCGAGGTGCGTCGGCTTCTCGTTGCGCAGCAGCATGAGCAGCATCGACAGGAAGCCGTGGATGGCGTTCGTGTGCTGCCCGTCACGGGTGCTGAAGCTGTCGACGGGCAGCGCGTAGAAGGCGCGGTAGGCGAGCGAGTGGCCGTCGACGACGAGGAGGGTGGGCTTTGCGGGGGTGGGGTCCGACACCCCCCAAGACTACAAGCGGGCACCGACACCTCCGGGGCGCCGGCGACGCCGCCGGCACCCCGGCGACCGGTGTCCGCCGACGGATGTCGCCGGGCTCAGCCCGCCCCGCCGCCGCGCGCCGCGTCGAGCACGATGCGACGCTCGGCGGCCCCGATCACGCGACGAGCGCGGTCAGCGGCATCCGGGTTGACCGAGATCGAGTCGATGCCGAAGCGCACGAGGTGTTCGGCGAACGCCGGGTCGTTCGACGGGCGCTGCCCGCACAGCGACGAGGTGATGCCGGCCGCGTGGCAGGCGGTGATGATCCGCTCGATGGCGTCGAGCACCGCGGCATCCGACTCGTCGAAGAGCTCGGCGCACAGCTCGGAGTCCCGGTCGACGCCGAGCATGAGCTGCGTGAGGTCGTTGGAGCCGATCGAGACCCCGTCGATGCCCATCGCCGCGTACTCCGGGATCCGGTACGCGATCGAGGGCACCTCGGCCATGACCCAGCGCTTCAGGCCGCGCTGACGGCCGAGCGGGCTGTCGTCGATGAGTTCGAGGCAGGCCTCGAGCTCCCAGCGGGTGCGCACGAACGGGAGCATGACGTGCAGGTTCGGCGTCTCCTCGCGCACCCGCGCGAGCACCTCCAGCTCGAGGGTGAACAGCTCCGGCTCGCGGACGTACCGGTAGGCACCGCGGTAGCCGATCATTGGGTTGTTCTCCTGCGGCTCGAACCGCTCGCCGCCTTCGAGCCCGCGGAACTCGTTCGTGCGGAAGTCGATGGTGCGGTACACCACGGGGCGCGTCCCGAACGCGCGCGTCACCTGGAGCAGCGATCCGCTCATGCGATCGACGAACTCGTCCCGTCGGCCGCGGGCGAGCAGCTCGCGCGGGTGGAGGCCGCCGAGGGCATCGGTGATCATGAACTCGGCGCGCAGCAGCCCGACACCGTCGACGTCCTGCGCGGCGACGTCCGCGGCGCGTTCCGCGATGGCGAGGTTGACGTAGAGCCGGGTCGCAAGCGCCTCGGGCGCCGCGGGTGCCGGGATCGGCGACACCATCGCCGGCGGCGCTCCGGCGCCGGGTGCAGCGGATGCCGCGGCATCCGCGCCCTCGATCACCTCGCCCTTCGCGCCGTCGACCGTGACGAGCTCGTCGTCCCGGAGCGCCGACGTCGCCGTGCGCGCCCCCACGATCGCGGGCACGCCGAGCTCCCGCGCCACGATGGCGGCGTGGCAGGTCATGCCGCCGCCGTCGGTGACCACGGCCGCGGCGCGGCGCATCGTGGGCACCCAGTCCGGGTTCGTCATGGGGGCGACGAGGATCTCACCCGACTGCAGGCGGGGTCCGTCGGCGGGGCTCTGCAGGATGCGCACCCGTCCGGAGACGCGACCGGGCGCGGCGGCGAGCCCGCGCAGCAGGACCGTCCCCGCTGGAGGTCCGCCGGCGACCGGGACGCCGGCCTCCCCCGGACCGCCGCCGAGGGTGGTCACCGGGCGCGACTGGAGCATCCAGAGCCGCCCCGCCGAGTACGCCCACTCGGTGTCCTGGGGCTCGCCGTAGTGCTGCTCCACCTGCAGCCCGAGGGACGCGACGGCGAGCACCTCGTCATCGGTGAGCACGCGCGCGTCGGCACGCACCGGATCGAGGTCCTCGCGCACGACCGTCCCGTCCGATCCGGGCACGAGGGCGTGCGACTGGCGTCCGACGCGCACCGAGATCAGGCGCGGGCCGTCCTTCGCGACGACGTACGTGTCGGGTTCGACCGCCCCGGAGACCACGACCTCGCCGAGCCCCAGCGCCGCCTCGATCACGAGCCGGTCGCGCGCCCCGGTCGACGGGTCGACCGTGAACATGACGCCGGACCGGTCGGAGGCCACCTGCGTCTGCACGACGACCGCGAGCACCGGCTCCTCGTCCATGCGCTGGCTCGCCCGATACGAGATGACGCGGTCGCCGTAGAGCGACGCCCAGCAGTCCCGCAGTCGGGCGAGCACGGCCTCGTCGCCCACGACGTTGTTGTACGTGTCGTGCATCCCCGCGAACGAGGTGCCCGCGGCATCCTCCGAGGTCGCCGACGAGCGCACCGCCACGGCGGCCCCGGCGCCGAGGCGGTGGTACTCCCCCAGGATCGCCTCGCGGACGTCGTCCGGGACCTGGACCGCCCGCACCGTCTCGCGCAGCTCGGCCGCCGCGCGCGCGAGGGCCTCCGGGTCGTCGGCCTCCGCCGCAGCGGCGCGGAAGCGTTCGAGCAGCCGCTCCCGCACCCCCGCCCGCTCCACGGCCTCGAGGTACGCGGACGCGGTGACCACGAAGCCCGGCGGGATCGGCAGCCCGGCCGAGGTCATCTCGCCGAGGTTCGCCCCCTTGCCGCCGACGGATGCCGCGTCGCCGAGACCGACCTCCTCGAAGCGGCTGACCAGTGCAGAACGTCCGTCGCCGAGCATGCGGCCCCCTCACCTCGTCCGAACCGGACCGCCCAGTCCGGGCGGACCCATCGTTCCACGACGGGGTCGGCGGGCGAGGGACGCAAGTCCCGGCGGCTACTTCTTGGGTGCGAGCTGCTCGATGATGGCCTGCGAGACGTCCTTCATGGTGAGGCGACGGTCCATCGAGGCCTTCTGGATCCAGCGGAACGCCTCGGGCTCGGTCAGCCCCATCTTCTCGTTCAGCAGGCCCTTGGCGCGGTCGACGAGCTTGCGGGTCTCGAACCGCTCGACGAGGTCGCCGACCTCGGCCTCGAGCGCGATGATCTGGGCGTGCCGGGCCAGCGCGATCTCGATCGCGGGCAGGAGGTCGTTCGGCGTGAAGGGCTTCACCACGTAGGCCAGCGCGCCGGCCTCGGTCGCGCGCTCGACGAGCTCCCGCTGGCTGAACGCCGTGAGGAGCACGACCGGGGCGATGTGGCCCTTCGAGAGCCGCTCCGCCGCGGAGATGCCGTCGAGCTGCGGCATCTTCACATCCATGATGACGAGGTCGGGGCGGAGCTCGGTCGCGAGTGCGACCGCCGTCTCGCCGTCTCCGGCCTCGCCGACGACCTCGAAGCCGTTGTCGCGCAGGATCTCGACGATGTCGAGGCGGATGAGCGATTCATCCTCCGCGACGACGACGCGGCGCGGCGCTGACTGGGTCTCTTCGGTGTCTGTCACGCAGGAAAGCCTACGGTATTCTGGGCGAGCGCTCCGGCCGGTGTGGCGGAATGGCAGACGCGGAGCACTCAAAATGCTTTGCCCGAGAGGGCGTGTGGGTTCGACCCCCACCACCGGCACCAGCACCTGCGAACGCGAACGAGGCCCGGCCGTCCGACGGACGACCGGGCCTCGTGGCGCGAGCGGCTAGAGCACCTCGCCGACGACGTGCACGCGCACGTCGTTCGTGGTGCCGGGGATTCCGGGAGGCGAACCCGAGATGATGACGACCTTCTCGCCCGCCTCGGCCTTGCCCGTCTTCGCGAGCACCTCGTCGACTTGGCCGACCATCTGGTCGGTGTGGGTGACGCGCTCGACCACGAACGACTCGACGCCCCAGTTCAGCGCCATGCGGCGACGGATGGCGGGATAGGGCGTGAACGCGAGGATCGGGATGTTCGACCGCAGTCGCGTCATCCGTCGCACCGACTCGCCCGACTCGGTGAACACGCACAGGTACTTCGCCTCGACGAAGTCGGCGACCTCGACCGCGGCGAGCGTGATCGCGCCGGCCTGCGTGCGCGGCTTCGTGCCGAGCGGGGGGATGCGCTCGAGCCCGTGCTTCTCGGTGGACTCGATGATGCGGGCCATGGTCTTGACGGTCTGGACCGGGTACTCGCCCACGCTCGTCTCGCCCGAGAGCATGACCGCGTCGGCGCCGTCGAGGATGGCGTTCGCGACGTCCGAGGTCTCGGCGCGCGTGGGGACCGGCGAGTGGGTCATCGACTCGAGCATCTGCGTGGCCACGATCACCGGCTTCGCGAGCCGGCGGGCGATCTCGATGGCACGCTTCTGCACGATCGGCACCGCCTCGAGGGGCAGTTCGACGCCGAGGTCGCCACGGGCCACCATCACGCCGTCGAACGCCTCGACGATGCCCTCGAGGGCGTCGACGGCCTGCGGCTTCTCGATCTTGGCGATGACCGGGAGGCGGCGGCCCTCCTCGGACATGATCTCGTGCACCCGGTCGATGTCGGCGGCGTTGCGCACGAACGACAGCGCGATGAGGTCGGCGCCGAGCTTCAGGGCCCAGCGCAGGTCGGCCTCGTCCTTCTCGGACAGCGCCGGCACGTTCACGGCCACGCCCGGGAGGTTGATGCCCTTGTTGTTCGACACCGGACCCGCGACGACGACCTTCGTGGTGACGACCGTGCCGTCGGTCTCGAGCACCTCGACCCGCACCTTGCCGTCGTCGATCAGCAGGTGGTCGCCCGCCTCGACGTCGTGCGGCAGGCCCTTGAAGGTGGTGCCGACGATCTCCTTCGTGCCGAGGATCTCCTCGGTCGTGATCTTGAAGATGTCGCCCTCGGCGAGCTCGTGCGGGCCGTCGGCGAACTTGCCCAGGCGGATCTTCGGCCCCTGGAGGTCGACCAGCACGGCCACGGCGCGGCCCGAGTCGTTCGCCGCCTTCCGGACGTTCTGGTAGACGCCCTCGTGCACGTCGTAGCTGCCGTGGCTGAGGTTCATCCGGGCGACGTCGATGCCGGCGTCGATGATCGCGCGGATCTGCTCGTAGCTGGACGTTGCCGGCCCGAGCGTGGCGACGATCTTCGCTCTTCTCATGTGGTGTGTGCTCCAGGGGGTTCGCGCGCCGTAGCGCTGGATACGGACTCGTCAGGCGCCCGCGGCGCCGGTCAGACGGCGAAGGCTCGCGCCGTCGCAGGAATGGGACTCGGCAGCTGCGTCTCACCTTCAAGGTACCGGTCGACGGATGCCGCCGCAGCGCGTCCCTCGGCGATCGCCCAGACGATCAGCGACTGGCCGCGGCCGGCATCGCCCGCGACGAACACGCCCGGCTCGGCCGTGGCGTAGTCGGCGTCGCGCGCGAAGTTGCCGCGGTCGGAGGCCTGCAGGCCGAGCTGGTCGTGCGCGGCATCCGTCTCGGGGCCCGTGAAGCCGAGGGCCAGCAGCACGAGGTCCGCCGGGATCTCGCGCTCGGTGCCGGCCTTCGGAACCCGGCGGCCGTCGAGGTACTCGGTCTCCGCCACGCGGATCGCACGGACCTCGCCGGCGTCGTTCGCGAGGAACTCGACGGTCGACGCGAGGTACTGGCGCTGGCCGCCCTCCTCGTGGGCGCTCTGCACCTCGAACAGGGTCGGGTGCATCGGCCACGGCTGCTCCGCGGGCCGCGTCGGGCTGGGCTGCTTGCCGATCGCGAGGTTCGTGACCGAGAGGGCGCCCTGCCGGTGCGCGGTGCCCATGCAGTCGGCGCCCGTGTCGCCGCCGCCGAGGACGACGACGTGCTTGCCCTCCGCGGTGATCTGGTCGAAGACGTCCTCGCCGGCGACCCGGCGGTTCGCCTGGGTGAGGTACTCCATGGCGAAGTGGACGCCGGGCAGGTCACGGCCCGGGATCGGCAGGTCGCGCGGCACGAGCGCACCCGTGGCGACCACGACGGCGTCGTAGCGGCGTCGGAGCTCGTCCCACGAGAGGTCGACGCCGATCTCGACGCCGGCGCGGAAGCGCGTGCCCTCGGCCGTCATCTGCGCGAGGCGTGCGTCGAGGTGCTTCTTCTCCATCTTGAAGTCGGGGATGCCGTAGCGCAGCAGGCCGCCGATGCGGTCGTCGCGCTCGTACACGGCGACCGTGTGACCGGCCCGGGTGAGCTGCTGGGCGGCGGCGAGGCCCGCCGGGCCCGACCCGACCACGGCCACGGTCTTGCCGGTGAGGCGCCCGGGCGGCTGCGGCTGCACCCAGCCGTTGCCGAACGCCTGGTCGATGATCGAGACCTCGACCTGCTTGATCGTCACCGCAGGCTGGTTGATGCCGAGCACGCAGGCGGACTCGCACGGGGCCGGGCAGAGGCGTCCGGTGAACTCCGGGAAGTTGTTCGTGGCGTGCAGCCGCTCGATGGCCGCGCGGCCCTCTCCGCGCCACATGAGGTCGTTCCACTCGGGGATGAGGTTGCCGAGCGGGCAGCCCTGGTGGCAGAACGGGATGCCGCAGTCCATGCAGCGTCCGGCCTGCCGCCGCACCTGGGCGGGGTCGCCCTGCTCGTAGACCTCTTTCCAGTCCATGATCCGCACCGGCACGGGCCGCCGCTTGGGCAGTTCGCGCTCGGTGACCTTCAGAAAGCCCTTCGGGTCAGCCACCCGTCACCTCCAGGATTCGCGTCCAGACGACGTCGCCGTCGGGGTCCAGCCCCTCGTCGACCGCCGCTTGGCGGGTGCGGAGGACCGCGGCGTAGTCGCGCGGAAGCACCTTGGTGAAGCGGTCGAACGCGACGGCACCCTCGGCGAGGAGCGCCGCGGCGACCGCGGAGTCGGTGTGCTCGAGGTGCTGCTCGAGCAGGTCGCGGACGATCTCGTGGTCGGCGCTGCCCAGGGGGTGCAGCTCGAGTTCGCCGCTCGAGAGCGATTCGCGGTTCACGCGCGCCTCGGCGAGGTCGAGCACGTACGCCGTTCCGCCCGACATGCCCGCGCCCAGGTTGCGGCCGGTGCCGCCCAGGATGAGCGCGAGGCCGCCGGTCATGTACTCGAGCGCGTGGTCGCCCACGCCCTCGACGACCGCCGTGGCGCCGGAGTTCCGGACGAGGAAGCGCTCCCCCACGATGCCGCGGATGAACATGCTGCCCCGGGTCGCGCCGTAGCCGATGACGTTGCCGGCGATGACGTTCCGCTCGGCGACGAAGCCGGCCTCGCGCGACGGACGCACGATCACCTGACCGCCGGACAGGCCCTTGCCGACGTAGTCGTTCGAGTCGCCCTCGAGTCGGAGCGTGATGCCGCTCGGCAGGAACGCGCCGAACGACTGCCCGGCCGAACCGGTCAGCGTGACGTCGATCGAGCCGGTGGGCAGGCCCTCCGCGCCGTGCCGGACGGTGACCTCGTGGCCGAGCATGGTGCCGACCGCCCGCTCGGTGTTCTTGATCGGCAGGGTGATCCCGACGCGACCGCCCTGCTCGAGGACGAGGGCGCTGCGCCGGATGAGCTCGTTGTCGAAGTGCTCCTCGAGCTCGTGGTCCTGCGCACGGAAGTTGCGACGCGGCTCGGAGCCGGAGAAGTCCGGACCCACGAGCACGGGGGTGAGGTCGAGCCCCGACGCCTTCCAGTGGGCGACGGCGCGGTCGATGTCGAGCAGCTCGCGCCGGCCGATGACCTCGTCGAGCGAGCGGTAGCCGAGCTCCGCAAGGTACTCGCGCACCTCCTGCGCGATGAACTCGAAGAAGTTCACGACGAACTCGGGCTTGCCCGTGAACCGCTTGCGCAGCTCGGGGTTCTGCGTCGCGACGCCGACCGGGCACGTGTCGAGGTGGCAGACGCGCATCATGACGCAGCCCTCGACGATGAGCGGGGCCGTCGCGAAGCCGAACTCCTCGGCGCCGAGCAGGGCGCCGATGACGACGTCGCGACCGGTCTTCAGCTGCCCGTCGACCTGCACGACCACTCGGTCGCGCATGCCGTTCAGCATGAGCGTCTGCTGCGTCTCGGCGAGGCCGAGCTCCCACGGGGTGCCCGCGTGCTTGAGCGAGTTCAGCGGGCTCGCGCCCGTGCCGCCGTCGTGGCCGGAGACGAGGATGACATCCGCCAGCGCCTTCGCCGTACCCGCCGCGACCGCGCCGATGCCCGACTGGCTGACCAGCTTCACGTGGATGCGGGCCTTCGGGTTCGCGCGCTTCAGGTCGAAGATCAGCTGCTTGAGGTCTTCGATCGAGTAGATGTCGTGGTGCGGCGGCGGCGAGATGAGGCCGACGCCCGCGGTCGCGTGGCGCGTCCGGGCGACCCACGGGTAGACCTTGGTCGGCGGGAGCTGCCCGCCCTCGCCGGGCTTGGCGCCCTGTGCGAGCTTGATCTGGATGTCGTCGGCGTGCGTGAGGTACATGCTCGTCACGCCGAAGCGGCCGGAGGCCACCTGCTTGATCGCGCTGCGCCGGTCCGGGTCGAGGAGTCGCTCCAGGTCCTCGCCGCCCTCGCCGGTGTTCGACTTCGCGCCGAGCCGGTTCATGGCGATCGCGAGCGTCTCGTGCGCTTCCTTCGAGATGGAGCCGTAGCTCATCGCGCCCGTGGAGAACCGCTTCACGATCGACTCGACCGGCTCGACCTCGTCGATCGGCACCGGCGGGCGGACGCCCGTGCGGAGCGCGAACATGCCGCGCAGGGTCATGAGCTGCTCGGCCTGCGAGTCGACCATGTGCGTGTACTCGCGGAAGATGTCGTAGCGACGGTTCCGCGTCGAGTGCTGCAGACGGAAGACCGTCTCGGGGTTGAACAGGTGCGGCGACCCGTCGCGGCGCCACTGGTACTCGCCACCGGTCTGCAGTCGCTCGTGGGCCCGGACCGCGGCATCCGCCGGGTAGGCCACCTGGTGCCGGGCGAGGTTCTCCCGCGCGATGACCTCGATGCCGACGCCGCCGAGCTTCGAGGTGGTCCCGGTGAAGTACTCGTCGATGAACTCCTGCGAGAGCCCGACCGCCTCGAACGCCTGCGCGCCCGCGTACGACGAGATCGTCGAGATGCCCATCTTCGACATGATCTTCAGCACGCCCTTGCCGAGCGCGGTGATGACGTTCCGCACCGCCTGCTCGGGCGTGACGCCCGCGAGCGTGCCCGAGCGGACGAGGTCCTCGCAGGACTCCATGGCGAGGTACGGGTTCACGGCGGAGGCGCCGTAGCCGACGAGGAGCGCCACGTGGTGCACCTCGCGCACGTCGCCGGCCTCGACCACGAGACCGACCTTCATGCGGGTCTCGGAGCGGATGAGGTGGTGGTGCACCGCCGACAGCATGAGCAGCGACGGGATCGGCGCGAGGTCCTTGGTCGAGTCGCGGTCGCTCAGCACGATGAACGAGGCGCCCTCGTCGATGGCCTCGTCGACCTCGCGGGCCAGCTCCTCGAGGCGCGCGCGCAGGCCGTCGGGTCCGTCGTCGACGCGGTACAGCCCGCGCAGCGTCCGGGTGGCGCGCGCGCCCGACGGCGAGGTCATGTGCACGATCTTCGCCAGCTGGTCGTTGTCGATCACCGGGAAGTCGAGCGAGACCTGGCGCGCGTGCTCGGCGCCCGCGGCGAGCAGGTTCCGCTCGGGTCCGAGCGACGTCGACAGCGAGGTCACGACCTGTTCGCGGATCGAGTCGAGCGGCGGGTTGGTGACCTGGGCGAACTGCTGCGTGAAGTAGTCGAAGAGCAGCCGCGGACGCTCGGAGAGCACCGCGATCGGGGTGTCGGATCCCATCGCGCCGAGCGGCTCCTGACCGGTCGCCGCCATCGGCGCGAGGAGGATCTTCACCTCCTCTTCCGTGTAGCCGAAGGTGCGCTGACGGCGGTTGACGGATGCCGGCGGGTGCACGATGTGCTCGCGCTCGGGCAGGTCGGAGAGGCGGATGCGGCCCTCGTCGAGCCACTCCCCCCAGGGTGCGGATGCCGCGAGCTCGGACTTGATCTCGTCGTCCTCGATGAGGCGGCCGGCCTCGGTGTCGACGAGGAACATGCGGCCGGGCTGCAGGCGGCCCTTCCGCACGATGCGCTTCTGCGGCAGGTCGAGCACGCCGATCTCGCTCGCCAGCACGACGAGCCCGTCGTCGGTCACGACGTACCGGCCGGGCCGGAGGCCGTTGCGGTCGAGCGTCGCGCCGACGAGGCTGCCGTCGGTGAAGACGATCGCGGCGGGGCCGTCCCACGGCTCCATGAGCATGGAGTGGTACTCGTAGAACGCCCGGCGCGCCGGATCGATCTCGGCCTGCTTCTCCCACGCCTCGGGGACCATCATCATGACCGCGTGCGGCAGGGTGCGGCCGGCGAGGGTGAGCAGCTCGACGACCTCGTCGAACGAGGCCGAGTCGCTCGCGCCGGGCGTCACGATCGGCATGAGCGGGTCGAGCTCGCCGAGCAGCTCCGACTCGAGCTGCGACTGCCGGGCGCGCATCCAGTTGCGGTTGCCCTGGATGGTGTTGATCTCGCCGTTGTGCGCGATCATCCGGAACGGCTGCGCGAGCGGCCACGAGGGGAACGTGTTCGTGGAGTACCGGGAGTGCACCAGGGCGAGCTTGGAGGCGAACCGCTCGTCGGAGAGGTCGGGATAGAACGGCTCGAGCTGGAGCGTGGTGACCATGCCCTTGTAGACGAGCGTGCGGCTGGAGAGGGAGGCGAAGTAGAGCTCGAGCTCGCGCTCGGCGCGCTTGCGCAGCCGGAAGGTGAGCCGGTCGAGCGCGATCCCGGCGAGGTGCTCGCCCTCGGCCGTGTTCGCCGAGCTCCGCACGTAGAGCTGCTGCACGACGGGCATCGCGGCGCGGGCCAGCGTGCCGAGTTCCTCCGGGCGCACCGGCACCTCGCGCCATCCGAGCACCTCGAGACCCTCGGATGCCGCGATGCGCTGCAGCTGCTGCTTCACCGTCGACCGCGCGGTGGGGTCGACGGGCAGGAACGCGTTGCCCACGGCGTACGCGCCCGCGGGCGGCAGCGGGAAGTCGACGACCTCGCGCAGGAACGCGTCGGGCACCTGCGTGATGATGCCGGCGCCGTCGCCCGTACCCGCGTCGGAGCCGACCGCCCCGCGGTGCTCGAGGTTGCGCAGGCTGTCGAGCGCCGCCTGGATGATGTCGTGACCGGCGGTGCCGCGCAGCGTCGCCACCATGGCGAGCCCGCAGGCGTCCTTCTCGTCGGCGGGGTCGTACATGCCCTGGGCGGGCGGCGTCAGACCGAACCGGGAGTGGGGAGGGGAAAGCGACACGTTGGACCGTCCTCGGTATCTCGTTAGGCAGCGGGGACGACGTCGGCCCACGGAGGGAGGTTCACGGCGCGAGGTGCGGCGCCGAGTCGGAGAACGCGGTGTGGTGGCGTGGCCTACGCGGAGGCCGAGCGGCTCGAGCTTGTGGCTGCCGGCTCGCCGGGTGCGTTCTCACCCTCGACGCCTTCGTCGAGAGAGTCGGAGTCGGACTCGGTGTCGTCCGAGTCTACCTCAGCATCCGCGGGCCTCCATTCACGGCCCGGGCGGTAGACGCTCGGCTCGATGCCGGGGTGCCGGCGTCGCTGCACGAGGATGATGACGAGGCCGATGATGATCGCCGCGAACGACGCCCAGACGTTCGACCGGATGCCGAGGAACATCTCGCTCGGGTCGACGCGGATGGTCTCGAACACCGCGCGTCCCGCGCCGTACCAGATGAGGTAGGCGCCGAACATCATGCCCCAGCGGAGGCGGAAGAAGCGCTCGAGCCCGAGGAGCACGGCGACGCCGACGAGGTTCCACACGATCTCGTAGAGGAACGTCGGGTGGAACAGGGTGCCCTCGGCGAGGCCCTGCGGCCACGCCGGGTTGTCGGAGGGGATCTCGAGGCCCCAGGGCAGGTCGGTCGGCCAGCCGTAGAGCTCGGCGTTGAACCAGTTGCCGAGCCGGCCGATCGCCTGGGCGACGAGGAGACCCGGCGCGAGCGCGTCGGCGAAGGACCAGAAGCGGAGGCCGGTCAGGCGGCAGGCGATGATGACGCCGACGGCACCGCCGATGAGCGAACCGTAGATCGCGTTGCCGCCCTCCCAGATCGCGATGATGCGCCACAGTTCCTGGCCCGCGAAGTAGTCGTCGGGGTGGGTGAGGACGTGGTACAGGCGAGCGCCGATGATGCCGAGCGGCACGGCCCACAGCACGACGTCGAGCACGATGCCCGGTTCGGCGCCCCGCTTGGTGAGGCGACGCGAGGTCATGATCGTCGCGATGACGATGCCCGTCAGGATGAAGAGCGCGTACATCTGAATCGGCAGGATGCCGCCCCACGGCAGCGGGATCTCGAGGGTGCGCCACTCCTCGTCGGGAGTCGGGATGCTGAGCGGTGCGAACACGCCGGCGTCTGCCTTTCGTCGATGGTGCGGGGGCGCCGCGCGCGGCGGCCCCGTCGAGACTACTTCACTTCCGGGCGGTGCCGCGCGCGAGCTCGGCCGCGAGCGCGCCGGCCGCCTCGACCCCGCCATCGGCGAGGGCCTTCACGAGCGCGGATCCCACGATCGCGCCCTCCGCATACTCGAGGACCTCGGCCACCTGCTCGGCGGTCGAGATGCCGAGACCCACGCAGCTCGCCTCGGCGCCCGCCTCGCGGAGTCGCCCGACGAGGCCCCGGGCGGCCTGGTCGACGTCGGTCCGGGCGCCGGTGATGCCCATGGTCGAGACCGCGTACACGAAGCCACGGCTCGCCTCGACCGCCTGGCGGATCCGGGCGTCGGTCGACGAGGGCGCCGCGAGGAACACGCGGTCCAGACCGGTCCGCTCGGAGGCGGCGAGCCAGTCGCCGGCCTCGTCGGGGATGAGATCGGGCGTGATCAGCCCGGCTCCCCCGGCGGCGGCGAGGTCGTCGGCGAACCGGTCGACGCCGTACTGCACGACGGGGTTCCAGTAGGTCATCACGAGGACGGGCGCGTCGACCCGCTCGGTGACCCGGCGCACCGCCTCGAACCCGTGCGCGAGGCGGAAGCCGTTCGCGAGCGCCTGCACGGTCGCGGCCTGGATGACCGTGCCGTCCATGACCGGGTCGGAGTACGGGAGTCCGAGCTCGAGCACGTCGACGCCGTTCTCGACCAGGGCGACGGCCGCCTCGACGCTCTCGTCCAGCGTGGGGAAGCCGACGGGGAGGTAGCCGATGAGCGCGCCGGCGGCCTCCTCGTTGCGGCGACGGATGACGGCGCCCACGTTCCTCATTCGGCGCTCCCGTCGAGCAGCTCGAAGTAGCGCGCGGCGGTCTCCATGTCCTTGTCGCCGCGCCCGGAGAGGTTCACGAGGATCGTGGCGTCGCGGCCGAGCTCACGACCGAGGTCGAGCGCGCCGGCGAGGGCGTGGGCCGACTCGATGGCCGGGATGATGCCCTCGGTGCGCGAGAGGAGGCGAAGGGCCTGCATCGCCGCGTCATCGGTGATCGGCAGGTAGGTGGCCCGGCCGAGTGCGGCGAGCCAGGAGTGCTCCGGCCCGACGCCCGGGTAGTCGAGACCGGCGGAGATCGAGTGCGACTCGATGGTCTGGCCGTCCTCGTCCTGCAGGAGGTAGCTGCGCGCGCCGTGGAGCACGCCCGGACGCCCCTTCGAGATGGTCGCCGCGTGCCGGGGGGTGTCGACGCCGTCGCCGCCGGCCTCGAAGCCGTACAGCGCGACGTCGGAGTCGTCGAGGAACGCGTGGAAGATGCCGATCGCGTTGGATCCGCCGCCCACGCAGGCCGCGACCGCGGTGGGCAGGCCGCCCGTCAGGTGGATGACCTGCTGGCGCGCCTCCTTGCCGACGATCGCCTGGAAGTCGCGGACCATCTCGGGGAACGGGTGCGGACCCGCCACCGTGCCGAAGATGTAATTGGTGGTCTCGACGTTCGTGACCCAGTCGCGCATCGCGTCGTTGATGGCGTCCTTGAGGGTGCGTGAACCGGTCTTGACGGGGATGACCTCGGCGCCGAGGAGGCGCATGCGCGCGACGTTCAGCGCCTGGCGCTCGGTGTCGACCTCGCCCATGTAGATCGTGCACTCCAGGCCGAACAGCGCCGCCGCCGTCGCGGTCGCCACGCCGTGCTGGCCCGCACCCGTCTCGGCGATGACGCGCTTCTTGCCGATGCGGCGCGTGAGCAGCGCCTGGCCGAGCACGTTGTTGATCTTGTGGGATCCGGTGTGGTTCAGGTCCTCGCGCTTGAGGATGATCCGGGCACCGCCCGCGTGCTCCGCGAAGCGGGGCACCTCGGTGATGATCGAGGGCCGGCCGGTGTAGCTCCGGCCGAGCTCGGCGAGCTCCTCGCCGAAGGCCGGGTCGAGCTTCGCGAGGGTGTACGCCTCGGAGAGCTCGTCGAGTGCCGCCACCAGCGACTCGGGGACGAAGCGTCCGCCGAACTCGCCGAAGTACGGCCCGGTCTGGGCACGAAGGGCCATGTCACACCGCCATGAATGCAGAGAGGTTCGAGATGGGGTCGCCGGTGACGAGCGCCTCGCCCACGAGCACGGCATCGGCGCCCGCGGCACGGTAGTGCGCGACATCCGCCGCCGTCAGCACCGCCGACTCGGCCACCCGGATCGCCCCCTCGGGGAACCGATCGGCGAGTCGCCCGAACAGGTCGCGGTCGAGCTCGAAGGTGGTCAGGTCGCGGGCGTTGACGCCGATGAGCCGGGCGCCGAGCTGCGCGGCGC
This sequence comes from Agromyces indicus, assembly GCF_031432295.1. Classification (NCBI taxonomy): domain Bacteria; kingdom Bacillati; phylum Actinomycetota; class Actinomycetes; order Micrococcales; family Microbacteriaceae; genus Agromyces; species Agromyces indicus. The sequence goes on along the minus strand of NZ_JAVKGS010000002.1, from coordinate 580,177 downwards.
GGTCGAGCTCGTCGGCGGAGTGCGTCTCGACGAGCGCGGTCATGCCGAGCTCGGTGATGAGCGCGTACAGTTCGCGCAGCGTGTCGTCGTCGAGCGCGGCGACGATCAGCAGCACCAGGTCGGCACCGGCCGCGCGGGCTTCGAAGACCTGGTACGGGGTGGCGATGAAGTCCTTGCGCAGCACGGGCAGCGAGACCGCCTGCCGCACCGACTCGAGGTCGGCGAGCGAGCCGCCGAACTTGCGCCCCTCGGTCAGCACGCTGATCGCGCTCGCGCCGCCCAGTTCGTACGTGCGTGCGAGCGCGGCGGGGTCGTCGATGGCCGCGAGCGAACCGCGCGAGGGGCTCGACCGCTTGATCTCGGCGATGACCTTCACGTGCTGCGCCGGACGGAGCGCGGCGAGGGCGTCGATCGCCGCGGGACGCGCCAGCGCCGCCGACTCGACCTCGGCGAGGGGCCGTTCGGCGCGCCGGGACTCGGCGTCGGCGACCGCGTTCGCAGTGAGCTCGGCGAGCACGCGTCAGTGCGCCTTGGGCGCGACCTTGGCGCCGTCGACGCCGTAGCCCGCCTTCGCGAGCGCCCAGCCGACGATCGCGCCGAGCACGAGCAGGCCGGCGGCCGCCCACACGAGCCACTGCACGTCGAGGAAGAACGCGACGGTGCCGATCGCGAACGCGATGAGCATGATCGTCACGGCGGTCCATGCCGCGGGCGAGTGTCCGTGGCCGGGCTCAGCGTGCTCAGTGCTCATGGTGCTCCTTCTGTGCGATGGGGGTCGTGGAGAGTCTACCGGGTGCGGCCGGGTGCCTCGTGGCCGTCGCCCGTGCCCTCGGCGTCGTCGGGAGTCGGCTCCGTCTCGCCGGCGGTGGGGTCGTCGCCGCGGCTGAGCCCGTCCCAGTCGTCGACGGCCTGGTCCGAGGCGGGTACCCCGCCGCGCGGGGCGTCGGGCGCGAGTCGCGCGCCGCCGCCGTATCGGCGCGACGTCGGCCAGGTGCGGCCCGTGACGATCACCACGAGGCCCGCCACGGCGATGAGGACGCCGCCGAGGATCGCGGCGAACGGCCACGCCGAGGCGGCGACGCCGGCCACGAGCTCGGCGGTCGGCTCCGCGCCCGCCACGCCCGTGGCCTCGGCGACGGCCGGGGCAACCGCCCGGACCGGGTCGCCGAGTGCGAGTGCGGACGCGAGGACGACGCTTCCGCCGAGGGCGAGGCCGAGCAGGCCGAGCACCACCCGGATCACGGGCCCCGCGATCGCGAGGGCTCCGGCCAGCGCGAGGCCCGCGAGCGCGAGCGCCGCGAGCGCCGGCGAGGCGACCGCTCCCCCGACCTCGAGTGCGCTCGCGCCGCCCGCGGTGGCCTGGCCGTCGACGAGCCGGGCGGTGAACCAGGTCTGGCTCCACGCGAGCAGGGCGAGGCCCGAGCCGGCCAGCAGGCCGAGGATCGCGGGCAGCTTCATCCGCTCGGGGCGCATGCGCTCAGCCCACCCGCCGCATCGCGTTCGCGACGGCAACGGCGCGCAGCGGCGCCGCCGCCTTGTTGACCGACTCCTGGTACTCCGACTCCGGGTCGGAGTCGGCGACGAGCCCGCCCCCGGCCTGCACGCGTGCGATGCCGCCCGAGATGGTCGCGGTGCGGATCGCGATGGCGAGGTCGGCATCGCCGCCGAAGCCGAAGTAGCCGACGACGCCCCCGTACAGGCCCCGTTGGGCCGGTTCGAGCTCGTCAATGATCTCGAGCGCTCGCGGCTTCGGCGCGCCGGAGAGCGTGCCCGCGGGGAAGGTCGCACGGAACACGTCGACCGCGTTCGCGTCGTCGCGGAGGTCGCCCTCGACCGACGAGACGAGGTGCATGATGTGGCTGAACCGCTCGACACGCATGAACTCGGTCACCTCGACGCTGCCGGCGGTGCACACCTTGGCGAGGTCGTTGCGGGCGAGGTCGACCAGCATGAGGTGCTCGGCCTGCTCCTTCGGATCGGCGATGAGCTCGGCCTCGAGGTCGGCGTCGTCCTCGGGCGTCCCGCCGCGCGGCTTCGACCCGGCGATCGGGTGGGTGTACACCCGGCCGTCCTCGACCTTGACGAGCGCCTCGGGCGACGAGCCGACGATCCAGTACGGTTCGCCGGTCGGGGCCTCGAGGTGCAGCAGGTACATGTACGGACTCGGGTTGAGGCTGCGCAGCACCCGGTAGACGTCGATCGGGTCCGCCGTGGCATCCTGCTCGAACCGCTGCGACACCACGACCTGGAAGATGTCGCCCTCGTGGATGTAGTGCTTCGAGCGCTCGACCGCCGCGAGGAAGTCGGCCTTCTCGGTGCGGTGACGCGGTTCCGGCGCGCGCGCCAGGTCGATCTCGGCGAGGTAGGCCTCGGCGGGCGTCGCGAGCGCCTCCTGCATGCGGTCCAGGCGGGCCTGCGCGTCCGCCCACAGCGTCTCGGCGGGCTCCTCGCGATCGTTCAGGACGGATGCCACGAGCTGCACGGTGCCCGTGCGGTGGTCGATGACGACGAGCTCGGAGACGAACGAGAACGCCTGCCCGGGCATCGCGTAGTCCGCCGGCGGCCGGTTCGGCAGGTGCTCGATCTGCCGGATCGCCTCCCAGCCGATGAAGCCGACGAGCCCGCCGGTGAGGGGCGGCGCACCGGGCACGTCCTCGGTCGCCCAGCGCTCGTGGACCGCTTCGAGGGCGGCGAGCGGGGCCCGGTCCCCGGACGCCTCGCCCAGGGCGCGCTCGCGCGACATGCCGTAGTCGAGCCACTCGACCGCACCGTCGCGCTCCGTGAGCACGCCGTACGAGCCCGCGCCGACGAACGAGTAGCGCGACCAGATGCCGCCCTGCTCGGCCGACTCGAGGAGGAACGTGCCGGGCCGGCCCCCCGCCAGCTTGCGGTAGATGCCGACCGGCGTCTCGCCGTCGGCGAAGAGCTCGCGCACGACCGGCACGACACGGCGTCCCTGCAGCAGGGCGGTGAAGTCGTCGAGGCGCGTGGTCGCGGTTCGGGCGGCCGTCATGGGGTTCCTCCGTCGCGGGCGGGTCCGTCGGGGTGGCCGACGACGACGTCGAGCGGGTCGCCGTCCCAGCAGGTGCGGGTTCCGGTGTGGCAGGCCACGCCGACCTGCTCGACCTTGACCAGCAGCACGTCGGCGTCGCAGTCGAGCGCCGCGGACCTGACGTACTGCGCGTGTCCGGAGGTGTCGCCCTTGCGCCAGTACTCCTGCCGCGACCGCGACCAGAAGGTGACCCGGCCCTCGGTGAGCGTGCGGCGCATCGCCTCGCGGTCCATCCAGCCGAGCATGAGCACCTCGCCGGTGTCCCACTGCTGGATGATCGCGGGCAGCAGTCCGTCGCGGTCGAACGCGGCCCGGTCCACCGCGGTGGCATCCGGCGCCCAGCGCTCGGTCTCCGACTCGAGCTCCTCGTCGCCTGCGTAGGTCATCGGACGGTCCTCCCGTCGGCCTCGAGGGCGCGCTTCACCTCGCCGATGGTGAGCTCGCCGTTGTGGAACACGGATGCCGCGAGCACGGCGTCGGCTCCCGCCGCGATCGCCGGAGCGAAGTGCTCGAGCGCGCCGGCGCCGCCGGAGGCGATCACCGGCACGGAGGACAGCTCGTGCATCAGCCCGACGAGCTCGAGGTCGAAGCCGGCCTTGGTGCCGTCGGCGTCGATCGAGTTCACGAGCAGTTCGCCCGCGCCGAGCTCGATCGCCCGGCGGGCCCACTCGAGCGCGTCGAGGTCGGTCTCGGTGCGGCCGCCGTGCGTCGTGACGACGAAGCCCGACGCGGTGCGGTCGGATCGCTTGACGTCGAGCGAGAGCACGCAGACCTGCGCGCCGAACCGGTCGGCGATCTCGGCGATGAGCTCCGGCCGCGCGATCGCGGCGCTGTTCACGCCGATCTTGTCGGCACCGTGGCCGAGCAGCCGCGCGACGTCGTCGGTCGAGCGCACGCCGCCGCCCACGGTGAGCGGGATGAACACCTGCTCGGCGACGCGCTGCACCATGTCGTACGTCGTCGACCGGTCGTCCACCGTTGCGGTGACGTCGAGGAAAGTCAGCTCATCGGCGCCCTGCGCGGCGTACTTCGCCGCGAGCTCCACGGGGTCGCCCGCGTCGCGCAGGTTGAGGAAGTTCACGCCCTTGACGACGCGGCCGGCGGCCACGTCGAGGCACGGGATCACACGGACGGCCAGCGACATCCGCTCACCTCACAGACGTGCCGCGTGGATGGCGCTCACGAGGATCGCGCGCGCGCCCAGCTCGTACAGCTCGTCCATGACGTGGTTCACGTCGACGCGCGGGATCATGACGCGGACGGCGACCCACTCGGGGTCGTGCAGCGGCGAGACCGTGGGCGACTCGAAGCCCGGCGCGACCGCCGTGGCCGCCTCGAGGTGGGTCACCGGGACGTCGTAGTCGACGAGCACGTACTGGCGCGCCACCAGCACGCCCTGGAGGCGGCGGACGAGGGTCTGGGTGCCGGGCCGCTCGACGCCCGAGCCGATGAGCACGGCCTCGGACTCGAGGATGACGGGACCGAAGATGTCGAGCCCGGCCTTGCGCAGGGTCGAACCCGTGGAGACCACGTCGGCCACCGCGTCGGCCACGCCGAGCCGCACCGCGGATTCGACGGCGCCGTCGAGCTTGACGAGCTTCGCGGTCACGCCGTGCCGGGCGAGGAAGTCGCCCACGAGGCCCGGGTAGCTCGTGGCCACGCGCACGCCCTCGAGGTCGTCGAGCGTGTCGAAGGCGCCGGGCGGACCGGCGAACCGGAACGTCGAGTCGCCGAACCCGAGGGAGGCGATCTCGCCGGCCTCGGAACCCGAGTCGAGGAGCAGGTCGCGCCCCGTGATCCCGACGTCGAGCGCGCCGGAACCGACGTAGGTGGCGATGTCGCGCGGACGGAGGTAGAAGAACTCGACCCCGTTGCGGGGGTCGGCGACGATGAGCTCACGCGAGTCGCGGCGACCGGTGTACCCGGCCTCGTAGAGCATCTGCGCGGCGGTGTCGGAGAGCGAGCCCTTGTTGGGCACGGCGATTCGGAGCATTCCCTGGCTTTCGTGTCGACGGAACTGATCTGCGGTCATGGACGTGATCAGAGATGTCGGTACACGTCGGCCGGCGTGAGCCCCTTCGCGAGCATCAGCACCTGCAGGTGGTAGAGCAGCTGCGAGATCTCCTCGGCCGTGTCGGCGTCGGACTGGTACTCGGCCGCCATCCACACCTCGGCGGCCTCCTCGACGATCTTCTTGCCGATGGCGTGCACGCCGGCGTCGAGCTGGCGCACGGTGCCGGAGCCCGCCGGGCGGGTCCTGGCCTTGTCGCTGAGCTCGACGAAGAGGTCGTCGAAGGTCTTCACCCGTCCAGACTACCGGTGCGCCGCGCCATGCCCGCGCGGGTGCTCGTGCGGGTGCGCGGCCACCGCGGCGCGCAGCGCCTCGATGCGCTCGGCGGGCACGTCGCCGTTGAAGACATGCGAACCGGCGACGAACGTGTCGGCTCCCGCCTCCGCGGCGATGCCGATCGTCTCCTCCGTGATCCCGCCGTCGACCTGCAACCAGACGTCGAGGCCGGCGGCGTGCACGGCGTCGGCGACGCGGGTGAGCTTCGGCATCGTCTCGTGGATGAACGACTGGCCGCCGAATCCCGGCTCGACCGTCATCACGAGCACCTGGTCGAACTCCGGCAGGAGGTCGAGGTAGGGCGCGGCATCCGTGCCCGGCTTCAACGCGATGCCCGCGCGGGCGCCGATGGAACGGAGCTTCCGCGCGAGCGCGACGGGCTCCCCCGCCGCCTCGGCGTGGAACGTGACCGAGAACGCTCCCGCCTCGGCGTACGCCGGCGCCCAGCGGTCCGGGTCGTCGATCATGAGGTGCACGTCGAGCGGGATGGGCGAGACCTCCTGCAGGCGGGTCACCATCTGCAGGCCGAACGTGAGATTCGGCACGAAGTGGTTGTCCATGACGTCGACGTGCACGAGGTCGGCGGTCGCGATGCGCCCGAGCTCGCGTTCGAGGTTGGCGAAGTCGGCAGCGAGGATGCTCGGGTTGATCCGCGTCGTCATGCCGCCAGCCTATCGAGCGGGCTCGTCGCCGGACGGCCGGTCGGACCCGGCGCGACGCACGAGGGCGATGAACATGGCGTCGGTTCCGTGGCGATGCGGCCAGAGCTGCACCGTCCGGCCGTCGCCCGCGAGATCGAGCGGATGCCGCGACAGCGACTGCACCACGTCGGCCGTGTCGAGCAGCTCGGCCTCGGCACCCCACCGCGCGAGCGCGCGCCCCAGGGTGCCGTGCGTCTCGGAGGCGTGCGGCGAGCACGTCACGTACGCGAGCACGCCGCCGGGAGCGAGCGCCCGGAACGCCGAGTCGGCCAGTTCGCCCTGCAGTTCGGTCAGCTCGGCGACATCCGCGGGCGCCTTGCGCCACCTGGCCTCGGGTCGCCGACGCAGCGCGCCGAGGCCGGTGCAGGGCGCGTCGAGGAGGATGCGGTCGAATCCGTCCGGAGCACCGCGCTCGGCCGGATCGAGGTCGCGCCCGTCGGCGACGTCGACCGGAACGTCCGCGGGCACCGCGGCCACCGCGCGGCGCACGAGCTCGGCGCGCGCCGGCACCACCTCGTTCGCGACGACCGACGCGCCGCCGGCGAGCGCCTCGGCGGCGAGCAGCGCGGTCTTCCCGCCGGGACCCGCGCACAGGTCGAGCCACCGCTCCCCCGGGCGGACGGGCGCGACCCGGCTGAGCGCGAGCGCGGCGAGCTGCGAACCCTCGTCCTGCACGCGCACGCGGCCGTCGTGCTCGGCGACGAGGCGGAGCGGCTCGGGCGCCGTCAGGCCGACGGGCGAGTACCGGTCCGGCTCGCCGAGTTCGGCGGGCGGCTCCGCCAGTCCGGGCAGCGAGACGAGGTTCACGCGCGGTGCGGCGTTGTCGGCCTCGAGCAGCGCCACGAGCTCCTCGCCGCGTCCCTCCCGCTCGAGCGCCGTGCGCAGGGCGCGCACCACCCAGACCGGATGGGAGTGGACCGCCGCGAGCGCTTCGTCCGGCGACCCCGCCTCGTCCGCGACCAGGCTCCGCCAGTCATCGGCCTCGCGCCGCGAGACCGTGCGGAGGACCGCGTTCACGAACCCGGCCGCCGCCGGAGCGACGCGCCGCGCGAGTGCGACCGACTCGTTCACGGCGGCGTGCGTCGCCACCCGGGTCGCGAGCAACTGGTGCACGCCGAGTCGCAGGACGTCGAGCACCGGCGGGTCCACCTGCGCGGTGGGGCGGCCGGCGGCGAGGGCGATCACGGCGTCGTAGAAGCCCTGCATGCGCAGCGTGCCGTACGTGAGCTCGGTGGCGAACGCGGCATCCGCTTCGCTCAGGCGCGCCCGCTCGATGCGCGTCGGCAGGAGCAGGTTGGCGTAGGCGTCGGAGTCGCGCACGGCCTCGAGCACCTCGTACGCGACGATGCGGGAGCGCGCCACGCGATCGGGTCGTGCGCCCCGACCCGTGCCGCCTCCGCGGCCGCCGCCCCCGGCCGGTCGACGATCGCTGCGACCGCTGCCCGATGCGCTCATCGGGCCACCGCCCGGTCGACCCCGAGGCCGCGCCACCAGTCGGCCGCGGTCATCGCGGTCCGGCCCGCGGGCTGGACGCGCCGCAGCTCCAGCGCCCCGTCGGCCGTGCCCACGAGCACGCGGCGCCGCTCGCCGCGCACCTCCCCCGGTGCGAGGCGCGGCGGGTCGACGGATGCCGCGGGCCCCGCCTCGAGCACCTTCAGCCGGATCCCGTCGACCTCGGTGTGCGCGCCCGGTTCCGGGGTGACGCCGCGGTACCGCGCGTCGACCTCGGCGGTCGGGCGGGTCCAGTCGAGGCGGCCGTCGTCGATGCTGAGCTTCGGCGCGAACGTGGCGTCGCCCCGCTGCGGGGTGGCGATCGCCGAGCCGTCCGCGATCGCCTCGACGACGTCGGCGACGAGGTCGGCACCGGATGCCGCGAGCGACTCGAGCGCCGCCCCGGCCGTCTCACCCGGCTCGACGGGCCGGGTCCGCACCGCGTAGACGTCGCCCGCGTCGAGCTCGGGCACGAGCCGGAACACGGAGGCGCCGAGTTCCGCGTCGCCGGCGATGAGCGCGCGCTGGACGGGGGCCGCGCCGCGCCAGGCGGGCAGCGCGGAGAAGTGCACGTTGATCCAGCCGTGCGCGGGCGTGGAGAGCAGGGGCTCGCGCACCAGCCCGCCGTACGCGACGATGACGCCGAGGTCCGGACGGAGGGCGGCGATCCGCGCCGTGGCCTCGTCGTCGAGGCGCGCCGCGTCGATCACCGGGATGCCGAGGCGGGTCGCGGTCGCCGCGACGGGCGACGGCGTGAGGACGCGCTTGCGGCCGAGCGGCGCGGGCGGCCGGGTGACCACGCCCACCACCTCGTGCGCGGAGGCGGCGAGCCGTTCGAGCGAGGGGACGGCGGCGGCGGGGGTTCCCGCGAAGACGATGCGGAGCTGGGGCACACTCCATCATCCCAGCCGTCGGGCGGGCCCGCGCCGGCCGGTCCGGCAGCCGGGTCGTCGCCCGGTCACGGCAGGTCGGGATCGTCCATCCGCACCCGCAGCGTCGGCGGACGACCCGGGCGGCGGCCTGCGACGGGTCGCCGCCGCTCGGTCGCGGCGCGGATCGCCTCGGCCTTCAGGGCCGCCGCCACCTCCGCACCCGCGCCGTACCCGAACCGGACGATCGCGCGCTCGAGGCCCTCCTCTGCCGGCACGGGACCGAGCACGTCGACGCCGTCGATCGCGCCGATGCGCTCGAGCGCCCGGGCGAGGCGCTCGGGCGACGACGACACCGACGCCATCCGGACCGCCGGCGGGAACCGCAGGGCCCGCCGGGTCTCCAATTCGCCGGCCGCCCAGCCCGGCTGCGACCAGGTCGCGAGCGCGGTGCCGAGCGCGCCGCCCACGCCGACGAGGTGGACGGGTGCGCCCGGAGCCGCGAGGGCCGCCGCATCGGACCACCACCGCAGGCAGTCCTCGGCGACGCGGAGGGATTCGCGCAGCAGCATCCGCTCACCGTCGAGGAGCAGGACCGCCCGGTAGCCGCCGTCGGCGACCGGTTCGGCCCCGCGCGTCGCCACCACGAGTTGCGGCTCGGGACCGACCCGGAGGATCGGGCGATCGCCGTCGGAGACCACCACGCGCGAACGCGGGAAGGCGCGGCCGAGCTCCTCCGCGGTGCGGCTCGCGCCGACCACGGCCGCGCGGAGCGCGGTCGACTCGCACACCGGGCAGCTCCACCCGGCGGCGCTCGTGCCGCAGAGCGTGCATGCCGGACCTCCGCCCGCTCGCGACACGACGATCGCGCCGCCGCACGCCGTGCATCGCGCCGGCTCGCGGCAGCGGTCGCACACGAGCATCGGCGTGTGGCCGGGGCGAGCCACCTGCACGAGCACCGGCCCCTGCGCCACCGCCTCCTGGGCGTCGCGCCACGCGGTCGAGGGGATGCGGGCACCGCCGCTCGCGGCGGCGGGCTGCTGCTCGGTGAGCACGATCCGGGGTCGGATGCCGCGGCGCAGGGGCACCTCGTGCACCCACCCGAGCCCCACCAGCCGCTGCACCTCGACGCTCCGGCTGTGGCCGAGGAAGACGAGCGCGGCGTCCGACTGCTCCTGCCGGATGAGCGCGGCGTCGCGCGCGTGCACGCCGGGTGCCAGCGGCTCCGCGTGCAGCGGGTCGCCGTCGTCGTAGACCGCGATGAGGCCGAGCCGCGCCGCGGGCGCGTAGACCGTCGACCGGTTGCCGACGACCACGCGGGCCGCATCGCCCGTCGAGTCGAGGAACGCACGGTACCGCTCCTGTCCCGTCTGCCGGGCGTCGGTCCGCAGGATCCGGCGAGGATCGACGACCTCGGCGAGGGCCGCCTGGAGCTGCTCCTGGTCGCGGTAGTCGGGCACCGCCAGCACCGCCGAGCGATCGTCGGCGAGGACGTGCGCGGCGGCCGTCGCGAGCGTGGCCGCCCACACGCCCACCCAGGTACCGGACGCGAGGCGGACCGGGCGCGCATCGGCGATGAGCGCCATCCGCTCGCCCCCGGCCAGGCCGCGTTCGAGGCGACCCGGCTCGTACTGGGCGAACGGCGCGGGACGCTCGGGAAGCGGCCCCGGGTCGCCCGGGTCGGCCAGCCAGGCCTTCTCGGCGCGGACGTAGCGGGCGGGGATCGCCAGCCGCAGGATGTCGCTCGCGTTGCCCGCGGCGCGATCGGCCGCAGCTCGAGCCAGGCGCCACAGCTCGGGCGTGAGCAGGGGCACGTCGCCGACGACGCCCTCGACCTCGCTCAGCTCGCCGCGGAACTCGCTCCGGTCGGCGAGCTCCACGATCCAGCCCTGGGCGATGCGTCCGCCCGACCGGAGCGGCACGCGGACGCGCACTCCCGGGACGGCGGACGGCGCCAGCCGGTCGGGCACCCGGTAGTCCAGCAGCTGGTCCAGCTGCGGCAGGGGCGAGTCGACGAGGACCCTCGCCACCGGCCCCCCGGCCACGTCAGAGCCCGGCGGCGGCGCGGAGGTCGTCGACGCGGTCGAGGCGCTCCCACGTGAAGGCGGGCAGCTCGCGGCCGAAGTGACCGTACGTCGCGGTGTCGGCGTAGATCGGGCGCAGCAGGTCGAGGTCGCGGATGATCGCCGCGGGCCGCAGGTCGAAGACCTCGCGGATCGACTCGATGATGCGGTCCTCGGGCACGTGCCCGGTGCCGAACGTCTCGACGTAGAGCCCGACGGGCGCGGCGGCGCCGATCGCGTAGGCCACCTGCAGCTCGAGGCGGTCGGCGAGCCCCGCCGCGACGGCGTTCTTCGCGACCCAGCGCATGGCGTACGCGGCCGAACGATCCACCTTCGACGGGTCCTTGCCGCTGAAGGCGCCGCCGCCGTGGCGGCTCGCGCCGCCGTACGTGTCGATGATGATCTTGCGGCCGGTGAGCCCGGCATCGCCCTGCGGACCGCCGATCTCGAATCGACCGGTCGGGTTGATGAGCACCTTCAGGTCGGGCCGGGCCAGTTCGACGGTGTCGAGCACGGGCCGGATCACGAGTTCCTCGACCTCGGCGCGGAGCTGCTCGGTGGAGACGCTCGGCGAGTGCTGCGTCGACAGCACCACCGTCTCGATCGTGCGGGCCGTCTGCCCCTCGTAGCCGATGGTCACCTGCGTCTTGCCGTCGGGACGCAGGTAGTCGAGCTCGCCCTGCTTGCGCACGCGCGCCAGCCGCTCGGCGAGGCGGTGCGCGAGCCAGATCGGCACCGGCATCAGCTCGGGCGTCTCGCGGACCGCGTAGCCGAACATGATGCCCTGGTCGCCGGCGCCCTGCCGGTCGAGCTCGTCGATGCTCGCGCCCTCGCGCGACTCGTAGGCGTGGTCGACGCCCTGCGCGATGTCGGGCGACTGCCCGCCGATCGACACCGACACGCCGCACGACCGTCCGTCGAACCACACGTCGGAGGAGTCGTAGCCGATCGACGTGATGCGGTCGCGGACGATCGCCGGGATCTCGACGTAGCCGGACGTCGACACCTCGCCGGCCACGTGCACGAGCCCCGTCGTGACGAGGGTCTCGACTGCCACGCGCGCGTGCGGGTCGACCGAGAGCAGCGCGTCGAGGATCGCGTCGGAGACCTGGTCGCAGATCTTGTCGGGGTGCCCCTCGGTGACGGACTCGGACGTGAACTGGCGCAGTGCGCTCATGCGGGGTGGGGTTCCTTCGTGCTTGCGGCGCCGGGCGCGAGCCGACCGGCGATGACGTCGAGGATGCCGTGGGCCACCGACATCTTGCTGCCGGACGCCTCGGCGACGATCGCGTCGTCGGGGCCGACGACCGCGACCGTGTTCTCATCGGCCGCGAAGCCCTGCGACCAGCCGACCCGGTTCACGACGAGGAGGTCGGCGCCCTTGGCCCGGCGCTTGGCCCGCGCGAGCTCGAGGAGCCGATCGCGGTCGGCCTCGGTCTCGGCCGCGAAGCCGACGAGCAGCGTGCCGTCATGGTCGCTCGCGCCGAGCTCGGCCAGGATGTCGGGGTTGCGGACGAGTTCGAGGGTCAGGTGGTCCTGGCCGTCGACCTTCTTGATCTTCGCCTCGCTGACGGCGGCCGGACGGTAGTCCGCGACCGCCGCGGCCATGACCACCGCGTCCGCTCCGACGGCCGCCTCGCGGACGGCGTCGCGCAACTCGAGCGCACTCGAGACGTGGCGGATGCGGCATCCGCCGGGCTCGGCGACCTCGAGGTTCGCGGCGACCAGCGTCACCTCGGCGCCGCGTGCCGCAGCCGCCTCGGCGATCGCGACCCCCTGCTTGCCGCTCGAGCGGTTGCCGAGGAAGCGCACGGGGTCGAGCGGCTCGCGCGTGCCACCGGCCGAGACGACGATGCGTCGTCCGGCCAGGTCGTGCGCGCCTCGAGCGACGTCGGCCGGAGCAGACCCGTCGAGCCCCCGCCGTTCGGCGACCTCGAGCGCCGCCCGCACGATCACGTCGGGCTCCTCGAGCCGGCCGGGGCCGCTGTCGGACCCGGTGAGCTGCCCGACCGCCGGGCCGACGATCGTGACGCCGCGCTCGCGGAGCGTGGCGATGTTGGCCTGCGTGGCGGGATGCCGCCACATCTCGGTGTGCATGGCCGGCGCGATGACGACGGGCGCTTCGCTGGCCAGCACGGTGTTCCCGAGCAGGTCGTCGGCCAGGCCGGCGGCGAGCTTCGCGATGCTGTTGGCGGTCGCCGGGGCGATCACGATGAGATCGGCCGCCTGGCCGATGGCGACGTGCCGCACCTCGGCGACCCCCTCGAAGAGGTCGGTGTGCACCGGGTTCCGGGAGATCGCCTCGAGCGTCGGTCGTCCGACGAAGCGCAACGCCGAGTCGGTGGGCACCACGTGGACGTCGTGCCCGGCGAGCACGAGCGAGCGCACCACCGAGACGGCCTTGTACGCCGCGATGCCGCCGGTGATGCCGACGACGATGTTCAGCGCCATGCGCGCCTGCCGGCTACTCGCCGATCGGGCGGAGGCGCAGCTTGTCCTCGTTGATCTCGTGGAGGGCGACCGAGAGCGGCTTGTCGTCGATCGACGAGTCGACGAGCGGTCCGACGTTGTCGAACAGGCTGCCCTCGTGGAGGTCGGCGTAGTAGTCGTTGATCTGGCGCGCGCGCTTGGACGCGAAGATCACGAGCTGGTACTTCGAGTCGACCTTCGAGAGCAGGTCGTCGATGGGCGGGTCGATGATTCCGGACAGCTTCTCGGCCATGGCGGCTCCTTACGAGTGAGGCGCACCCTCGGTGCGCGGAAGATCTTGGCGGAGGGCAGCATGACGCCGACCCTTTCGAGGCCGCATCAAGTCTACGACCTTTTGCGCGGCCTCGCGGACCTCGTGGTTCACGACCTGGTGATCGAACTCCTCGACGGCCGCGAGCTCCACCTTCGCGGTCTCGAGTCGGCGCTGCTGTTCGGCGGGGCTCTCCGTGCCGCGGCCCACCAGGCGGCGCACGAGCTCGTCCCACGTCGGCGGCAGCAGGAACACCAGCGTCGCCTCAGGCATGGCGCGTCGCACCGACCGGGCTCCCTGGATGTCGATCTCGAGCAGCACGCTGCTGCCCGCGGCGATGGCCTCCTCAACCGGGCGTCGCGGGGTCCCGTACCGGTACGCGTTGTGGACGGTCGCCCACTCGAGCAGTTCGCCCCGCTCGACCATCCGGTCGAACTCCTCGTCGGAGACGAAGTAGTAGTGCTCCCCCTCGACCTCGCCGGGACGCGGCGCGCGGGTGGTCGCCGACACCGACAGCTTCACCTCGGGGTGGTGTTCCCGGATGTAGCCGGCGACGGTGCCCTTGCCGACCGCGGTCGGCCCGGCGAGCACCACGAGCCGGTCCCCGGTGCCGCCGTGGTCGGCGATCCACTCGGCCGTGAACTCCCGCAGCCGACGCCGCTGCAGCCGGCCGAGTCCGCCGAGCCGCTTCGACGCGGCGATCTGGAGTTCCTCCATGATGCGGGTGCACTTCGTCTGCCCGATCGCGGGGATGGCGGTGAGGAACTCGGTCACCCGGAGGCGGCCCTCCACGCCCTCGGGCTCCTCGTAGGCGGCCCGCAGCACGTCGAGCGGGCTCCGACCGCCGGCGGCCATCTCGCGCTTCACCGCGGCGCGCGCGCGACGGGCGGCGACCGCCGCGCGCGAGGCGGCGACGCGGTCGACCTCGGGGGGTGCGGATGCCGCGGCGCGGTCAGACACGTGCGGCTCCGATCTCGTCGGCCCGGCGCACGATGGCTTCGGCGATGCCATCGGGTCCGGCGCCCAGCAGCGAGCGCGACTCGCTCACGATGACGCCGGCCGACAGCGTGCCGTAGATCGCCTCGAGGTCGCGGACGTCGGCGCCCTGGTGCCCGAAGCCCGGCGCGAGCACGGGCAGCACCGGCTCCGCGGGGTCTGCCGAGACGTCGATGCCGGACGCCGCGAGGTCGACGGTCGCGCCGAGCACGACGCCGATGGATCCGAACGGCCGGTCGGCGGCATCCTCGCGGGCGGCGTTCCAGGCCGCCACGCCCGAACAGATCGCACCGGCCACCGTCGAGCCCTCACGGCTCGACTGCTGCAGCACGGCGCGCTGGATCGCGGCGGCCTCCGGGTTGGAGGTCGCCGACAGCACGAAGAGGCCCTTGCCCGTGGCATCCGCTCGACGCATCACCGACTCGATCGACCCGAGCCCCTGGTAGGCGCTCACCGTCATGGCGTCGGACTCGAGGCCGGAACCCGGACGCAGCCAGGCCTCGCCGTACGCGTCGACGCTCGTGCCGATGTCGCCGCGCTTGACGTCGGCGATGACGAGGAGGCCGGCGTCGCGCGCCTCGGCGAGGACCCGCTCGAGCGCGACGTACCCGGCCGCGCCGTGGCGCTCGTAGAACGCGACCTGCGGCTTCACGATGCCGGCGCGCCCGGCCGCCGCGCCCACGACGCGGAGGCCGAACTCGCGGACGCCCGCGGCCGTGTCGTCGAGACCCCACTGGTCGAGCAGCGACGCGTGCGGGTCGATGCCGACGCACAGTCGGCCGTACCGTTCGAGGGCGCCGTGGAGGCGATCGCCGAACGCGACGGGGGCGGTCACGCGACCACCGCGGCCGTGCGTCGGCTCGCGTACTCCTGCAGGCTGGTCACCTCGAACCCGCCCTTGACCGCGTCGAGGGAGGCGACGGCCGCCGAGAGCTCGGCGATCGTCGTGAACAGCGGGATGTCGGCGGCCACCGCCGCGGCCCGGATCTCGTACCCGTCGGCGCGCGCCGAGCGACCGCTCGGCGTGTTCACGACCACGTCGATCTCGCCCCGGTGGATCAGCTCGACGACCGACGGATCGGACTCGTCGTGCGCCTCGCTGAACTTCAGGACGGTGCCCGTGCCGATGCCGTTGCGGCGCAGCACCTCGGCCGTGCCCTCGGTCGCGACGATCTCGTAGCCCAGCTGCTGCAGTCGCAGCACCGGCAGGATGATCGCGCGCTTGTCGCGGTCGGAGACCGACACGAACACGCGGCCCGAGATCGGCATGCCGCCGTACGCCGCGAGCTGGCTCTTCGCGAACGCGGTCGGGAAGTCCTTGTCGATGCCCATGACCTCGCCCGTCGAGCGCATCTCGGGACCGAGCACCGAATCGACCATGGTGCCCTCGGCGGTGCGGAAGCGGTGGAACGGCAGCACGGCCTCCTTCACCGCGACGGGCGCATCGAGCGGCACCCGGGAGCCGTCGACCTCGGGCAGCATGCCCTCGGCGACGAGCTCGCGGATCGACGCGCCGACCATGATGCGCGAGGCGGCCTTCGCCAGGGGGATGCCGAGGGCCTTCGAGACGAACGGCACCGTGCGGCTCGCCCGCGGGTTGGCCTCGAGCACGTAGAGCACGCCCGCGCCGACCGCGAACTGCACGTTCAGCAGGCCCTGCACGCCGATGCCCTCGGCGATCGCGCGGGTGGCCTCGCGCACGCGGTCGATCTCGGCGCGGCCGAGCGTGACGGGCGGCAGGGTGCAGCTCGAGTCGCCCGAGTGGATGCCGGCCTCCTCGATGTGCTCCATCACGCCGCCGACGTACAGCTCGGTGCCGTCGTAGAGCGCGTCGACGTCGATCTCGATCGCGTCGTCGAGGAATCGGTCGACGAGCAGCGGATGCGTCGGCCCGACGATGCCCTGGCCCTCGATGCGCGCGAAGTAGTCGGTGAGCGACGGGGTGTCGTACACGATCTCCATGCCGCGCCCGCCGAGCACGTAGCTCGGGCGCACGAGCACCGGGTAGCCGATCTGCTCGGCGACCTGCACGGCGCCCTGCAGGTCGACCGCGGTGCCGTTGCGCGGCGCGACGAGGCCCGCGCTCTCGAGGATCGCCGCGAACTGGCCGCGCTCCTCGGCGGAGTCGATGGCGTCGGGGCTCGTGCCGAGGATCGGGACCCCGGCCGCCTCCAGGCCCTTCGCGAGGCCGAGCGCGGTCTGGCCGCCGAGCTGCACCACGACGCCGACGAGCTCGCCGGACTGCGACTCGGCGTGGATCACCTCGAGGACGTCCTCGAGCGTGAGGGGCTCGAAGTAGAGCCGGTCGCTGGTGTCGTAATCGGTCGAGACGGTCTCGGGGTTGCAGTTGATCATGATCGTCTCGAACCCGGCGTCCGAGAGCGCGAACGACGCGTGCACGCACGAGTAGTCGAACTCGACGCCCTGGCCGATGCGATTCGGGCCCGAACCGAGGATGACGACCTTGCGGCGCTCGCTCGGCGCCACCTCGGTCTCGAGGTCGTAGCTCGAGTAGTGGTACGGCGTGAGGGCCGGGAACTCCCCCGCGCACGTGTCGACCGTCTTGAAGACCGGTCGGATGCCGAGGATGTGGCGCACCTCGCGCGCATCGGCCTCGCCGAACCCGCGGAGCTGCCCGATCTGCGCGTCGGAGAAGCCGTGGTCCTTGGCGAGCAGCAGGGTGTCGGTGTCGAGCGCCTCGGCGGCGGCGACCTGCGCGGCGACCTCGTTGATCAGCACGATCTGGTCGAGGAACCACGGGTCGATCTTCGTCGCCTCGAACGCCTGCTCGACGGTCGCGCCCTTCCGCAGCGCCTGCTGCACGAGCACGATGCGCCCGTCGGTCGGGACCGTCGCGGCCTCGAGCAGCTCGTCGACGGATCGCGGCTCGTCTTCCCAGTGGAAGCTCGATCCGCGCTTCTCGAGCGAGCGAAGCGATTTCTGCAGCGCGGTCGTGAAGTTGCGGCCGATCGCCATCGCCTCGCCGACCGACTTCATGGTCGTGGTCAGGGTCGGGTCGGCCGCCGGGAACTTCTCGAACGCGAACCGCGGCACCTTCACGACGACGTAGTCGAGCGTCGGCTCGAACGACGCCGGCGTCACCTTCGTGATGTCGTTCGGGATCTCGTCGAGGCGGTAGCCGATGGCGAGCTTCGCCGCGATCTTCGCGATCGGGAAGCCCGTCGCCTTCGAGGCCAGCGCCGACGACCGCGACACGCGCGGGTTCATCTCGATGACGATGACGCGCCCGTCGGCGGGGTCGACGGCGAACTGGATGTTGCAGCCGCCGGTGTCCACGCCCACCGCGCGGATGATGTCGATGCCGATGTCGCGGAGCTTCTGGTACTCGCGGTCCGTGAGCGTGAGCGCCGGCGCGACGGTGATCGAGTCGCCCGTGTGCACGCCGACCGGGTCGACGTTCTCGATCGAGCAGACCACGACGGTGTTGTCGGCCGTGTCGCGCATGAGCTCGAGCTCGTACTCCTTCCAGCCGAGGATGGACTCCTCGAGGAGCACCTCGGTGGTCGGCGAGTCGTGCAGGCCCTGCGTCACGATGCGGACGAGGTCCTCCTCCGTGTACGCGAAGCCGGAGCCGAGGCCGCCCATCGTGAAGGACGGACGGACCACGAGCGGGTAGCCGAGGTCCTGGGCGAACTCCTTCGCCTGCTCGAGGGTCGTCGCGACGTGCGAGCGGGCGACATCCGCGCCGGCCGCGATCACGAGGTCCTTGAAGAGTTGCCGGTCCTCGCCCTTGCGGATGGCCTCGACCTTGGCGCCGATGAGCTCGACGCCGTGCTTCTCGAGGATCCCGGCCTCATGGAGTGCGATGGCCGCGTTGAGCGCGGTCTGGCCGCCGAGCGTCGGCAGCACCGCGTCGGGGCGCTCCTTCACGATGATGGACTCGATGACCTCGGGCGTGATCGGCTCGACGTACGTCGCATCCGCGAAGCCCGGGTCGGTCATGATCGTCGCCGGGTTGGGGTTGACGAGGATGACCCGCACGCCCTCGGCGCGGAGGACGCGGCACGCCTGGGTGCCGGAGTAGTCGAACTCGGCCGCCTGGCCGATGACGATCGGCCCGGAGCCGATCACGAGGACGGAGTTGATGTCGTCGCGCTTGGGCATTACTCGCCGTTCTCCTTGCTCTGCTTGCTCGCGATGACCATGTCGCGGAAGCGGTCGAAGAGGTAGTTCGCGTCGTGCGGGCCTGCGGCCGACTCGGGGTGGTACTGCACCGAGAACGCGGGGATGTCGAGGCAGTTGAGTCCCTCGACGACGTCGTCGTTCAGCCCGACGTGGCTGACCTCGACGCGGCCGAAGCCCGCGGCCGAGTCGCTCACGCGATCGGTGGGCGCGGCGACGGCGAAGCCGTGGTTGTGCGCCGTGATCTCCACGCGACCGGTCTCCTTGTCGAGCACGGGCTGGTTGATGCCGCGGTGGCCGAACGGGAGCTTGTAGGTCTCGAACCCGAGGGCGCGGCCGAGGAGCTGGTTGCCGAAGCAGATGCCGAAGTACGGCAGGCCCAATCGCAGCGTCGTGCGGAGCAGGTCGACGTGCCGGTCGGACGCCCCGGGGTCGCCGGGACCGTTCGAGAAGAACAGCGCGTCGGGCGCCAGTTCGAGCACCTCCTCGGCCGTGACCGACTGCGGGAGCACGTGCACGTCGAAGCCGCGCTCGGCGAGGTACTTCAGGGTCGACGTCTTCACGCCGAGGTCGAGCACGGCGACCGAGCCGACGTGCTCGCCGACGGCGTCGAGCGTGTACCGCTCCCCCGTCGACACCGATCCGGAGAGGTTGCGGCCGGTCATCTGCTCGCCGCCCTGCACGAGCTCGAGCTGCTCACCGGGTGAGAGGTACGCGTCCTCGCCCGAGAAGACGCCCGCGCGCATCGCGCCGAGCGACCGGATGTGCCGGGTGACCGCCCGCGTGTCGATCCGGCTGATGCCGACGATGCCGGCGGCGGCGAGGTCGTCGTCGAGGCTCCGCTGGGAGCGGAAGTTCGACACGACGCGGGAGGGGTCGCGGACCACGAACCCGGCGACCCAGATCTTCGCCGACTCCATGTCGTCGTCGTTCATGCCCGTGTTGCCGATGTGCGGCGCCGTCATGAGCACGATCTGGCCGGCGTACGACGGGTCGGTCAGCGTCTCCTGGTATCCGGTCATCCCGGTCGCGAAGACCGCCTCGCCGAGCGTGCGGCCGCGGGCGCCGTACGCGCGTCCCTCGTAGCGGGTGCCGTCCTCGAGGACCAGGACGGCACGGTCGAGGTCGACGGCGGCCTGGGCGGCCTGCTCGTCGACCGGGGTCGGGGTCTCAGTCATCCGACGCCTCGCTCTCTTCGTTGTCTGCAGTGGGCCGCGACGCGGCGGGCGTCGCGGCGATCTCGTTCACGGCGGCGACGAGCCGGGCGCTGTCGCCCGGGTACCGGCACCGCAGGTAGCTGTCGACGCGTGTCGGGACCTCGGGGTCCGAACGGTCGTCCACGATCCAGGTGAGGGCGACGAGCCCCTCGGGCTCGACCCCGCGATCGATGGCGTAGGTGGCCGTACCGGCACCCGCGATGCGGTCGGCCGGCATGTAGCTCGGCACCTCGCCGGCGATCCGGAGGAGAACCCCCGTCGGGTGCACCTCGACGTGCGCGGCGCCGCGGAATGCGAGCCCGTCGACGGCGAGTCGCTCGAGCGGTTCGGCCTCCGGCGTCGTCGCGACGTAGAGCGCCTCGACCTCGAGCACGGGTGCGCCGAGGTCGGCCGGCGGCGCGTACGCCCCGAGCGACTCGTCGCGCACCGCGCGCCGTCGCCACGAACGCAGCATCAGCAATCCGATCACGGCCACGACCGCCACGGCGGCGAGCACGCCGACCCACCACTCGGTCACGCGACGCCTCCTCGGGCGGCGCGAGCGGATGCCGCAGCCACCTCGTCGGCGGGCCGGAGGACGCCCTCGAGGACCGTGGGCACCCCGCGGTGGAAGGTCGCGACCACGCGGCCGGGCAGCGTGCGGCCGAGGTACGGCGAGTTCACACTGCGACCCGCCAGCCGCTCGGTGCCGAACGCCTCGGTCGCCGCGGGGTCGACCAGCGTGAGCTCCGCCGCCGAGCCTGCCGCGACGGGCTCGCCGTGACCGGCGATCCGGCCGATGCGGGCCGGCGCCGCGGAGAGCACCCGGGCGACATCCGCCCAGCCGATGAGGCCCGTGTCGACCATCGCGTGCTGCACGACGGAGAGGGCGGACTCGAGGCCGACCATGCCGTTGGCCGCGGCGTCCCACTCGCACTCCTTCGCCTCGACGGGGTGCGGGGCGTGGTCGGTCGCGACGATGTCGATCGTGCCGTCGGCGAGCGCCGCGCGCAGGGCCTCGACGTCCTCCCGGCGGCGCAGGGGCGGGTTGACCTTGAACCGCGGGTCGTACGCGGCGACCGGACCGACCCCGTCGCCGCGGCCGGCGATGAGTTCCTCGGTGAGCAGCAGGTGGTGGGGGGTGACCTCGGCGGTGACGTCGATGCCGCGCGCCTTGGCCCAGCGGATGACCTCGACGGACCCCGCGGTGGAGACGTGGCACACGTGCAGGCGCGAGCCGACGTGCTCGGCGAGGAGCACGTCGCGCGCGATGATCGACTCCTCGGCCACGGCGGGCCACCCCGCCAGGCCGAGCTCGCCCGACAGGGCTCCCTCGTTCATCTGCGCGCCCTGCGTGAGGCGGGGCTCCTGGGCGTGCTGGGCGATGACGCCGTCGAACGCCTTCACGTACTCGAGGGCGCGCCGCATGAGGAGCGGGTCGAAGACGCAGAAGCCGTCGTCGCTGAAGACGCGCACGCGGGCGCGCGAGGCGGCCATCGCGCCGAGTTCGGCGAGCTGTTCGCCCCGGAGTCCGACCGTGACCGCGCCGATGGGCTGCACGGTGGCGTAGCCCGCGGCCTCGCCGAGCGAGAGCTCCTGCTCGACGACGCCCGCCGTGTCGGCGACGGGCGAGGTGTTCGCCATCGCGAAGACGGCCGTGAATCCGCCCGCGGCCGCGGCCTGCGTGCCGGTGAGCACGGTCTCGCTCTGCTCGTATCCGGGCTCGCGGAGGTGGGTGTGCAGGTCGACGAGGCCGGGCAGGGCGATGAGGCCCTCGGCGTCGACGACGGTCGCGCCCGCGGCATCCGTAACCGAGCCCACGTCGGCGATGCGACCGCCCTGCAGCAGGAGGTCGGCGCGCTCGCCCGTGGGCAGGGTGGCGCCGCGGATGAGGAAGGACTCGCTCATCGGGCCTCACCCCGTTCGCCGGACAGCAGCAGGTAGAGGGCGGCCATTCTCACTGATACTCCGTTCGCAACCTGCTCGCGCACCGTGGACTGGGGGGAATCGGCGACGCGAGCGGCGATCTCGAACCCGCGGTTCATCGGGCCGGGATGCATCACCATCGTAGTCGTGGGCAACCGCCCGAACCTGAGGTCGTCGAGTCCCCAGGTGCGCGCGTACTCGCGGCTGTTCGGGAAGAACGCGCCGTGCATGCGCTCCGCCTGGACGCGCAGCATCATGACGACGTCGGGCGCGGCGGCGAGCGCGTGGTCGAGGTCGTAGTCGACGGATGCCGGCCAGCCGGTGACGTCGACCGGGACGAGGGTGGGCGGGGCGACGAGGGTGACCTCGGCTCCGAGCGTCGCGAGCAGCCACACGTTCGAGCGCGCGACGCGCGAGTGCAGGATGTCGCCGACGATGACCACGCGCACGCCGTCGAGGTCGCGACCGCGTGAGGCCGCACCGTGCAGGCGTCGCCGCATGGTGAACGCGTCGAGGAGCGCCTGGGTCGGGTGCTCGTGGGTGCCGTCGCCGGCGTTGACGACGCCCGCGTCGATCCACCCGCTCGTGGCGAGGCGCTGCGGTGCGCCGGACGCGTGGTGGCGGATGACGACGCCGTCGGCGCCCATGGCCTGCAGGGTCTGCGCCGTGTCCTTCAGGCTCTCGCCCTTCGACACGCTGGAGCCCTTGGCGCTGAAGTTGATCACGTCGGCGGAGAGCCGCTTGGCGGCCGCCTCGAACGAGATGCGCGTCCGCGTGCTGTCCTCGAAGAAGAGGTTCACGACCGTGCGGCCGCGGAGCGTGGGCAGCTTCTTCACCTCGCGCTCCTGGACGGCCGCCATGTCCTCCGCGACGTCGAGCAGCGCGATCGCCTCGTCGCGTGCGAGGTCGCGCGTGCTGAGCAGGTGCCTCATGCGTCGCTCCCCTCGATCGTCACGGCGTCGTCGCCGTCGACCTCCGCGAGGCGCACGTTGATGCGCTCGCGCGTGGAGCTCGGCAGGTTCTTGCCGACGTAGTCGGCGCGGATCGGGAACTCGCGGTGGCCGCGGTCGACGAGCACGGCGAGGCGGACGGCGCGGGCGCGGCCGAGGTCGGCGAGGGCATCGAGGGCGGCGCGGATGGTGCGCCCGGAGTAGAGCACATCGTCGACGAGGACGACGACGCGGCCGTCGACACCGTCGCCCGGCACCTCGGTCGGGTGCGTCGCGCGGACCGGATTGCGGCCGAGGTCGTCGCGGTACATGGTCACGTCGAGGGCGCCGGCCGGCACGTCGACGCCGGCGATGCGGGTGATGATCCGCGCCAGGCGTTCGGCGAGTGCCACGCCGCGCGTGGGGATTCCGAGGAGGACGAGATCGTCGGGGCCCTTGTTGGCTTCGAGGATCTCGTGCGCGATGCGGGTCAGCGCCCGTTCGAGGTCAGCCTGCTGCAGCACGGTGCGCACAGCCATGCGGACTCCCTTCTCCGCCTCACGGGACGGACTTCAAGGTTGTCGGTCGATCGATGCTACCAGCGCCACGCGGTCGTCGACGGCGCCGCGACCCGGGCCGCGATCATGCGGACGGGGTGGGACGCGACGCGTCCCACCCCGTCTGGCGACCGGCACCGCCGGCTCACTCGGTCGAGCGCGGACCGCGGAGCACCCGGGAGGCGACGACGAGCGCCGCGGCGACGAGCACGACGTTCTTCGCGATGTACTGGCCGAGCAGCGTCGGGCCGGCGGCCGTGACGAGCTCGCTCGTGAAGAACACGATGGGCGAGAAGATCCCGACGAACGCGACGGCGAGCATGACGAGGCCGAAGCGGGCGAAGACGCCCGAGATGAGCGCGACTCCGGCGACGGTCTCGATGACGGCCGTCAGCACCATCGCGAGCTGCCCGCCGACGAGACCGAACGTCAGGACGCCCCACGTCGCCTGGACGAGCGGCTCGACGGGACTCACTCCCGGGATGAACTTCAGGACGCCGAACGCGACGAACACGGCGCCGAGTGCCACGCGCAGCGCGGGGATGCTCCAGCGCAGCAGGAAGGCCTTCAGTACGGCCTCGGCGGCCGAGGCCCGAGCGAGTAGCGGCGCGAGACGGTCGGCCGGGTCGCGGTGCGGGACGGGGTGCAACCCGGTGTGGGCGGAGAGGGTGGACATGGCGGTGCTCCTTCCAGAGCGATCGTTTCGGTGGCGGCCGCCGCGAACGGGCGACCACTCCAGTGAATCGACGCCCGGACGGCGGTGGATCCTGGCTCGCGCGGGTCTTCGGCGAGGGCTGGTCCGGGCCGCCCGGCGGGGCATGCCCCGGTCGGCGCTCAGGGCGGACACGGCGTTCCACCCCGTTCGGGGGCCGCCGCACGCCGCCCGGTCGTGGTGCGATCGCTCATGGCCGACGTGATGGTCGCGGCGATGCCGTTCCACGGGCACGCGGGGCCGCTCGCCGCCGTCGCCGGCGCGTTCGTGGCGGGCGGCCACCGCGTTCGCGCCTACACCGGCGCCGCCTACGAGTCGGCGTTCTCGGCGGTCGGCGCGGACGTGATCCTCTGGCGGTCGGCGCGCGATTTCGACGAGCACGACCCGTCCGGGTCGTACCCGGAACTGGCGGGCCGGCGCGGGCCGAGGCAGATGCTCGCCAACGTGGAGCACCTGTTCGTGCGGTCGGGCGCCGGCCAGTGCGCGGACCTGCTCGAAGCGTGGAGGGGGCGCCCGTGGGACGCCGTCGTGGCCGATGCGACCTCGCTCGGTGCCGCCTTCGCCGCGGAACGCACGGGCACCGCGTGGGTCTCGGTGAGCACCACCCCGCTGGCGCTGCCGAGTCGGCGGCTTCCGCCTCCCGGGCTCGGGATCGCACCCGCCCGGAACGCCGCCGAGCGAGCGCGCGACGCAGCGCTCCGGCGTGCAGCGCGGTCGGCCACCCGCGGCATCCAGCGCGCCTATCGCGACGAGCGGACCCGGGCCGGCCTCGGACCGGGCAGGGCCCGGTTCGATGAGGCGACCGCGTCACCGGACCTGGTATGCGCCGTCGGGGTTCCGGAACTGGAGTACCCGCGCGAGGATCCGACCGGTCGCATCGTGTTCGTGGGCGAGCTCGCGAGACGTTCCCCGACGCCCGGACCCTCCCCGGCGCTCCCCGAGTGGTGGTCGGAGGTCGTGCGGTCCGCAGTGCCCGTGGTGCATGTCACCCAGGGCACGCAGAACCTCGACCCTTCCGACCTGATCGCTCCGACGTTCGCCGCGCTCGGCCGCCAGCCGGTGCTGGTCGTGGCGACCACCGGGCGGCCCGACGCTGCACCGCTCCCCTTCCCGGTGCCGCCGAACGCGCGCGTCGCGGGGTTCGTCCCGCACGCGGCCCTCCTCCCGCACGTGGACGTGATGATCACCAACGGCGGATGGGGCGGCGTGCTCGCCGCGCTCGCGCACGGCGTGCCGCTCGTGGTCGCCGGCGGCGACCTCGACAAGCCGGAAGCGGCGGCGCGCGTCGCCTGGGCGGGCGCCGGGATCGACCTGCGCACGGGACGACCGCGACCACGCGCCATCCTCGACGCGTGGCGCCGCGTGTCCCGGGACGCCGCGATTCGTGGCCGGTCGCGTGAGCTCGCCGCGCGGTTCGCCGAGCACGACGGCCCGGCGGAGGTGGTCGCGCACACGCTCGCGCTCATCGACCGCGTGCGCGCACGCGACCGCGGGTGATCAGCCCTTCGAGTGGGAGATCGCCGCGAGCAGGCCGTTGACGAAGCCCGCGGAGTCGTCGGTCGAGAGCACCGTCGCGGCCTCGACCGCCTCGGAGATGGCCACCGCGTCGGGGACCTCGTCGTTGTAGAGGATCTCCCACACGCCGATGCGCAGCAGCGCTCGGTCGACGGCCGGCATGCGCTCGAGGGTCCAGCCCCGCGAGTTCGTCGTGATGACCTCGTCGATCTCGTCGCGGTGGTCGACGACGCCGTCGACGATCTCGCGCGCGTACAGCCAGGAGGCCTGACGCTCCGGTTCGTTCACCGCGCGCTCCGCCTCGGCGGCGAGCAACTGCTCGACCGGCATCTGGCGCAGGTCGGCGGCGTAGAGCAGGTCGAGGGCGCGCTTGCGCGCCTTCGTACGGGCGCTCACTAGTCGTTCACGCGGCCGAGGTAGTCGCCCGAGCGGGTGTCGACCTTGACCTTGGTGCCGGTCTCGAGGAACAGCGGCACCTGGATCTCGTAGCCGGTCTCGACGGTGGCGGGCTTGGTGCCGCCGGTGGAGCGGTCGCCCTGCAGGCCGGGCTCGGTGTAGGTGATCTCGAGCACGACGGACGCGGGCAGCTCGATGTAGAGCGGGTTGCCGTTGTTCAGCGCGATGGTCACGGCCTGGTTCTCGAGCATGAAGTTCTTGGCGTCGCCGACGACCGTGGCGGGGACCGTGAGCTGGTCGTAGTCGGTCTGGTCCATGAAGACGAAGCCGTCGCCGTCGCTGTAGAGGTACGTGAAGTCGCGACGGTCGACGTTCTCGATGTCGACCTTGGCGCCGGCGTTGTAGGTCTTGTCGACGACCTTGCCGGTGACGACGTTCTTCAGCTTGGTGCGCACGAACGCACCGCCCTTGCCGGGCTTGACGTGCTGGAACTCGACGACGCTCCAGAGCTGGCCGTCGATGTTGAGGACGACGCCGTTCTTGATGTCAGCGGTGCTTGCCATGGGTGATCCGTTCGGTGGAGGACGGGGAAGTCGAAGGCGCACGACGCGGCGTGCGACCGATCGAGTCTAGTCGAGAGCTACGGATGCCGCAGGAGCCAGTCGATCGCGAGGCGGTACGACTCGGCACCGAAGCCCGCGATGACGCCCGTCGCGACCCCGGAGATGACGCTCGTGTGCCGGAACGCCTCGCGCGCGTGCGGGTTCGACAGGTGCACCTCGACGAGCGGCACCCCGGCGGTCTTCAGCTGGGCCGCGGCATCCCGCAGTGCGTAGCTGTAGTGCGTGAACGCGGCCGGGTTCAGCACGACCGGCGTGCGACGGTCGACGGCCTCGTGGATCCAGCGAACGAGCTCGGCCTCGTCGTCGGTCTGGCGCAGGTCGATCTCGACGCCCTCGGGCACGGATGCCGCGAGCCGGTCGCCGATGTCGGCGAGCGTCTCAGCGCCGTACACCTCGGGCTCGCGCGAGCCGAGTCGGCCGAGGTTCGGCCCGTTGAGCACGAGGATCGTCGTCATGCTCGAAGCCTAGCGGCGCGGCATCCGTCGCCCCGGTCGCTCAGGACGCGATCTCCTGGTAGGCGGCGAACAGCAGCGACTGGTCGGGCGCGAGCATGACCGTGGGCTTGGCGAGGTCGTCGAGCACGATGAACCGGAGCTGGCCGGCCCGCGCCTTCTTGTCCCGCTGCATGGTCGCGAGGAGGGTGTTCCAGCGGCCGGCCGGGTACGAGGTGGGCAGGCTCAGCAGGTCGAGCACGCGCTTGTGCCGGTCGGCGACCTCGTCCGACAGACGCCCGGAGAGGCGGCCGAGTTCGGCGGCGAACGCGAGGCCCACCGCCACGGCGGCGCCGTGGCGCCACTGGTACCGCTCGGCGTGCTCGACCGCGTGGCCGAGGGTGTGGCCGTAGTTCAGGATCTCGCGGAGCCCGGCCTCCCGGAAGTCCTCGGAGACGACCTCGGCCTTCATGCGGATCGCGAGCTCCACCACCCGGCGGAACTCCGGCGTCGTCGGGTCCGTCGCGGCATCCGGGTCGGCCTCGATCACCTCGAGGATCTCGGGGTATCGGATGAACCCGGCCTTCACCACCTCGGCGAAGCCCGCGAGGATCTCGTTGCGCGGCAGGGTGTCGAGCAGTTCGAGGTCGCAGAGCACCGCCGCCGGGGCGTGGAAGACGCCGACGAGGTTCTTGCCCTCGTTGGTGTTGATGCCGGTCTTGCCGCCGATCGCCGCATCGACCATGCCGAGGACCGTCGTGGGCAGCTGCACGATCCGGACGCCGCGGAGCCACGTCGCCGCGACGAAGCCCGCGAGGTCGGTGATCGCGCCCCCGCCGAAACCGACGATCACGTCGGTGCGCGTGAAGTCGGCCTGGCCGAGGATCTGCCAGCAGAACGCCGCGACCTCGACGCGCTTGGCCTGTTCGGCGTCGGGCACCTCGGCGAGCAGCACCTCGTAGCGACCGGCGAGCGACTCGCGCAGCGCTGCCGCGCGCGCGCCGAGCGTCGGCGGGTGCACGATCAGCACCTTCGCCGCGGCCGAGCCGATCGCGTCGCCCACGCCGGCCAGCAGGTCGCGGCCGATCACCACGTCGTACCCGGCGTCGCCCTCACCGCCCACTCGGATGGTGGTCGCTCCGGTCTCGCTCATGCACGTGCCCCTGCCCACTCGGTGATGCGGTCGACGATCCGCGCGACCGAGCGACGCGAGGTGTCGATGGTGAGTCCCGCGACCTGCTCGTACAGCGGGCGCCGCTCGTCGCGGATGCGGATCCAGCGGTCGAGCCCGCCGTCGGCCAGGAGCGGTCGGGTGCCTCCCGAGAGCCGGGGTGCGACGGCCTCGGCCGACACCTGGAGCCAGACGACCGGAACGCTCGCGAGGTCGTCGCGCGTGTCGGCGTCGAGCACGGCGCCGCCGCCGAGGGAGACGATCGCCTCCTCGCGGAGCGCCTCCGCCACGACCTCGCGCTCGATGATGCGGAAGTAGTCCTCGCCCTCCCGGGCGAAGATCTCGTCGATGGGTCCGTAGCGCTCGACGATCCGCTGGTCGGTGTCGACGAACGGCGCACCGACGGATGCCGCGAGCCGGGCGCCCACGCGCGACTTGCCGGCGCCCATGGGCCCCACGAGCACGATCGGCAGCGGCACGACCCGCGGCGCGCCGGTGCCCGGCGTCGACTCAGGCACGGACCGCATCGGACGCCGCCACCTGGCTCGCGAGCGAGTCCGGGATCGCGGCGAGGTACGCCTCGAGGTTGCGGCGGGTCTCGGCGACCGAGTCGCCGCCGAACTTCTCGAGCACGGCGTCGGCGAGCGTCAGCGCGACCATGGCCTCGGCGACCACGCCGGCCGCGGGGACCGCGCAGACATCCGACCGCTGGTGGTGCGCCGGCGCCGGCTCGCCCGTCGCCACGTCGACCGTGGGAAGGGCGTGCGGCACGGTGGCGATGGGCTTCATGCCGGCGCTCACGCGCAGGACGGTGCCCGTCGACATGCCGCCCTCGGTGCCGCCGGCGCGGTCGCTCGCGCGGACGATCCGCCCGTCGGCGAGGTGCAGTTCGTCGTGCGCGGCGGAACCGCGTCGCGTCGTGGTGAGGAAGCCGTCGCCGACCTCCACGCCCTTGATCGCCTGGATGCCCATGAGGGCGGCCGCGAGCCGCGCGTCGAGGCGGCGATCCCAGTGCACGTGCGAGCCGAGCCCCGGCGGCAGGCCGTAGGCCAGCACCTCGACCACGCCGCCGAGGGTGTCGCCGTCCTTGTGCGCGGCATCCACCTCGGCGACCATGCGCTCGCTCGTCGCCGGGTCGAAGCAGCGCAGCGGGTCGGCGTCGAGCGCGTCGACGTCGGACGGCATCGGCAGCGCGCTGCCCTCGGGCACGCGGACGGGCCCGATCGCGACGGTGTGCGACACCAGTCGGATGCCGAGCTCCGCGAGGAACGCGCGCGCGACGGCGCCGAGCGCGACTCGGGCCGCGGTCTCGCGGGCGCTCGCGCGCTCGAGCACCGGCCGGGCCTCGTCGAAGCCGTACTTCTGCATGCCCACCAGGTCGGCGTGGCCCGGACGCGGACGGGTCAGCGGCGCGCCGCGGCCCTTGCCGAGCGTCGCGGGGTCGACCGGTTCGGCGCTCATGACCTGCTGCCACTTCGGCCACTCGGTGTTGCCGATGCGGAGCGCGACGGGGCTGCCGAGCGTGAGCCCGTGCCGGACGCCGCCGGAGATCGCGAGCTCGTCCTGTTCGAACTTCATGCGGGCGCCACGACCGTAGCCGAGCTTGCGGCGCGCCAGGTCGGCGCGGATGTCGTCGAGGGTGACCGGGATGCCGGCGGGGAGTCCTTCGAGGATCGCGACCAGCTCGGGGCCGTGCGATTCACCCGCGGTGAGCCAACGGAGCATGCCCACCATCCTCCCACAGCCCGGTCAGGCGGCCTGCCGCATGACGTCGAGCACGGCCGCCTCGTCGGGGAGCTCGGCGAGCGGATCGCCCGTGAGGAAGACCCGCACCTGGAGCAGGGCCTGGTGGATGAGCATGCCGAGTCCGTGGGCGACGGCGCCGCCGCGCTCGGTCCACGCCGCCGCGAGCGCCGTCGGCCACGGCGCGTAGGCGACGTCGAGGAGCGGGGCCGCGGCGAGGTCGTCCGACGGCGCGACGCCGAGGTCGGTCCCGCCGGGGACGGTGCTGATCACGAGGTCGGCTTCGGCGCGGGAAGCGAGGTGGTCGAGCGGCCGCACGTCGACGACGAGGCCGAGCGCGTGGCCGAGATCGACGACGGATGCCGCCCGGCCGGCGTCGCGCACGCACACGTCGACGCTCACGGCGCCGAGCTCGGCCATCGCCACGAGGGCCGATGCGGCCGTGGCTCCCCCGCCGACGAGCACGCCGTGTCGGATGGCGTGGACGCCGGCGTCGCCGAGCGCGCGCACGATCCCGCCGATGTCGGTGTTGAAGCCGAGCCGCCGGCCGTCGGGCGAGAGGAGCAGCGTGTTGACCGCACCGGCCCGCTCGGCGAGGCGCTCCACCTCGTCGGCGAGCACGAGCGCCTCGCCCTTCAGGGGCATCGTGAGCGACAGCCCGCGCCAGTCCGGGCCGAGACCATCCACGAACCGTGCGAGGCCGCCTTCGCCCACCTCGATCCGGTCGTAGGTCCAGTCGAGCCCGAGCCGCTCGTAGGCGGCGCGATGGAGGGCCGGGCTCTTCGAGTGCGCGATGGGCGAGCCCAGCACCGCGAGGCGGCGCCGGGCGTCACCGGCGCCGGGCGCCGGCGTCGCGGCATCCGTCGGCATCTAGCCGTTCTCCTCGAGGTACTGGTAGAACCGCTGCACCGCCTGCTCGTGCTCGGCGAACGTCGCGGAGAACACGGTCTCGCCGGTCTCGAGGTTCACGGTCACGAAGTACAGCCACGGCCCCGGCTCGGGGTTCTGGGCGGCGTCGATGGCGACGTCGCCCGGGTTGCCGATCGGCCCCGGCGGCAGCCCCGGATGCACGTAGGTGTTGTACGGGTTCGACGCGTCGGCGCGCTCCGCGTCGGTCGTGGTGACGACCGAGTCGTCACCCGTGCCGTAGTGCACGGTCGAGTCGAACTGCAGCAGTCCGCTGTCGAACTGGGCCGGATCGAGGCGGTTCTGGATGACGCGCGACACCTTGTAGGAGTCGGCCTCGGAGCCGGACTCGCGCTCGATGAGCGAGGCGATGATGATGGTCTCCCAGCGGTCCTCCGGGGCCACGCCGGCGGCGTCGAGCGACTGGAAGGTCCGATCGACCAGGGTCTGGATCAGCTGCTCGGCCGTGACATCGGGCCCGAAGGTGTAGGTGGCCGGGAAGAGGAAGCCCTCCACGGACTTCGCCTCGGCGGGCAGCCCGAGCGCCTGGGGGTCGGCCGCGGCGGCCTGCAACTCCTCGAGCGGGATGCCCGTGGCCGCCGATGCCGCCTCGAGGGCGTCGCGCGCCCAGAGGCCCTCCTGGATGACGAAGGTGTTCTCCATCTTCGACGCGGGGTGGAGCAGGGCGTCGAGCGCGGCTTCGGCGCTCATCTGGTTCGCCATCCGGTACGCGCCCGGGTAGAACGTCGGCGCGGCATCGCGTGCGCTCATCTCGTCGATGAACGCCTCGGCGGAGGCCACGATGTCCTGTTCGGCGAGGTTCGCGGCGATGGTCTCGCCGCCGTCGCCGTCCTCGATCATGAAGACGACCTCGCCCGAGCCGGACCCGCTGTAGTCCTCCGGCGGCTGGAAGCGGTCGAGCACCGAGTTGATCGGACCCTGCAGGAAGAACACCGCGGCGACCACGAGGCCCGCGAGCACCAGGAACGCCACGAGGCATCCGAGCGCGCCGCGACCGCGCCGGCGCTGCTCGACCTCGTGCTCGTCGAGGTCGAGGTCGGCGAGGGCGCGCCGGTCCGCTCGGGAGGAGCGCGGCGCCGGGTCGTCATCCCAGGGGTTCAGAAGGTCGGGTTCCGGACGCGTCCGCACCGGTTCCCGCCGGACGCGGGATTCGGGTTCTGCGGAGGAGACCAGGCGCTCGCGGGGCTCACGGGGCTCGCGGCCGTCCGGCACGGGCGCCCGCTCGAACTCGTGCTCGGCGGTCCGCCGCTGCTCGGCCTCGGCGGCTCGCCGCTGCTCGGCCTCGCGGAGTTCGCGTCGGCTGCGTGGCGGCGGCGCGTCGTCCGGCATGGACGCCGAGGGCGCCGCGGGCTCCGGGCGGCGCTGCGGTGGAGGCTCTGGCACCCCCCTCGGCGGCGTGGGCGGAGCGCTGCCCGACAGGATGGCATCCCAATCGGAGGGAGGCTGCGGGTCGGAGCCGCGTCGTTGCTCTGGGGGGAGCTGGGTCACGGGGTCAGAGCCCTTCGTCGGCGGAGATCGTTCGTCCGGGAGCGGTGCCGGATGCCCGCTCGGCATCGATGGCGTGTTGCAGAATGATAACGGCTGCCGCTTGGTCGATGATGGGACGCTGCTTGCGCGACGACTTGCCGGCCGACCGCAGCGCCTGCTGCGCGCTCACCGTCGACATCCGCTCGTCGACGAGCCGGACCGCTGCACCGGCTGCCGCGAGCCGCTCGGCGAACGCCACCGCATCGTCGGTCGAGGCCGTCGACGTGCCCGACAGCGACAGCGGATTGCCGACCACCAGTTCGATCGCCTCGTGCTCCGTCGCGAGTTCGAGGATGCGACGGATGTCGTCGTCGCCGTCCGCGTCGCGCGCCACGGTCTCGACGGGGACCGCGAGGATCGCCGACGGGTCGCAACGGGACACGCCGACGCGCGCCCGGCCCACGTCGATGCCGAGTCGCGCGCCGGGCCGCAATGTCATCGCGTGATCGCCGACCGTGCCGCCTCGAGCGCGGCGGGGACGGCCGAGAGGTCGTTGCCGCCGCCCTGGGCCAGGTCGGGCTTGCCGCCGCCTCCCCCGCCGAGCGCGCCCGCCATCGCCTTCGCGATCGAGCCCGCGTTCGCGCCGGCCTCGCGCGCGGCGGGCGAGGTGGCCGCGATGGCCAGCGGCTTGCCGCCGACCTCGCCGACGAGCGCGACGACGGATGCCGCATCACCGAGTCGACCGCGCACCGCGGTCGCGAGCGACCGGAGCTCGTCGCCCGAGCCGAGCGCGCCCACGGGCTGGACCACCGCGAGCAGGTCGCCGAGTCGCTCGGCCTTGCCCGCGAGGTCGGGCACGCGGTCGTTCAGCGCCTTCGTCTCGAACTGCTGGATGCGCTTCTCGGCGGCCTTCAGGCTCGACACCAGTTCGCCGATCCGGTCGACCAGCTGCTCGGGGCGCGTCTTGAGCGTCGAGGTCAACTCGTTCACCAGGGCGCGCTCGGCAGCGAATCGACGGAACGCGTCCTGTCCGACGAGCGACTCGACGCGACGGTTCGAAGCGCCGACCGACGACTCGCCGATGATGTTGATCATCCCGATCTCGGCGCTGCGCGTGACGTGCGTGCCGGCGCAGAGCTCGCGCGACCACGGACCGCCGATGTCGACGACGCGCACGACGTCGCCGTACTTCTCGCCGAACAGCGCCATGGCGCCGAGCGCCTTGGCCTCATCGATCGGCATCTCGCGCGTGACGACCTCGAGGTTGTCGCGCACGGCGTCGTTGGCGATCTCCTCGATCTCGCTGCGCGTGGCGGTCGACAGCGCCTGGTTCCAGCCGTAGTCGAGCCGCAGGTAGCCGGCCTTGTTGAACGAGCCGGACTGATGCGCGTTGGGACCGAGCACCTGCCGGAGCGCGGCGTGCACCAGGTGGGTGCCGGAGTGCGCCTGGGTCGCGCCGCGGCGATAGTGCTCGTCGACCACCGTCGTGGCGGGCACGCCGACGCCGACCTCGCCCGACGTGACCTTGACCGTGTGGCTGATGAGGCCCTTGACCGGCTTCTGCACGTCGAGCACCTCGAGGTCGAACCCGTCGCCGACGATGCGGCCCTGGTCGGGCGCCTGACCACCGGACTCGGCGTAGAGGGAGGTCTCGGCGAGGATGACCTCGGCGGTCTGCCCCTGGGTGGCCTTCGTGGCGGGCCGACCGTCGACGAGGATGCCGAGCACGGTCGAGTCGGTCAGGAGGTCGGTGTACCCGGTGAAGACCGTCTCGCCGCGAGCCCGCAGGTCGGCGTAGACCGAGAGGTCCGCGAGGACCTTCTTCTTCGACTTCGCGTCCGCCTTCGCGCGCGATCGCTGGTCGGCCATGAGCGAGTCGAAGGCGTGCCGGTCGACCGACAGCCCGGCCTCC
Organism: Agromyces indicus; assembly: GCF_031432295.1. Lineage (NCBI taxonomy): Bacteria > Bacillati > Actinomycetota > Actinomycetes > Micrococcales > Microbacteriaceae > Agromyces > Agromyces indicus. Next base: position 546,270 of record NZ_JAVKGS010000002.1, on the reverse strand, counting down.
TCGGCCATCTCGAGGGTGAGCTCGATCGGGAAGCCGTAGGTGTCGTGCAGCAGGAAGGCGGTGTCGCCCGCGAGCAGGTCGGAGCCCGTGCCCTTGGTCTTCGCCACGGCCTGGTCGAGGATCGACGTGCCGGCGCTCAGGGTGCGAAGGAACGTCTCCTCCTCGCCGAGCGCGAGCTGCTCGATCTGGCGGTAGTTCTCGGCCACCTCGGGGTATGCGGCCTTCATCGCGTCGCGGGACGCCGCGAAGAGGCGCTCGAAGGTCGGTCCTTCGACGCCCAGCAGGCGCATGGCCCGGATGCTGCGACGGAGCAGGCGGCGCAGGATGTACCCGCGGCCCTCGTTCGACGGCGTGACGCCGTCGCTCATGAGCATGAGCGCGGACCGGATGTGGTCGGCGATGACGCGCATGCGCACGTCGTCGTCGTGGTCGGCGCCGTAGCGTCGGCCGGACAGGTCGGCGGCAGCGTCGAGGACCGGGCGCACCTGGTCGATCTCGTACATGTTGTCGACGCCCTGCTTGATGAACGCGACGCGCTCGAGGCCCATGCCGGTGTCGATGTTCTTCTTCGGCAGTTCCTTGACGATCCGGAAATCGGTCTTCGACCGCACGTCGTCGATGAGGTACTGCATGAACACGAGGTTCCAGATCTCGACGTACCGGTCGTCGTCGGTGGCGGGGCCGCCGTCGGCGCCGTACTCGGGCCCGCGATCGAAGAAGATCTCGGAACACGGTCCGGCGGGGCCGGGCTGACCGGTGTGCCAGTAGTTCGTGTCCTTGCCGAGGCCCTGGATGCGGTCGTCGGGCAGCCCGGCGACGCGGCGCCAGATCTCGCGCGCCTCGTCGTCGTCCTCGTACACCGTGACCCACAGGTCGGCCGGGTCGAAGCCGTAGCCGCCGTCGGCCTCGGGCGTCGTGAGGAGCTCCCAGGCGTACTGGATCGCTCCCTCCTTGAAGTAGTCGCCGAACGAGAAGTTGCCGTTCATCTGGAAGAACGTGCCGTGGCGCGGCGTCTTCCCGACCTCTTCGATGTCGTTCGTGCGGATGCACTTCTGCACGCTCGTCGCCCGGTCGTAGGGCGCTGGCACCACGCCGGTGAGGTAGGGCACGAAGGGCACCATGCCGGCGACGGTGAAGAGCAGCGAGGGGTCGTCGGACACGAGGGAGGCCGACGGCACGACCGTGTGGCCGCGAGCGGCGAAGAAGTCGAGCCAGCGCTGGCGGATCTCGGCAGTCTGCATGGTTCCGTTCTGGATCAGGGGGTGGCGGAGCGGCCCGCACGGCGGGCGAGGGCGTCGTCGCGCCCGAGCGTCAGGACTGCTCGGCGGCGCGGAGCTCGGCCTCTCGGGCGTGGTAGCCCTCGGCGACAGCGCGGCCGAAGGCGCGCGCCTTCGCGTCGAGGCCCGCGAAGAACTCCCGGCCCTGCGCGGTGCGGTTGACCTGGTGCGCGACGGCGAAGCCGGTCGCGACGCCGACGGCGAACCACAGGATGCTCTTCACGTCTCACTCCTCGAGAGGTCGGGCGTTGCGGCGTGCGATGCGCACGCGTCCGTCCAGTCTAGGGTGTGCGCGGCACTCCCCGCCGGGACGACGAACGGGGCCGCGGCGAACCGCGACCCCGTTCCGAAACCGCCGACTAGCGGGCGGCGTAGTACTCGACGACGAGCTGCACGTCACAGGTGACGGGCACCTCGACGCGCTTCGGGCGACGCACGAGCTTCGCCTGCAGCTTGTCGAGCTCGACCTCGAGGTAGCCCGGGACCTTGGGGAGCACGTCGACGTGGCCGCCGGCCGCGGCGACCTGGAAGGGCTCGGTGCCCTCGGAGCGCTGCTTGACGCCGATGATCTGGCCCGGCTTCACGCGGAAGGAGGGGCGGTCGACGATGCGGCCGTCGACGGTGATGTGGCGGTGCACCACGAACTGGCGGGCCTGCGAGATGGTGCGGGCGAAGCCGGCGCGGAGCACGAGCGCGTCGAGGCGCATCTCGAGCAGCTCGACCAGGTTCTCACCGGTCAGGCCGTCGGTGCGGCGAGCCTCGTTGAACGCGATGCGCAGCTGCTTCTCGCGGATGCCGTACTGGGCGCGCAGGCGCTGCTTCTCGCGGAGGCGGACCGCGTAGTCGGAGTCCTGCTTGCGCTTGGTGCGGCCGTGCTCACCGGGAGCGTACGGGCGCTTCTCCATGTACTTGGCGGCCTTCGGGGTGAGGGCGACGCCGAGCGCGCGGGAGAGGCGGGTCTTGCTTCGGGACTGGCTGGTCACGATGTCCTTTCGGAGGATTCTCGAACGGTGTGGTTCCGGGCGCGCGAGGCGCCGGAAAGACTTGTCAGAGGGGTTCGCCACGGGCGGACCGGCTACAGGTCGCGCCCTTCGCCGTGGAAACCGCGCAGCCGCACGCGAGAATCTGGCTTCAGGCCAACGGAAATGCTACCACGAACGCCCGGCTCAGCGTTCACCGCGCACGATGCGCCGCAGCTTGCCCAGTCGGGACGACACGTCGCGCTCATTGCCGTGCTCGGTCGGCGTGTAGTACACCGCCCCGCGCAGCGGGTCGGGCAGGTACTGCTGCGGGACGACGCCGATGGGGTCGTCATGCGGGTAGACGTACCCCTTGCCGTGCCCCAGCCGCTTCGCGCCCGGGTAGTGCGCATCGCGGAGGTGCTTCGGGACCCGGCCGGCCTTGCCCGCCCGCACGTCGGCGATGGCGCGGTCGATGCCCAGGTACGCCGCGTTCGACTTCGGCGCGGTCGCGAGGTGGACGACCGCCTGCGCGAGGGGGATGCGCCCCTCCGGCATCCCGATGTACTGCACCGCGTCGGCGGCCGCGACCGCGACCCCGAGGGCCGTCGGGTCGGCCATGCCGATGTCCTCGGAGGCCAGGACGATGATGCGTCGCGCGATGAAGCGGGGGTCCTCCCCTGCCTCGATCATGCGCGCGAGGTAGTGCAGGGCCGCGTCGACGTCGCTGCCGCGGACCGACTTGATGAAGGCGCTGATCACGTCGTAGTGCTCGTCGCCGTCGCGGTCGTACCGCAGGAGCGCGCGATCGACCGCGCGGGCGACGGTCTCGGGCGTGATCACGGGGACGGCGGGCTCGTCGCCGTCGACGGATGCCGCGGCATCCGCGTCGTCGTCGCCGTCGGCCGACGCGGCACCCGAGCCCCCGGAGCGTTCCGCCTCGGCCCCGGCCGTCGCGGACAGCGATGCGGCCTCGAGCGCGGTCAGGGCGCGTCGGGCGTCGCCGGAGGCGAGCCGGATGATCGCCGCACGCGCCTCGGGCTCGAGCGCGACCCGCCCGGCGAGGCCGCGGGGGTCGGCGACCGCTCGGTCGACGAGCATCCCGAGGTCGTCGTCGTCGAGCGTCTCGAGGGTGAGCAGCAGCGACCGCGACAGGAGCGGCGAGATCACGGAGAACGAGGGGTTCTCGGTCGTCGCGGCGACGAGGATGACCCAGCCGTTCTCGACGCCGGGCAGCAGGGCGTCCTGCTGCGCCTTGGTGAAGCGGTGGATCTCGTCGAGGAAGAGCACGGTCGAGACGCCGTACAGGTCGCGGTTGGCCCGCGCCTCCTCCATGACCTGGCGGACGTCGCGCACGCCGGCGGTCACGGCCGAGAGCTCGACGAACTTGCGCCCCGACGACCGCGCGATCGCCTGCGCGAGCGTCGTCTTGCCCGTGCCGGGCGGCCCCCAGAGGATGACGGAGACCGCGCCGGACTCGCCCGTCCGGTCGGCGGCGAGCGCGACGAGGGGCGAACCGGGTGTGAGCAGGTGGCGCTGACCGGCCACCTCGTCGAGGCTCCGCGGCCGCATGCGCACCGCGAGCGGCGTCGCGCCCGAGCGCAGGCCCGCAGCCGTATCCACCATGCCGACCAGCGTAGCCGCGGCATCCGACAGCGCTTCCCGGCCACCGCTCGGCGGAGGCCGCGGCGATTGGCACCCCGATGCCGCCGTTGCGTAGAGTTCCGTCGCAGGATCCCGAGAAGGAGCAGCGTGGCAACGAACGACCGTCAGGCGCGCGAGGCGCGCGCGAGACTGCGCACCTACCAGGCACGGCAGGAGGTCCACGCCCGCTCCGTCCGACGTCGGCGGCGCGACAACGTCATCGCGGGCATCGCCCTCGTCGTCGTGCTGGCGCTCGCCACCGCCGCGCAGCTCCTCTACTTCGACGGCGGCCCCGGCTCGCCCGAGGCCGAGCCCACGGCCACGCCCGCAGCGACCGAGACGCCCCAGCCGGTGCCCTCCGCCGAGCTCGCGGGCGACCGCACGTGGGTGGGCGCGCTCACGCTCAACGACACCACCCTGTCGATCGAGTTCGACGGCGCGGCCGCCCCGCAGGCGGTCTCCAGCACGATCAGCCTCGTGCAGTCCGGTTTCTACGACGGCCTCGGGTGCCACCGACTCACGACCGAAGGCCTGTTCGTGCTGCAGTGCGGCGACCCGAACGGCGACGGCACCGGCGGCCCGGGCTACACGTACGGTCCCATCGAGAACGCGCCCGAGGACGGCGTCTACCCGGCCGGCACCATCGCGATGGCCCGTCAGGCCGGCGACGCCGAGAGCCAGGGCAGCCAGTTCTTCATCGTCTACGAGGACACGACCCTGACCGCGGACGAGGCGGGCGGCTACACGGTCATCGGGCGCGTGACCGACGGCCTGGACGCGCTCCGCAGCGAGATCATCGACTTCGGCACGGTCGACGAGGCACCGGACGGCCAGCCCGTCCGACCCGTCACCATCACGTCCTTCGACGTGGAGTGACCGACCGGCGAAGCGCCCTCCGCGCCGCCCCGACGCGGGGGTCCGCCACCGGCCGCCCACGATTCTCGGGGTGCAATAGGCTTGATGCCGTCATCCGCCGCGCATGCGGCATCCGACCGACGACAGGGTGAGTCCGTGACCGATTCAGCACAGCAACCGTGGGGCCGCGTCGACGAGACGGGCACCGTCTTCGTGCGGACCAGCGAGGGCGAGCGCGAGGTCGGGCAGTACCCCGACGCCACGCCGGAGGAGGCGCTCGCGTACTTCGAGCGCAAGTACTCCGACCTGGCGGGCGCCGTGGCGCTCCTCGAGCAGCGCGTGCGTCGCGGTGCACCGGCAGCGGATGTCGCCAAGGCCGTGGCCACGCTGCAGGCCAACGTGGCCGACGCGCACGCGGTCGGCGACCTCGAGTCCCTCCAGCGCCGCCTCGAGGCGCTCTCCGGTACCACCCAGGAGCTCACCGCCCAGCAGCAGGCGGAGGCGAAGGCCGCGGTCGAGGCGGCGATCGCCGAGCGCACCCGCATCGTCGAGCAGGCTGAGGCGCTGGCCGCGCAGGACCCGGCGAAGACGCAGTGGAAGCAGACGAGCGCCGAGCTGGACGCACTGTTCGCCGCCTGGCAGAAGCACCAGCAGGAGGGCCCGCGCCTGCCCAAGGGCGAGGCCAACGACCTCTGGAAGCGGTTCCGCACCGCGCGCTCGACGATCGAGCAGCACCGCAAGGCGTTCTTCGCCGAGCTCGACGCCGCCCACCGCGACGTGCGCCAGCGCAAGCAGCGCCTCATCGAGCGCGCCGAGGCGCTCGCGCCGCGCGGTGCCGACGGCGTGGCGGAGTACCGCTCGCTGCTCGACGAGTGGAAGCTCGCGGGTCGCGCGGGCAAGAAGGTCGACGACGCCCTGTGGGCGAAGTTCAAGGCCGCCGGCGACGTGCTCTTCCAGGCGAAGGCCGAGATCGACGCGAAGGACGACGAGGAGTACCGCGCGAACCTCGAGCAGAAGCTCGCACTGCTCGACGAGGCCGACGCGTTGCTCACGGCGAAGGACCCGCGTTCCGCCCGCACCACCCTGAACGGCATCCAGCGCCGCTGGGACGAGATCGGTCGTGTTCCGCGCGACCAGGTGCGCACGATCGAGGACCGCCTGCGCAAGGTCGAGAATCACGTCCGAGCGCTCGAGGACGAGCGCTGGCAGCGCGAGGACCCCGAGAAGAAGGCGCGCTCCGAGGGCATGCTCGGTCAGTTGCACGACGCCATCGCCAAGCTCGAGGCGGAGCTCGCCGACGCCGAGGCCACCGGCGACGCGAAGGCCGCGGCCGAAGCCCGCGAGGCGCTCGAGGCGCGCCGCGCCTGGCTCAAGGCCGTCGGAGGCTGAGCGCTCCCCCACGCATCGCCTCGGCGCCCGGTTCTCCACAGGGAGGACCGGGCGCCGTCGCGTGGGGCGACGGGTGCGGCACGATGGCGGCATGGCGCGACTCCCCGCGGTGCTGTGCACCGATGACCTTCCCCTCCCCGAGCTGTGCGCGGCGCGTCTCGACGGCGAGCTCATGGCCATCGGGGGCGGCTGGTGCCCGGTCGACGAACCGGACCTGCCCGCCCTGCGCGCCGCCGCGGTCGCCCCCGTCCCGCCGGGCCGGCTCATCGTCGAGCGTCGTTCGGCGGCATGGGTGCACGGTGCCCTGCCCGCGCCGCCCGCCGTCGCGGAGTACTGCATCCCCTACGCCGACCGCGGCTCCTCCTGGATCGACCCGTCGTGCATCGTCCGCGAGGTGGTGATCGAGGCCGCCGAGGTCGTCGAGATCGGCGGCATCCGCTGCACGACGCCGACCCGCACCGGATTCGACCTGCTGCGCGATGCCGAGGCCGACGACGCGGAGGTCGCGTGGGTCGTCAGCGCACTGCTCGAGACGACGCCCGGACTCGACGAGCGACTACGCACTCGGGTCGCGGCGGCGCACCGGCTCCCCCACAAGTCCCGCGCGCTGGCGCGGTTGGATGCGGCCGTGCGTCAGCCGTCGCTGACGCGATAGACGTCGTAGACGGCGTCGATGCGGCGTACGGCGTTCAGCACCCGGTCGAGATGCGTCGTGTCGCCCATCTCGAACACGAAGCGGCTGATGGCCAGCCGATCCGTCGACGTCGAGACGTTCGCCGACAGGATGTTGACGTGGTGCTCGGAGAGCACGCGGGTGACATCCGAGAGCAGGCCCGCCCGGTCGAGGGCTTCGATCTGGATCTGCACGAGGAAGACGCTCTTCGAGCTCGGTGCCCACTCGACGTCGATCATGCGCTCGGGCTCGCGGAGCAGCGACTGCACGTTGTGGCACGTCGCCTGGTGGACGGAGACCCCGGAGCCGCGGGTGATGAATCCGACGATCTCGTCGCCGGGGACGGGCGTGCAGCAGCGTGCGAGCTTGACGAGGATGTCGGGCGCGCCCCGGACCAGCACTCCGGAGTCGCTGTTGCGCGGCAGCGAGCGCGACCGCGTGGGCAGCGGCAGGGCGGGCTCCTCGACGTCGTCCTCGTCCTGGACGAGTGCGAGGACCTTCTCGATCACCGATTGCGTGGAGACGTGTCCCTCGCCGACCGCGGCGTAGAGCGCCGAGACGTCTTCATAGCGCAGCTGGGCGGCCACCTCGGCGAAGGAGTCCTGGCTCATCAGCTTCTGCAGCGGCAGGTTCTGCTTGCGCATCGCTCGGGCGATCGCGTCGCGACCGTGCTCGATGGCCTCGTCGCGACGTTCCTTGGTGAACCACTGGCGGATCTTGCTCCGCGCGCGTGGGCTCTTGACGAAGTTGAGCCAGTCCTTGCTGGGTCCGGAGTCCGGGTTCTTCGACGTGAAGACCTCGACGACGTCGCCACTCGTCAGCACGCTCTCGAGCGGGACCAGGCGGCCGTTCACCTTCGCCCCCATGGTGCGGTGCCCGACCTCGGTGTGCACCGCGTACGCGAAGTCGACGGGCGTCGCTCCCGAGGGAAGCCCGATCACACGGCCCTTCGGCGTGAAGACGTAGACCTCCTTGGCACCGATCTCGAAGCGGAGGGAGTCGAGGAACTCGCCCGGGTCGGCGGTCTCGGCCTGCCAGTCGGAGATGTGCGCGAGCCACGCCATATCGGCGTCGTCCTTCGGGCCGCCCACCTCGGCGCGGCCGCCCGCCATCCGCTCCTTGTACTTCCAGTGCGCCGCGACGCCGTACTCGGCGCGCTGGTGCATGTCGTGGGTGCGGATCTGGATCTCGACCGGGCGGCCCTTCGGGCCGATCACGGTCGTGTGGAGCGACTGGTACAGGTTGAACTTCGGGGTCGCGATGTAGTCCTTGAACCGCCCGGGCACCGGGGTCCAGCGTGCGTGGATGGATCCGAGCACCGCGTAGCAGTCGCGCACCGAGTTCACGAGCACGCGGATCCCGACGAGGTCGTAGATGTCGTCGAAGTCGCGGCCTCGCACGATCATCTTCTGGTAGATCGAGTAGTACTGCTTCGGACGCCCGACCACCTTGCCGCGGATCCGCGCGCCCTTCAGGTCGTCGGAGACCATGTCGATCACCGACTGCACGTACTCCTCGCGCTGCGGCGTCCGCTGCTTCACGAGGCTCTCGATCTCGGCGTAGAGCTTCGGGTAGAGCACCGCGAACGACAGGTCCTCGAGCTCCCACTTGATCGTCTGGATGCCGAGGCGGTGCGCGAGCGGCGCGTAGATCTCGAGCGTCTCGGTCGCCTTGCGCGCGGCCGACTGAGCCGGCACGAATCCCCAGGTGCGGGCGTTGTGCAGCCGGTCCGCGAGCTTGATGATGAGCACGCGGATGTCCTTCGACATCGCCACGATCATCTTGCGGACGGTCTCGGCCTGGGTGGAGTCGCCGTACTTGACCTTGTCGAGCTTGGTCACGCCATCGACGAGCATCGCGATCTCGTCGCCGAAGTCGGCTCGCAGCTGGTCGAGCGTGTACGCCGTGTCCTCGACGGTGTCGTGCAATAGTGCCGCGGCCACCGCCTTCGATCCGATGCCGAGGTCCGCGAGGATCTGCGCGACGGCGATCGGGTGGGTGATGTACGGCTCGCCGCTCCGACGCTTCTGTCCCTCGTGCGCGCGCTCGGCGACGGTGTAGGCCCGCTCGATGACCGCGAGGTCGGCCTTCGGATGGTGCATGCGCACCGTGCGGATGACCGCATCGACGGCGCCGGACGGGACGGCCTTCGAGAAGATCCGGGGCACCAGACGGCGCAACGATGCCGTCGAGTTGACTCCGGTCTCAGTCATCGCCGCCGCACCTCCAGACCTCAATTATCACTGCTCGAGTGCGGGGCGCGCGCCACGAGCTCCGAGCGGACGCTCAGGAGGCGGTGACGGCGGTCGACGCGCCGGCGACACCGGCTCGCTCCCGCTCCTTCAGCACGCGCTGGTCGTGGCGCTTGATCGCCGGCTCGCCCTCGCGGAGCTGCGAGTAGAGCGGCGCGGCGATGAAGACCGTCGACCAGGTTCCGACGATGATGCCGATCAGCAGGGCGAGCGAGATGTCGCGGAGCGTGTCGGCCCCGAGCGCACCCGCGCCGATGAAGAGGATGGCGGCGACCGGCAGGGCCGCGACCACGCTCGTGTTGATCGATCGCACCAGGGTCTGGTTCACGGCGAGGTTGACCGACTCGGCGAACGTGCGCCGGGACTCCTCGCCCTGTTCGGCGGTGTTCTCGCGGATCTTGTCGAACACCACGACCGTGTCGTAGAGCGAGTAGCTGAGGATCGTCAGGATGCCGATCATCGCCGCGGGCGTCACCTCGAAGCCGACGGCCGCGTAGACGCCGGCCGTGAGGACGAGGTCCCCGATGAGCGACAGGATCGCCGCCACCGACATCTTCCAGGTTCGGAAGTAGAGCGCCATCACGATGCCCGCGAGCAGGAGGAAGGCCAGGAGGCCGAGGATCGCCTGACGGGTTACGTCGGCACCCCAGCTCGCCCCGATGAAGGACGAGGTGACCTCGCTCCGGTCGACGCCGTAGGCGTCGGCGAGGGCGACGACGAGTTCCTCGGACTCCGTCTTCTCGAGCTGCTCCGTCTGGACGCGCACGCCCGAGTCGCCGACGACCGTGATGCGAGCCACGGTGCCGGGGGCGACCTGCTCGACCGCTTGGGCGGCCGGGTCCTGCGTCGCCTCGGCGACGCCGGTGATCTGGAACTGCGAGCCTCCGCGGAACTCGATGCCGAAGTTGAAGCCGCGGACGACCATCACGAGCGCCGACAGGATCAGCAGCACGGCGGCGATCGTGTACCACTTGCGACGCCCGCCGATGAAGTTGAACGAGCGCTTGCCCGTGTAGAGGTCGTTGCCGAAGGTGGTGAGGCGGTTGGCCATCAGGACTCCTTGCTCTCGCCGGCGCCCACGGTGGCGTCGACCTGTGCCGCCTTGCGCTCGGCGATCGTCTGTCGGCGCTGCGCCTCGCGCGAGCTCGAAGCGACCTTCGTCGCGGGAACCTGGACGGGCTTCCGGAACTCGGCGCGACCGCGGTAGACCGCGCCCAGCGCCTTCGGGTCGAGGCCCGACCAGGGGTGGCCGCTCGAGAAGAAGCGGGTCTGCGCGAGCAGCTGCAGCATCGGGTGGGTGAAGAGGATCACGACGATCACGTCGATCACGGTCGTGAGACCGAGGGTGAAGGCGAAGCCGCGCACGCTGCCGACCGCGAGGATGAACAGCACGATCGCGGCGAGCAGGTTCATGCCCTTCGACGAGAGCACCGTGCGGAGCGCGCGCTTCCATCCGGCCTCGACCGCGCCGACGAGCGGCCGGCCGTCGCGGAGCTCGTCGCGCACGCGTTCGAAGTACACGATGAACGAGTCGGCGGTGAAGCCGATCGCGACGATGAGTCCGGCGATGCCCGCGAGCGAGAGCCGGTATCCCTCGCGCCACGACAGGATCGTGATCGTGAGATAGGTGATCACGCCCGCGATGATGAGCGAGGCGATCGTCACCGTCCCGAGGAGGCGGTACTGGAACAGCGTGTAGATGACGACGAGGACGAGGCCGATGAGGCCGGCGACGAGACCCGCCTGCAGCTGCGACGTGCCCAGCGTGGCGGAGATCGTGTCGGAGGACTGGACCTCGAAGCTGATGGGCAGGGCGCCGAACTTCAGCTGGTCGGCGAGCGCCTTGGACGACTCCTGCGTGAAGCTGCCGGTCACCTGCGGACGGCCGTCGGTGATGACGCCGTTCATCTGGGGGGCGGAGAGCACCGCGCCGTCGAGCACGAACGCGAACTGGTCGCGCGGGGTCTGCCCATTCAGCGCGAACAGCCGCTGGCTGACCTCGGCGAACTGCTCGGCGCCGCGCTCGTTGAAGATGATGTTCACGGCCCACTGGCCGGTCGTGGCGCCGGTCTGGGTCTGCACCATGCCGTTCGTCGCGTCGACGATGTCCTCGCCGCCGACCTCGACCGGACCGAGGAGGTACTTGATGGTGCGCGTCGCGTCGCAGGTGACGAGCGGCTCGTCGGCGGGGGCGACGTTCGCACCGCTCTCGTCGACGGCGGCGCAGTCGAAGGTGTCGAACTGGTCCTGCAGCGCCGGCGTGACCCAGGCCGGGTCGCTCGCGTCGGTCGGCTCGGCCGTGGGCGTGGACTCGAGCTCCTCCTCGGCGCCATCCTCGGGCTCGGGGCTGGCGCTCGGGTCGATCGACTGGTTGGTCGCCGCGTCGGCGAGCAGCACCGGCCGCAGCTCGAGCTTCGCGGACGACTCGATCCGCGCTCGGGTCTGCTCGTCGAGCTCACCCGGGATCGCGACGACGACGTTCTGGCCGCCCTGAGTGTTGATCTCCGCCTCGGAGACGCCGGACGCGTCGACGCGCTGGCGGATGATCGACACGGCCTGGTCGAGCTGCTCCTGCGAGACCGATTCCCCGTCGGCGACCGACGGCTCGAGGATGATCTGCGTGCCGCCCTCGAGGTCGAGCGCGAGCTTCGGCGTCCACGAGCCGTCGCCCCAGATCACGCCTGCGGCATTGATGCCGAAGAGCGCGACGATGAGGACGCCGAGCCAGGTGAGGGAGCGCCAGGCCTTACGGACGGGCGTGGGTCGCGAGGACCGCTTGGATGGTGCAGCCACGTGTTCTGCTTTCTGTGCAGGAGTCCGCGCAGCATCGCGCGGGCCGAGCGTCGGGTTTCGGGTCGCTCAGCCTTCGGACTTCTTGGTGTCGGGGGTGTCGTCGCGAGGCGTCTCGGCGGCGCGCTCGCCGAACTCCGGCTCGGTCTCGATGACGGGCGTCGAGCCGGCGACGGGCGCCTCGACCGCGTCGACGACGCGCGCGATGGTCTGGCGGTGCACGGTGAGTACCGTGCCGGGGCCGGCCTCGAGCTCGACCTTGTTCTCGTCTTCGTCGATGGAGAGGATCGTGCCGAACACCCCGAAGTTCGTCATCACCTGCGCACCCGGCACGACCTTCGACTGGAGGTCGCGCATCTCCTGCTGCCGCTTCCGCGAATTGCGGAACATGAAGAAGATCAGGACCGCCAGGACGGCGAGCATGATGATGGTGAACGGATCGAAGACCATGGGGTGGGAACCTTCCGGAGTGCGCGGTGCACACAGTCAAGGGCGGGGAGGCTGGAGCCTCCAAGGATTATAGGTCATCGATCGGGAGCGTCGCGGCGGCGTCCTCGCCCTCGCGGACGAGTCCGAAGTGCCGCCAGGCCTGGGGCGTCGCCACCCGGCCGCGCGGGGTCCGCGTGATCAGGCCGATCCGGACGAGGAACGGCTCGACGACCGCTTCGATGGTCTCGGCCTCCTCGCCCACCGAGACCGCGAGGGTGTTGAGGCCGACCGGCCCCCCGCCGAACCGGGTGAGGATCGTCATCATCACGGCGCGATCGAGACGGTCGAGCCCGAGCGGGTCGACGTCGTAGAGTTCGAGGGCGGCCCGGACTGCGTCCACGTCGGCGCGACCTCCATGCACGAGCGCGTAGTCGCGCACCCGGCGGAGCAGCCGGTTCGCGATGCGGGGCGTGCCGCGGCACCGTCCGGCGATCTCGGCGACGGCCTCGGCGCCGATGGGCAGGCCGAGCATGGTCGCCGCGCGGGCGAGCACCTGCTCGAGCTCGGCCTCGTCGTAGAACTCGAGGTGCGCCGTGAACCCGAAGCGATCGCGGAGCGGATTCGGCAGCAGCCCCGCTCGCGTGGTCGCGCCGACGAGCGTGAACGGGGCGAGGTCGAGCGGGACCGAGGTCGCGCCGGCGCCCTTGCCCACCATGATGTCGATGCGGAAGTCCTCCATCGCGAGGTAGAGCATCTCTTCGGCCGACCGTGCCATGCGGTGGATCTCGTCGATGAAGAGCACCTCGCCCGGCACGAGGGACGACAGGATCGCCGCGAGGTCGCCGGCGTGCTGGATCGCCGGCCCGCTCGACATCCGGAGCGGCCGGCCGCCCTCGTGGGCGACGATCATCGCGAGGGTGGTCTTGCCGAGGCCCGGGGGCCCGGCGAGCAGGATGTGGTCGGGCGTGCGCTGCTGCATGGCCGCCGCGGAGAGCAGCAGCTGCAACTGTCCGCGCACGCGGGTCTGCCCGACGAACTCCTCGAGGCTGCGCGGGCGGAGGGCGCCCTCGAAGGCGAGCTCGGCCTCGGACGCGAGCTCGGGGTCGGTCAGGTCGAGGTCGGCGTCGCTCATCGCGCCCTCGCGGCCTGCTGGGCCGGCCCGAGCCTGGCCAGGGTGAGTCGGAGCAGCGCGGGCACGGATGCCGCCTCGGCGGGGTCGGCCGCCTCGAGCGTCTCGGCGATCGCCTCGCCCGCGAGCTTCTCGGACCAGCCGAGCCCGGTGAGCGCCGCGAGCACGTCGTCGGCCACGCCCCCGGATGCCACCGGGGCGCCGGCCGCCCCCGCGGTCGGAACCGCGACCTTGCCCGCCAGCGAGACGGTGATGAGCTTCGCCGTCTTCGGCCCGATCCCGCTGACCCGCCGGAAGGCGGCGTCGTCGTCGTCGTGCACGGCCCGCGCGACCTCGGCGGGCGACATAGCGGAGAGCACCCCGAGCGCCGACTTCGGCCCGACGCCGGTCACCCCGATGAGGAGCTCGAAGACGTCGAGCTCGTCGCGCGAGGCGAAGCCGAAGAGCGTCATCGCGTCTTCGCGCACGATGAGCGCCGTGTGCACGAACACCTCGTGACCCTCGCGACTCGAGAGCACGAAGGCCGGCGTCGCGTTCACGAGGTAGCCGACGCCGGACACGTCGATCACGAGGGTTCCGCCGGAGGCGGAGGCGACGCGGCCGCGGAGGGAGGAGATCACTCCTTCAGCCTACGGGCGGCTCCCGACACCGACGCGGCACGCTCCGCGGCGAGCCACGCCCGCTGCGCTGGAGTGAGGCCGCCGGCGGGTGCGGCGCCTCGTCCGGCGGCCGCATCGGCGACCGCCGCCCCGGCGACGCCGCCGGTGCGCCAGGCGTGGCAGATCGCGAGGGCGAGCGCGTCCGCGGCATCCGCCGGCTTGGGCACCGCGTCGAGACCGAGGATGCGCGCGACCATCGCCCCCACCTGCTTCTTGTCGGCGCGACCGTAGCCGGTGATGGCGGCCTTGACCTCGCTCGGCGTGTGGAGCGCGACCGGGAGCGCCCGCCGCTCGGCGATCAGCATGGCCACACCGGAGATCTGCGCGGTGCCCATGATGGTCGACACGTCGCTGCGCGCGAACACGCGCTCGAGCGCCACCGCATGCGGCCGGTGCTCCTCGACGATCGCCTCGAGGCCGTCAGAGATGCGCGCGAGCCGACCGGGCGTCGCGAGGTCGGCGGGCGAGCGCAGCACGACCACGTCGACCAGGACCGCGGAACGGTCGGGCGCCACGTCGACGACGCCCACGCCGCAGCGGGTCAGCCCGGGGTCGATGCCGAGCACCCGCATGGCGCTACTCCGACTCGTTCTCGAGCTCGGCCTGCACCTCGGGCGTGAGGTCGAAGTTGCTGTAGACGTTCTGCACGTCGTCGCTGTCCTCGAGCGCGTCGATCAGCCGGAAGACCTTCTTCGCCGTCTCGGCGTCGATCTCGACCTTCAGGTTCGGCACGAACTCGATGTCGGCCGACTCGTAGTCGAGCCCGGCCTCCTGGAGGGCCTTGCGGACCTCGACCATGTCGGAGGGGTCGGTGACGACCTCGAAGCCCTGCGCGTGCGGCTCGACCTCCTCGGCGCCGGCCTCGAGGGCGGCCATCATGACGTCGTCCTCGGTCGTGCCCTCGCCGCTGACGACGATGACCCCCTTGCGGGTGAAGTTGTACGCGACCGAGCCCGGGTCGGCGAGCGTCCCGCCGTTCCGGCTGAGCCCCGTGCGGACCTCGGCGGCAGCGCGGTTCTTGTTGTCGGTGAGCACCTCGATCATCATCGCGACGCCGTTCGGGCCGTACGCCTCGTACGTGATGTTCTGGTACTCGACCGCCTCGCCGCCGATGCCCGCGCCGCGCTTGATCGCGCGATCGATGTTGTCGTTCGGGACCGAGGTCTTCTTGGCCTTCTGCACGGCGTCGTACAGGGTCGGGTTGCCCGCGAGGTCGGCGCCGCCGAGCTTGGCCGCGACCTCGATGTTCTTGATGAGCTTGGCGAACGACTTCGCGCGGCGCGCGTCGATGACGGCCTTCTTGTGCTTGGTCGTCGCCCACTTGGAATGCCCGGACATGCGTCTCCCGTAACGGTGATCAGTACCCCGTCATTCTAGGCGGTCGCGGGCGCACGCCCCTGAGCGACGCCCTCCGGCGGCCGAGTGCCTCACCTTCGGCGGATGCCGCGGCCGCCCGCCCGTCACACGAGCGCCGGCATGCCCTCGGGGAAGAGTTCCCGCTGCCAGGCGGTGTAGCGCCGCTTGAGGAGGATCGCCCACAGGAGTCGGATCGGGAAGGGAAGGTGACCCCGCGACCATTCCGCCCGCTCAGCCGGCGGAAGGGCATCCATCATGAGGCCGAGCTGGATCGGCATGCCGTCCTTGGGGAAGCTCTCGCGTCCGTGTTCGCCGAGCGCGTCCCATTCGCGCTGGCTGAACTCCTCGGCCGCGACCGGGATGACGTCGTCCTCCTCGTCGTGGAGGTGGACGCCGAGCACCGTTCCGATCTCGTCGAGCGCGGCGGCGAGCCGCTCCGCCGCGCGGCCGTCGGCGGAGTCGCGCCAGGCGGCCGAGAGCGGCTCCGCACGACCGAGGAGCTCGGCGACGTGACGATGCTGGTCGCGCATCAGGTCGATGGTGGCGGCGCAGGCCGGACGTCGCGCCTCGACCTTGCCGAACAGCAGCAGGTCCTCGGCCTCGTGGTGGACGTGCAGGCCCAGCAGCACGAGGTCGACCGAATCGGCCACGGTCGCGGTCCGCGACCGATCGCCCGGCGGCGCAGCGCGGACCAGCCGGGGCATCTCGCGGAAGCCCCAGCGGAAGATCCGGTGCACGAGGAGGATGTCCGACGTGTCGCATCCGGCGGTCTCACCCTCCGGCAACGGATCGGAGGTGCTGGGAAGTCGCTCGGTCATGGGCTCATCGAACTCCTCCACGGTCCCGTCCGCCAGAGCGAGCGAGCCGGAGCGAGCCCCCACTTCGGGGGCGGCGTCCCGAGATCAGGCGGTGGCCGGAGCCCCGGCGCCCGTCGCGCGGGTCGGGCGGAGGCGCCGCACGGCCCGCTCGTACTGCGGGCGGCCTACGACGCGGTAGGCCGTGCGGATCGGCGCCGGCAGCTGCGTGGCGACCCACTGGTCGCGCTCCCCCTCGGGCACGCTCTCGATCATGAGTCCGAGCAGGACGAAGATCGGCAGCGGCGGCTTGTGCCGACGGGCATGCCGGTGGATGTCGTCCCACTCGGCGTCGGAGAGGATCCGGTCGAGCACCGGGAACGCCTCCCGCTCCTCGTCGGCGAGGTGCTCGACGAGCAGCCGATCGACCTCGTCGAGCTCGATCGCGAGGCGGGCGGCCGTCGCGGCATCCGCTGCCCTCGACCACCGGTCGACGAGCGCGTCGACGAGATCGAGCCGATCGGAGACCGCACCGTGCTGGCGACGCATGAGCTCGACGTGGAGGCCGCACGCGGGCGCGCGCTCGGTCATGCGGTCCCAGAAGAAGTCGTCCTCGGTGCGGTGGTGCACGTGGAGCAGCGCGGTGATGCCGTGCAGGTGCTTCGCCAGGTACCGCGCGCGGTCCGTGTCACCGGGCGAGACGGCGCGGACGAGGCCGGGCGCCTCGGCGAACAGCCGGCGGAAGAGGCGGTGGATCATCACGACCTCGTCGCTGCGGCAGGTCGTGGCGGGGGCGGCGGTCGGCGCCGGCGCGCCGGTGCCGGGAAGTCGTTCGGTCATGTCGGCAAGGCAAGCGGATGCCGCGGTCCGCCGCGCCCGTGCGAGCCCCCGGATCGCCCCGGGGTCGTCCCCCGTCCGCGAGCCGGGGATCACCCTGAGACCGCCCCACGGGGAGGTCGCGGGCGCCGTCGTCAGCCGAGCAGCTTCTCGAGCGTGCGGAGGTTGCGGTTGGTCGTCGTCGGCTTGAACACGGGCCTGGCGAGCACCTTCGCGAACGCGGTGTCGACCGAGGTGCCGACGAGCGGATGCCAGTACACGACCCCGTCCCCGCGCTCGAGCGGATCGGCGTGGGGGTCCGGCTCACCGGCCGCCGCCATGAGGTCGTCGACGACGGACGCCTCGGAGGCGAAGACGACGTAGGGCTGGCGCGACGCGTCGGAGGCGTCGAACGGGAAGGCGCCGACGATCGCTCCGAGGCGCTCGCGCGTCAGCAGCACGATCCACGCCTCGTAGCCGAAGCGGTCGGCGAGGGCCCGCTCGATGTCGCGCTTCAGCGCGGCGGCATCCGTTCGATCGCTCTCGAAGGCGACGTTGCCGCTGGCGAGCACGGTCCGCACCCCGCTGAACCCGAGCCCGGCGAACGTCTCGCGCAGTTCGGCCGACCTCACCGTGGTGCCGCCGACGTTGACGCCGCGGAGCAGTGCGATCCACTCGGTCATGCGGCCAGCGTAGGGCGGGCCGCCGTCATGCGCGCGGACTCCCCGCGGGGCGGATCGTGGCGGACGGAGCACCGGACAGCCGCACGCCGACCGCCCGGGCCTCCAGCGCGGCCAGCGCGCGGATCGTCTCCGGGTCGCCGCGTCGCCATCCGCCTGCCGCGTCGGCATCGGCAGCGAGCACCTCGAGCGGGTTCCGGTCGGTGAGCGCGCGCAGCGCGAGC
The DNA here is from genome assembly GCF_031432295.1 of Agromyces indicus. Taxonomy (NCBI): domain Bacteria; kingdom Bacillati; phylum Actinomycetota; class Actinomycetes; order Micrococcales; family Microbacteriaceae; genus Agromyces; species Agromyces indicus. The sequence continues at coordinate 528,344 of NZ_JAVKGS010000002.1, read as the reverse complement.
AGGTCGGCGCCGCCCGGGCGTGCGAACACCGCGGTCGTGCGCTGGGCGCGAACCGCGCGGACGACTCGGGGCGCGACCCACAGCAGGAGCACCGCCGCGACGGGCAGGGCCGCGATGCCGATCGCCGCGACCACGGCGATCCAGCCCACCACGTCCTGCTGGCCCCGACCGACGGACTCGAGCGTCGCGCCCGCGGCGCTCGCGCCGTCGAACGGCTCGGCGATCCCCGAGCCGATGAGCGGGACGCCCGCGAGGGTGCTCCCGATGTCGGTCATGCTGCCACGGAATCCCGTGCCGGCCTCCTCGAGTCGCCGGCCGAGGGCGGCGAACTCGGTCACGAGCCCGTGGACGACCACGGCGGCCCACACCGACGCGACGATGAGCCCGAGCGCGAGGAGGTCGCCGACGACCTGCACCGCGCGCGGTCCGCGGAAATCCGAGTACAGCTTCATGCCCCCACTCTGGCGCGGGCGGGGCCCCGTCGCTACGGGGTCGACGACGCGGCACTCGCGCGGGCGCGCACCTTGCCGAGGAAGTACTCGTGGAACCGGTGGTCGCCCTGGATCTCCGGGTGGAAGCTCGTGCCGACGAGGTCGCCCTGCTCCACCGCGACCACGCGGCCGTCGGGCAGCGACGCGAGCGGGGTCGCCTTCTCCCCCACCGACTCCACGACGGGCCCGCGGATGAAGACGGCGTGCACGGGCGGCTCGCCGAGGGCGGGCACCGGCAGGTCGGTCTCGAAGGACTGGTTCTGCGACCCGAACGCGTTCCGGCGCACGACGACGTCGAGCCCGCCGAGGTTCTGCTGCCCCTCGATCGTGTCGAGCAGCGTGTCGGCGATCATGATGAGCCCGGCGCAGGTGCCGTACACGGGCAGGCCCTCGGCGATGCGGCGCTTCAGCGGCTCGGCGACGCCGAACGCGCGGGAGAGCTTGTCCATCACGGTCGACTCGCCGCCGGGGATGACGAGCCCCTCGAGGCCCTCCAGGTCTTCGGGGCGGCGGACGAGCACGACCTTCGCGCCGAGCTCGCCCAGCACGCGTGCGTGCTCGCGGAAGTCGCCCTGCAGGGCGAGGACGCCGACCGTCGGACCGGTGGCGTCCGTCGCCCCGAGCGACTCGTCGCGGAGGGTCACCATCCGCGCTCGGCGAGGCGGTGCGGTGCGGGCAGATCGCCGACGTTGATGCCGACCATGGCCTCGCCCAAGCCGCGCGACACCTCGGCGATGACCTTCGGGTCGTCGTAGAACGTGGTCGCCTTGACGATGGCGGCCGCGCGCTGCTCGGGGTTGCCCGACTTGAAGATGCCGGAGCCGACGAAGACGCCGTCGGCGCCGAGCTGCATCATCATGGCCGCGTCGGCGGGCGTCGCGACGCCGCCAGCGGTGAAGAGCACGACGGGGAGCTTGCCGGTCTCGGCGACCTCGAGCACGAGCTCGTAGGGGGCCTGCAGCTCCTTGGCGGCGACGTAGAGCTCGTCGCGCGTCATCGACTTCAGCTGGTTGATCTCGGAGGTGATCTTGCGGATGTGCTTGGTCGCCTCGGAGACGTCGCCCGTGCCGGCCTCGCCCTTCGAGCGGATCATGGCGGCGCCCTCGTTGATGCGGCGAAGCGCCTCGCCGAGGTTGGTCGCACCGCAGACGAAGGGCGTATCGAAACCCCACTTGTCGATGTGGTTGACGTAGTCGGCCGGCGAGAGCACCTCGGACTCGTCGATGTAGTCGACGTCGAGCGCCTGGAGCACCTGCGCCTCGACGAAGTGGCCGATGCGCGCCTTCGCCATGACGGGGATCGACACCTCGGCGATGATCGCCTCGATGAGGTCGGGGTCGCTCATGCGGGCGACGCCGCCCTGGGCTCGGATGTCGGCGGGCACGCGCTCGAGCGCCATGACGGCGACCGCGCCGGCGTCCTCGGCGATACGCGCCTGCTCGGGCGTGACGACGTCCATGATGACGCCGCCCTTCAGCATTTCGGCGAGGCCGCGCTTCACGCGGCTGGAGCCGGTCTGGGCAGTGCTCATCGGGGATCCCTTCGACGGATGACGCGCTCGGATCGCGCGACGCTCGGAACAATCAGGTGGCTTGGCCTAGGCCAAAAGATAGCATGGACCGTGCCGACCATCGGAGCCGCCCATGTCACATGACCTGACCCTCGAGATCACCGGCCGTTCGGCCGCCGACATCGCCGCGAACGTGCGCGCCCTCATCGAGCGCGGCGCGCTGCTGCCGGGCGACCCGCTGCCGCCCGTGCGGAACCTCGCCGACCGGCTCGGCGTGAACCGCAACACCGCCGTCGCCGCCTACCGGCAGCTCACCGCGGCGGGCGTCGTGGTCACCCGTGGGCGCGGCGGCACGCACGTCGCCGACCGCTCGGCGGTCGCGCAGGAGGGGTTCGCCGCCGACAGCGTGCTGCGCGACGTCGCCACCGGCAACCCCGATCCCGACGTGATCCCGGATCCGTCGCGCGCGCTCGCCGGGATGGCGGGTCGACCGGTGCTCTACGGCGAGCCCGTCATCGACCCCGGCCTCGAGCGGTGGGCGCTGGACTGGATGCGCGCCGACCTCGCGCCCGACGACCTGCGCCTCACGATCACGAGCGGAGCAGCCGACGCGGTCGAGCGCCTCCTCGCCCAGGCGCTCGTCCGCGACGACGCGGTCGCCCTCGAGGACCCCTGCTTCCTCACGAGCATCCACACCGTCCGCGTGGGCGGCTACCGGGCCGTTCCGGTCCCCGTCGACGACGAGGGCATGACGGTCGACGGGCTGCGCGCCGCGCTCGAGCAGGGCGTGCGCGCGGTCGTCTGCACGCCCCGCGCGCAGAATCCGACGGGGGCGAGCCTGTCGGAGCGGCGGGCCGCGGAGCTGCGCGAGGTGCTCCGCGCGCACCCGTACGTGCTCGTGATCGAGGACGACCACTTCTCGATGCTCTCCCGACGGCCGTTCCGTTCGCTCATCGGCCCCGAGCATCGACGGTGGGCGCTCGTCCGCTCGGTCTCGAAGTTCCTGGGTCCCGACATGTGCCTCGCGGTCACCGCCTCGGACTCGGACACGGCCGAGCGGCTCGCCATGCGACTGACCCCGGGCACGACGTGGGTCAGCCACCTGCTGCAGCGACTGGTGCTCGCCCTCGTCACCGATCCCGACGTCACTGCGGCCATCAGCGCGGCGGGCGAGCACTACGCCGCGCGGAACGACGCGTTCGCCGCACGGCTCACCGCGTCCGGGGTTCCCGCGTCGGCGGGCGACGGCCTCAACCTGTGGGTGCCGATGCCCGTGCCGGCGCGCGACGTCTCCGAGCAGCTCATGCGACGCGGCTGGCTCGTGCGGGCCGGAGACGAGTTCGCCCTGGCCGACGCGCCGGAGGCGAGCCGTCGCCTGCGGCTGACGGTGCACGACCTGAACGCGGCCGACGCCGACCGGCTCGCCGAGGACATCGCGGCGGCCGTGCGTGCCGCCGGCGGACGGCTCGCCGCAGCGGGGATGGAATGATCGAGGGGTGAAGGTCCTCTCGATCCAGTCCGCCGTCGCCTACGGCCACGTCGGCAACTCCGCCGCCGTCTTCCCGCTCCAGCGCATCGGCGTCGAGGTCATGCCGGTCTACACCGTCAACTTCTCGAACCACACCGGCTACGGCGCGTGGCGCGGACCGCTCATCAGCCCGGACGACGTGCGCGAGGTCATCAACGGCATCGAGGACCGCGGCGCGTTCCCGAAGATCGACGTGATCCTCTCGGGGTACCAGGGCTCGGAGGGCATCGCCGACGTCATCCTCGACGCGGTCGCCCGCATCAAGGAGGCGAACCCCGCCGCGGTGTACTCCTGCGATCCGGTCATGGGCAATGCGAAGAGCGGATGCTTCGTGGCGCCGGCGATCCCCGTCCTGCTGCGCGACCGCGTGGTGCCCGCCGCCGACCTCATCACGCCGAACCAGTTCGAGCTCGGCTACCTCACCGAGACCGAGCCGGACTCGCTCGAGTCCACGCTCGCGTCGGTCGACCTCGCGCGGGCGTCGGGTCCCCGCACGGTCCTCGTGACGAGCGTGGAGCGTCCCGACCGGGAGCCGGGCACGATCGAGATGCTCGCCGTCGACGACCGCGGCGCGTGGATCGTCCGGACTCCGCTCCTCCCCATGAAGGCCAATGGCTCGGGGGACGTCACGGCGGCGCTCTTCACGGCCCACTACCGACGCACCGGCGACGCGGCCGACGCCCTCGCACGTACGGCGTCGAGCGTGTTCGACCTCCTCGCGAACACCCACGAGTCGGGCGAGCGCGAGCTGCAGCTCGTCGAGTCGCAGGAGGCGTACGCGAACCCGCGCATGCAGTTCGAGGTGCGACAGGTCCGCTGAGCGGCCGGCTCAGCGAGGCCAGGCCTCGGCGATCTCCTGGCGCACCTCGCCGAGCAGGCGCGGCAGCGCCTTGGTGCCGGCGATGATCGGGAAGAAGTTCGAGTCGAGCGCCCACCGCGGCACGATGTGCTGGTGCAGGTGCTCGGCGATGCCCGCGCCGGCGATCCGTCCCTGGTTCATGCCGATGTTGAAGCCGTCGCACTTCGACACCTGCTTCACGGTGCGCATGGCGACCTGCGTGAGTTCGCCGATCTCTGCGACCTCTTCCGGCGTCGCCTGGTCGTAGGTGGCGATATGCCGGTACGGGCACACGAGCAGGTGCCCGCTGTTGTAGGGGAAGAGGTTGAGCAGCACGTACGCGTGCTCGCCGCGCGCGACGATCAGCGACTGCTCGTCGTCGAGCTCCGGCGCCCGGCAGAACGGGCACGAGTGCTCGTCCGGCTGCTGTCCGTGCTGGATGTAGACGAGCCGGTGGGGCGTCCAGAGCCGTTGGAAGGCGTCCGGCACGCCCGCGAGGTCGGCCGCGGCATCCGTCTGCACGTCGTCGCGGTCGAACTCATCGGACCGGTAGTGGGTCATGCGAACAGGTCGTCCCTCGTGGTCACCTGGCGGCGGTCGGCGATCGCCTCGAGGATGCGCCGCTCCGCCTCGGCGATCGAGACGCCGTTCTCCTGCGTGCCGTCCCGGAAGCGGAAGCTCACGGTCTCGCCGGACCGGTCGTTCTCACCGGCGATGAGCTGGATCGGCACCTTCTGCGTGGTGTGGGTGCGGATCTTCTTCTGCATGCGGTCGTCGCTCGTGTCGAGCTCCGTGCGGACGCCGGCGCCGGCGAGCTGGGTGAGGATGGCGCCGAGGTAGGGCGCGTACTCGTCGGCGACCGGGATGCCGACCACCTGCACGGGCGACAGCCACACCGGGAAGGCCCCGGCGTAGTGCTCGGTGAGCACGCCGAAGAAGCGCTCGATGGAACCGAACTTCGCCGAGTGGATCATGACCGGCCGCTGGTGCGTGCCGTCGGCGGCCGTGTACTCGAGTCCGAAGCCCTCGGGCTGGTTGAAGTCGTACTGGATCGTCGACATCTGCCAGGTGCGGCCGATCGCGTCGCGCGCCTGCACCGAGATCTTGGGGCCGTAGAAGGCGGCGCCGCCCGGGTCCAGCACCAGCTCGAGGCCGGACGCCTCCGCCACGTCGCGGAGGACGCCGGTGGCGACCTCCCACTGCTCGTCGGTGCCCTTGAACTTGTCGGAGTCGGCGTCGCGCGTGGAGAGCTCGAGGTAGTAGTCGTCGAGGCCGAAGTCGCGCAGCAGGCCCAGCACGAAGTCGAGGAGGTGCTTGATCTCGCCGGGCGCCTGCTCGGGGGTCACGTAGCTGTGCGAGTCGTCCTGGGTGAGGCCGCGCACGCGCGTGAGGCCCTGGACGACGCCGGACTTCTCGTACCGGTACACGGTGCCGAACTCGAAGAACCGCAGCGGCAGCTCCCGGTAGGAGCGACCGCGCGAGCGGAAGATGAGGTTTTGCATCGGGCAGTTCATCGCCTTGAGGTAGTACTCGGAGTTCTCGAGCTCCATCGGCGGGAACATCGTGTCCTTGTAGTACGGCAGGTGGCCCGACAGCTCGAAGACGTGCGCCTTCGTGATGTGCGGGGTCGAGACGTACTGGAAGCCCTCCTCGATGTGGCGCCGGCGGACGTAGTCCTCCATCTCGCGCTTGATCACGCCGCCCTTGGGGTGGAACACCGGCAGGCCGGACCCGATCTCGTCGGGGAAGCTGAACAGGTCGAGCTCGACGCCGAGCTTGCGGTGGTCGCGGCGGGCGGCCTCCTCGAGCCGGTGCTGGTAGGCGCGCAGCTCGTCCTTGGTCGGCCACGCGGTGCCGTACACACGCTGGAGCTGCGGGTTCTTCTCGGATCCGCGCCAGTACGCGGCGGCCACGCGCATGAGCGCCCAGCCGTTGCCGATCATGCGGGTGCTGGGCAGGTGCGGACCGCGGCAGAGGTCCTTCCACTGCACCTCGCCCGACTTCGGGTCGACGTTGTCGTAGATCGTCAGCTCGCCGCCGCCGACCTCGACGTTCTCGTTGTCGTCACCGGATGCCGCGGCGCCTTTCAGCCCGATGAGCTCGAGCTTGTACGGCTCGTCGGCGAGTTCGGCCCTGGCCTCGTCGTCGGAGACGACGCGGCGCACGAAGCGCTGGCCGGAACGGATGATGCGGGCCATCTCCTTGTCGAGCGCCTTCAGGTCCTCGGGCGTGAACGGCTCGGCGACGTCGAAGTCGTAGTAGAAGCCGTCGGTCACGGGCGGGCCGATGCCGAGCTTCGCGTCGGGGTTGATCTTCTGCACCGCCTGGGCGAGGACATGGGCGGTGGAGTGGCGGAGGATCGCGAGGCCGTCGGGCGAGTCGATGGTGACCGGCTCGACCACGTCGGCCTCGGCGACCGTCGTCGCGAGGTCGCGGAGCTCGCCGTTGACGCGCATCGCGACAACGGATCGATCGGTGAAGAGCTCGAAGCCGTCGGCCAAGTGGATCCACTCCCTGCAGTGTGAGACGCAACCCCTCAACTGTAGTCGCGTGGATCGGCGCGCGATCACTCCCGGGGGCTCTCGCCTCGGGCCGTCTCCACCGGCGACTACTCCTCCTCCTCCTTCTTCGCAAGCACCTTCCCGGTTCGGAGAAGCGCTGCTTCTCTTCGAAGCGTGGGAATCCGGGGGACGACGACGGAAGGAGGCGAAGAATGGACGCGAGGACGATGGATTCGGACAGCGGGCGGCGCGACGACTGGCGGCGCCGTCAGCGCTGGACGCAGGCACGGCTCGGCGAGCTGCCCGGGATGCACGGACGGCGGCGACGCAAGGCCGAGGAGGCCATCGTCCTGCGCCACCTCGACCTCGTCGACGGCATCGTCCGCCGCATGGCCTCCGGCTACCGTGAGCAGGGCGATCTCCGGCAGGTGGGATGCGTCGGCCTGGTCCACGCGGTCCGCCGCTACGACCCGAACCGGGGCGACAGCTTCCTCGCCTTCGCCGTTCCCACCATCTCCGGCGAGATCAAGCGGTACCTGCGGGACTGCGGATGGTTCGTCCGTCCGCCGCGGCGCCTGCAGGAGGTCGCGGCGCGGGCGTCGGACGCGACTTCGGATCTCGCGCAGCGGCTGGGCCGGGAACCGCGCGTCGGCGAGGTCGCCGAGGCCCTGGGCCTGTCGCCGCAGCTCGTCTCGGAGGCGCTGGGCGCCCGGGAGAACATGCGGCCGGTCTCGCTCGATCTCGCCCTCGACGAGGATGACGACCCGCTGATCACATCACTGGGGGCGCTCGACGAGCACCTCGAGCGCGCGGACCTCCGACTCGCCCTGCGATCCGCCCTCGCCCGGCTCACGTCCCGCGAGCGTCGGATCGTCTACCTGCGCTTCATCGAGGAGCGGACTCAGCGGGAGATCTCCGCCGAGGTGGGGGTCACGCAGATGCAGGTCTCGCGCCTGCTGGCGGCCATCCTCCGACGTCTCCGATCCGACCTCGACGGCGGAGCTCAGCCGGTCCTCCCCCCCGACCCGCCATCGGGGCCGCTGCGGATGCGAACGGCGACGGCGGTCGCCGCCTAGTGCGCGAGCAGCCGCTCGACGGCGTCCAGCACGTCGTCGGCCTGCACGGCGAGCAGCGCCGGGTCGGGGTCCTCGACGAACACCTCGCCGACCCGGCGGGAGGCGTCCGTGAGCACGACGTGAGGGCCGTTCTTCGGCGGACCCCACTCCTCGGGCGGCGCTGGCCCGAAGATCACGACTGACGGCCGCCGATACGCGGAGGCGAGGTGCGCGGCACCGGTATCGGCCGAGATGACGAGGCGCGCGTCTGCGATGAGCGCGGCGAAGCCGGCGAGGTCGACACGGCCCGCGAGCACGGCGTCCTCCGGGAGGTCGGCAGCGCGCGCGACCGCCTCGGCCCGTTCGCGCTCCTCGCCGCCGGCGGAGATGACCACGTCATGGCCGCGGCGCTCCAGGCCGACGGCGACCTCGGCGAAGCGATCGACCGGCCACCGGCGGGCGCCGTAGAACGCGCCCACGTGGAGCACCGACACGCCGGGGGCCGCCGACGGCACGGCGGGTCGGGCGATCGTCACATCGTCGGCGTCGGCGTCGAGACCCCAAGCACGCACCAGTCGCACCCAGCGCTCGCGCTCGAGCATGCCGTCCACCCACACCGGTCCGTCCGGCGCGTCCGGCGCGTGGGCGATGAGCCGGCGCGGCGAAACGGCGGTGAGCAGCCTTCCGCTCTCCGGGCCGCGACCGTGCAGGTTCACGGCGACGTCCACTTCGCGGCCGCCGAGATCGAGGAGGTGGTCGAGGCCCGCCGCCGGAAGCAGCTCGTCGACCGCGTCGACGAGGTCGACGAGGGGGCGGAGCCATTCGGTCGTCGCGAGGACGATGCGGTGGTCGGGGAACCCGCGGCGGAGCGCCTGGAGCGCCGGCACCGCGACGAGCAGGTCGCCGAGCTTCAGCGCGCGCAACGCGAGCAGGATCGGACGGGGATCGACGGGCATGCCCATCGCGACAGCCTCGCAGGATCGGACGGACGGCGGGAACCCCCCGGGCGACGACGTTTCGCTTCGGTCGAAGTGGGTATCGAACACCGTATGGCGAACCGCATCCCGCGCGCAGTGCTCTTCGATCGCGACGGCACGCTGATCCGCGACGTCCCATACAACGGCGACCCGTCGCTGGTCGAGCCCATGCCGACGGCCGCGGAGGCGCTGGCCGAGCTCCGGGCCCGCGGCATCCGCATCGGCGTGGTCACGAACCAGTCGGGCATCGCCCGCGGCCTGCTCTCGAGCGAGGAGGTCGACGCGGTGAACGCGCGGGTCGATCGCCTCCTCGGACCATTCGACGTCTGGCGGGTGTGCCCGCACGGCGTGGACGACGGCTGCACCTGCCGCAAGCCCGCACCCGGCATGCTGCGCGCGGCCTGCGAGGCACTCGCGATCTCCCCGGAGGAGGCGGTCATGATCGGCGACATCGGCGCCGACATGGCGGCCGCCACCGCCGCGGGCATGCGCGGCGTCCTGGTGCCCACAGCGGTCACGCGTCCGCACGAGATCGCGGCGGCCGCCCACGTCGCGTCCGACGTGATGGCCGCGGTGCGGCTCGTGCTCGCCGAGGGAGGTGCGGATGCCGCCGCATGAGCGCCGATCGCGCGTCCTGGTCGCGAGGCTCGACAGCCTCGGCGACATGCTCCTCTGCGGGCCCGCGATCCGTGCTGTGGCCGCCGATGCCGAGGTCCACGTGCTCTGCGGTCCGCGCGGTGCGCCCGCCGCGCGGCTGCTTCCCGGGGTCGCGGGCGTGGAAGTGTGGGACGCGCCGTGGATCGCCGACCCCGCGCCCGCGATGACGGAGGATTCCGCCGCCGACCTGCGCGGGATCCTCGCAGCCATCCGACCGGACGCTGCCGTGATCCTGACCTCGTTCCACCAGAGCCCGCTGCCGCTCGCCCTGATGCTGCGCCTCGCCGGTGTGCGCGGGATCACCGGCGCGTCGGTCGACTACGCCGGATCCCTGCTCGACGTGCGCCTGCGGCCGGGAGAGGATTTCCCTGAGGAGCAGTCGGAGGTGGCACGCGCGCTCGCGATCGTCGGCGCCGCCGGCTTCCGGCTGCCGTCCTGCGATCCGGGCCGCCTCGCCATCCGCCTGCCGGAGGGGGCCTCACCGGTCACGACCGGTGATGACGGCTACGTCGTGGTGCACCCCGGCGCGGCGGTGGAGGCGCGCACGTGGCCGGCGCAGCACCACCGGGAACTGGTCGAACGGCTCGCCACCGCGGGAGTGCGCGTCGCCGTCACGGGCTCCGACGGCGAGCGCGAGCTCACGCGCGCGGTGTCGGGCGACCGGGCCGTCGACCTCGGCGGCTCGACGCCGCTCGCCACGCTGGCACGCGTGGTCGCGGACGCGGACGTCGTGGTCGCCGGGAACACCGGAGCGGCGCACCTCGCGGCGGCGGTGGGCACCCCCGTGGTCAGCCTGTTCTCGCCCGTGGTGTCGGAGCGGTGCTGGCGCCCGTTCGGCGTGCCGACCGTCGTGTTCGGGGCCGAGGACGCCGCGTGCGCGGGGTCGCGGGCGAGGAGCTGCCCGGTCCCGGGCCATCCGTGCCTGGCCTCGGTGCCGCCCGCCGCGGTGGCGCAGGCCGTGCTGGCGCTGAGGCCCGCGCGTCCCGGGTCGAGGACGACGGGCTCTCACCCCGGCGGCGCGGGGGCGGGCTCGACGACCGAGGCGGTGCCCGCATGAGGATCCTGCTCTGGCACGTGCACGGCGGATGGACCGATGCGTTCGTCCGCGGCGCCCACGAGTACCTGCTGCCGGTCGACGCCGCGCGAGGCCCCTGGGGTCTCGGCACCGGCGGACGCGACTGGCCGGCGGCGCGCGAGGTCCCGCTGAACGAGCTCCACCGCGAGCACGTGGACCTCGTCGTGCTGCAGCGCACCGAGGAGCTCGTCCTCGCGGAGGCGCTCCTCGGGAGACGACCGGGGCGGGACGTGGCGGCGGTCTTCGTCGAGCACAACACGCCGAAGCCCGAGGCGGTCACGGCGCGGCATCCGCTCGCCGGCCGCGATGACCTGACGATCGTGCACGTCACGCACTTCAACCAGCTCATGTGGGACGACGACGGCACCCCGTCGGTGGTGGTCGAACACGGCGTCCCCGACCCCGGCCACCGGTACCGCGGCGATCTCGAGCGGATGGCGGTGGTGGTGAACGAACCCGTCCGGCGCGGACGGATCACGGGCACCGACCTGCTCCCCCGCTTCGCCGACGCGGGCGGCATCGACGTGTTCGGCATGGGCGTCGCGGCGCTGCCGGCCGCCCTCGGACTGCCGGATGACGCGGTGCGCCCGAGCGGGGACCTGCCGCCGACGCAGCTGCACGAGGCGATGGCCGAACGGCGCCTCTACCTGCACACGCCGCGGTGGACCTCGCTCGGGCTCTCGCTCATCGAGGCCATGCACCTCGGGATGCCCGTGGTCGCGCTGCAGACGACGGAGGCGTCGCGAGCGGTGCCGCCCGGCGCAGGCTTCCTCTCGACGAACGTCGGGGAACTCGTCTCCGCCGCCCGGCTGCTGCTCGAGGACCGCGACGAGGCCGCGCGCCTCGGCGCCGCGGCCCGCGATGCCGCGCTCGACCGGTACCGCCTCGCGCGGTTCCTCTCGGACTGGGACGTGCTCGTCGCCGACCTGGTCGAACGCTCCCCCGGCCGGGGCCGGCTCATCGCCGTCGGCGGCGAGCGCGGCCCTCGGTCGGCCCGATGGAAGGAGTCATGATGCGCATTGCGATGGTGTCGGAGCATGCGAGCCCGCTCGCCACGCTCGGCGGTGAGGATGCGGGTGGCCAGAACGTGCACGTGGCGGCGCTCTCACGGGCGCTGGCCCGCCGGGGCCACCAGGTGCGGGTCTACACGCGGCGGGACGACCCGACGCTGCCGCGCACCGTGGCGTTCGCGCCGCGCGTCGATGTCGTGCACGTCACGGCCGGGCCCGAGGAGCAGATACCCAAGGACGACCTGCTGCCGCACATGGCGGCGCTCGCCGAGGGGATCGCGGACGACTGGCGGTCGTGGCCGCCCGACGTCGCGCACGGCCACTTCTGGATGTCGGGGATCGCGACGCTGGACGCGGCGGCGATGATCGCCTCGCCGCCGGCGGTCCTGCAGACCTTCCACGCACTGGGCGTCGTCAAGCGGCGCCATCAGGGGCCGGATGACACGAGCCCGCGCGAACGCGAATGGCTGGAGCCCGACGTGGGCCGGCGTGCGGACCGGGTCGTGGCCACGTGCTCGGACGAGGCGTTCGAGCTGAAGAAGCTCGGCGTGCCGCGGGACCGGATCTCGGTGATCCCGTGCGGGGTGGATCTGCACCACTTCCAGCCGGAGGGCGAGCGCGAGGCGCCACGCCGGAGGCATCGAGTGGTGAGCGTCGGGCGGCTCGTGCCGCGCAAGGGCGTGGGCACGGTGATCGAAGCCGTCTCGCTCCTCGCGGCTGAGGGCGTCGACGTCGAACTCGTGGTCGTGGGCGGGGCGGCGCCGTCGGGCGGTACCGATCCGGAGCTCGAGCGCCTCGCGGCGCTCGCGGGGCGGTTCGGCGTGACCGACCGGGTGGAGCTGCGCGGTCAGGTCTCCCAGTCCGAGCTGCCCCCGGTCTACCGTTCCGCGGACGTCGTCGTGTGCGCGCCCTGGTACGAGCCGTTCGGCATCGTCCCGCTGGAGGCCATGGCGAGCGGTCGACCGGTGGTCGCGTCATCCGTCGGGGGGCTCATCGACACCGTGGTGCACGGCGGCACCGGCGTGCACGTGCCGCCACGCGACGCAGCGGCCGTGGCCGCCGCGATCCGCGAGCTGCTCGAGGATCCCGAGCGGGCCGAGCGACTCGGCGCGGCCGGACGGCGGCGCGTCGCCTCGCGGTACTCGTGGGACCGTGTCGCCGCGGACACCGAGCGCGCGTACCGCTCGACGCTCTCGCGGCCGCGGGTCCGGTCGACGGCGGGCTCCTCGGCCGAGGGGGTGCTGCGATGACGTCCCTGACGGAGACCCTGACCCGCCGAGGCGTGCGGGGGGCGCCGACCGCCGCGGCCGCCGGCTCGGTGCGAGAGCACCTCGCCGGCGCGACCGACGTGATCGCGGCCCTGGACGCGGAGTCCGAGCGGATCGCCCGCTGGGGCGCCGAGCTCGCCGTCCGCCTGCCGGCCGGCGGCCGACTGCTCGTCGCCGGCAACGGCGGCTCCGCCGCGGAGGCGCAGCACCTCGCCGCCGAGTTCGTCGGGCGGTTCCGGGACGACCGTCCGCCCTACTCGGCGATCGCCCTCCACACCGACACCTCGGCCGTGACGGCCATCGGCAACGACTACGGCTTCGACGAGGTCTTCGCACGGCAGGTGCGGGCGCACGGCCGTCACGGGGACGTCCTGCTGCTGCTCTCCACGAGCGGCGTGAGCGCGAACCTCCTGCAGGCCGCAGCCACCGCCGCCGAGGTCGGCGTCCTGCGCTGGAGCCTCACGGGCAGCGCCCCGAACCCGCTCCACGCCGCCTGCGACGACGGGATCGCCCTTCCAGGCGCCTCGGCGAACGTGCAGGAGGCGGAGCTCGTCGCGCTGCACGCGCTGTGCATCGCGTTCGAGCGTTCACTCGAGGAGGCGCCGTCGTGAGCGCGCGGATCGTGGTCGTGGGCGACACCCTCCTCGACGTGGACCTGAACGGCACAGCGCAGCGGCTCTCGCCCGACGGGCCGGTCCCGGTCGTCGACGTGAGCGGCCGACTCGAGCGTGCAGGGGGCGCCGGGCTCGTCGCGACGTTCCTCGCGCTCGAGGGTACGGAGGTCACGCTCGCAACGGCCCTCGCACGCGATGCCGGCGCCGGCCGGGTCCGCGCGGCGCTCACGGGGGTGATCCTCGCCGAGGCCGCGCTCCCCGGCCCGACGCCGACCAAGACGCGGATCCGGGCCTCCGGGCAGCCCGTCGCGCGCATCGACGAGGGATGCGGCCCGCCGGAGCCAGTGGGCGGGACCGGGCGGATCGTCGAGGCGATCCGCGCGGCCGACGTCGTGATCGCCGCCGATTACGGACGCGGCCTGCTCGCGGACGGCGCCGTCCGCGCGGCACTCGAGGAGTGCGCACTCTCGGTCGCGGTCGTCTGGGATCCCCACCCGAGGGGGGTGGAGCCGGTGCCAGGATGCCGCGTCGTGACCCCGAACCGGTCCGAGGCCGCCGCGCGGACGGACCGGCCGATCGACGATCTCGAGGCGGCCCTCGACGTCGCCGAGCGCCTCCGCCGCCATTGGGACGCCGAGAGCGTGGCCGTGACCCTCGATTCGGACGGCGCCGCCGTCGCCCTGCGCGACCGGCCCCGACGGGTCATCCCCGCGGATGCCGTCGACGTCGCGGACGCCTGCGGCGCGGGCGACCGGCTCGTGGCCTCCGTGGGGCTCGAGCTCGTCCGGGGCGCCGACGTCGCGGACGCGCTGGCTCGCGGCGTCGCGCACGCCACCGCGTACCTCGCGGCCGGCGGCGTGGCGTCGCTGCCCACTTCGCCGCCCGAACGCCCCTCCCGCACCAGGCCGCTGGCCGCAGTGGGCTGACGCGCCATCCACCCGATCATCACGACCCAGACGCCGCCACCGGCGGCGGGAAGGAGCACCATGTCGGAGACCATCACCTCGGAGAGCACCAGGAACGCCCCCGCCGAGCAGCGGCGCGAGCCGGGCGGTCCGGGCCGCACGATCATCACGGGCGGGGCTTCGGGCCTCGGCGCCGCAATCGCCCAGGCCGTCGCGGCGGCGGGCGGCACCCCCATCGTCCTCGATCTCGCGCCCTCGGCGGACGCGCACGAGTCGCACGTCGCCGACGTCTCGGACACCAGGGCGCTCGAGCGCACTATCGCCGAGGTCGCCGAGCAGCACGGCGGGCTCGACGCCATCGTCACTGCGGCGGGCATCGATCGCTGCGGCCCACTGGACGGCGTCGACGCGGTGGAGTGGGAACGGGTCATCGCGGTGAACCTGCTCGGCACGGCCGCCGCCGTTCGCGCGGCGCTCCCCCACCTCGAGGCCTCCGGCGGACGGGTGGTCACGGTCGCCTCGACGCTGGCGCTCAAGGGCGCCGCGGATGCCACGGCCTACTGCGCCTCCAAGTTCGGGGTGCTCGGATTCAGCCGCGCTCTCGCCGCCGAGACCAAGGGACGCGTCGGCGTCACCACCCTCATCCCGGGCGGCATGCGGACCGCCTTCTTCGACGACCGCGACGAGCAGTACCGGCCCGGCGCCGACGCGAAGCTGAACGATCCCGCCGACGTGGCGAACGCGGTGGTGTTCGCACTCAGCCAGCCACCCGGATGCGAGGTGCGGGAGCTCCTGGTGTGCCCCGCCGAGGAGACGTCCTGGCCATGATCTGACGGGCGTCCGCGAGCACGGCGTCCGCGTCGACCCGGTCGACGAAGGAGACGTCGTGCTCGCAGCGGTCGGCGGTCCAGCCCACCTGGGTGACATCCGTCCCGCAGACGGGACACCTCGTCGTGAACGAGAGGTGGACGCGGTGGCGGCCGCGGCCGAACGGCGCCGCGTTCACCACGTTGCCGAACCAGAAGATGCCGACGGTCGCCGCGCCCACCGCCTGGGCCAGGTGACGGGGACCGCTGTCGTTCGCGACCACGACGGCGGCCCGCTCGAACACGGCGGCCGTCTCGCCGAGTCCCGACCGGCCGGCGAGCCGGTGCAGACGTCCGCCGGAGGCACCGAGCGACGAGGCGAGCTCCGCCTCGATGCGGCGGTCCGAGGGGTCCCCGACCAGCGCCACCTCCGCCCCGTCGTCGAGGAGCGCCCCGACGACGTGCGCGAACCGCTCGACCGGCCACCGCCGACGCGGGTCGGTCGCCCCGGGGTGCACCACGACGAGCGGGCCGTCCAGTGGTCCGAGGAGCGCGTCCGCGCTTCGGCGCTCCTCGTCGAGCACCTCGATCGCCGGTTCGAGGTCCACCGGCGCCGCGCCGGCGAGTCCCGCGACCTCGAGGCCGCGCACGACCTCGTGCTGGTAGTACACGTACGGCAGCGTGCGCTCGAGCGGTGCCGCATCCTCCGTCGCGGAGCCGACGGTGTGGCGTGCGCCGAGACGGAGCAGGAAGGGGTTGGAGTTGCGCCCTCCGCCGTGGAGCTGCACCGCGAGGTCGAAGCGGTGGCGGCGCAGTCGCGCGACGAAGTCGTCCACGGGCTCGGATGCCGCGCCGCCGGCCTCCCTGATGCCCGGCGCATCCGGCAGCACCTCGACGCGCGCGACCGGGCCCGGCCGGCCGGAGAGCAGTTCGGCGTGCATGGGCGTGCCGAGGAGCACGAGCTCGGCGTCCGGGTACGCCGCGGCGAAGGCGGAGATCGCGGGCATCGCGAACAGCAGGTCGCCGAGTCCCCCGCCGCGGAGGACGGCGATGCGGCGGATGTCGCGGAAGGTCGGCTCGAGCGGCGCGTACGCGGGCATGCGTCCTCCTGTCGGTGGCGGAGATCGTGCAGGGACTCCTTCCCGGCAAGAGCCGCCCCGAAACGTCCGACTGCGGAATCCGTCGCGAATCGTGCCGGCCCGGCCGCGGCATCCGCATCGCACGCATGCATGCATGCATATCCGTCCCCCGCTGTGGGTAGGCACCGCGGCATGGAGATGACCGCAACCGCCGCCGAACGTATCCGCCAGGTCGCCCCGCGCGTCGTCGTGGTCGGCGACGCCATCCTCGATCGGTGGTGGGGCGGGCACAGCAGGCGGCTCAGCCGCGAAGCCCCGGCCCCGGTCGTGGAGCTGCGCGAGGCGGTCGAGGTCCCCGGCGGCGCGGGGAACACCGCCGCCAATCTCGCCGCGCTCGGCGCCCGCGCCGAGCTCGTGTCCGCGATCGGGAGGGATGCCACGGGCGAGGCGCTCCTCGCCGCGCTCGTCCAAGCCGGCGTCGGCACTCGGGGCGTGCTGCAGCGCGCGGACCGGCGCACGGTGTCGAAGACCCGCATCGTCGCGGACGACCAGGTGCTGGCCAGGGTCGACGATGCGCCCGATAGGGATGTCGCGGGCCGGCCGGCGACGGTGCGGGCTCTCGTGGAGGCGCTCATCGCCGCGCTCGCCGACGCGGACGCCCTCGTCGTGAGCGACTACGGCGCAGCAGAACTCCCCGAGGTCGTCGTGGAGGCGCTGGCCGTCGCGGGCCGCCCCAGCCACCTCGTCGTCGACGCGCACGACCTCCGCCGCTGGCGCGGCATCGGCCCTGATGTCGTCGTCCCGAATGCCGAGGAGTCGGCCAAGCTGATCGCGCGCCCGCTCGGCGAGGGACGCGACCGGCGGCGAGCGGCGAGCGAGGTCGCGACCGACCTGCTCGCGGCATCCGGAGCGGGCGCGGTGATCGTCACGCTCGATCGCGACGGTGCCGTGCTGCTGCGCGAGGGCGCGCCGCCCATGGTCACCTCCGCGCATCCGGTCTCCGAGCGCTTCGCCGCGGGCGCGGGCGACACCTTCGCGGCGGCCATCGCCGCGGCGGCGGCTGTGGGCGTCCCCCTCGAGACGGCCATGCGGCTCGCGCAGGGTGCGGCGGATGTCGCGCTCGCCCACGAGGGCACATCGGTGTGCCGCGGCGACGAGCTGATCCGCCGCCTCGCGCATCCGCCGGCCGCACTGCTCGACTGGACGGCGCTGCGCGAGCGCATCGACGCTCACCGGCGGGACGGGCGCCGAGTGGTCTTCACGAACGGCTGCTTCGACGTCCTCCACGTGGGGCACACGACCTACCTCCAGCAGGCCCGCGACCTCGGCGACGTGCTCGTCGTCGGCGTGAACGGCGACGACTCGGTCCGTCGGCTGAAGGGACCGGAGCGTCCCCTGAACCCGGCCGTCGACCGAGCCGGACTGCTTGCCGCGCTGGAGTGGGTCGACTACGTGACCGTCTTCGACGAGGACACCCCCATCGATCTCATCGAGACCCTGCGCCCCGACGTCTACGTGAAGGGCGGGGACTACAGCCCCGAGATGCTCGCGGAGACACCCGTGGTCGAGGCCTACGGCGGCGAGGTGCACGTCGTGGACTACGTACCCGACCACTCGACGACCCTGCTCGTCGACCGCATCCGGTCGACGAGACCGACCTCGCAGGGTGTGTCGTGACGACCTCGAGCCGCCGCTGGTCGGGCGAGTGGGGGCACGACGCGCCGCCGCCGGAGTCGGTGGAGGTCGACGTGCTCATCCCCACGATCGGCCGTGCCGCCGAACTCGCGGTGACCCTCGCCGGGCTCGCCGCGCAGGACGCCCCCGCGTTCCGGGTGGTCCTGAGCGACCAGTCGACGGATGCCGCGGCGACCGCGCACCCGGCCGTGAACGCCATGCTCAGGGTGCTGCGTGCCCAGGGGCGTCCGGTCGACCTGCTGCGCCATGCCGAGCGCCGCGGGCTCGCGGAGCACCGCCAGTTCCTGCTCGATCGCTCCAGCGCCCCCGCGGTGCTGTTCCTCGACGACGACGTGTGGCTGGAGCCGACCGCCCTGCAGCGCATGCACGACGCCCTCCGGGAGCTGCGCTGCGGGTTCGTCGGTCAGGCCGTTCAGGGCCTGTCGTACCTCGACGACCGCCGTGACCACGAACGCCACGCCTTCGAACTGTGGGACGGCGATGTCGTGCCGGAGCGGGTCCGGCCGGGCACGTCGGCGCACGACCGTTGGCCGCTGCACAACGCGGCCAACCTGGCCCACGCCGCGGCGGAGCTCGACATCCCGCCGGCCGGTTGGCGGGCCTACCGGATCGCGTGGGTCGGCGCATGCGTGCTGTTCGATCGTGCCGCGCTCATCGCCTGCGGCGGATTCGACTTCTGGCGCGACCTGCCCGAGTCGCACGCCGGGGAGGACGTCGTCGCCCAGTGGCGGGTCATGGAACGCTTCGGTGGCGCGGGGATCCTGCCGAGCGGGGCCGTGCACCTCGAGTCCCCCACGACCATCACCGATCGGCGCGTCGAGGCCGCGGACGTGGTGCTCGCCCGACCCTGACGACGGATCATCGGGAATCGCCGCCCTCGACGCGGCACGCGGGCCCGGTCAGGGTGTGCACGGATGCCGCACATCGTCACCATTTCTAGAGTGATGCTCATGTTCAGTGCACCAGATGACGCCGCGGACCACCCCGCACGATCCGACGCGTTCGCCGAATTCGAGAGCGATCTGACCGCCGAGGACTGGATCGCCAAGTACCGGGCCGGTGACCTCGTCCGGGGCCCGCTCCACTGGTCGACGCTCGAGGTGATCTCGCCCACCAGGACGATCGGCCGCGGTCGGACCAACCTGACCCTCATCCGCCCGACCATCCTGCAGACCGACGCCGCCGAGCCGTTCGCCGGCTTCGACCTCCGGGAATCGCCGAACCGCAATCCGGCCGTCTCCGTGCACTTCCGGCCGTCGGCGTACGGTGCGACCGGAGTGGCCACGTACGTGTTCACCTTCGCGGTCGACGCTCCCACCCGGGCGCACTTCACGCCCGGCGGCTACGCCGGGTCCGGAACAGTGGATGCGGCGGGGTCGATCCGCTTCAGCGGGCGGCGCGCCATCACCGTGATCCTCCGCGACGTGCCGCCGGGCCTGGACGCCTCCGCCTCGATCGAGCAGACGGACGGCGCGAGCTGGTCGTGGTTCAGCACGCGCATCAGCCTTCCGCCGATCGTCATCGGGCCCATCGCCGACGGATGACGCGGAGAGCCGGTGAAACGACGAACGCCCCGGCGAGCCGGGGCGTTTCTCATGTGGTGGGCGATACTGGGATCGAACCAGTGACCTCTTCCGTGTCAGGGAAGCGCGCTACCGCTGCGCCAATCGCCCGGGTTTGAGTGAGCTGCGAGGGGCTCATTCGAGGTGGATACGGGATTCGAACCCGTGTATACGGCTTTGCAGGCCGCTGCCTCGCCTCTCGGCCAATCCACCGTTGCTTGGGTTCACCACCAAAGAACAAACCGGCTTGCGCCGGCCTGGTCAGAGCGGATGACGAGACTCGAACTCGCGACCCTCACCTTGGCAAGGTGATGCGCTACCAACTGCGCCACATCCGCGTTGCCCGCTGTTTTGCGTGCAGAGAGACTCTAACGGATGACGTGAACGAATGACAAACCGAGCGGGTCGCGTGGCACGTCGTGGCCGATCAGGAGCCGAATCCGACCGTGCACGCCGGGCGTGTCGCCCGTTCGGGCGCCGGCTCGGGCACGCGTCGACTCCGACCCACGGACCTCGGGCGGCACCGTCCACCCTCGACGCGCCCGGGCCCGCCGTCGATGTGCGCCGGAGGCCACGCGTGGGCTAGTATCGAGTCCGCGGCACCGGCGAGTCCCGGTCCGCGACACCTGATGGGCGATTGGCGCAGCTGGTAGCGCGCTTCCTTCACACGGAAGAGGTCGTCGGTTCGAGCCCGGCATCGCCCACACGAACAGAACCCCCGGTCCAGCCGGGGGTTCTTCCGTTTCCCGACGCGTACGCGCGTCAGTCCCACCCGTACCGCGCGCGCAGCGCCTCGGTCACGCGCGCGTAGCGGGCAGCGTCCAACGATGCGGCCTCGCGCCGCATCCCGACGGCGTGCACCCGGAAGAGCCGGTCCACGCGGGCCCAGCTCGCACGCCCCTCGCCGTCCCAGGCGCCGCTTCCGAGGGGAACGAGGTCGCGATCGCCGTCGCGACCCTTGCTCGTCAACTGCACGGCCAGGAACTCCCCCGGACCGCCCGCGGCCACGATGACGACCGGCCGGTCCTTCCCGCGACCGTCGTTCTCCTCGTACGGCACCCAGGTCCAGACGACCTCGCCGGGGTCCGGTGCGCCGTCGCGATCTGGCGTGTAGGCGAAGCGCACCCGCCGCACGCGCGCCGGGTCGACCTCGACGGTGGCGTGCGGGCCCGAGCGGCCGGGCCAGTCGTCGCGGTCGTCGGGGCGGCGGGCCGGCGCGGCATCCGGCACCCGGTTCGCCGGCCGCACCCGGGCGGGTCCGGCGATCGAGCGGATGGCACGCCGAAGGGCGGTGAGGAAGCTGCGGGTGTCGTGCACCCCCGCAGACTATCCCCACCGCCCTCGCGGTGATCGTGCGGATCAGACGGTCTCGAGCTTGTAGCCCTCCTCGCCGTGGACGATGGTGTCGATGCCCGCCAGCTCGTCCTCGTTCTTCACGCGGAAGCCGATGGTCTTCTCGATCGCGAACCCGAGGACGAAGGCGACGACGAAGGAGTAGGCCAGCACGCCGAACGCGGCGATCGTCTGGACCGCGAGCTGACCGAGGTCGCCGCCGACGAACAGGCCGGTGTCGATCGCGAAGAACCCGAGGTACAGCGTGCCGATGAGGCCGCCGACGAGGTGGATGCCCACGACGTCGAGCGAGTCGTCGAAGCCGAGCTTGAACTTCAGCTCGATGGCGAGGGCGCAGACCGCGCCCGCGACGGCACCGAGCAGGAGCGCCCAGCCCGGCTCGAGGTTGGCGCAGGCGGGGGTGATGGCCACGAGGCCGGCGACGGCGCCCGATGCGGCACCGACCGAGGTGGGCTTGCCGTCCTTGAACTTCTCGACCACGAGCCAGCCGAGGATCGCCGCGGCGGTCGCGCCGAGCGTGTTGAGCACGATGAGGCCCGTGTTCGCGAGCTCGTTGAGGAACTCCGCACCCGCGTTGAAGCCGAACCAGCCGAACCAGAGCACCGAGGCGCCCAGGAGGGTCAGCGGCACGTTGTGGGGCTTGTCCATGCCCTTCTGGAAACCGACGCGCTTGCCGAGCACCAGCGCCAGGGCGAGTGCCGCCGCACCGGCGTTGATGTGGACGGCCGTACCGCCCGCGTAGTCGATGACGCCCGGGAGGCCGAGCTCCTCGCCGAGGTTGAGGATCCAGCCGCCGCCCCAGACCCAGGCCGCGACCGGGAAGTAGACGAGCGTGGCCCAGACGCCGGCGAAGATCATCCAGGCGCCGAACTTGGCGCGGTCGGCGATCGCACCCGAGATCAGGGCGACGGTGATGATCGCGAAGGTCGCACCGAAGGCGACGCCGATCAGGTCGACGTTAGCCGTCTCACCCGTCGCGAGCGAGCCGAGCGCGAAGTCGGAGAACGGGTTGCCCGCGAAGCTCCACACGCTGTCGACCGCGCTCATGTTGTAGCCGTACAGCACCCAGAGGACGCTGATCAGGCCGAGTGCGCCGAAGCTCATCATCATCATGCTGACGACGCTCTTGGCCTTGACCAGGCCGCCGTAGAAGAACGCGACGCCCGGCGTCATGAACAGCACGAGCGCGGTGGCCGTGATCGCCCACGCAATGCTTCCCGTATCCATAGGTTTTCCTCACACCTCGTGATCTGCAGGGGACGTACCGCGAGGGGGTGAGACTGGGGCTCGGTCTCGGGGTACGGGGATCAGGATGGTGCGGGGACGTTTCGTCGACGGGGCACGAAGCGTTTCGCGACGGTTACGAAAACGCGGTCCGTGTAACGAGCGTGTTTCCGGATGCCGCGACGGCGCTCCGAATCGGCGGCTCAGTCGTGCGGCGGGAGCTCGCCGGTCGTCAGGGCGATCATGCGCGACATCGAGCGCTGGTACTTCTTCCGGTAGCCGCCGTCGAGCATGCCGCCCCCGAACACCGCGTCCAGCGGCGTCCCGCTCGCGACGATGGGCACCTCGGCGTCGTAGACGCGGTCGATGAACGCCACGAGGCGCAGGGCGGCGTTCTGGTCGGTGAGCTCGTGCACCCCGGTGAGGGCGATGACCTCGGTGCCCTCGATGAGCTTGATGTACTTCGACGGGTGCACGGTGGCGAGGTGGGCGATGAGCGCGTCGAACCGATCCAGGGTGACGCGGTGCCCGCGGCCGGCGAGAGCGGATGCCGCGTGCTCGACGGCGGCATCGTCGGCCATCGCCTCGGCGTGGCCCTCGGTGTCGCGGCGCCGGTAGTCCAGGCCGTCGATGCGGAGCGTCTCGAAGTTCGCGGCGAGCCCGTGGATCTCGCGGAGGAAGTCGGCCGCCGCGAACCGGCCCTCGCCGAGGGCGTTCGGCGGCGTGTTGCTCGTCGCCGCGACGCGCGTGCCGCCGGCCATGAGCTCGCCGAGGAATCGGGTCATGAGCATCGTGTCGCCCGGGTCGTCGAGCTCGAACTCGTCGATGCAGAGCAGGCGCGAGCCGCGCAGCAGCTCGACCGCGGGCGCGTAGCCGAGCGCACCGACGAGCGCCGTGTACTCGATGAACGTCCCGAAGTACTTCGGTCCGGGTGCGACGTGCCAGAGCGCCGCGAGCAGGTGGGTCTTGCCCACGCCGAACCCGCCGTCGAGGTACACGCCCGGCAGCTCGGACTTCGGCTTGCGGCTGCGGGAGAAGAACCCGCCCGGATTGCGCTGGCCGCGCCATCCGTTGGCGAACTCGTGGAGCTTGTCGAGCGCGGCCTGCTGCGACGGGAAGTCGTGGTCGGGCCGGTACGACTCGAAGGAGGCGTGCTCGAACTGGGGCGGCGGCACGAGCTCGGAGGCGATCTCGGCACCCGTGATGGACGGGTTGCGGTCGACGAGGTGGCCGAGGGCGGATGCCGCTCCGGTGGTCATAGGCGTGGGACTCCCCTGTTGCACCTCATGACGGGTGCGGTGACTCCGTCGGGCGCGCCGCGTAGATTCGAGGGTGGACAGGTGACCAGCCTAGTCCCGGCTCCCCATCAGCCTCGCCCGACCGGGCGACCACAGGAGGTTCCCCATGCCCGTCGAGTTCGACACCGCCGCCAAGCTGGCCGAGTACGCGCACCCGGAGCGGCTCGTGACCACGGACTGGCTCGCCGACCACCTCGGCCGGCCCGGGCTCGTCGTCGTCGAGTCCGATGAAGACGTCCTGCTCTACGAGACCGGGCACATCCCGGGTGCGGTGAAGGTCGACTGGCACACCGAGCTCAACGACCCCGTCGTCCGCGACTACGTCTCGAGCGAGCGCTTCGCCGAGCTGCTCGGCTCGAAGGGGATCTCGCGCGACTCGACGGTCGTCATCTACGGCGACAAGAACAACTGGTGGGCCGCGTACGCCCTGTGGGTGTTCACGCTCTTCGGCCACGACGACGTGCGGCTGCTCGACGGCGGCCGCGACAAGTGGATCGCCGAGGGGCGACCGCTCACCACCGACACCCCCGAAGTCGAGCCCGTCGAGTACCCCGTGGTCGAGCGCGACGACTCGCGCGTGCGGGCGTACAAGGACGACGTGCTCGCGCACCTCGGCAAGCCCCTCATCGACGTGCGATCGCCCGAGGAGTACTCGGGCGAGCGCACGACCGCACCCGCCTACCCCGAGGAGGGGGCGCTTCGCGCCGGCCACATCCCGACCGCGGCTTCGGTGCCGTGGGCGCGCGCCGCCGCCGAGGACGGCACGTTCCGCAGCCGGGCGGAGCTCGACGCGATCTACCGCGACGAGGTCGGCCTGCAGGAGGGCGACGAGGTCATCGCGTACTGCCGCATCGGCGAGCGCTCGAGCCACACGTGGTTCGTGCTCACGCACCTGCTCGGCTTCGACAAGGTGCGCAACTACGACGGCTCGTGGACCGAGTGGGGCAGCGCCGTCCGGGTGCCGATCGTGACCGGCACCGACCGGGGCGAGGTGCCGGGGCGCTGAGCCCGCGCCCATCCCCGGGTGCGAGAATGTCGTCGATGGATGCCACGACCCTGCCCGCTGCGCTCGCCGAGACGCGCGAGGACTTCCTCGCGCTCGGGGTGAAGGACCGACTGACGCTCCTGCTCGACTTCTCGAACGAGCTTCCGGAGCTGCCGGAGCGATACCGCGACCACCCCGACCTGCTCGAGCGCGTCGAGGAGTGCCAGTCGCCGGTGTTCATCTTCGTCGAGGTCGACGAGGCCGGGCTCGTGCACATGCACGCCACGGCACCGGCCGAGGCGCCGACCACGCGCGGGTTCGCGTCGATCCTCGCGCAGGGCCTCGACGGGCTCACCCCCGAGCAGGTCTTCGCGATCCCGGCCGACTACCCGCAGTCCCTGGGCCTCGGCGAGGCGGTCTCGCCGCTCCGCGTTCGCGGCATGTCGGGCATGCTCGCGCGGGCGAAGCGCCAACTGCAGGAGCGCCTGGCCGCCTGAGCCGCGCGTCGGCGGGCCGCGGTGTCGCGGCTGCGGCTCACCGCTCCTCGAGCCAGTCGCGGACGAGTCCGGTCCACCGCTCGGGCGCGTGGTTCCAGAGCTTGGTGTGCCGCGCGTCCTCGAACACCTCGAACCGGACGAGGTCGGCCCGGACGGCCGCGAGCCGGCGTGAGCCCTCGATGGGCACGAAGCCGTCGTCCTCGCTGTGCATGAGGAGCACGGGCACGTCGAGTTCGTCGGCGCGGGCGACGGCGTCGAGCGCCTCGAGGTCGATGGGGGCCGCGAGGCCGGTGAGCGTGCCGCCGACGGGGGCGCTCAGCACCCGGGCCACGACCCCGCCGAGTTCGGAGGGCAGGCCCAGGGCGCGCGCCTGGAAGCGGAGGATGTCGGCCCAGTCCACCGCGGGCGACTCGAGGACGAGTCCGACGAGATGCTCCCGGACCTCGGCGGAGCGGAACAAGGTCTGCAGCGAGATCGATCCGCCCATCGACCAGCCCATGAGGACGATGCGCCGCGCACCGCGGCGGACGGCGAATCGGACGGCGGCGACCACGTCCTCCCACTCGGTGCCGCCCAGCCCGTATCGGCGGTCCTCGCTCTCGGGCGCCTCGCCGTCGTTGCGGTACGAGATGAGCAGCGTCGACCAGCCGGCCTCGCGCGCAGGCTGGACGGCGCGGAGGCCCTCGTGCCGCTTCGCGCCGCGGCCGTGCACCTGGATCACCCAGTCCGCGGAGACCCCGCCGGCGGCATCCGTCGCGGGGACGAACCACGCCGGTGCGGGACCGAGCGGGGTGTCGACGACGACGTTCTCGTAGCGCTCCGCGACCTCCCACGGGCCGAGGTGGAACCACCCGCTGATGCGCCCCCGACCGGCGCGGTCGAGCCGGCCGAAGTCGACCGACTCGATGCTGCGGCGCACCCGGTGGCCGTCATCGTCGATGACGTCGCCGAGGCGGGCGTAGCCGGAGTCGTGCTCGAACCAGAGGCCGTACCGGCCGCGCATGCGGGCGTCGTCGGAGGCCGTGAGGACCACCTCGCCGGCCGCGAGGTCGACGCGCTCGAGGCGCTGGTCGTCCTCACGAGGCGGTTCGGGGCTGACGACCCGGCGGGCGAACACGACCGCGGTGGCCGTCACGGCGGCCATGAAGGCCGCCCCGACGAGTGCCACGCCGCCGAGCACGGCGGTGACCGGACCGATCGCTCGATCCACCCGTGACATCGCTCCCCCGTTCCGCGCCGCGTGGTCGATCCTCCCGGGGCGGTCGCGGCGTGCCGCCGACGTGCCCCCTGTCGCAGACTCTAGTCTGCACACGTGTCCGACTCGGCGTTGCCACCCCCGGAGTTCGCCGCGGCGCTCGAATCGCTGCGTGCTGCGGCACCGCGCCCTGAACTGCGCGTGTCGGAGATCGACGCGCCCTCGTCGCTGGCGCCCTGGGCCGTCGCCCTCGCCGCCGACGTCTCCCCCGGTCCGCACGGCGAGGACTCGGACCTCGGCACGGGCCGGTTCGTGCTGCTGTACGACCCGTCCGAGCCGGAGTCGTGGGGCGGCCGGTTCCGGGTGGTGTGCTTCACGCAGGCCCCGCTCGAGACCGACATCGGCGTCGATCCGTTCCTGGCGGATGTCGCGTGGTCGTGGCTCGTCGACGCGCTCGACGCTCGCGGCGCCCGATACGTCGCCGCGTCGGGGACGGTGACGAAGATCCTGTCCACCGGCTACGGCGAGCTCGCCCGCCAGGGCGACGGTGCGCAGCTCGAGCTCCGCGCGTCGTGGACGCCGCTCGACGAGCACGCCGCGCCGCATGTGGAAGGGTGGAGTGAGTTGTTGTGCATGCTGGCGGGGCTGCCTCCCCGAACCGAGGGGGTGACGGCCCTTCCCCGACGGAGGAGGAACCGTGGCTGACGAGTTCCGCGTGATCGAGACCCGCGAGGCGTACGGCGAGGCCGTCGAGCGCATCGCGGGCGGCGTGGGCCCGGTGGCCGTGGATGCCGAGCGTGCCAGCGGGTTCCGCTATTCGCAGCGCGCGTACCTCATCCAGCTCTTCCGGCGGGACGCGGGCACGTTCCTGTTCGACCCGACGACGATCGGCGGCTTCGAGGAGCTCCAGTCGGTGATCCGCGACGAGGAGTGGGTGCTCCACGCCGCGAGCCAGGACCTCGCCTGCCTGCGCGAGGTGGGGCTCGACCCCGCCGCGATCTTCGACACCGAGCTGGCAGCGCGCCTGCTCGGGATGCCGCGGGTGGGCCTCGCCTCGGTGGTCGAGGAGCTGCTCGACATCCGCCTGGCCAAGGAGCACTCGGCCGCCGACTGGTCGACGCGCCCGCTGCCGCAGTCGTGGTTGCGGTACGCCGCGCTCGACGTGGAGCTCCTCGTCGACGTCCGCGACCGGCTCGCCGAGCGACTCGTGGACGCGGGCAAGGAGGAGATCGCCCGGCAGGAGTTCGACGCCACGGTCCGGCGCGAGGCGAAGCCGCCCGCCGCCGAGCCGTGGCGCCGGCTGAGCGGCATCCACTCGCTGCGCTCGCCGCGGAACCTCGCCGTCGCGCGCGCCCTCTGGCACGCCCGCGACGCCCTCGCGGCCGAAACCGACACCGCGCCCGGCCGCCTCGTGCCCGACGCGTCGATCCTCGCCGCCGCGAAGGCGCTGCCGGAGTCCAAGCGCGCCCTCGCCGACCTCAAGGCGTTCAACGGCCGGGCGAGCCGGTCCGAGATCGATCGCTGGTGGTCCGCGATCGAAGAGGCGCGGACCGCCGCACCGCCCGCCGCGCGCGTTCCGAGCGACGCCCCGCCGCCGCCCCGGTCCTGGGCCGCCCGCAACCCCGAAGCCGACGCCCGGCTCCGCCTCGCGAAGGCCGCCGTGACCGAGATCGCCGAGCAGCACGACATGCCCGTCGAGAACCTGCTGACGCCCGACCACCTGCGCCGGCTCGCGTGGCATCCGCCCGCCGAGCCGACCCCGGACGCGGTGGCCGGCGAGCTCGCGGCGCTCGGCGCACGACCGTGGCAGGTTGCCGCTACCGCACAGATAATCGCGGCCGCGTTTGTGAAGGCGGCACAATCCCTCGAGGATGCCGCGCCCGACGCTTCGTAGGAACCGCCAACCGATTCCGTCGGCCCGATCGGCGTTCCTAGGATCGGGTGATTCCTCATTCGAAAGGGAGCTGCAGCGTGGCTGAACGAGCTGATGTCGTCTTCGTCGACGGGGTCCGAACCCCCTTCGGCAAGGCCGGCGAAAAGGGCATGTACTGGAACACCCGAGCCGACGATCTGGTCGTGAAGGCGATCGTCGGACTCCTGGAACGCAACCCGAGCGCCCCGAAGGAGCAGATCGACGACGTGGCCATCGCCGCCACGACCCAGGCCGGCGACCAGGGCCTCACCATCGGCCGCACGGCCGCCATCCTCGCGGGCCTGCCCAAGTCGGTGCCCGGCTTCGCGATCGACCGCATGTGCGCCGGCGCGATGACCTCGGTCGCGATGCTCGCAGGCTCCATCGGCTACGGCCAGTACCGCCTCGCCATCGGCGGCGGCGTGGAGCACATGGGCCACCACCCCATGGGCAGCGGCGTCGACCCCAACCCCCGCTTCGTCGCGGAGCGCATGGTCTCGGAGGACGCGCTCGTCATGGGTGCCACCGCCGAGCGCATCCACGACCGCTTCCCGCACCTGACCAAGGAGCGCGCCGACCGCTACGCCCTGGGCAGCCAGCGGAAGACCGCGGCGGCGTACGAGGCCGGCAAGATCCAGCAGGACCTCGTCCCCGTCGCCATCCGCACCGTCGAGGGCTGGGGGCTCGCGACGCGCGACGAAGTCATGCGACCGGAGACCACGATGGAGGGCCTCGCCGGGCTCAAGACCCCGTTCCGTCCGCACGGCCGGGTCACCGCCGGCAACGCGTCGGGCCTCAACGACGGCGCGACCGCGGCACTCCTCGCGAGCGCCGACGCCGCGAAGGAATTCGGCTTGAACGTCAAGATGAAGCTCGTCAGCTACGCCTTCGCGGGCGTGGACCCCGAGATCATGGGCATCGGCCCCGTCCCGGCGACCGAGAAGGCGCTGCGGCTGGCCGGCCTCAAGATGGACGACATCGGGCTCATCGAGGTCAACGAGGCGTTCGCCGTCCAGGTGCTCTCGCTGCTCGACCACTACGGCATCGACGACGACGACCCCCGCGTGAACCCGTGGGGCGGAGCGATCGCGGTGGGTCACCCCCTCGCCTCGTCGGGCGTGCGCCTGATGAACCAGCTCGCCAGCCAGTTCGCCGAGCGCCCCGACGTCCGCTACGGCGTCACCACCATGTGCGTGGGCCTCGGACAGGGCGGCACGATGATCTGGGAGAACCCGAACTACTCGCGCAAGGCCGCGAAGAAGGCCTGAGGGGAATGATGACCGACTACACCAAGATCGACTTCTCCGAGCTCGAGACGCTGTCCGACGACGAGGTCGTCACGCACTCGTACGTGCGCGACATCCCCATCTCCGAGGGGCGCACGCTCGCGCTCGTCACGCTCGACAACGGCCGCGACCACACCCGTCCCAACACGCTCGGACCCAAGTCGCTGCTCGAGTACGCCGCAACCCTCGACGGGCTGCGCGAGCGGGCCGCGGCCGGCGAGATCCACGCGGTCGCGGTGACCGGCAAGCCGTTCATCCTCGCCGCGGGCGCCGACCTGTCGAAGGTCGCCGAGATCCCGAGCCGGGAGATCGCGCTCCGCATGGGGCAGCTCGGACACCACGCCCTCGGCAAGCTCTCGGAGGTGGGCGTCCCGTCGTTCGCCTTCATCAACGGACTGGCGCTCGGCGGCGGCCTCGAGATCGCCCTGAACGCCGACTACCGCACGGTCGACGCATCCACGCCGGCCGTGGCGCTGCCAGAGGTGTTCCTCGGCCTCATCCCCGGCTGGGGCGGCGCCTACCTGCTGCCGAACCTGATCGGCATCGAGAACGCGCTCAAGGTCGTCATCGAGAACCCGCTCAAGCAGAACCGCACGCTGAAGGCGGGCGACGTGCTGGAGCTCGGCATCGCCGACGCCCTGTTCCCGTCGGTGAACTACCTCGAGGACTCCATCCGCTGGGCCGACGGCGTGGTCTCCGGCCGCGTGAAGGTCAAGCGCCCGAACGAGCCCGGCAAGGTCGAGCGCCTGGTCAAGTGGGATGCCGCGATCGGCATCGCCCGCAAGATGCTGCAGAGCCGCATCGGCTCGGTGCCCAAGTCGCCCTACGCGGCGCTCGACCTGCTGAAGGCCGCGAAGTCCGGCACGAAGGCCGAGGGCTTCGAGCGCGAGGACGAGGTCCTCGCCGACCTCATCGCCGGCGACCAGCTGCAGGCATCCGTCTACGCCTTCAACCTCGTGCAGAAGCGCGCGAAGAAGCCGGCGGGCGCGCCCGACAAGGCGCTCGCCAAGCCAGTCACCAAGGTGGGCGTCCTCGGCGCCGGCTACATGGCCAGCCAGTTCGCGCTGCTGTTCGTCCGGCGACTCCAGGTGCCGGTCGTGATCACCGACCTCGACCAGGCGCGCGTCGACAAGGGCGTGGCGTACATCACCGGCGAGATCGACACCCTGCGTGACAAGGGCCGCATCTCCCCCGACGAGGCGAACCGCCTGAAGGCGCTCGTGCACGGCACGACCGACAAGTCCGAGTTCGCCGACTGCGACTGGGTCATCGAGGCCGTGTTCGAGGAGCTCGAGATCAAGCAGCAGGTGTTCGCCGAGGTCGAGCAGTTCATCTCGCCCGAGGCGGTCCTCGCGACGAACACCTCGTCGCTCTCGGTGGAGCAGATCGGCGCGAAGCTCCAGCACCCCGAGCGCGTGGTGGGCTTCCACTTCTTCACGCCCGTCGCGGTCATGCCGCTGATCGAGGTCGTGAAGACGAGCAGCACGGATGACGCGACGCTCTCGACCGCGATGGTGACCGCGGCGAAGCTCAAGAAGAACGCGGTGATCACCGCCGACACGCCGGGCTTCGTCGTGAACCGCCTGCTGGCGGTCCTCCTCGGCGAGGCGATGCGCGCGGTCGACGAGGGCACGCCCTTCGAGACCGTCGACGAGGCGATGGCCCCGCTCGGCCTGCCCATGGCTCCGTCGCACCTGCTCGACCTCGTCGGGCTCAAGGTCGGCGCGCATGTGCTCGACACCCACCACGCGGCGTTCCCCGACCGGTTCTACCGTTCCGAGAACCTGCACCGGCTCGCCGACTACGGCAAGCTGCTCGAGAAGGACGACAAGGGCAAGGTCAAGGGCTTCGACAAGGGCGCGATGAAGATCGTCTCCGGCGGCACGAACCCCTCGTCGCCCGATGAGATCCTGACCCGCCTGCAGGACGGCCTGGCGCGTGAGACGAAGCTCATGCTCGACGACGGCGTCGTGAGCGCCGCGGAGGACATCGACCTCTGCATGATCCTCGGGGCGGGCTTCCCGTTCCAGATGGGCGGGCTCACGCCGTACCTCGACCGGGTGGGAGCGTCGGAGCGCGTCTTCGGCGACTCGTTCCACCACCCGCCGATCCGCGGCGTCGACGCCTGATCCACGCCTGATCGACCGAACGACCCCCGGCACCCGGTTGTCGGGGGTCGTTCGTATGCTCGCCGGATGACGAAGATCCAGTACTACGTCGCCTCCACCATCGACGGGTTCATCGCCGATGAGCACGACGACCTCGGGTGGCTGCTGCAGTTCGGCATGGAGGACTTCCAGGAGCACTACGACCGGTTCTTCGCCGACGTCGGCGCGCTCGTGCTCGGAGCGACGACCTACGAGTGGGTGCTCCGAGAGGGCGGCGGCTGGCCGTACGGAGCCCTGCCCACCTGGGTGCTCACCCATCGCGACCTGCCGGTGCCCGACGGCGCCGACATCCGATTCGCCGCCGGCGAGGTCGACGCGATCGCCGATGCCGCGGTGGAGGCGGCCGCCGGCCGGAACGTGTGGGTCATCGGGGGCGGTCCGGTAGCCGCGCAGTTCCTCGAGGCGGGCCGGCTCGACGAGCTGCTCATCGGGTACATGCCGGTCGCGCTCGGGCGCGGGCGACCGTTGCTTCCGGTGGGCACCGTGACCCCGCCGATGCGCCTGACCGGCGTCACTCGGATCGGCGACGCCGTCGAGCACGTCTACCGCATCGAGTGAGCGGGAGCGCGCCGTTCAGACCCGAGGCTGGGGCGCGGTGTCGCTCGGGAGCTCGATGCCCGCGTTGCGCGCGTGCGGGAGCTTGCTGCCGAGCACCATCGCCGTGACGTCCCGGGCGATGTGCTGCGGCGTGAGGCCGACGCGCTCGAGGATGTCGCCACGCGAGCCGTGGTCGAGGAACTCGTCGGGCAGGCCCACCTCGGTCACGGCCGTGTCGACGCCGGCCTCCCGCAAGTCCTGCCGGATGCGGGTGCCGATGCCGCCGACCCGGATTCCGTCCTCGATACTCACGACGATCCGATAGTCGGCAGCGAGCTCGACGACGCTCTGCGGAACCGGCACGACCCAACGCGGATCGACGACCGTGGCGCCGATGCCCTGCGCCTCGAGCCGCTGCGCGACCTCGAGTCCGATCCCGGCCATCGGGCCGACCGTGACGATGAGCACGTCGCGCCGTTCGGACTCGACCAGCACGTCCACGCCGTCGTCGGTGCGGCGGACGGCCTCGTACTCCGTGCCGACCGTGCCCTTGGGGAACCGCAGGACCGTCGGGCCGTCGTCGACCCGCACGGCCTCGCCGAGCTCCTCGGCCAGGCGCACGGAGTCGCGGGGCGCGGCGATGCGGATGCCGGGGACCACCTGGAGGATCGAAAGGTCCCACACGCCGTGGTGGCTGGGGCCGTCGGGTCCGGTCACGCCGGCACGGTCGAGCACGAAGGTGACGCCGGCCTTGTGGAGGGCGACATCCATCAGCACCTGGTCGAAGGCGCGGTTGATGAAGGTCGCGTAGACCGCGACGACCGGGTGCAGGCCGCCGAAGGCGAGGCCGGCGGCCGAGGTGGCTGCGTGCTGCTCGGCGATGCCGACATCGAACACGCGGGCGGGGAAACGCTCGGCCATCCGGTGGAGTCCGGTCGGACGGAGCATCGCCGCGGTGATGCCGACGAGCCGCTCGTCGCGCTCGGCGAGGCTCACGAGCTCATCCGCGAACACGCCGGTCCACGAGGGCGCCGACGCCTTCTCGATCGACTCGCCCGTCTCGGGGTCGATCTGGCCGACGGCGTGGAACTGGTCGGCGACGTCGCGACGCGCGGGCTCGTAACCGCGGCCCTTGTCGGTGATGGTGTGCACGATCGCGGGGGCGCCGTACGACTTCGCCTGCCGGAGCGCTTCCTCCACCGCGCGCTCGTCGTGGCCGTCGATCGGTCCGATGTACTTGATGTCGAGGTTCGAGTAGAGCGCCTCGTTGCCGCTGAACCGGCTGAGGAAGCCGTGGAGTCCACCGCGCACGCCGCGGTAGAACGCGCGGCCGGGCGAGCCGAGCTTGTCGAACGCGCTGCGGCTGCGCAGGTGCAGCGTGCGGTACGACTGCTTGGTGCGCACCGAATTGAGGAAGCGGGCCATGCCGCCGATGGTCGGCGCGTAAGACCGCCCGTTGTCGTTCACGACGACGACGAGGTTGCGCGTGTTGTCGTCGGAGATGTTGTTCAGCGCCTCCCACGTCATGCCGCCGGTCAGGGCGCCGTCGCCCACGACGGCGACGACGTGCCGGTCGCCCTGGCCGGTCATCTCGAACGCCTTGGAGATGCCGTCGGCCCAGGACAGCGAGCTCGACGCGTGCGAGCTCTCGACCACGTCGTGCTCGGACTCGGAGCGCTGCGGATAGCCGGCGAGCCCCCCGGTCTGGCGGAGGCTGCTGAAGTCCTGCCGGCCGGTGAGCAGTTTGTGCACGTAGGACTGGTGGCCCGTGTCGAAGATGATCGGGTCGCGGGGCGAGTCGAACACGCGATGGATGGCGATGGTGAGCTCGACCACGCCGAGATTGGGTCCGAGGTGACCGCCGGTCTTCGAGACGCTCGCGACGAGCACCTCGCGGATCTCGCGAGCGAGTTCCTCCAGCTGGTCGTGGGAGAGGGCGTCCAGGTCGCGGGGACCGCGGATCGTGTCGAGCAGCCTCATTCGTCGTGCCTCCGAAGACGTGGGCGTCGCCGCCCCGGCGGGGTTCGTAGAAGTCTACGCCGGGCGACCTGAGAGCCCGGGCAGAGAACGAGGGCGGCGAGCCGTGCTCGCCGCCCTCGTGGATCGCCGCGTCAGACGAGGCTGCGCAGCACGTACTGCAGGATGCCGCCGTTGCGGTAGTAGTCGGCCTCACCCGGGGTGTCGATGCGGACGATCGCGTCGAACTCCACCGTCTGCTTGCCCTCCGGGGAGTGCTCGCTCGGCTCGGCGACGACGTGGACCGTCTTCGGGGTGGCGCCCTCGTTCAGCTGCTCGAGCCCCGTGATGGTCACGACTTCGGTGCCGTCCAGGCCGAGGGAGTCGGCCGACTCCCCCGCCGGGAACTGCAGGGGCACGACGCCCATGCCGATGAGGTTGGAGCGGTGGATGCGCTCGAAGCTCTCGGTGATGACCGCCTTCACGCCGAGCAGGCTCGTGCCCTTCGCCGCCCAGTCGCGGCTCGAACCCGATCCGTACTCCTTGCCGCCGAAGATCACGAGCGGCGTGCCCTGCGCCTGGTAGTTCATCGACGCGTCGTAGATGAACGACTGGGGGCCGCCGGGCTGGGTGAAGTCGCGCGTGTAGCCGCCCTCGACGCCGTCGAGGAGCTGGTTCTTCAGGCGGATGTTCGCGAACGTGCCGCGGATCATCACTTCGTGGTTGCCGCGACGCGACCCGTAGGAGTTGAAGTCCTTCCGGTCGACGCCGTGCTCGGTGAGGTAGCGCCCGGCGGGGCTGTCGGCCTTGATCGAGCCGGCCGGCGAGATGTGGTCGGTGGTGACCGAGTCGCCGAGCTTCGCGAGCACGCGCGCGCCGCTGATGTCGGTGACCGGCGTGGTCTCGAGCGTCATGCCCTCGAAGTACGGGGGCTTGCGCACGTAGGTCGACTCCGAGTCCCACTCGAAGGTCGCACCGGTCGGGGTCGGCAGGTTCCGCCACCGCTCGTCGCCCTCGAAGACGCTCGCGTACTGGCGCGTGAACATCTCCTCGTTGATCGACTCGTCGATCGTCTTCTGGACCTCGGCGGCGTCGGGCCAGATGTCCTTCAGGTAGACGTCGTTGCCGTCCGAGTCCTGCCCGAGCGGGTCGGTCTCGAAGTCGAAGTTCATCGACCCGGCGAGCGAGTACGCGATGACGAGCGGCGGGCTCGCGAGGTAGTTCATCTTCACGTCGGGGTTGATGCGCCCCTCGAAGTTGCGGTTGCCCGAGAGCACTGCGGTGACCGCGAGGTCGTTCTGCTGCACCGCAGCCGAGACCTCCTCGATCAGCGGGCCGGAGTTGCCGATGCAGGTGGTGCAGCCGTAGCCGACGGTGTAGAAGCCGAGGTCCTCGAGGTCCTTGGTGAGGCCGGCCTTCTCGTAGTACTCGGTGACGACCTTCGAGCCCGGCGCGAGCGTGGTCTTCACCCACGGCTTGGCCTTCAGGCCCTTCTGCACCGCATTGCGCGCGAGCAGGCCCGCGGCGAGCATGACCGAGGGGTTGGAGGTGTTGGTGCACGAGGTGATCGCCGCGATCGTCACGGCGCCGTGGTCGAGCGTGTAGCTCGCGCCATCCGGCGTCTGCACCGAGGTCGGCTTGGAGACCGTCTTCGGCGCGTGCGAACGGTGCGTGTGCACGTGGTGGTTGTGCTCGTCCTCGGGGGTGTTGCTCGGCGGATCGGACGCCGGGAACGACTCGGCGACCTCGAGGTCGACCAGGTCGTGCTCGACGTCGGCGTAGCTCGTGAGGTCCTCCTCGAACTGCGCCTTCGCCGACGAGAGCACGATGCGGTCCTGCGGACGCTTCGGGCCGGCGATCGACGGCACGACCGTGGCCAGGTCGAGCTCGAGGTACTCCGAGAACTCGGGCTCCGTGTCGGCGTCGTGCCACAGCTTCTGGGCCTTCGCGTACGCCTCGACGAGGGCGATCTGCTCGTCGCTGCGGCCGGTGAGGCGCAGGTAGTCGACGGTGACCTCGTCGATGGGGAACATGGCCGCGGTCGAGCCGAACTCGGGGCTCATGTTGCCGATGGTCGCGCGGTTGGCCAGCGGCACGGATGCCACGCCGGAGCCGTAGAACTCGACGAACTTGCCGACCACGCCGTGCTTGCGCAGCATGTCGGTGATCGTGAGCACGACGTCGGTCGCGGTCACGCCCATGGGGATCTCACCGGAGAGCTTGAAGCCGACCACCTTGGGGATGAGCATCGACACGGGCTGGCCCAGCATGGCCGCCTCGGCCTCGATGCCGCCGACTCCCCAGCCGAGGACGCCGAGGCCGTTCACCATGGTGGTGTGCGAGTCGGTGCCCACGCAGGTGTCGGGATAGGCGCGGGTGACGCCGTCGACGTCGCGGTGGTAGATGACCTTCGCGAGGTGCTCGATGTTGACCTGGTGCACGATTCCGGTACCGGGCGGAACGACCTTGAAGTCGTCGAAGGCCGTCTGCCCCCACCGGAGGAACTGGTACCGCTCGCCGTTGCGCTCGTACTCGATCTCGACGTTGCGCTCGAGGGCGTTCTCGGTGCCGAACAGGTCGGCGATGACCGAGTGGTCGATGACCATCTCGGCCGGCGAGAGCGGGTTGATCTTGTTCGGGTCGCCGCCGAGGGCGACCACGGCCTCGCGCATGGTGGCGAGGTCGACGATGCAGGGCACGCCGGTGAAGTCCTGCATCACCACGCGGGCCGGGGTGAACTGGATCTCGGTGTCGGGCTCGGCGGTGGGGACCCAGGACCCCAGCGCCTGGATCTGCTCCTTGGTGACGTTCGCGCCGTCCTCGGTGCGGAGCAGGTTCTCGAGCAGGACCTTCAGGCTGAAGGGGAGCTTCTGGTGACCGGGGACCGTGTCGATCCGGTAGATCTCGTACGCCTGGTCGCCGACCTGGAGCGTGTCCTTCGCCCCGAAACTGTTCACTGCAGACACGGTGTCCTCTCCTTCGCGGATGCCGCCCGCGCGGCGGCGCATGGCGGTGCTCGTCATGATCCGTTGCCCCGCCCCAAGCAAGGCTAGTGCAGCGCCCCGCCTGCCGACAGGCTCACTCCGGCATCCGGAAATTATCTTGATATCGAGATAACTCTATCACTCCGCGGGCGCGGTCCGCGTCGGGTACACCGCCCGGACGACCAACCACGAGAAGACGAGCAGCAGCGCGTACAGCGGCACGCCCATGAGCAGCCGGGTGGCGCCGAGCGCCTCGACGTTGCCGGCGAAGTAGAACGGGACCTGCACCACGAGGCGCGCGACGAACATGCCGAGCCACACGACGGTCAGCAGCTGCATGGCGCGATAGGTCCGCCGCCGCCGGCGCCACGCCGTGCCGTCGCCCATGAGGAAGCCGACCACGAGGCCGACGAGCGGCCAGCGCACGAGCAGCGAGACCAGGATCGCGACCGCGTAGGCCGCGTTCGTGTAGAAGCCGATGACGTAGTTGTCCTCGGCGCGCCCGGTCCACAGCGCCAGCGCAGCGGATGCCGCGACGCCGATCAGGCCCGCGATGGCCTGGGTGGGCTGCGTCCGGGCCACGAGCCGCGCGACCGTGAAGACGACGGCGAGGCCGAGCGACGCCACGAGCGCCCACACGAGCTCGCGCGTGAAGGTGTAGGTGACGAGGAAGACCAGGCCGGGCAGGATCGCCTCGGCGAGGCCGCGCACGCCGCCGAGCGCGCCGATCAGGTCGGCCGGGGTCAGCGTCTCGTCGCGCGCGATCCGGCCCAGGCCCGACCGCTCGGCCGCGGCCGCGAACTGGCGCGCGAGGTCGTCGGCCGGGGCGCCCTCGCGCTCGGCCGGCGCCGGACCGCCCTCGTCGGCCGCGGGGGCGGACTCGCGCTCAGGCGGGTTCGCGTCCGGATCGTGCGAGGTCACGCGCCGGGACCGCCCGACGACGGCGCGGGCATGCGCAGCGGGATCAGGTCGCGCGGGGGCATCGGGGTGTCGCCGCGGACGACGACGATCGAGCGGAAGAGATCCTCGACCTTCGCCGCCGCCGCCGGATTGGTGGCCGCCTCGCCGGCGATCACGCCGCGGAGGAACCAACGCGGGCCGTCGACGCCGATGAAGCGCGCGAGCCGCATCTGGCCGGCCTGCCCGTCGGCCGTCGTGACGGGGATCTGCGCGAGGAGCTCGGGACCGAACGACCCCTCGCGGACCGTGGTCGTGCCGCCCTGCCGGGCGATCTGCTCGGCGATCTGGTCGCGGATCTCGTGCCAGAGCCCGCTCGATCGCGGTGCCGCGAACGGCTGGACCTGGAGGGTCGAGTTGGCGTAGTCGAGGCCGACGGCGACCACGCGCTTGCTGCCCTCCTCGACCTCGAGCCGGAGGTGCAGGCCCTCGCGGGGCAGCACCTTGACGCCGCCGAGGTCGACGTACGGGCGGACCGGATTGGCCTCCGACTCGTCGAGGGGGCCGTTCGCGGCCCGATCGGCGGGGGCCGACTTGGGCTGGTCGACCGGGAAGTCGTCGATGTTCTCGATGTCGCTCACGCGTGTGCTCCTGACTGGTTCGCCCCGAATCCGGTGGACCCGAATCCCCCCTCGCCGCGGAGGCTGCCGGGCAGCTTCTCGACCTCCACGAACCGCGCCCGGCTGACGGGCATCACGACGAGCTGGGCGATGCGGTCGCCCGGCTCGATGCGGTACGCCTCGCGGGCGTCGGTGTTCAACAGTGCGACCTTGATCTCGCCCCGGTATCCGGCGTCGACGGTCCCGGGCGCGTTCACGATCGTGATGCCGTGCTTGAAGGCCAGGCCCGAACGGGGCACCACGAACGCGACGTAGCCGTCGGGCAGCGCGATCGCCACTCCGGTGCCGACCGTCGCGCGCTCTCCTGGTTCGAGCACCACCGCCTCGGCGGCGTGGAGGTCGGCTCCCGCATCGCCCGGGTGGGCGTAGGCGGGGACGCGGTCGGCCGTGATCAGCACATCGACGGAATCGGTCACCGTTCGAGGGTAGTGCAGAAGTCTGGTCTGATAGATCCATGCCCGAGTACCGCGAACGGCTGTGGCCGACGCCCTGGATCTACCTCATCAGCCTCCTGCTCATCCCCTCGAGCATCCTCGTGCTCGCCCCGGTGTCGGTGCCCGCGGGCGTGGTGACGGGCCTGCTGATGTACGCGGCGGTGGCCGGGTCGCTGACCCTCACGGCGCCGGTGGTCGAGGTGTCCGGCGGCGAGTTCCGCGCCGGTCGTGCGCGCGTCCCGATCGAGGACGTCGGCACCGCGGTCCCGGCGGTCGGCGAGGACGCCCGGGTCGAACGCGGCACCGGCCTCGACGCGCGCGCCCACCTCGTCATCCGCGGTTGGATCCGCGACGTGGTCCGGGTGCCGATCACGGATGCCGCGGACCCGGCGCCGTACTGGCTCGTCTCGACGCGTCACCCGAACGAACTGGCCGCCGCGATCAACGGATCGCGGCGGCCAGGAGTCGGTGAGGAGCGGGCCTAGGCGGCGCACTCCTGGCAGATGGGCCCGAGCTTGGTCTCGTGGTCCATCTGCGAGCGGTGCTTGACCAGGAAGCAGTTCACGCACGTGAACTCGTCGGCCTGCGGCGGCAGCACGACCACGTCCAGCTCGACGTCGGACAGGTCGGCGCCCGCGAGGTCGAAGCTGCCGGGGTTGTCGGCGTCCTCGACGTCGACGGCGCTCGACATCTTGTCGGGCACGCGCTCCTTGAGGGCCTCGATCGACTCGGAGTCGTCTTCGGTCTTCCGTGGCGCGTCGTAGT
Organism: Agromyces indicus; assembly: GCF_031432295.1. Taxonomy (NCBI): domain Bacteria; kingdom Bacillati; phylum Actinomycetota; class Actinomycetes; order Micrococcales; family Microbacteriaceae; genus Agromyces; species Agromyces indicus. The sequence goes on along the minus strand of NZ_JAVKGS010000002.1, from coordinate 488,602 downwards.
CCGTTGCCATTCCCATCCTTTTTTCCGGTGCCGAGGGTTCGGCCGCCATAGTCTGCATCAATTCGATGCCGTTGGCAAACCCTCCCGGAGTCGCGTTCGCCCCGGTTGCAGGCACAACTCGCGGCGCGCCCGCCGTATTCCCGGGCGCCGGGCCGAGGCGTGGCATCCTTGGGCGGAGACGAAGGCACGGAAAGGCTTCTCGCGATGCAGGAACTGAAGGTGATCGGTGTCGAAGACGGCGCCCTCGTCGCAGCCTCAGAAGACGGGGCGCGATTCCGGATCGAGGTCGACGAGGTGCTCCAGTCGCGCATCCGCCAGGCCATCCCCGAGGCCCACACGGGCCCGAAGCTGTCGCCCCGCGAGGTCCAGGCGCACATCCGCTCGGGCCTCTCCGCCGAGGAGGTCGCGGAACTCACCGGCGCCTCGGTCGACTACATCCGCCGGTTCGAGGGTCCGGTGATCGCCGAGCGCGAGCACATGGTGACCTCTGCGCTGGCCGTCCCGATCCACGTCCCCGGCGAGGCCGAGGCCGACGAGCCGGCATCCTTCGGCAGCATGGTGCGCGAGCGCCTCGCCGGCCTCGGTGCGCACGGCGAGCGCTGGGCGAGCTGGAAGGACGAGGAGCACGGCTGGATGGTGAAGCTCGAGTTCACCGCCGATGGCATCGACCACGACGCCCGCTGGTCGTTCGAGCCGCGGAAGCAGGCACTGCACCCGCAGAACGCGGACGCCGCGACGCTGTCCAAGCACGGTGAGGTCCGTGGCGGGATGATCCCGCGCCTGCGGGCGGTCTCGGCCGACGACGAGTCGTCGCGATTCGACAGCGGCGCGTTCACGTTCGAATCGTCGGACACCGCCGACGACGACACCGCGCCGCAGCCCGAGGTCGCCGTTCAGCGGCAGCCGGCGGGGTCCTCCAGCGCGGTCGTGAGGGCGGCGATCAAGCGCGCCGACGAGCCCGCTCCCCCGACCGGCGAGACCGCGGACCTGCTCGAGGCCCTCCGGCGCCGGCGCGGCGAACGCGAGTCCCTCTCCGGCGCGACCGAGCGGATGCCGCAGCCGGCGCCCTTCGCTCCGACCGTGACGGTCACGGCGCAGCCCGACCCGCCCTCGACCCCGGCACCGATCGCTCCCGAGGCGGCCTCGGCGGAACCGGATGCCTCGCACGACGACGAGAGTCGAGCGGGCGCGGCCGCGCGCGCCCTGTGGGGCGGCAAGGCGTCGTCGGCTCCTCGCGCCAAGAAGGGTCGCGCGTCGATGCCCAGCTGGGATGAGATCGTCTTCGGCGCCCGGACGGACGACGACCTCGCCTGACCGGAACGCCGACCGGTCGACCTCGGTCGACCGGTGCCGTCGCGCCCGAACGCTGCTAGGATTCGAACACAGTTTCGAATTACGGCGGAGGGCGCCATGCGACGCACGGTCGAACCGGCGGAGGTCTGGACGGGGCCATCGGGCGCGCCCGAGCGGCTGGTGTGGCGGGCACGCCGGTACCGCGTGAGCGACACGCCCACGCCCCTGGTGGGTCCGGCCGACTGGTGGCATCCGTTCGACGGCCACGACGTCGCCCCCGGCCGCGCGCCGCTCGCGATCACCGGCTGGCGGTTCCAGGCGAGCGCCGACGACGGCGAGACCCACGTCTTCGACGTCGGCCACGACGGTCGCCACTGGCAGGTGTTCCGCGTCTTCGACTGACGGCGGCCGCCGGTGGCGGCGCGCCGGCTGCGCGGCTAGGCCGACTTCTCGGCGCGGCGCGGCTTCGAGGGAACGATCGTCGGCGCGGCGTTGTCGATGACCGTCTCCTTCGTGACGACCACTCGCGCGACCCCGGTGGTGGAGGGCACCTCGAACATGATGGGCCCCAGCACCTCCTCCATGATCGCGCGGAGTCCACGGGCGCCGGTCTGGCGGAGCACGGCGAGGTCGGCGATCGCCTCGAGCGCGGCGTGCTCGAACTCGAGCTGGACCCCGTCGAGTTCGAACATGCGCTGGTACTGGCGCACGAGGGCGTTTTTGGGTTCGGTGAGGATCTCCATGAGCGCCGTGCGGTCGAGCGGCGTCACCGTGGCGACCACGGGGAGACGGCCGATGAACTCCGGGATCAGGCCGAACTTGTGCAGGTCCTCCGGGAGCACCTCGCTGAACAGCTCGGCTTCATCCTGCTTGGAGTGCAGCGGGGCGCCGAAGCCGATGCCGCGCTTGCCGGCCCGCGACGAGATGATGTCCTCGAGTCCGGCGAACGCGCCGGCGACGATGAACAGCACGTTCGTCGTGTCGATCTGGATGAACTCCTGGTGGGGGTGCTTGCGCCCGCCCTGCGGCGGCACGGATGCCACGGTGCCCTCGAGGATCTTCAGCAGCGCCTGCTGCACGCCCTCGCCCGACACATCGCGCGTGATGGACGGGTTCTCGGCCTTCCGCGCGATCTTGTCGACCTCGTCGATGTAGATGATGCCCGTCTCGGCCCGCTTGACGTCGTAGTCCGCGGCTTGGATGAGCTTCAGGAGGATGTTCTCGACGTCTTCGCCGACGTAGCCGGCCTCGGTCAGCGCCGTGGCATCCGCGACCGCGAAGGGGACATTCAGCTGCTTGGCCAGGGTCTGCGCGAGGTACGTTTTGCCGCAGCCGGTCGGGCCGATGAGCAGGATGTTGGACTTCGCGATCTCGACGTCGTCGTGCGCCCGATCGGCGGAGGCGATCGCCGCCTTGGCCCGAACGCGCTTGTAGTGGTTGTACACCGCCACCGCGAGCGCACGCTTCGCGGCCTCCTGGCCGATGACGTACTCCTCGAGGAAGGCGAAGATCTCCTTGGGCTTGGGCAGTTCGAACTCGCCCGACTCCGCCTCGCCCGCCTCGGCGAGCCGCTCCTCGATGATCTCGTTGCAGAGCTCGACGCACTCGTCGCAGATGTACACGCCGGGACCGGCGATCAACTGCTGCACCTGCTTCTGGCTCTTTCCGCAGAAGGAGCACTTCAGCAGGTCAGCACTCTCCCCGATCCGTGCCATCGTTTCCTCCCTCGAAACGCGTCTGCTCCGAGCCTAGCCCGACGGAAGCCGGGCGGGGCCGATCCGCCACGGTTTGGCGGAAACGTGACGAACGAGGGGCGGATGCGGCATCCGCACCCGCCCCTCGGACGTCGTCGATCAGCGCGCGAGTGCCGGCAGCGTCTTGCGCGACGTGAGCACCTGGTCGATGAGGCCGTACTCCTGGGCCTCGGCTGCGGACAGGATCTTGTCGCGGTCGATGTCGGCGTTCACCTGCTCCATGGTGCGGTTGGAGTGCTTCGACAGCGTCTCCTCCAACCAGGTGCGCATGCGCAGGATCTCAGCCGCCTGGATCTCGATGTCGGACGCCTGGCCGTGCCCGGCCTCGCCCATCGCCGGCTGGTGGATCAGGACGCGCGCGTTCGGCAGTGCGAGGCGTCGGCCCGGGGTGCCGGCCGCGGCGATCACGGCCGCGGCCGAGGCGGCCTGGCCGAGCACCACCGTCTGGATCTGCGGACGGATGTACTGCATCGTGTCGTAGATCGCGGTCATCGCCGTGAACGAGCCACCGGGCGAGTTGATGTACATCATGATGTCGCGGTCCGGGTCCATCGACTCGAGCACGAGCAGCTGCGCCATGATGTCGTCGGCCGACGCGTCGTCGACCTGGACACCGAGGAAGATGATGCGGTCCTCGAAGAGCTTCGCGTACGGGTCCTGTCGCTTGTAGCCGTAGGCCGTGCGCTCCTCGAAGCTCGGCAGGATGTAGCGCGAGCCGGGGGCCTGGACGCCGCTGAACGCGGTGCCGCCGAAAGCGGGGATGTTCATTCGCTGTTCTCTCTTCCTCAGGCCTTGGTGTCCTCGAAGCCGGGCTGCGTGCCGCCACCGCCCGAGACGTCGAGCGCGGACTCGCGGATGTGGTCGACGAAGCCGTACTCGAGGGCCTCCTGCGCGTTGAACCACCGGTCGCGGTCGCCGTCGCGGTTGATCTGCTCGACCGACTTGCCGGTCTGCGCGGCGGTGATCTCGGCGAGGCGCTTCTTCATGTCGAGGATGAGCTGCGCCTGCGTCTGGATGTCGCTCGCGGTGCCGCCGAAGCCGCCGTGCGGCTGGTGCAGCAGCACGCGCGCGTTCGGCGTGATGTACCGCTTGCCCTTGGTGCCCGCGGTGAGCAGGAGCTGCCCCATCGAGGCCGCCATGCCGATGCCGACCGTGACGATGTCGTTCGGGACGAACTGCATCGTGTCGTAGATGGCCATGCCCGCCGTGATCGACCCGCCGGGCGAGTTGATGTAGAGGTAGATGTCCTTGTTCGGATCCTCTGCGGCGAGGAGCAGCAGCTTCGCGGCGATCTCGTTCGCGTTGTCGTCGCGCACCTCCGAGCCGAGCCAGATGATGCGGTCCTTCAGCAGTCGATCGAACACACTGGGCTGCAGTGTCGGTTCGGCCATGGATTTCGCTCCGTTTCGTTCGTGCGTTGTCTCGAATCTATCCGGTGCAACACGCGCGAACCGGGCTGTTCGCCGTCGGCGGATGCCGCGTCGCGACGACGGGCATCACGGCGTCGTGGTGTCGTCCTCCGGTGCGGGCGCGAGGAGCTCCCGAGCGTACGCGTCGACCGCGCGGCGGTACTGCGTGAGGTGCGGGGCGAGGGCGATGAGGGCGACGGATGCCGCGGCATCCGTTCGACCCGACGACGCGAGCGCGAGCGCACGGAACGCCTCGACCGCGTCGGCGAGGTCGCCCGCATCGTCGCGGACGCCGTCGAGGAGCGCCAGCGCCTCGTCCGCACGTCCGAGGTTGCGAACGGTCGACGCGAGCTGGACGTGCGCCTCGACGCGAGCCCGACCCGACAGTCCGAGTTCGAGGGCCCGGCGGTAGCGCGGTTCCGCCTCCGCCTCGAGCCCGGCCGAGTCGCGTGCGCCCGCGGCCTCGAAGGGACCGCGGGGGTCGTCCGCCGGGAGTTCGGCCACGAGCAGGTCGATGCGCTCGATCACGGCCTGATCATCGAGGTCGGACGCCGCCGCCCACACGGCATCCACCCGACGCTGCCATTCGTCCATGCTCCTCCTCCTCCGGAGACGACGGACGGGGCCGGGCATGGGTGCCCGGCCCCGTCGCGTGCTCGCTCGGGTCGTCGCCGACTACTCGGCGTCGGCCTGCTTCGCGGTGCGCTTGCGCGCCGGCTTCTCCTCGGCGTCGGCCTCCTCGGCGGGCGCCTCGTCGGCCTCGGCGGCCTTCTTGGTGGAGCGCTTCTTGGCGGGCTTCGCCTCCTCGGCGGGCGCCTCCTCGGCGGGCGCCTCCGACGCGGCCTCGTCGCCCTCGGCCTCGTTCTCGTCGACGACGGCGGTGAACTCGGAGAGGTCGACCGCGTTGCCCGCGGCATCCTTCACCGTCACCTTGCCGAGCGCGATGGCGAGCGCCTTGTTGCGGGCGACCTCGCCGACCATGGCGGGGATCTGGCCGTTCTGGCTGAGGATCTGCACGAACTCGTTCGGGTCCATGCCGTACTGCGCGGCGCCCTGCACGAGGTACTGGGTGAGCTCCTCCTGGCTGACCTGGACCTTCTCCTGCTCGGCGATCGCGTCGAGGACGATCTGGGTCTTGAACGCCTTCGTGCTGGACTCGGTGACCTCGGCGCGGTGCTCGTCGTCCTCGAGGCGACCCTCGGACTCGAGGTGGCGGTGCACCTCGTCCTCGATGACGCTGTCGGCGACGGGCACGTCGACCAGCTCGAGGAGCTTGTCGACGAGGAGGTCGCGGGCCTGGCTGCCCTGCCCGAACGACTTGTTCTTCGCGACCTGCTCCTTGAGACTCGCGGTGAGCTCGTCGAGCGTGTCGAACTCGCTGGCGATCTGCGCGAAGTCGTCGTCGGCCTCGGGGAGCTCGCGCTCCTTGACGGCCGTGACGCTCACGGTGATCTCGGCGGTCTCGCCCTGGTGGTCGCCGCCGAGCAGCTTCGACTCGAACGTCGTGGTCTCGCCCGCGGTGAGCGAGTCGAGCGCCTCGTCGATGCCCTCGAGCAGCTCGCCCGAGCCGAGCTCGTACGAGACGCCGCTGGCCGTGTCGACCTCGGTGCCGTCGATCGTCGCGACCAGGTCGAGCGTGACGAAGTCGCCGGTCTTCGCCGGGCGGTCGACGGTGATGAGGGTGCCGAAGCGGCTGCGGAGACGCTCGAGCTCCTCGGTGACCTCGTCGTCGCCGACCTCGACCGAGTCGACGGTCAGCTCGAGGCCCTGGTAGTCGGGCAGCTCGATCTCGGGACGGACGTCGACCTCGATCGCGAGCAGCAGGTCGCCGGAGAAGTCCTTCTCGTTCGGCCACTCGACGATGTCGGCCGAGGGGCGGCCGAGGGGGCGGAGCTCGTGCTCGTTCACCGCGGCGCGGTAGAAGCCGTCGAGGCCCTCGTTGACCGCGTGCTCGAGCACAGCGGCCTTGCCGACCCGCTGGTCGATGATGGGCGGCGGCACCTTGCCCTTGCGGAAGCCGGGCACGGCGATCTGCTCGGCGATGTGCTCGTAGGCGTGGGCGATGCTGGGCTTCAGCTCCTCGGGCGTCACCGAGATGGTGAGCTTGGCGCGCGTCGGGCTCAGCTTCTCAACCGAAGTGGTCGGCATGGGGAAGTTTCTCCTGTTTGGTGGAAGTTCGTGTCGAGCCGGTGCGACTCGTCGGGGCGACAGGATTCGAACCTGCGACCTCCCGCTCCCAAAGCGGGCGCTCTAGCCAAGCTGAGCTACGCCCCGAGCCGTCGGCTTGACTCGTCGTCCGCCCGGGTCGGCATGCCGGAGCACGTCGAAGTGGGGATGGACGCCGGAAAGTCTACTGCACGAGCCGCCGCCCGCCCTGACGACGACTCCTCCGGCGGCGCCCTGTGGACAACGGACTCGGTGTGGACACCGACGACGGAGGCGGGCCGGCGTGCCAGAGTGAGCGCATGCCCCATCAGACGCATCCCGCGGCGTCCGACGTGCGACGCTGGCCGAGCGACCCCGCCATGCTCGTCGACACCACCCGCTGCCCCTCCTGCTTCTCGCAGCTGTTCCGGACCGTGTGCGACACGTGCGGCCTGCGGCTCGACGTCCCGCTCGCCGCCGAGGCGCTCGCGGCAGGCGCCCGCGTGCGGGACGCCGAGGCGGAGCGGCAGGTCGTCCTCAGCCGGATGCGCGCGCAGCAGGCCGCGGCCGCCGCGCGGCCCGTGCCGCCTCCCCCGCCCGCCGTAGCGGCGCCGGTCGTCGACGCCGTCCCGGCGCCGCTCGCTCCCCCGCTGCCGCCGGCCGCGCCGCCGCTCCAGCCGGTGTCGCACCCACCGGCCACGGCGCCGCAGGTCGCGCCGCCGCAGGGCGAGACGCCGCTGCGTGCCCGGCGCTCCGGGGTGCAGGTCCTCCTGCTCACGCTCGGCGTGGTGCTCCTGTCCGTCGCGGCCGTCGTGTTCCTGCTGGTCGCCTACCTCATCGCCACGCTCGAGGTCCGGTCGGTCGTGATCGCGGTCGCGAGCGTGCCCGTCCTCGGCGTCGCCTGGCTGCTCCGCGCACGCGGCCTGCCCGGCACGGCCGAGGGCGTGGCGGCGCTGGCCGTCGTGCTGCTCATCCTGGATGTCTGGATCGTGCAGGCGAACGACCTGTTCCTGAGCGACCGCGTCGACGCGCCCGGATACTGGGGCACCGCCCTGCTCGTCCTCGCGGCGCTGCTCGCCGCGGCGCGGCTCGTCACGGCCGTCCGCGTGACCGGGATCGCGGCGGCGGTCCTCGCGCCGACCGGCCTCGGCATCTTCATGTACGGCATCGCGCCGCGGGGCGAGTCCGCCACGGGCGTGTGGCTCGGCGGGCTGGCGGTGCTCCTCGCGGGAGCGGCCGCACGCTTCGGCCGCGCCTCCATCGAGCGCACGCTCCTCGTCTCCGCGGGGCTCGTCGGCGGTGCCACCGCGCTCGTCGCCGCCCCATGGGCCCTCGGCGGCACGGAATGGGGGGCGACGTGGGCGCTGGCCGGCGTCGCCGGCGGCTGGCTCGTCATGCTGGTGGCGCTCCGGGCCCGCTCGACGGATGCCTGGCCCCGTCTGGCACCGCTCGCGGCTGCCCTCGCGGGGATCGCGGCGGCTGCCGCCCCGGCCCTGGGTGCCGCCATCGAGCTCGACGAGCGCGACGCCCTGTGGGCGGCGCCGACCTCCGCGGCGGTGATCGCGTGCCTCGCCGCGGCCGCAGCGCGGCTCCGGGCCTCCTGGTTCCGCGACGGGTTCACCGCGTTCGTGGCGAGCGGGACGACCGCGATGGTCGCGGCGGTGCCGGCGCTGCTCGTCACGGCGCTCGCGGGGGCATCGCTCGCGACCGTGCCGTTCCGGGCGTGGACGCTCGACGCCACCGCCCCCCGACCCGGCGACGACGGACTGATCGGCGAACTCGACCGCGTGGCGACGGGTGCCGTGCTGGCGCCCGCGGCGCTCGGCGTCGCCGCGGCGATCGCCTTCCTGCTGCTCGGTCGCCTCCGTCGGCTCGGAGCCGTCCCGGCGGCGCTCCTCGGCACCGCTGCGGTGGCCGCCGCCCTGACGGCCCCGACGCCGCTCGCCATCGCGGCGCTGCTCGTCGGGACCGCTCTCGTGGCGCTCGCGCTGGCAGCGGTCGGACTCCTCCGCCGCGTGCCCGGCGCGGTGTCGGTGCTCGCGGTGTTCGGCATGGGGTCGGCGGTCGCGGCGTGGGCGCTGTCGCACGGGAGCGCCGGACTGTGGTGGTGGGTCGTGCCGGTGGTCCTCGGACTCGCGATCGCCGGCAGGATGCTCACGCGGCGCATCTGGTCGTCGGCGTCGCGGCCGCTCGCCGTCGGGCACGCCGCCGCCGCTGCGGCGATCGTCGCGCTCGCGGGCTTCAGCCTCCCCGCGTGGAGCGCCGCGGCCGGGTCCGCGCTCGCATCGCCCTGGGACCGCGGTGCGTTCGTCGGCGGGCTCGTCGCAGCACTGGCCCTCGCAGGGGTGGCGGCGGTGCGGCCACTCGGGCGCGGCGATCGTTCGGCGATCGCCGTTCCGCTGCTGGCGGCCGCACTGGTCGGCTCCCTGGCGGCCGCGAGCTCGACGATCGCATCCCGGTTCGCCGTACCCGACCTCGATGCGCTCCCGCTCGGCGACGTGGTCGGATGGGTTCCCGCGACCGCCCTCGTGCTCGTCGGCCTGCTCTGGCTGCGATCGCCGGTTCCCGGCCTCCGGATGGCCTTCGCGGCAGCCACGCCGATCGCGCTCGGTCTTGCGGGCGCATCGGTCGTCGCCGCCTACGGCTCCGCGGCGTCGGTGGTCCACGGCGTCGCCGGCGCAGCCCTGCTCGCGGCGGGCCTCGCGCACGTCCTCCTTCCGAATGCCTCCGGGGTGCGCGCCGCGTGGGCATCGGCGATCGGACCGGTGGCGATCGTCGCGTTCACCGCGACCTTCCTCCCCCCGTCCGCACCGGAGCAGACCTGGCTCGCGCTGCTCATCCTCACTCCGCTTCCGATGCTGATCGCCGCCCTCTGGGGCGATCCGGTCGGGGGCGACTCGCCAGCGCGTCACCTGTCATGGCTGAGCCTGCCGTTGGCCGTGGGTGCGGTCTGGACGCGGTTCGCCGCCGACGGCGTCCGGGACGTCGAGGCGTACACCCTGCCGCTGGCCGTGGGCCTCGGCGTGGCCGGCGCGCTGCTCATGTGGCGCCGGCCCGCCGGCGCGACCACCGCGGTCGGACGCACCGCGGTGCTCGGCGCCGCCGCCGTGATCGCCGTGCTCCCGAGCATCTCGGCCGCGAGCGGGTCGGAGCTGCGCGCGCTGCTCCTCGTCTCGATCGGTACGGTGGTGCTCCTGGCGGGACTCGCGCTGCCGGACGCCGTGCGGGGCGTTCCCCTGCGGCTGCTCGTCGTGACTGCCGGATGGGCCGCCGTGACCGGCGGTGCGGTCGTCCGCGGGACCGCCATCGCGACCGGTGCGTCCGGGGCCCTCGTCCCCGAGGTCTGGTCTGCGGCGGCGCTCGCCGTCGGCGCGATCGCCGCGTTCGCGTGGTCGCGGACCGAGCCGCGACCCACCACGCTCGCGGAGTGGGGACTCGCCGCATCCGTGACCCTCGCCTCCGTGCCGACGTTCGCCGCCATCCTCGACGACGACCTGCCCGATCTGCGGGCCGGCCTGCTCCTCGCGTCGCTCGCGGCGGTGCACGTGGCGTCCGTCGCCGTGCGCACGAAACCCCTGTCCGGACCCATCCTCCGGTGGACCACGCTCGGCGTCCTCGTGCTCGGCGCGCTCGTCGTCATCGCCGCGAGCACGGTGGACCCGTTCGACCTCGTGACGGTCCCGGTCGGACTCGGGCTCATCGCCGCCGGTGCGATCGACCTGACGCGCCGACCCGGACTCGGCAGCTGGCCCGCGCTCGGACCCGGTCTCGCCGTGGTGCTCCTCCCGGCCCTGCTCGCCGACTGGACCGATCCGCAGCTCTGGCGCGTGGTCGGACTCGGCGTCGCGGCGGTCGCCGCCGTGGTCGTCGGCACCGTGCTCCGGTTGCAGGCCCCCGTCCTCCTGGGCGGTGCGGTGCTCCTCGTGCACGCCCTCACGCAGCTCTGGCCGTGGATCAGCGCGCTGTACGAAGCGGTCTGGTGGTGGCTGTGGCTCGGGCTCGCGGGCGCCCTGCTCGTCGTGATCGCCGCGACCTACGAACGGCAGGTGCGCCTCGCTCGCGGCGCCGCGCGGACGATCGCCGCACTCCGCTAGCGCGGAGCGGCCGGCGCGGGACGACGGTCATCGTGTACTACGATGATCGGGTGCCCGCGAGCGGGCGCTCGGGGATGTAGCTCAATGGTAGAGCCTCAGTCTTCCAAACTGATGGTGCGGGTTCGATTCCCGTCATCCCCTCCACAGAATCATCCCCAGGTCAGACCGGGAATCCCGCACGGGCTAACGTGGGCCTCTCACGTGCTCACCAACCGTTCGTGCCAGCCACGTGCCAGTAGCACCGTTGCGAGCCCTCTCCAGCGCGTCATAGCGTGCATGGAGTGAGCACCGATACGCCCGCCTCCGAGCCCACCACCGCGACAGTCGCGCGCGCCGAATCCGGATGGGTACTACGCGTCTACGGTGCCGACATGGGCGTCATCTCAGAGACGCCCCTCGCGTGGGGCGGAGTCGCCTTCTACCAGGACGGACTGGACGCCGTGGCTCGTGCCCACGCGATCCCGGACGGGTTCGCATACCAAGGGGCTTCGGCGTGGGACCGAAACCCGGACGGCTCATACTCCGCCGTGCTCCACCGCATCGACCCCCGGTTCAGTACGTGATCTCTCCTGGCCCGTGCCACCACGTGGTGAGTCACCGCCCGCCGCGATGACGACGGCATGAGCGGACCCGCGAAGAATCCACCAGCAGAGGCAGGTCTACGGCCGGGACGCGGCCGAATCCAGCGTCCGTCGTTACCAGCGCCCCTGCACCTACGTACTGCGCAGTGAGGGAGTGCGCGGCGTCGTATGAGGCGAGCCCGTGCGCGGCCATGTGGCGGGGAACATCGTCCGCGACCTCGTGCAACTCCACGCAGGCATGAGGGAGAGTGGTCAGCAGCGCGTCCCACTCGTTCCTGAGCGATTTCGCGAGCCGACCCGCTCGCCTCCTCACGCGCCCATCGTTCCTCATACGAGGCCAACCGGCCTTGCCGTGTTGCTCAATGACAGCGATCTTGAACGCGACTTCCGCGAACTCAATCTCTAGGAGGCGGTTGTAGTAGACGACGACCTCGTCGTTCACGAGCCTGAGCATGAAGGCGCGCGCAACGGGATGAAGCGGGGCGGTGCTCACGAGCGCCTCGATCACGAAGGACGTATCCAGCGCGACTTCGGACGGGATGATTAGCGCCGGGTCCTCAAATGATCGGACCTCCCGGACGAGCGCCGGGCGTCCCCGCGTGGGGCTCAACGCCGCCTATCGTGTCGAGACGCGGCCGGAGGAGGCCGAGACGGAAGTCTTCGTCTTGCTCATGGCGCGCGATGCGACCTGGACGCGCTTGCCCTTCGCGACGGTGGCCTTCACCACGCGCGACTGCTTCGCCGCTTCCCCCAGACGCTTTGCCATGTCTCGATGGTATCCGAGCGGGGGCCTCTGACGGTAGAGGGGCGACTATCGCTCTACGACTACCCCCAGGCTGAGCACGCCCTGGAGCCCCGTCCCCCGCTCCGTGCTCTCCGGGCGCTTCGTGACACGAGTCTGGAATGCCGCCCCGGCGAGCGCATCCATCCGATCCGCCACGAGCACGCCACGCTCCTCCGCCACGTGCTGATACGTCATCGCCGCCGCTGTGGTGCGGTGTCCGGCGCGTGCCATGAGTTCCCGCGTCGTCGCCCCCGCCTGCGCGGCGAGGGTGAGCCCCGCGTGCCGCACATCGTGCACGTGAAACTGGGGATGCCCGGCCGCCTTGCGCGCTTTCGCCCACGCCTGCTGGATGCCAGTGTGCGTGAGCGCCGTACCGTCCGGCCGGGTGAACATGGGCGACTTGGGGAACCCGGTCGTGCGGGCCAGGTGGTCCTCGATCATTGCGGCGAGGGTGCCGGGGAGTGCGACGACGCGCTCCTCCCCGGTCTTGGTCGGCGTCACCGTGGGCACGCCGCGCACGATGGCGACCTGACGCTCTACGCGGAGCATCCCATTGGCGTAGTCGCCGCGCTCCAGGGCGACGAGTTCACCGAGGCGCAGGTGCCCGCCGAACATGGCCTGCATGGGCAGGTGGTAGCGCTCGGGCATCCGGTCCACGATGGCGGAGAGCACGTCGGGTGCCATGTAGGGCCGCTCGGGGGCGGACGCGATCCCTGCCCCCTTGATCTGGCAGGGGTTGGACGGGATCAGACCGTCCGTCACTGCCGTGGCGAGGATGGAGCGGAGGAGGGCGTAGGCCTGCCGCACGGCCGTCTCCCCGGTGCCGCCACGCGCTTTCGAGGACGTCTGGAGCCCCTTCCGCGTCCGTGAGTACCAGGAGCGAACGACGGGCGGCGTGATGGCGCTGAGCGGCATGGTGGCGAGGGGCTCCAGGTGCCGGTGCAGGAGGTCCTCGTAGAGCACGCGCGTCCGGGGCGCGAGTTTGCCCCGTGAACCACCGTTCGCTACCCACTCCTCGGCGTACGGCCCGAAGGGCGCGGACCCGGCACGGTGGTCCCGATAGGTGCCACGCATCCGGTCGGCTCGGACCCCGGCGATGTGGTCGAGGGCGTCACGCTTCGTCGTGAAGGTGCTCGGCGCGGTCATGGCGCGCCCGGCCGGGTCGGGGTACCGCGCCTGCCACCGTCCTGAGGGCAACTTTCTGACGCTCCCGAATGATGCCCGATTGACCTTCTGGTTTCGCTCGCTCATCGGGTTCTCCTCGGTCGCGGGGCGGTGACAGAGTGTCACTTTTCACCTCTGATCTGCGGTTCTTGTCCAAGCATACCCCGAGCAATCATGTATGTTTGAGTGCAACGGAGGGCCGGGCGCCCTCCGCCACTACAGGGCCAGGAGCCCGGTGGACCAAACGAACCGTTTGCGACCCCGGAGGCTCTCATGCCCGATCTTTCCCGCACCGTCCAGCGCGCGGCGCTCCTGAACGCGCTCCGCACCTTCCCCGTTCCGACCATCTCGGTGGACGACTACGCCCTCCTCTGCGGCATCTCCCGGCCCAAGGCGTACGAGAACGTCCGTGAGGGCCGCGTCGCCGTGTGGCGCGATGGCCGCAAGGTCCAGGTCGTCACCGCCCCGCTGCTGGAGGCGCTCGGCTACCCGCTCACTCCTCCCGGCCCTCTTGCCGATGGTCAGGCGAGCGAGTCGTCCATCGTCGGGGCGTACGCCTCGGCGCTCGGCTCCTCGACGGATGACGTGCTCGCCCTCTCCGGGCGCTGAGTCGGACGAGGGTGACCCTGATGACCGACACGCAGCACGCCGACCGCTGCACCGCGCGGATGCCCGACCCGTTCCCCGCCATGCTCGCGGCGCTCGACCGCTTCGACGCCCACCTGGCCGAGTTCGAGCGCGCCGCTGGGGAGGAGGCGCGCGCATCATGACCGATGCCCGAAACGGCTTCGCGCGCATCCCGGACTGGCTCTATCGGGAGGCGGTGCCCGCGCTCGCGCTCACGCCGCGCGAGGTCGCCGTGTTCGTCGTGCTCGTGGGCCGCGCTGACACGGATGGGGTGTGCTGGCCGTCGCAGGACCTCATCGCCCATGAGGCGGGGATGCGTAGCCGCCGATCCGTTCGCGACGCGCTGGACGTGCTCGCGCGTGTCGGGCTCATCACCGTGACAAAGGGCGTCGGGCGCCAGGGCACGCGCTACCGCGTGATGCCGAAGCCGTCGCTCCCGGACGTGCCGCCGTTCGTGATTGAGCCCCGCAGGAATGGGTCACATTCGACCCCATTCCAGGCGGTCGAGTCCTCCGAGGAATGGGGTCCTGAAGACCCATCAGGCTCGGAGGAATGGGTACGAAAAGACCCATGGAATGGGGTCTCAAAGACCCCCGAAGTAGACACAAAAAGTAGACCCAATGAAGTAGACACAATCTCCCCCCGCCCCGCTCCGCGGGGCACCCCCCAGGGGGCGGAGGCCGATGACGTGAACGCGGATGGTCAGGCTCGACTCTCGGCCCTCCTCCCAGCGCTCAGCGTGCCGGATGAGCAGAGACGACAGCCACCGGCCCCGACCTCACGTGCTCGCGCATCGACCGCGCATGGGCACACCTTCGACCCCGTATCCGGCTATTGCGGGTGCGGCCACCGTAACGACCGAGAGGAGGCGTCTTGAACGCCACCACCCCTGACCCCGACGAGTACCTGCTGGGGGACCTGCCCCGCCCGAAGCCACGACGACAGACGACGGTGAAGCGGGCCGAGCGTGCCACGCGCAAGCAGGAGGCCCTCAGAATGCGCGTCGCTGGCGTCACGCCCGACGCCATCGCCGCCGCGATGAAGGTTCACCCCTCCACCGTCTACGCCTGGATCAGGGACGCCCTCGCAGCGGTCCCGCGTGAGGAGGCCGAGGAACTGCGCCTGCTCGAACTCGACCGGCTAGACGCGCTCATGCGTGCCGTCTGGGCTGACGCCATGGCGGGCGACACGAAGGCCATCGACGCCGTGCTCCGGATCATGGCGCGACGTGCGAGCCTCCTCAACCTCGACGCCGCCCCCACGGCCGGGCTGGAAGCGGTCGGGACCCTCCTCGACCGCCTCGTCGGTGGGGAGGGCTGAGGGATGGTCTACTCCAGCCCCCGACCCGATGCCGTAGTTGTGGCTCGCCGCCGCGCGAAGGCAGCGTTCGACCCCTATCGGCGTGCTCTCTCCGGGCTCCCCGAGTCCGTGTGCGTCGCGATCACCGCATACACGGGCGCGCTCTCAGCCGAAGCCGCGGCGCAGCGCACACGCGCCGTCCGCGCAGAGGCCGCGCTGGAGGGGCTCCGAGCCGAGAGGGGGCGGCGATGACTGCACGCACCTACGGCAGCGTTCACGAAGCGCTCCGCCGCGAACGAGGCTCCGCGGTCGGGAAGCCATGCGCGGCCCCGGACTGTGGCCGTCCCGCCAACGGCTGGGGCCTCGTGAGACGGCCGACGACGTTCGGCGCGAAGGCCGGGAGGGTGCTCGGGTTCTCCACCAACCTTGACGCCTACGCGCCCCTCTGCGCCTCCCACAATGCCCAGCGTGACCACGGCGGCAACTGGCTCTACTGCCCTCGCGGGCACTTCCGCTCCGTCTGGGGGACCACGAACGGCGGTCACTGTCGCGGGTGTCGCCGGGAGTGGAGCCGCGAGTACAACGCACGACAGAAGTCCCGCCGCCTGGCGGGGGCCACGCCCACACCGGGCACCATCACCGAACAGAACGGAGGCCAGTCGTGATCGACACGGCCAGCAACATCAACCTCGTCACCACCGCCCTCAAGGAGGCGCTCGCCCTCACCCGGCTCCAGGACCGGAACCTCACCCCTGAGGGCATCCAGGCACGGCAGCGGCACGAGTGGCGCGGCATCCAGGCGCGGCTCACCGCCGCCCTGCCCGCCGAGCCCACGCTCCCGGACCGTCAGCCCGTCCTCGACGCGCTCGCCCCGCACACGGCCGACCAGATCGCCCGCGTGCAGCATGGGCAGACGAAGGTGGCCGCGCTCCTCGCCGCGGACCGCACCCTCCCCGAGGTCATCGCCACCGCAGACCGTGACCGGCTCGCTACCATCCTCGACGGGCTGGAGACGCTCCCCGACGTGCTGGAGAGCCGCGACCCCGGCTCCGTGACCGCCGCCCTGGAGAGCATGATCTGGGATCGGCTCGTGGAGGTGGACGAGGACGCCAAGAAGGTCGCTGCTGCCGAGGCCGCCACCCTTCCCGCCCGCGCGTGGCGCACCATCCTGGAGGGCGTCGCCACGACCGGCGAGGTTCCCTTCGACGGGCTCGCGCTCCTCCACCAGGCCGACCCGGCTGCGTTCGAACTGCTCGTGGACGGTACCGCGCAGGCCGCGCCCGCCCCCGAGTCCGGGAGCATCCCCAGGCTGCTCGAGTCCCTGGAGCAGGTGAGCGTGACCGTCTGACGCACCATCCGACCGTCGAGAGGCGGGCCGGCCGAACCGGGTTGGTCCGCCCCTCCCGTCTCGCCAGCCTGCAATAGCCAGGAGGAGGCGAATCTGGCCAGGCTCACGGAGTCGGGATCGTGCCTCCAGCGGCCACGCCTCGTCGGTCTTCCACGGGTGGTCGGCGGTGAACGTCTGCCATGGGCCGTAAGTCGTCCGCACGTTCGGGTGGTCCCCGAACTGTGGCTCCTTCTCAGGCTCACGCGATACCCACGTCACCGCCGCGCGACCGCGCTCGTATTGCTTCACCCTCGACATGCCTCTGCCATCGGCGGGCACGTTGAACATCCAGTAGAGCCGGGAGAACGGCTCCAGCCTCACCGGCACGGGCGGGTCGAGGGTCCCCTCCTCGGTCATCCCTCTCCAGTCCATCCGGATGCCGAGAGGCTCGCCCGGCTCCGTGCTGCCGGAGACCCGGAGCGGCCCACCCTCACCGGGAAACTCCCAGTACACGTCGATGATCTGCGTGCCCACGTCGCCCGTGTTCGTGACCTGGACCTCTAGCGTCCACGTGTCCGACTCCACGCTCCCATCGGAGTGCTGTTCACGCATGCGCCCCCAGTCTCCGGTCACCGTGAGCCGGGGACGACCCCACCGGTAGTGCCTCACGATCTGCCAGACGAGGGAGTAGCCGCCGACGCCGAGCGCGAGGACGCTGACGATGAGGGCGGCGAGCGCGACCCCGAAGTTGGGTCCGTCGAACGATTCCGGAGGGACGGGCGCAGGGGTCATGCGACCCACCGTAGTGACGGACCGACACCCCACCCGGCAGCCATGCGCGCGACCGACGAGACCGCGCCTATGGATAGTCCTGTGGAGAGCGGGCGGAACGGCCGCATGCGGGTCGTTCCTCGGGTGCGCGGCAGGTCGCTCGTCGGAACTCGCATTCGTGCCAGAGTCGTGCCATTAGGGGGTGAAATGTGCCATAACTCGATGACACGGAGAGGCATGGAATGGGCCTAGCACCTGCGCGGTTCTGCGGGATTGCGGGGCTCAGCCTCCACTCTTTGACCTAACTTCCAAACTGATGGTGCGGGTTCGATTCCCGTCATCCCCTCCACAGTCCGTCAACCCCCTGCGAATCGGCGCCGTCCGCTGTGCCATCCGTCGCCCGTCGGCGTAGCGTGGACCGCGAACGTCATCGAGTGGAAGGGGACCACATGACCGACTCCAAGACGGCGCCCAAGAAGTCCGCCCCGCCCAAGGGCGGCGCCGACCCCGAGGTGGCCTCGGGCGTCTCGCAGTTCCTCACCCCGGTCGTGCACGAACTGACCGTGCTCGCCGTGAACGGCAAGCAGGCGCACTGGAACGTCCGCGGCCGCGACTTCCTCGAGGTGCACGAGTTCCTCGACACGGTCGTCGACCACGCGCAGGAGTGGGCCGACCTCGCCGCCGAGCGGGTCGTCGCGCTGGGGCTGCCGATCGACGCGCGGCTGTCCACCATCGCGAAGCAGACCGAGGCCGTGGATCCGAAGGCGGGCTTCAAGCAGTCCGACGAGACGATCGCCGACGTCGTCGCGCAGATCGACGTCGCCACGCAGAGGGTCAACGCCGCCATCGAGGGACTCGAGGATCTCGACCCGGCCAGCCAGGACGTCGCGATCGAGATCCGGCAGGGCCTCGACAAGGACCGCTGGTTCCTCGCCGCGCACACCAGCGTCGAGTAACGACCAGGCCCCGCACCGACACGTGCGCGGAACCGGGCCCGGGTGCAGAATGCCGGTATGGCGGATGCGCCCGGGCCCGACCCGTCTCCGCCGGCATCCGGCGCCGGACCGGACGGCGGCGGCCTCACCGATGCGCAGAAGTCGCTCCGAGCGCAGATGCTCGCGACCGAGCACTGGAGCCTCCTCGCGTCGCGCTCCACCACGCAGAGCGAGGTGCTCACGCGCATCGCGATCTTCCTCACGCTCGTGTCCGCTGGCCTGCTCGCACTCGGCCTCCTCGGGAACGCGACGAAGTTCCGCGGATGGTTCGGCGTCGCCGCCATCGGCATCCTGCTTCTGCTCGCCGTGCTCGGGTACATCACGCAGCTGCGCGCCTTCAACACCGCCACCGACGACCTCATGTACGTCATGGCGATGAACCGCCTGCGTGGCGCCTACCTGGACCTCGATCCCGGGCTCGAGCCCTACCTCGTCTCGTCGCCGAACGACGACCAGGCGGGTGCCGAGCGCACGTACTACGCGTACGGCGCGCGTCGGAGCCAGATCTTCGCGAGCTCGATGATGATCATCACCGTGGTCGAGGCTGCCGTGCTCGGGCTGCTCGGTGGAGCCGTCACGATCGCCCTCGGCGCCACGATCATCGCCGCAGTCGTGATCGGGCTCGTCATCGCGATGCTCGCGGTCGTCGGCTGGCTCATGTGGGGATACCGCATGTACCGCCGGATGCTCGACCGGCATGTGCCGCTCCGGCGCACCTCCGAGGACTGAGGCCTCAGCGCCGCAACCAGGCGAGCACCGCGAGCACGCGACGGTGGTCGGTGCCCGAGTCCTCGAGGCCGAGCTTCTGGAAGATCGACGTCACGTTCTTCTCGACCGCCCCGACGCCGATGAACAGCTGCGACGCGATCCCCGCGTTCGTCCGCCCCTCGGCCATGAGCTCGAGGACCTCGCGCTCGCGCGGGGTGAGCGAGGCGAGCGGGTCGCCGCGGCGGGCGAGCAGTTCGCGGACGACCTGCGGATCGAGCACCGTGCCGCCGTCCCGGATCCGCAGCACCGCGTCCTGCAGGTCCTCGAGGGAGGCGACGCGATCCTTCAGCAGGTACCCCATGCCGCCGTCGGCGGAGGCGAGCAGCTCGTGCGCGTACGTGCTCTCGACGTACTGGCTGAGCAGCAGTACCCCGAGTCGCGGCGCCCGTCGCCGCAACTCGATCGCCGCGCGGACGCCCTCGTCGCGGAAGGTCGGCGGCATGCGAACGTCCAGCACCGCGACCTCGGGTGCCGCCCGGTCGAGGTCGGCGAGCAGCGACTGGGCGTCGCCGTAGGCGCCGACCGTCTCGAACCCGGCCTCGTCGAACAGTCGCACGAGGCCCTCGCGGAGCAGCATCGAGTCCTCCGCGAGGACGATGCGCACGGGGGCGCCGGCAGCCTGGTCGGTCACCGTCCCACCCTAGCGAGCGGTCGGCGGGATCGGCTCGGTCGCGGTCCGCTCCGGAACGTACGGGAAGTGGGCGCCGATCACGGTGGGTCCGCCCGCGGGACTGTCGATGACGAGCAGCCCGCCGAGTCCGCGCACGCGCTCGTCGAGGCCCGCGAGTCCGTGGCCCGGGACGGCCGCCGCGCCGCCGTGGCCGTTGTCGGTGACCCACAGGTCAAGCCAGAGTCCGCTCGGCCCGGTGTCCCTCGTCGAGAGGCGCAGGCGGACGGCGCTGGCCGACGCGTGCTTGACGGCGTTCGTGAGCAGCTCGGCGGCGATGAAGTACGCGTTGCGTTCGATCGCCGCGGGCAGTGCGGCATCCGTCGCCTGCACCTCGAGCGTCACCGGCACGGGGCTGCGCGCCGCGAGCGACTCGAGCGCACTCGCCAGGCCGCGGTCCTGCAGCAGCGGCGGGGCGAAGCCGCGGGAGAGCGCCCGCAGCTCGTCGAGGGTGTCGCGGGCCTGCTCCCGCGCCTCGCCGAGGAGGGCACGGGCGGCCTCGGGGTCGACGTCGAGCTTGCGTTCGATCGCCGCGAGGTCCATCTGCAGGCGCACGAGCCGCTGCTGCGGGCCGTCGTGGATGTCGCGCTCGAGCCGGCGGAGGGCGGCGTCCTCAGCCTGCACCGCGGCCCCGCGCGACGCCGACAGCTGCGCCACCTGGCGCTCGAGGGCCTCCGAACGCCAGGCGCCGAGCATGCCCCGGTCGACGGCCTCGTGCAGGCGCGTGAGCCCGCCGGTGATGAACGGCAGGGTGAGCAGGAGCACCGCGCCGAGCACGAACTGCCCCACTCCGGCGAGCACGATGGGCTCGACCCCGAGCACCTCGGCCAGGCGTGCGAAGGCGCGGAACACGAGGGAGTCCTGCAGGACGGAACCGGACGTCGTCTGGACGAGCAGGCGATCCCAGATCCACGCGGTGAGTCCGCCGAGCGCGACCGAGACCCACACGACGGTGACGATCCAGCTGAACAGCGACACGATCGGGAACACCACCATGCCGTGCAGGAGGTACAACCAGTAGTGGCCGTCGATGAGCGGTCGCAGGAACGACGCCCACGCCCCCTCGCCCTCCGGTCCGCGCTGCCAGCGCGGTTCGCGCACCGGGGGTCGCCCCGCCCAGCGCAGTCGCATGAGCTCGAACGCACCGAGTCCGCGCGCGGTGTAGAGCGCCGCGAGCACGACGACGACGCCCACCGCGATGACGATGAGGCTCACGCCGGTCGAGAACAGCGTGACGAGCACGGTGAACGCGACGACCGCGATCGGGAAGCCGAGCAGCAGGTAGCCGAGCTCGCGCGGCAGTGCCGCCCAACGTGCCCCGTAGCCGCGGCGGCGCGGCGCGGCATCCGTCGACCGACTCGCCGCCGGCACCTCGGCGGCCGTCTCGGCGGTCGGCGCCGCAACGGTGGGCTCAGTGGTGGTCATGATCGTTCGTCTCCTCGGTCATCGTCGCACGCTGGCCGGGTTCGACGACGGCGAACTGGCCCATCATCCCCTGGTCCTCGTGCCAGAGCAGGTGGCAGTGGTACATGTACGGCGTGTCCGGGTCGGCGAAGTCGTCGAAGCGGAGGATCAGCTCGTACTCGGTCTCCGGCCCCACGTACACGGTGTCCTTCCATCCGGCGAGCTCGGGCGGTGGTGGGGCGCCGTCGACGGATGCCACGCGGAACTGCACGTCGTGGACGTGGAAGCTGTGCGGCATCCCGCTCGGGTTCGAGACGATCCAGCGCTCGGCGGTGCCGACGGTGACGGTCTCGTCGATGCGGTCCGAGCGCATCTGCTCGCCGTTGATCTGGAAGCCATTCAGGTCGAACGTGCGCGTCACGGCGATGTCCGTGTCGATCGGGGGGAGCTCGACGAGCCGCTCCGGGAGCTCCGGGGAGGGGTCGAGCACGTCGGCCGCCCGCAGCTCGAGGACGTCGAACTCGTCGGTCGCGCCGTTCATCCCGGCGACGACGGGCTGCAGCCCCGCCGCGGCCGGGGTCATCACGGACTGCAGCGTGCGACGTTCGCCGGGCGCCATCCGCACCACGACCTCGGCGCGTTCGCCGGGCGACAGCAGCACGCGCTCGAGCGCGACGGATGCCGGGAGCAGCCCGCCGTCGGTCGCGATCAGGTCGATCGGGCTGCCGTCGTCCCACCCGAACGCGTAGCTGCGTGCGGTCGAGGCATTGAGCAGCCGGAGGCGGACGAGCTCGTCCGCGACCTCGGCGTAGGCGCCCCGCACCCCGTTCACGACCAGTTCGTCGCCGAGCCGGCCCGCGAAGCCCTGCGGCGGCGTCTCGCGCCGGCCCTCGTCGGTGAACGCGGCATCCTGGACGATCACGGGCAGGTCGTCGACGCCGTACTCGCGCGGGAGCGGGAGCGCGCCCTCGGCGTCGTCGCGCACGAGGAAGAGGCCCGCGAGCCCACGTGCGACGTGCTCCTCGGTCTCGCCGTGGGGGTGCGGGTGGTACCAGAGCGTCGCGGCCCGCTGGTCGACGGTCCACTCGGGCGACCACGTGTCGCCGGGCGCGATCATCTGGTGCGGCCCGCCGTCCATCTCGGCGGGCAGGTGCATGCCGTGCCAGTGCACGGTGGTCGGCACCTCGAGCCGGTTCCCGACATCGACGCGCACCCGCTCGCCCCGCCCGGCGACCAGGGTCGGCCCGAGGTACGCCCCGTCGAATCCCCAGGTCTCGCTCGCGACGCCGGGCGCGAACTCGGTCGTGCCGGCCTGCGGTTCGAGCGAGAACACGCGCGTGCCGTCGGGCTCCACAGTCGACTCGGCGAGGGGCGGGACGGGCAGCGGCGTGTCGAGGTCGACCTCGCCGATGGTGGCGACCCGGCCCGGCCCGCCGATCGAGCAGGCGGCGAGCGCCACGGCGGTCGTCGCGGCGATCAGGCCGAGTCCGGTTGAGACGAGCACGGCGCGGGGGCGGCGGAGTCCTGGCATACCCCAAGCCAATCGCGGGCGCCTCGGAGGCCCCAGCCGGCGGGCACCCGAACCGATCGGGGGCTATCCCCCGTGGGTGATCCGCCCGCCGAGCATCGTGAGTGCGACAGGCATGCGGCGCAGGTCGTCGACGGATGCCGCGACCGGGTCGAGCTCCACGACGGCGAGGTCGGCGGTCATGCCCTCGCGCACGACGGTGCCGGCGCCGTCCGTCGATGCGGCGAGCGCGACGGACGCCTCGACGGCCTGTTCCGGATGCCAGGGGGCGCGCCCGTCGCGGGTGCGGCCGACGGCGGCCGCGATCGCGACCCACGGGTCGAGGGGCGCCACGGGCGCGTCGGACCCGAGCGCGAGTTCGACGCCGGCGGCGGCGAGGTCGCGGAGCATGAACGCCCGGTCGGTGCGTCCCGCCCAGTAGCGGTCGGCGATGTCGCGGTCGTCCATGGCGTGCTCGGGCTGCACGCTCGCGACGATGCCGAGCCGTGCGAACCGGTCGAGGTCGTCGCGGCGCAGCAGCTGGGCGTGCTCGATGGCGGCGCGGCCGTGCCATCCGTTCGGCTGGACGGCCTCGAGCGCGTCGAGGGCGCGTTCGTTGGCTCGGTCGCCGATGGCGTGGACGGCCGGGTCGAGGCCGATCTCGCGGGCGCGGTGGAGGTGCGGGACGAGTTCGTCGTAGGGCACGTTGGCGACGCCGTAGGGATGCTCGTCGGGGCCGAGTCCCGGGTACGGGTCGAGGCACCAGGCGGTGCGGGTGTTCAGCGAGCCGTCGGTGATGACCTTGTAGCCGCCGACGCGGACGAGCCCGCCGGTGCCGTCGACGACGTCGCCGGTGCGCAGGCCGGCTTCGGCGGCGCGCTCGAGGTGCTGCGTGTAGACGCCGAAGCGGACGCGGAGCGCGCCGAACCCGTTGCCGGCGCGTCGGGCCCAGTCGTCGCGGTTCCAGCGCATCTCGTAGTCGACGATGCCGACGACGCCGCGGGCGGCGGCGGCGCGGGCGGCGTCGGCGACCCAGTGGTCGAGGACGTGGTCGGCGACGTCGTCGAGCTCGCGGACGAGGCGGAAGCAGTCGTCCTCGCGGAGCACTCCGCTGTCGCCGGCGCGGTCGAGGAGGCCGTGCCGGCGGGCCGCGGCGGTGTTGACCCAGCACGAGTGCAGGTCGCCCGAGACGAGCACGACGGGCACGTCGCCGGCGACGCGGTCGAGCAGTCCGACCGACTGCCGGTCGGGCCACAGCCCGTCGCGGTAGCCCATGCCGACGACCTCGGCGGCGCCTCGGGCGACGGATGCCGCGACGAGCTCGGCCGCTTCGGCAGCGGACCCGACGGCGCCGAGGCCGATGCGCCGGGCGGCCATGGCCCACTGCGCCATGTGGACGTGGCGGTCCCACAGGCCGGGGACGAGCACGCGGCCGTCGAGGTCCCGGCGCTCGACGCCGGCGACGTCGGGCAGTCCGCCTGCGGGCGCGATCGCCTGCACGAGGCCGTCGGCGACGTGCACGTCGAGCATCGCGTCCGATCCCGGCACGCGGACGCCGGCGAGGACGAGGGCGGCCGGCGTGGCCGCATCCGCCGCGCTCACGCGCGAGCCGCCCGGAGCGCCTCGTGGGTGCGCCGCATCTCGGCGGCGAGCGCGGGGCTCGCGTACGGCCCGTCGCCCTCGAGTTCGGCGATGATGCGGTCGACGGTCTCGGCGGGTCGGTTCTGGCTCATCTTGTTCTTCGCGACGAAGCGGGTGATCGGGATCCGGAGGCCGACGGTGCCCGCGGCGATCCGTTCGGCGTAGGCGGCGTTCTCGGGCGTGGAGCGCATGCCGCGCGGCTCGGGCATCCGCTGCTCGAAGTGGTCGACGAGCGCGTCGAGCACGCGGAGGTTCTCGTCGGGTTCGAGCAGCTCGGGGGTCCCGTGCAGGTGGGCGGTGATGAAGTTCCACGTCGGCACGGCCGGGTTCGCGTCGTACCAGCCGGGCGAGATGTACCCGTGGGGCCCCTGCACGACGACGAGCACCTCGTGGCGGCCGAGCTCGTGCACCTGCTCGTCGGGGCGTCCGACGTGGGTGAGGAGCACGATGCCCTCGGCGCGTTCGTCGAGGAGGACGGGGTAGTGCGAGGCGACGAGGCCCGCGGCATCCGTCATCGACACGATGGTCGCCCACGGGTGCTCGCGGATGAGGCGCTTCACGCCCTCCTCGCTCGCGAGGGTGAAGCTGGGGTTCTGTCTCATGCGGCTCCTATGCCTGGCAGTTCGGGCACCAGTAGAGCTTGCGGGCGCCCATCTCCTCGAGGGCGATGTTCGTGCCGCACACCCGGCACGGGAGCCCTTCGCGCTTGTACACCCAGTGGCGGTCGTCGCGGTTGGCCATGGCCGCGCGCCACGCCTCGCCCTCGAGGCCGTCCATCGTCATCATCTGCCCGGTCTCGACGCCGATACGGAGGAGCCGCGACCAGTCGCGCCAGAGCTCGCGCACGGTCTCGTCGGGGACGAGGCGGCCCGGGGTGTGCGGGTTCAGCCGGGAGCGGAAGAGCAGTTCGGCGCGGTAGACGTTGCCGATGCCCGACACGACGTTCTGGTCCATGAGGAGGAGCCCGATCGGGGTGGGCTTGCGGCCGACGACGCTCGCGAACCGCTCCTCGGCGTCGGGGCCGTCGTCGAGCAGCGGGTCGGGACCGAGCCGTGCGACGACCTGCTCGACCTGCGCCGGGTCGAGCACCTCGCACGCGGTCGGGCCGCGGAGGTCGGCGACGACGGTCTCGGTGAGCAGGCGCACGCGCACCTGGCCGACGGGGTCGGGCGGGAAGGTCTCGAACCCGTTCTGCTCCTTCTCGGACTCCGACATGCGCAGTCGCGTGCGCCTCGGCGCGCCGATCGAGGTGAGCGAGTTCTCGCCGGCCGAGTCGAGGACCACCGCGTCGGGGTTCGGCGAGTCGAGGAAGGTGCCCTTCTGGTTCGTCTGTCCCATGCGGCCGTTCGACGAGGCGATGGTCGCGTCCATCAGGATGTCGCCCGCGAAGTCCCACGCCCCGTACATGCCGAGGTGCACCCGCAGCCAGCGGTCGCCCTCGAAGCCGAGGAACATCTGCTTGCCCACGGCGCGGGCGTCCGTCATCCGCCGCCCGTCGAGGTCGGCGGCGCCCTCCGCGAAGCGCCCCTGCGGACTCGACGCGTGCACGACGTGGCCGACGAAGTTCCGCTCGAACTGGCGCGTGATGCGGTGGACGGAATGGCCCTCGGGCACGCGCGCTACTCCCCCGCGGCGGGCACGGCCACGCCCTTGCCGGCGATGTCGCCCGTGGTCTCGTACTCGGCAAGCTGCGCGATGCGGCGCACGTGGCGCTCATCGCCCGAGAACGGCTCGGCGATGAACGCGTCGATGTAGCGGATCGCCTCCTCCACCGTGTGCTGCCGGGCGCCGATCGAGATGACGTTGGCGTCGTTGTGCTGCCGCGCGAGGATCGCCGTGTCCATGCTCCACACGAGCGCCGCACGGATGCCGCGCACCTTGTTCGCGGCGATCTGCTCGCCGTTGCCGGAACCGCCGAACACGATGCCGAGCGTCTTCACGCCGGCCGCCTGGTCGTGCGCCACGGCGAGCGCGGCGTTGATGCAGAAGGCCGGGTAGTCGTCGAGCGGGTCGTAGTCGGCGGGGCCGTGGTCGACGACCTCGTGGCCGCCGTTGGTCAGGTGCGCCTGCAGCGTCCGGCTGAACTCGAGGCCGGCGTGGTCGGTCGCGATGTGGATGCGCATGGGGCAAGTCTAGGGAGCGGCGGGCCCCTCCCGGGCGAGGTGAGGCGGGGCTAGGCTGTTCGGGTTGCCCGGGCCCACGAACGCCCGGGGCGACGCATCCGTTCGACGCAGATGGAGAGCCGAGTGCCTGGAGAGAACCTCACCCGCATCGAAGCCGAGGAGCGTGCCGCGCTCGTCACGGTGCACGACTACGACGTCCGGCTGGATGTCACGACGGGCCCGGAGGTGTTCCGGACCGAGACGACGGTGCGCTTCAGCGCGCGCGAGGGCGCGTCGACGTTCATCGACGCCATCACGGCCGCCGTGCACTCGGTGACGCTGAACGGGGAGTCGCTCGACCCCGCCGAGGTGAGCGACGGCGTGCGGATCCAGCTTCCGGACCTGAAGGACGAGAACTCGCTCACCGTCGTCGCCGACGGCCGGTACATGCACACGGGCGAGGGCCTGCACCGCTTCGTCGACCCGGTCGACGACGAGGTGTACCTCTACACCCAGTTCGAGGTGCCCGACTCGCGCCGCATGTTCGCCGTGTTCGAGCAGCCCGACCTGAAGGCGGCGTTCCGGTTCACGGTGACGGCTCCCGCGCACTGGCAGGTCGTGTCGAACTCCCCGACGCCCGAGCCGGTGGCCGCCCACGAGGGCGCGACGACGTGGGCGTTCGAACCCACTCCGCGGATCTCGAGCTACATCACGGCACTCATCGCCGGGCCGTACGACGTCGTGCGCGACGAGCTCACGAGCGCCGACGGCCGGGTGATCCCGCTCGGCGTGTTCGCTCGCAAGAGCCTGTCGGAGTACCTCGACGCGGACTACATCTTCGAGAAGACCAAGCAGGGCTTCGAGTACTTCGAGCGCAAGTTCGGCGTCCCCTACCCGTTCGCGAAGTACGACCAGCTGTTCGTCCCCGAGTACAACGCGGGCGCGATGGAGAACGCGGGGGCGGTGACGTTCACCGAGGTGTACGTGTTCCGCTCGAAGGTGACCGACGCCGTCAAGGAGCGGCGCGTCGTGACGATCCTGCACGAGCTCGCCCACATGTGGTTCGGCGACCTCGTGACCATGAAGTGGTGGAACGACCTCTGGCTGAACGAGTCGTTCGCCGAATGGGCCTCGACGATCGCGACCGCGGAGGCCACCGAGTGGCACGGCGCGTGGACCACGTTCAACGCCATGGAGAAGAGCTGGGCCTACCGCCAGGACCAGCTGCCCTCGACCCACCCGATCGTCGCGGAGATCCGCGACCTCGAGGACGTGCTGGTGAACTTCGACGGCATCACCTACGCCAAGGGCGGCTCGGTGCTGAAGCAGCTCGTCGCGTGGGTCGGCGTCGACGAGTTCTTCGCGGGCGTCTCGGCGTACTTCCGCAAGCACGCGTGGGGCAACACGACTCTCGCCGACCTGCTCGCCGAGCTCGAGGTCTCGAGCGGCCGCGACCTGTCGGGCTGGTCGAAGCTCTGGCTCGAGACGGCCGGCGTCAACACGCTCCGCCCCGAGATCGAGGTCGACGACGAGGGCCGCATCACCTCCTTCGCGGTGCTCCAGTCGGCCGTCGCCGAGTACCCGACGATCCGCCCGCACCGCCTCGCCATCGGCTTCTACAACCTGTCCGAGGGCAAGCTCGTGCGCGACCACCGCGTCGAGCTCGACGTCGACGGGGAGCGCACCGAGGTCGGCGAGCTCGTGGGTCTCCCCCGCCCGCACCTCGTGCTGCTGAACGACGACGACCTCGCGTACGCGAAGATCCGCCTCGACCAGGCGTCGCGCGGCGTGGCGCTCGGCAACCTCTCCGAGATCGACGACCCGCTGGCGCGCGCGCTCGTGTGGGGCTCGGTGTGGGATGCCACGCGCGACGGCGAGACCCGCGCGAGCGACTACCTCGCCCTCGTGCTCGGCAACATCGCGAGCGAGACCGAGTCGACGACCCTGCGCATCGTGCTCGCCAACTCGATCCTCGCCGCGAACGCCTACATCGAGCCCGCCCGCCGGGCCGACGCGCTCCGCCAGCTCGCCGACGGGTTCTGGGAGCTCGCGAGCCAGGCCGAGCCCGGCAGCGACGCTCAGTTCCAGTTCGTGAAGGCGTTCGCGTCGATCGCCGAGCACGGCACGCACCAGGAGGACCTCCTCGCGCTCTACAACGGCGCGCTCTCGCTCGACGGCCTCGCGGTCGACACCGACCTCGGCTGGGAGCTGCTCGTCGCCCTCGCCGCGGCCGGTCGCGCCGACGACGGCGACATCGACGCGCGCCTCGCGACCGACGACACGGCGACCGGCCGCGAGGCGGCCGCGAAGGCCCGTGCCGCGATGCCCACGCCCGAGGCGAAGGAGCGCGCCTGGTCGTCGCTCGTCGACGTGGACACCGCGTCGAACTCGGTCGTCCGCGACACCGCCGCCGGGTTCCTCCGCGCGGCCGACCCGGCGCTGCTCGAGGCGTTCGTGGAGCGGTACTTCGGCATGATCGGGCGCATCTGGGAGGAGCGCAGCTACGCGATCGCCGAGAAGCTCGTCGACGGGCTCTACCCGTCGCCGCTCGCGAACGCCGCGCTGGTCGACGCGAGCCGCGGATGGCTCGACGCGAACCCGGACGCGCCGCCCGCGCTGCGCCGCCTGGTCGTCGAGAGCCTCGCCGGCGTCGAGCGCGCGATCGCCGCGCAGGCGCGCGACGTGCAGGAGGCGTAGTCGATGGGCCGCCCCGACCTGACCCGGGCGGAGGCCGAGGAGCGCGCGGCGCTCCTCGGCTCCCCCGCCTACGACGTGACGCTCGACCTCACCGGCGACGGCCGCTTCCGCTCCGAGACGATCGCGCGGTTCACGGCGACGCCCGGCGCGTCGACGTTCATCGAGTCGACCACGGCCGAACTGCACGAGGTGGTCCTGAACGGGGTGGCCCTCGACCCGGCGACCGTCTCCGACGGGTATCGCATCCGTCTCGAGGGGCTCGCCGCCGAGAACGAGCTCCGCGTCGTGTCGACGCGCGACTACACCAACACGGGCGAGGGGCTGCACCGGTTCGTCGACCCCGTCGACGGCGAGGCGTACCTCTACACGGAGTTCGCGGTCGCCGAGGCGAACCGGGTGTACGCGGTGTTCGACCAGCCCGACCTGAAGGCCGCGGTCCGCTTCACCATCACCGCGCCAGCGCACTGGACGGTGCTGAGCAACGCGCCCTCGCCCGAACCCGCCCCCGGCGCGGCATCCGGCACCGCCACGTGGTCGTTCGAGACCGGACCGGTCATCTCGAGCTACATCGTCGCGATCATCGCCGGACCGTACGCGTCGTGGCGGGCGTCGGCGACGAGCACCGACGGCCGCGAGGTGCCGCTCGGGCTGTTCACGCGCCGGTCGCTCGCGCAGTACGCGGAGCCCGAGGTCATGTTCGAGCTCGTGCGCGACGGACTCGCGTTCTACGAGACCGCCTTCGGCGTGCCGTACCCGTACGGCAAGTACGACCAGATCTTCGTGCCCGAGTACAACTGGGGCGCGATGGAGAACGTCGGGGCGGTGACCTTCAACGAGGGCTACCTCTTCCGCTCGCGCGTCTCCGACGCCAGACGGGAGCAGCGCGCCATCGTCGTGCTCCACGAGCTCAGCCACATGTGGTTCGGCAACTCGGTGACCATGCGGTGGTGGAACGACCTGTGGTTGAACGAGTCGTTCGCGACCTGGGCGTCCACGCTCGCGACGTCCCGCATCACCGAGTTCGCCGACGTGTGGGCGACGTTCGCGACCGACGAGAAGACGCACGCCGCCGAGCAGGACCAGCTGCCGTCGACGCACCCGATCGTCGCCGTCATCGACGACATCGGCGACGTCGAGGTGAACTTCGACGCGATCACCTACGACAAGGGCGCGTCGGTGCTGAAGCAGCTCGTCGCCTGGGTGGGGCTCGACGCGTTCCAGCGCGGCGTCGGCGCCTACCTCGCGAAGCACGCCGGCGGCAACGCGACCCTCGCCGACCTGCTCGCCGAGCTCGAGGCGGCCAGCGGCCGCGACCTCGCCGACTGGTCGTCGCGGTGGCTCGAGACCGCCGGCGTGAACACGCTGCGGCTCGAGGTCGAGACGGATGCCGCGGGCACGATCACCGCCGCGCGCGTGCTGCAGACCGCGGCCGCATCGCACCCGACGCTTCGGCCGCACCGCATCGCGATCGGCGCGTACGACCGCGTCGGCGACCGCCTCGCCCGGGTGCACCGCGTCGAGCTCGACATCGACGGCGCCGCCACCGAGGTGCCCGAGCTCGTCGGGCTCGCCCGGCCCGCGCTCCTGCTCGTGAACGACGACGACCTCACCTATGCGAAGGTCAGGCTCGACGCCCCGTCGTTCGCCACCGCCCGCGACCGCCTCGCCGAGCTCGACGACCCGGTCGCGCGGGCCGTGATCCTCGGGTCGGCGTGGGACGCCGTGCGCGACGCCGAGCAGCCCGCGTCCGACTTCGTGCGCCTGGTCGTCGCGAACGCGGGCCACGAGACGCAGTCCGCCGCGCGCGGGCTCGCTCTCGCCCGGCTCGAGTTCGCCGTGTCGCGCTACCTCGCGGACGAGCACCGCGACGCCCTCGCCGAGGAGGCCGCCGACGCGATCTGGGCACTCGCCGAACTCGCGCCCGCCGGCTCCGACGCGCAGCTGCAGTTCGTCAAGGCGTTCACGCGGCTCACGTGCGTCCCGGCCCACGCCGACGTGCTCGGCGAACTCGCGAGCGGACGCACCCGCCTCGAGGGGCTCGACATCGACCTCGACCTGCATTGGGAGATCACCATCGCCCGCGCCGCGCTCGGTGCGGCATCCGACGACGAGATCGACGAGGCGCTCGCCGCCGACGACACGGCGAAGGGCCGGCAGCTCGCCGAGACCGCGCGCGCCGCGCGACCCGACCAGGCCGTGAAGGATGCCGCGTGGCGCCGGGTCGCGACCGACGCGTCGCTCTCGAACGACGTGGCCCGCGCCATCGCCGACGGCTGGCAGCGCACGATCGACCCGGCGCTGCTCGCCGGCACGGTCGACGACTACCTGGGCATGCTCGAGGGCGTCTGGGCCGAGCGCAGCTTCACGATGGCCTCGCTCATCGTCCGCCGGCTCTTCCCCGCGCCGGTCGTCGACGCCGAGCTCGGGCGCCGCACGCGCGCGTGGCTCGACGCGCACCCGGAGCCGGCGCCGCTGCACCGGCTCGTCGCCGAGCAGCTGTCGGAGCTCGAGCGGGCGCTCGCCGCGCGGGAGCGCGACGCGGCATCCGTCACCCGGGACTGAGCCGGACCGGCAGGGCGCGGTGGGCGCGATCGGACGACGGCGCCCACCGCGCACCCGAACGCCGTGCAGCTTCCGCCGACCCGGCGTCCAATAGACTTCCGGACCATGCTCCGCTTCGAAGAGCCCGCACCCGAGGTCGACATGCCGGCCCAGATCGACGCGTTCTGGGCCAGCGGGTGGGGGGTCATCCTCACCAACGTCATCACGGTCGTGGCGATCGTCGTCATCGCGCTCGTGATCCGCTGGCTGCTGCACTTCGCGATCCGCCGCACGGTCAACCGGATCGTCTCCGGCGTGAAGCGCAAGCAGGACGTCGAGGACACGCAGGCGCTCAACGCGTCGCCGCTGGCCGCCGTACGGCTCGTGCAGCGCACGCGGACGCTCGGGTCGGTCCTCACCAACTTCGTCAACATCACACTGTTCATCGTCGTGGTGCTCGCCGTCGTGCAGGTGCTCGTGCCCGACATCCTCGGCTCGTTCACGCTCCTGTCCGCGGCGATCGGCGCCGGCCTCGGCTTCGGCGCGCAGAACATCGTCAAGGACGCGCTCAACGGCTTCTTCATGGTCATCGAGGATCAGCTGGGCGTCGGCGACATCGTCGACCTCGGGCACGCGACCGGCATCGTCGAGGACGTGCGGATCCGGGTCACCTCCGTGCGCGACGTCAACGGCACGCTCTGGTTCGTGCGCAACGGCGAGATCAACCGCGTGGGCAACATGTCGCAGGGCTGGGCCCGCGTCATCGTCGACCTCGCGGTGCCGTACGAGGCCGACGTCGAGGAGGTCGAGGCCGCCCTGCTGAAGGCCGCGACGGGCATGGCGCAGTCGGGCAAGTGGCGCTCGCGCATCCTCGAGAAGCCGGAGGTGTGGGGTCTGGAGTCGATCTCGGCCGACGCCATGGTCATCCGAGTCGTCATGAAGGCGCGGACCTCGTCGAAGGACGACGTCGCCCGCGAACTGCGCATGCGGCTGAAGGGCGCGCTCGACGACCTCGGCCTCAAGCTGCCGAGCCTGTCGAGCGTGATCCTCACGGGCTTCGACGGCGTCACCCGCGTCAAGGGCGCGAAGCCGCCGAAGACCGCGCCGAGCCCGGTGGTGCCGGCCACCGACCGGCGCGGCCTGCGCACCAAGCGCGCCGTCGACTCGATCACCGGCGCGGGCAGCGTGCCGCCGACGGATGCCGCGCCGGGGGCGAGCCCCGAACCGCCCCCCGGCCCGCAGACCCCTCCGAAGGACACCCCATGACCCTCCCCTCCCCCAGCTTCTACGAGCAGGTCGGCGGACGCCCGACCTTCGAGCGGCTCGTGCACGAGTTCTACCGGGGCGTCGCGGACGATCCCGTGCTGAAGCCGATGTACCCCGAGGAGGACCTCGGTCCCGCCGAGGAGCGGCTCCTGATGTTCCTGGAGCAGTACTGGGGCGGTCCGACGACGTACAGCGAGCAGCGCGGCCACCCGCGGTTGCGCATGCGTCACCTGCCGTTCAAGGTCAACCCCGACGCCCGCGACCGCTGGCTCGCGCACATGCGTGCCGCGGTCGACACGCTCGACCTGCCTCCGGTGGCCGAGGCGACGCTGTGGGACTATCTGCAGCGGGCGGCGTTCGCGATGGTGAACACCTTCGAGGAGTGACGCCGGCGCGCCCGCCGGCGCTCCACGACCCCGTCCGCCCCACCCGCCGCACCCGATCCGCCAGCCGAGACGAAGGAGTCCGCGTGGCCGAGCAGCACCGCACCCGCACCCAGTACGACGCCGTCATCGTGGGAGCGGGCCTGGCCGGCCTGGTCGCCGCCGCCGAGCTCGTCGACGCCGGCCGGCACGTCGTCATCGTCGACCAGGAACCGGAGTCGAACCTCGGCGCGCAGGCCTGGTGGTCGTTCGGCGGGCTGTTCCTCGTCGACTCACCCGAGCAGCGTCGACTCGGGGTGCGCGACTCGCTCGAGCTCGCCCGCGAG
Organism: Agromyces indicus; assembly: GCF_031432295.1. Classification (NCBI taxonomy): domain Bacteria; kingdom Bacillati; phylum Actinomycetota; class Actinomycetes; order Micrococcales; family Microbacteriaceae; genus Agromyces; species Agromyces indicus. The sequence goes on along the minus strand of NZ_JAVKGS010000002.1, from coordinate 455,057 downwards.
GACTGGCTCGGATCCGCCGCCTTCGATCGCCCCGAGGACGAGTGGGGGCGACGGTGGGCCGAGGCGTACCTCGACTTCGCCGCGGGCGAGAAGCGGGCGTGGCTCCGCGAGCGAGGGCTCCGGTTCTTCCCCGTGGTGGGATGGGCCGAGCGCGGCGCCGGCGTCGCGGTCGGGCACGGCAACTCCGTGCCGCGCTTCCACATCACGTGGGGCACGGGACCCGGGGTCGTCGCGCCGTTCGCGGCGAAGGTGCGGGCCGGTGAGGCCGCCGGTCTCGTGACCTTCCGCTTCCGCCATCGGGTCGACGAGCTCCTCGTCGACGGCGGCGCGGTGGTCGGCGTGCGCGGCGCGACGCTCGCGCCGGACGACGGCCCGCGTGGGACCTCGACCAACCGCGACGTCGTGGGCGACTTCGAGTTCCGGGCGCCCGCCGTCGTGGTCGCCTCCGGCGGCATCGGCGGCAACCACGACCTGGTCCGCGCCGCCTGGCCGGAGCGGCTCGGCCGCCCGCCCGCGAACCTGCTGTCGGGCGTGCCCGCGCACGTGGACGGACGCATGCTCGCGATCACCGCGGCATCCGGCGCCCGTCTCGTCAACGGGGATCGGATGTGGCACTACACCGAGGGCATCCAGAACCACGATCCCGTCTGGCCGCGCCACGGCATCCGGATCCTCCCGGGCCCCTCGTCGCTCTGGCTCGACGCCACCGGGCGCCGGCTGCCCCCGCCGTTGTTCCCAGGATTCGACACGCTCGGGACGCTCGGCCACCTCGCGCGCGAGGGCCACGGCCACTCCTGGTTCGTCCTCACGCAGCGGATCATCGAGAAGGAGTTCGCACTGTCCGGCAGCGAGCAGAACCCCGACCTCACGGGCAAGGACCTGCGCCTCCTCGCCGAGCGGCTCGGGCCCGGCGCCCCCGGCCCGGTCGAGCGGTTCAAGGAGCGCGGCGCCGACTTCGTCGTGGCCGACTCGCTCGCCGAACTGCTCGACGGCATGCGCCGGCTCGACCCGGACGGGCTGCTCGACCCCGCACGCGTCGAGCAGGAGGTCGTCGCGCGCGACCGCGAGGTCGATCACGAGTTCTCGAAGGACCTCCAGCTCACCGCCGTGCGCGGAGCGCGCCGGTACCGGGGCGACCGGCTCGTCCGCGTGGCCGCGCCGCACCCGATCCTCGACCCGGCCGCGGGACCGCTCATCGCCGTGAAGCTGCACATCCTCACCCGCAAGAGCCTCGGCGGCATCCAGACGGACCTGTCCTCGCGTGCGCTCGGCGCCGACGGCGTCCCCGTGCCCGGCCTCTACGCCGCGGGCGAGGCCGCCGGGTTCGGCGGCGGCGGCATGCACGGCTACCGGGCGCTCGAGGGCACGTTCCTCGGCGGCTGCCTGTTCACCGGACGCGCGGCCGGACGCGCGATCGCCGCAGGCTGACCGTCACGGCCACCCGGCGACGGGCGCGGGCGCCCGGCCTAGGCCTTGAGCGTCCACGCCTTCCGCCGGACGAGGACGTGACCGCGTCGCGAGCTGAGCCGGGTCCAGGGTCCGGTCTCGAACACCGAGATCGGGTCGTCGCCCAGGAACCCGAGGCTGAATGCCGCGAACGCCGCGCCGGCCGGCACGTACTCCAGCCCCTCGATGCCGCGACCCCACACCTCGGAGCGGACGCGCTGCACGAGCTGCTCGCCGGTGCCCTCGGGGATCGCCTTGGCGATCTCGTCGATGCCCGCACGGGCGGCGCGCTCGAGGGTCGCGGCATCCGTTTCGCCCAGTGGGCGCCAGCCGCCCCGAGGCGGCGAGATGCCCGCCCACGTGACCGTGTTCACCTCGGGCGGCCGCGTCATGGTCACCGGTCGCGGATCGCCGCCGTCGTCGTCGCCGAGCTCGCCGCGCGCGCGCACGATGCGGTCGACGACCGACCGCATCGGCACCACGATGTCGAAGTCGTCGGTCTCGAAGAGCTGGAAGGTGCGCAGGCCCAGGACCGTCGGGCTCTCGTCGAGGATGCCGCGCGGATAGAGGATTGCCGTGTAGACGGCGAGGATGTCGTTGCCCGCGACCAGGCGCACCGCACCGTCCTCGACCCGCGACGCTCGCTGCAGGTAGGTGTGGAGGTCGCCGAGCGACAGGCTGTCGGCGAGCGTGAGTTGCTGGACCATGGCCTGTCTAGACTACCGAGAGAGCGCCGCGGCCCCCGCCGCCGGGCGCCCGCCGGCGGGCGGTTCGGCGGCCGACCGACCCACACGGAGGAACGATGAACGGTCCCATCGACGGCCTGCTGAGCACGCTGCGCCTCACCGACACGGGCGCGCGCACCCACGAGGACATCTTCACGGGCCCCTCGCAGTGGATGCCGCTCGGGCGGGTCTTCGGCGGCCAGGTGCTCGCGCAGTCGATCACGGCGGCGACCCACACCGTGCCCGACGACCGGTCGATCCACTCCATGCACGGGTACTTCCTGCGCCCGGGCGACGTGCAGCACCCGATCACGTTCGCGGTCGATCGCATCCACGACGGTCGCTCGTTCTCGACGCGCCGCACGCAGGCCTTCCAGCACGGCGAGCCGATCCTCTCGCTCATCGCCTCCTTCCAGACGCACGACGACGGCCTCGAGCACCAGATGGAGATGCCCGACGACCTCCCCGATCCCGACGGGCTCCCCTCGACGGCCGACGTGCTCGGCCACCTCGAGCACGACGTGGCGCGCTACTGGTCGAGCGAGCGCGCCTTCGACGTCCGGCACATCCCCTCGCCCGTGTACCTGAAGGTCGACGGCGAGCGGATGCCGCGGCAGGCTGTCTGGATGAAGGCCTTCGGCCGGCTGCCCGATGACCCCCGCCAGCATCGCGCCGCCCTCGCCTACGCGAGCGACTACTCCATCCTCGAGCCCGTGCTGCGCGCCCACGGCATCGCCTGGGCGACGCCCGGACTCAAGGTGGCGAGCCTCGACCACGCGATGTGGTGGCATCGCGACGCGCGGGTCGACGACTGGCTGCTGTACACGATGGAGTCACCGTCCGCGAGCGGCGGGCGAGGGCTGTCCCTGGGTCGGATCTACACGCGCGACGGCGTGCTGGTCGCGAGCGTCGCACAGGAGGGCATGGTCCGCGTCCCGGACCCCGCCGCGTTCGACTGACCCCCGACCCGCAGCCGGTTTGCTGGGCGAACGCCGGGTGATCCGGCCACGCGGCGGCCGGGTGTCGCAGAATGGCACCACCGCCGCGATCGCGGCCGACCGAGGGAGGCACCGGAATGGACGACGCTCGTGAACTCTCCCGCCGCACCGCCATCGCGCTCGGCGGCACCGGCGCCATCGGCGGGGCGTTGATCCTCGCCGGGTGCGCGGCCGCCGACGACGGGGCGAGCGGCGACTCCGGCGGCGGTGCGACGACCGCGCCCTCGACCGGGGCAGCGGATGCCGCGGGCGAGGAGGTCGCGGCCCTCGCCGACATCCCGGTCGGCGGCAGCATCGACGCCACGATCGGCGGCGAGCCGGTCCTGCTCGCCCAACCGACCGCCGGCGAGGTCGTGGCCTACAGCGCGATCTGCACCCACCAGGGCTGCGTGGTCGCTGCGGCGGGCTCGAAGTTCGAATGCCCGTGCCACGGGTCCATCTTCGACGCCGCGACGGGCGACGTGGAGGTCGGCCCGGCGCTCGAGCCCCTCGAATCCGTCGCCGTGACGGTCGAGGGCGATCGCGTCATCGCAGGCTGAGCGCCCATGATCGACTACCAGGTCGCCGGCCTGCCGCTGCACGTGCTCGTGGTGCATGCGGTCGTGGTGGGGGTGCCGCTGCTCGCGACGACGCTCGTGGTCCTCGCCGCCTGGCCGGCCGCCCGGCGCGTGCTGTGGCTGCCGACGCTGATCGGCGGGCTGGTCCTCCTGGGCGTCACGTTCCTCGCGGTCGAGGCGGGGAAGTGGCTCGAGGAGCGCGTGCCGCCGGCGCCGCTGATCGAGGCGCACACGGCCCAGGGCGAGGACATGATCCCGTGGACGATCGCGCTCGTCGTCGTCGCCGCGCTCATCGCCGCACTCTCGATCGTGGAGCACCGGCAGCGCCGCGCCGGGTCCGACCCCGGCCCCGATGTCGCGGCGACGCGGAGCCCGGCCGCGGCGGAGGGGCGTCGCTCTCCCGCGCGCGTGGCGATCGCGGTGCTCCTTGTGGTGGCCGCGGTGGGCGTCGGCGCCGGGGCGACGTGGACCGTCATCCGCATCGGCGAGTCCGGCAGCCGGGCGGTCTGGGAGGGTTCGTTCAGCGAGGAGCCCCTCGGGCGCTGATCAGCGTCGGCGGAACTCGATCGGCTCGCCGAGGTACGGCTCCCACGCCTCGCGCTCGGCGTCCGTCATCCGGCGCGGACGCTCGGTGGCCGCGTCGACGAGGACGATGGTCGTGACCGCGCGCGTGTACAGCGTGCGCGGCTCGACGCCGGCCGGCGAGTGCACCTCGTAGCAGACGTCGAGGCTCGCGCCGCCCATGTGGCCGATCCACAGCTCGATGTCGAGCGGCAGCCGCTGGTACGGGATCGGCGCGAGGTACTCGACCTCCTGCCGCGCGATGAGCGTGATCGTCGCCGACCCCGGGGTCGCGTCGAGCACGGCGGTGGAGGCGCCCACAGCGTGCTCCGCCGTGCCGTCCTCGTTCACCCAGAACGCCTGGATGCGAGCCTCCTCGAGGAGGCTCAGCATCCTGGCGTTGTTGACGTGCCCGTACGCGTCGAGGTCGCTCCACCGCAGCGGAGTCGGCACGTGCAGGCGCACGTCAGTCCCTCGTGAGCTTGCGGTACGTGGAGCGGTGCGGCTTCGCGGCCTCGGGCCCGAGGCGCTCGACCTTGTTCGCCTCGTACGCCTCGAAGTTGCCCTCGAACCAGTACCAGTTCGCCGGGTCCTCGTCGGTGCCCTCGTAGGCGAGGATGTGCGTCGCGATGCGGTCGAGGAACCACCGGTCGTGCGTGATGACCACGGCGCAGCCCGGGAACTCGAGGAGCGCGTTCTCGAGGCTCGAGAGCGTCTCGACGTCGAGGTCGTTCGTGGGCTCGTCGAGCAGCAGCAGGTTGCCGCCCTGCTTCAGCGTCAGCGCGAGGTTCAGCCGGTTGCGCTCACCGCCCGAGAGGACGCCCGCGCGCTTCTGCTGGTCGGGTCCCTTGAACCCGAACGTCGACACGTACGCGCGGCTCGGGACCTCCGTCTTGCCGACCTGGATGTAGTCGAGCCCGTCGGAGACGACCTCCCACAGGGTCTTGTTCGGGTCGATCCCGCCACGCGACTGGTCGACGTAGGAGATCTGCACGGTCTCGCCGATCTTCAGGTCGCCGCCGTCGAGCGGCTCGAGACCCACGATCGTCTTGAAGAGCGTGGTCTTGCCGACGCCGTTCGGGCCGATGATGCCGACGATGCCGTTGCGCGGAAGGGAGAAGCTGAGCCCGTCGATGAGCATGCGGTCGCCGAAGCCCTTCTGGAGCTTCTTGGCCTCGAGGACCACGTCGCCGAGGCGCGGGCCCGGCGGGATCTGGATCTCCTCGAAGTCGAGCTTGCGCGTGCGCTCGGCCTCGGCCGCCATCTCCTCGTATCGCGCGAGACGGGCCTTCGACTTGGCCTGGCGGCCCTTCGCGTTCGAGCGGACCCACTCGAGCTCCTCCTTGAGGCGCTTCTGCAGCTTCTGGTCCTTCTTGCCCTGCACCTGCAGGCGCTCGGCCTTCTTCTCGAGGTAGGTCGAGTAGTTGCCCTCGTACGGGTACAGGCGACCGCGGTCGACCTCGCAGATCCACTCCGCGACGTGGTCGAGGAAGTACCGGTCGTGGGTCACGGCGAGCACGGCACCGGGGTACTTGGCGAGGTGCTGCTCGAGCCAGAGCACGCTCTCGGCGTCGAGGTGGTTGGTGGGCTCGTCGAGCAGCAGCAGGTCGGGCTTCTGCAGCAGGAGCTTGCACAGCGCCACGCGGCGCTTCTCGCCGCCCGAGAGCACCGAGACGGGGGTGTCGCTCGGCGGGCATCGGAGTGCGTCCATCGCCTGCTCGAGCTGGGAGTCGAGGTCCCAGGCGTCGGCCGCGTCGATCTGCTCCTGCAGGGTGCCCATCTCGGCGAGCAGGGTGTCGAAGTCGGCGTCGGGGTTGGCCATCTCGGCCGAGATCTCGTTGAAGCGGTCGAGCTTCGCCTTGATCGGCCCGACGCCCTCCTGCACGTTCTCGAGCACGGTCTTCGACTCGTCGAGCTCCGGCTCCTGCATGAGGATGCCGACCGAGTAGCCGGGCGTGAGCCGCGCCTCGCCGTTCGAGGGCTGGTCGATGCCCGCCATGATCTTGAGGATCGTGGACTTGCCCGCGCCGTTCGGACCGACGACGCCGATCTTCGCGCCGGGGAGGAACGCCATCGTGACGTCGTCGAGAATGAGCTTGTCGCCGACCGCCTTGCGGGCGCGCACCATCGAGTAAATGTAATCCGCCATGTCGCCTACCAGTCTATGGGGCGAGTGTCGCCGATCAGGCAGCCGCCGGTACCGAGCGCCGGCCGGACGGCGCTCTGGTAGCCGCCCGACTTCGGACCGTACTGCCCGATCAGGCAGTCGGGACCGAATCCGACGGCGAACTGGATCGAGTCGGCCGGTTCGCCGAGCGTGGTGGTGTCGTCGGTGACCTGCATCGCGGCGCGGTCGAACCCGGCCGCCACGAGCGCGTCGATGAAGGCGCGACCGCCGGCGCCGGGGTCGGCCGAGATCACCGCCCGGTTCACGGTGTCGAAGAACGTGAGGTTCTCCGCCGCCGACAACTCCGGCCGCAGCACGAGGTCGACGTTCTCGGGCGGCGCGATGGTGCTCGGCACCGGGCGCGGCGTCCGGGTGGGCTCGGCGGTGACGACCGCGGCCGGTTCGGACGCCGTGCACCCGGTCAGGCCGAACGCCGCCGCGCAGACGAGTCCGACGATGACCGCACCCGTCTTCCGCCGACCCATCGCACCCCTCGTCCGCCCGCCTCGATCGCAGAGCCGAGTCTATGTCGGTGGTTCGGAGATCGGCTGAAGGGTCGCACGTCGGCGCGGCCGAGCGGCTGGGCCGGCCGGATCAGCCGGCCGCGCCCACCGCCGCGGTCTCCGGCTCCTCGAGGGCGCCGTCCTCGGCGGCGTCGTCAGCGACGGTCGCCGTCGGCCGACCCTCGACGTCCGGCTCGGATCGGTGGACGACCCGGTCTCCGTTGCTGTCGGGCCAGCCCGGAGTCGCCCCCGGACGAGCCCACGCATCGGCGGGCGTCGACGGCGACGTCTCCTGGACTTCCGGCGATGCGGCCTCCGCGGACCGTCCGGCCGCCGTCCGAGTCACCGTCGTGCGTCCCCACGACAGGTCGTGCCCGATGGATTCCGCATCGATCTCGACCGCGGTGCCGGTCTTCTCGCCCGTCTCCCAGGGCCGCACGCGCAGCCGGCCGTGGACGATCACGCGGTCGCCCTTCGAGACCGAGGCGGCGGCGTTGACGGCGAGCTGGCGGAACGCGCCCACCGAGTACCAGTTGGTCTCGCCGTCGGCCCATTCGCCCTTGGCCCGGTCGAAGTACCGGCGGGTGGAGGCCAGCCGGAAGTTGGTGATCGCCAGTCCGGCGTCGGTGACGTGGTGTCGCGGATCGTTCCCCACGAACCCGGTCACGGTGACGAGGTCGGTCATGTCGGTGCTCCTTGCGGTCGACGCCGCCGCGGATCGGCGGCTCGCGGCATCCGGGGCCCTCGTGCCGGAACGACCCCGGATGCCGCTGACCACAGCGTGCCGCGCGCGGCGCGGCATCCGTCGGCCGTGGTGGCGAAGGGTGCAGATCCGGCGCGGGTACGCGGCTGGGGAGGAGCGGTCAGGCGACGATGTAGTCGGCGTACGAACGCCGAATCTTGTTCACCTTCGGCAGCGCGACGGCCAGGCAGTAGCCCTGCCCGGGGTTCTTGGCGAAGAAGTCCTGGTGGTACTCCTCCGCGCGGAAGAACTTGCCGAGCGGCTCGATCGTGGTCACGAGGTCACCGGGCCACCAGTCGGCGGCGCGGTCGCGCGCCTCCTCGAACAGGGCGCGCTGCTCATCGTCCTCGAAGAACATCGCGGAGCGGTACTGCGTGCCGACATCCGCACCCTGCCGGTTCAGCTGCGTCGGGTCGTGCAGGGTGAAGAACACGTCGAGGATCACCTCGCGCGGGATGACGTCGGGGTCGAACTCGACGCGCACGGCCTCGGCGTGTCCCGTGGCGCCCGTGCAGACCAGTTCGTACGAGGGGTTCGGCAGGGAACCGCCGGTGTACCCGGAGACGACGTCGTCCACGCCGCGAAGCGTGCGGTACACGGCATCGAGGCACCAGAAGCAGCCGCCGGCCAGAACGAAGCTTTCCATCGCCATAGGCTAACCGCATGACCTTCGTCGCCGCCGCGGACCGCTACGACCGCATGACCTACAACCGGATCGGCCGCAGTGGGCTGAAGCTCCCCGCCCTGTCGCTCGGCCTCTGGCACAACTTCGGCCACGACCGTCCGCTCGACACCCAGCGGGCCATCGTGCGGCGGGCGTTCGACCTCGGCATCACCCACTTCGACCTGGCGAACAACTACGGGCCGCCCGCCGGCAGCGCCGAGGAGAACTTCGGCCGACTGCTCGCCACCGACCTCAAGCCCTACCGCGATGAGCTCATCGTCTCGTCGAAGGCCGGTTACCTCATGTGGGACGGCCCCTACGGCGAGTGGGGGTCCCGCAAGTACCTGCTGGCCTCGCTCGACCAGAGCCTCGACCGGCTCGGCCTCGACTACGTCGACGTCTTCTACTCGCACCGGCCCGACCCCGAGACGCCGATCGAGGAGACCATGGGCGCCCTCGCGCACGCGGTGCGACAGGGCAAGGCCCTCTACGCCGGCATCTCGAACTACTCCCCCGAGCAGACCCGCGCCGCGGCCGCGGCGCTCGCCGCCGAGGGCGTGCCGCTCACGATCCACCAGCCCCGCTACTCGATGTTCGACCGCACCATCGAGGACGGGCTGTTCCCCGCGCTCGACGAGGTCGGCGCCTCGGCGATCGTCTTCTCGCCGCTCGCGCAGGGCCTGCTCACCGACCGCTACCTCGGCGGCGACGTCCCCGCGGGTTCTCGGGCGGCCACGAGCCACTTCCTGCCGGCCGAGCGCATCAGCGAGGACTACCTCGCACGGGCGAGGGCCCTGAACGAGGTCGCCGCCGCACGGGGCCAGTCGCTCGCGCAGCTGGCGCTCTCGTGGGTGCTGCGCGTGCCGCAGGTGGCCAGCGCGCTCATCGGCGCCTCGAGCGTCGCCCAGCTCAAGCAGAACGTGGCGGCGCTCGACGCCGCGCCGCTCACCGACGAGGAGATCGCGGCGATCGAGCCGCACGCCGCGCACGGCACCGTGCTCGGCTGAGATGGGCTACGTCTACGCGCTGTCGGCGGCACTGCTGTTCGGCCTGAACGGCAGCGTCACGCGAGTGACCGTCGACGCCGGGATCGACCCGGCGCAGCTCACGTTCATCCGCGTGCTGTCGGTTTGCCTCATCGCCGGCGGGTGGCTCGCGCTCACCGATCGCGGCGCGTTCCGGATCACGCGCCGGCAGGTCGCGGTCATGGCCGTACTGGGCGTGGCCGGTGTCGCGCTCCTGCAGTGGACGTACGCGATGGCGATCAAGCTGCTCCCGGTGGGCATCGCGCTGCTCCTCGAGTACCTCGCGGTGCTCGCGGTCGCGGTCATCGCCCGCGTCTTCTTCGGCGAACGCGTGAAGGGGCGGCTCTGGGTGGCGATCGCGCTCGTCCTCGCGGGCCTCGCGCTCGTCGCGCGGCCCGGCGGCGCGGACCTCGACCCGGTCGGCGTGCTGTTCGGCCTCGCCGCGGCCGCGACGCTCACGGTGTACTTCCTCGTCGGCGAGCGGCAGGTGGCCGCAACCTCGCCGATGGCGGTCGCCTTCTGGTCGATGGGCTTCGCGACCCTGTTCTGGGCGATGTTCAGCGGGTGGTGGCGGCTCGATCCGGCGCTCCTCGCCGCGACGACCTCGCTCGACGGCGCGCTCGAGGCGGTGTCGGTGCCGTTGTGGCTCGTGGTCGCGTGGAACGCGGTCCTCGGCTCGTTCGCCCCGTTCCTGCTGTCGTTCCTCGCCCTGCGGCGGCTCAGCGCGACCGCGGTGGGCATCGTCGCGTCATCCGAGGTGGTGTTCGCCTTCGCGTTCGCCTGGATGTGGCTCGGGCAGGCGCTCGACCCGTTCCAGCTCGCCGGTGCGAGCGTCGTCCTGGTCGCCATCATCCTCGCGCAGACGGCGCGACCGGATGCCGCGATGGACGCCGACCTCGCGAGCCAACGCCTCGCGGCGTCGATGCCGGACGACGAGTCGGAAACCGGCGCAGCGGCGCACGCAGCCGGCGCACGAGGCGCCGGCTCCCCCTCCGACGCGCGGTGAGGCACGCCGCCCAGCCTGCCGCCCGTGGAGTACCGCCGGGGCTAGCCTGCGCTCATGCAGTGGTGGAATGACTTCGTCGCCTGGCTCCTCTCGGACGCCGCCCGTCCGTGGCTGTTCACGGCCGCGGTGCTCTTCGCCTCGGTCGTCGCGGCCGGTCTCCTGTCGGCCTGGATCGCCCGGCGCGCCGTTCGCGGACTCGTGCGCCAGCGCGACCGGGAACTGCGCAACGCCGCGGTCGCCGCCCTCATCGACGCCGCCACCGAGGCCTCGGTCTGGAACTCGCTGACCCCGCAGGAGCAGGTGCTCTCGGACCGGGCAGTCGGGCAGGCCGACATCCAGGTGCGCCTGCTGCCCATCCGCGGCGCCGACGTGGCCGCCGACTGGGCCTCCCACCAGCTGCACGAACTCAAGCGCGCCTCGGCGACGTTCGGATACCAGCTCGACCCGGCCGTGGTCGAGTTCCGGGAACGCCTCCTCGAATGGCAGCGGCACCCCTCGCGCACCCGCCGCGACTTCCGCAACGACCTGGAGCGCTGGCGAGCCCAGCGGAACGACCCCGCCCAGGCGGTCATCGCCGAGCAGGACTCCTGGGTCGCCGAGCAGCACCACGAGCGCTACGTGCCGTCGCCGCTCATCGACCAGCCGATCGCACCCGCGGCCTACGACGACGCCGCGGATGCCGACACCGGCCCCGCACCGCTCGCCTCGACCGCGAGCGAAGCGAGCGTCGAGGAGTCGGACGCCCGCCGCTGACGGACGGGCTCGTCAGGCCTCCTGCCACCACGCCTCGAACGGCGTGACCGGCTCGGTGCGCTTGTGCCGCGTCTGCAGGAACCGCGCCTCGATGAGCTCGGCGACCGCAGCGTCGACCTCGCCGCCCTCGAGGAACTCGTCGATGTCGGTGTAGCGGAGACCGAGGTTCGCCTCGTCGGACTGGCCCGGGTCGTGGTCGAGCAGGTCGGCCGTGGGCACCTTCGTGTACAGGCGCTCGGGAGCGCCGAGTTCCTGCATGAGCGCCCGGCCCTGGCGCTTGGTCAGACCCGACAGCGGGAGCAGGTCGGCTCCGCCGTCGCCGAACTTCGTGAAGAACCCGGTCACGGCCTCGGCGGCGTGATCCGTGCCGACCACGAGCAGGCCGCCCTCCCCCGCCACCGCGTACTGCGCGATCATGCGCATGCGCGCCTTCACGTTGCCCTTGCCGAAGTCGCTGATTGGCACGCCGAGTGCGTCGGCGTAGTCGGCGGCGACTCCGTCGACCCCGCCCCGGATGTTGAAGTCGACGACCTCGGCGGGCCGGATGAACTCGAGCGCCAGCCGCGCGTCATCCTCGTCGTGCTGCACGCCGTAGGGCAGGCGCACCGCCACGAACCGGGCGGGACGCCCCTCGGCGGCGAGCTCGTCGACGGCGATCTGGCACAGGCGACCGGCGAGGCTCGAGTCCTGGCCGCCGCTGATGCCGAGGACGAGGCCCTTCGCTCCGGACGCGGAGAGGTACCGCTTGAGGAACTCGACCCGCCGGCGCACCTGGTCGGCCGGGTCGATCACGGGCTCGACATGCAGTTCTTCGATGATCCGGGCCTGGAGGTCGCGCATGCCACGACCCTACGACACGCGCGCGACGAACGGATGACGCGGCGCTGGGAACCGGCCGCGAGCGTCCGGTTCCCGATAGCATTCGTGCACGCGACGAAGGGGGCTCCGCGTGGAGGTCGACCTGTCCACCCTCGTGCTGGTTCCGGCCATCGCCGCCGTGGCACCGCTCGCCACGCGCGCGGTGGGGCGGTGGATCGCGGTCCCGCTCGTCGTCTTCGAGATCCTGCTCGGGCTGGTCCTCGGACCGTCGGTCCTCGGGTGGGTGCAGGAGGACGACTTCATCGCGCTCTTCGCGGACCTCGGCCTGGCGATGCTGTTCTACCTCGCCGGCCGCGAGATCGACTTCCGCGCCATCCGCGGCACGCCGATCGTGCGGGCGGGCATCGGCTGGCTGGTGTCGATCGTGTTGGGCATCGCGCTCGGCTTCCTGGTGGACCCGGGCGCGGGCGCCGTCTTCGTCGGCGTGGCGCTCGCGTCGACCGCGCTCGGGGCGCTCCTGCCGATCCTGCGCGATTCCGGCGTCCTCCGGACGCCCTTCGGCGTGTCGATCCTCGCCATCGGCGCCGTCGGCGAGTTCGGCCCGCTCCTGGCCATCTCGCTGTTCCTCAGCGGCCGCTCGCCGCTGCACTCGGCGCTCGTGCTTTTGGCCTTCGCGGTGATCGCGGGCGTGCTCATGTTCTTCGCGGCCCGCGGGGACGGCGCCCGGCTGCACCGGGCGATCGAGGCGAGCCTCCACACGAGCGGCCAGTTCGTCGTGCGCCTCGTGATGTTCGTCCTCCTCGCGCTGGTCGCCCTCTCGATCTTCCTCGGGATCGACATGCTGCTCGGCGCGTTCGCCGCCGGCGTGCTCGGCAAGCTGCTGCTCCAGGGCGCGCCGGCCCGCGAAGCCGAGGTCACCGAGGCGAAGATCGAGGCGGTCGGGTTCGGACTCCTGGTCCCGGTCTTCTTCATCAACACCGGCATCACCTTCGACCTCGCGGCGCTCGTCTCCGATCTCAGGACGCTGCTGCTGCTCCCCCTCTTCACGGTCCTGCTGCTCGTGACCCGCGGGCTGCCGGCCGCCATGCTGGCGCCGCCGGGATCGACGGTCCGGGAGCGGGTGTCGACGGGCTTCTTCGCCGCCACGGGCCTGCCGATCATCGTCGCCGTGACCGCGTTGGGGGTGGATGCCGGTGATCTCGACTCCGGCATGGCCGCGGCGCTCGTCGGCGCGGGACTGCTGTCGGTGCTGCTCTACCCGCTCATCGCACTGACGGTGCGGACGGGGAATCCTCGGCGCCCTCGGCAGGAATCGAACCTGCGACCAAGAGATTAGAAGGCTCCTGCTCTATCCGCTGAGCTACGAGGGCCGATCGCCACCACGATACCGCAGGCCGCCGCCGCGACCCGGGGGTTCCGGCCGCGCGGTCGGTCCGCGGGCCGGGCGGGCCCTGTCGGGGCGCGCCAGTAGACTCGCCGCATGGCATCCTCGAGCGACCGACTGGTCTGGATCGACTGCGAGATGACCGGGCTCGACCTCGAGGTCGACGAGCTCGTCGAGATCGCGGTGGTCATCACCGACTACGACCTGAACCCCGTCGACGCAGGACTCGACATCGTGATCAGACCCGATGCGAGTGCCCTCGAGGGCATGGGCGACTTCGTCCGCGCCATGCACACCGACTCGGGGCTGATCGAGGAGATCCCCAACGGCGTGTCGGTGGCCGAGGCGGAGTACGAGGTCCTCGAGTACGTCCTGAAGCACATCCCCGATGAGCAGAAGGCCCCGCTGGCAGGCAACTCGATCGGCACCGACCGGGCGTTCATCGCCAAGTTCATGCCGCGCCTCGACGCGCACCTCCACTACCGCAACGTCGATGTCTCCTCGATCAAGGAGCTCGCCAAGCGCTGGTACCCACGGGCCTACTTCAACGCCCCGGCCAAGGACGGCGGACACCGTGCCCTGGCCGACATCCTCGAGTCCATCCGCGAGCTGCAGTACTACCGTCGGGCCGTCTTCGTCGCCGACCCCGGACCGTCCAGCCAGGAGCTGCAGGCCATCGCGGCCGACGTCGTCGCCGAGTCGACGTCGCCGACCCCGGTCGGCGCTCCGTCGGCGGCCGACGTGTCATCGAGCACGCCCGACGTGGTGTAATCTCGTATGGTTGCAACCGCGGCACGCGGTCGCACATGGTGGGTATAGCTCAGTCGGTAGAGCGCCTGGTTGTGGTCCAGGAGGTCGCGGGTTCAAGCCCCGTTACTCACCCCAAGTACCTCCCGAACGGAGTCGCCGTGCACCTCGACGCCGAGGCCTTCGAGCGGCTCGTCGTCGACGAGCTCGACCGCCTGCCCGACGACATGGTCGACGGACTCGACAACGTCGTGTTCGTGGTAGAGGACCGCCCGGAGGACGGCTCCCTCGACCTGCTGGGCCTGTACGAGGGAACGGCCCTGACCGAGCGCGACCGCTACGGCTTCGGCGAGATGCCCGACCGCATCGTGCTGTACCGCGAAGCGCTCCTCGCCGTCGCCGATGACGAGGAGCAGCTCCGCGACGAGATCCACGTCACCCTCGTGCACGAGATCGCCCATTTCTACGGCATCGACGACGACCGGCTGCACGAGCTGGGCTGGGCCTGAGCGGGCCCGCGTTAGCCTGAATCGCATGAGCCTCTCCCCCGCTCGCGGCGTCGGCATCGCCCTCGGCACGCTCGCGATCCTAGCGGTCGGCGTCTACGCGCCCGCCATGCTCCTCGGCCCGCTCCCCGACGTCGAGATCCGCACCGCACCGTCCCAGCCGGCCCTGCCCGAGACGACTCCCGTGGCGCTGCTCGACGCCGGCGCGTCGGCCGTCGCGCTCGTCGCCGACGACGGTCAGGCGGAACTCGTCGCGACCTCGGGCGATGAGGGGGCGGCGCCGATCGGCGGCGCGGCGAAGCTCGTGACCGTGCTGGCGACGCTCGACGCACTGCCGATCGAGGAGGGCGAGCGCGGGCCCGCCATCCGGATCGGTCCCGAGGACTACACCGACTACCTGCGGTACTCGGCCGAGGGCTCCCGCGCGCTCGCCGTGTCGCCGGGTGAGACGTGGAGCCAGCGGGACGTGGTCCGGGCCGTCCTGCTCGCCTCGAGCAACAACCACGCCGACACGCTCGCGCGTTGGGCGTTCGGCAACCTCGACAACTACGTGACCGAGGCGAACGCATGGCTCGAGGAGCAGGGGTTCGAGACGCTCCGCGTCGCCGATGCGACCGGCCTCTCCGGCGACAACGTGGGTTCTGCTGCGGAACTCACGCGACTGGCCGCACTCACCCTCGCGCAGCCCACGCTCGGCCCGCTCCTGAGCGGCGACGGCGCGTCGACCACGACGGATCGGCGCGTTCCCGACGTGGTGGCGCACCTGGGCGGCGAGGGCATCCGATCGATCAGCCGCAGCTACACCGACCAGGCGCTGTTGTCCTTCGTGTTCACGAGCGAGCTCGACGGCGAGACGTCGCGGCGGATGGTCGGCGCGATGACCGGGGTCGACTCCTACGAGACCCTCGATCCGGCCGTGCTCGCGGCCGTGGAGGGCATGCGGGCCGCGTCCACGCCGATCGAGGTCATCGCGCAGGGAGCATCGTACGGCGAGGCCGTGGCGGCTTGGGGTGATCGGGCCGATCTGGTTGCCGTGGCCGGCCGGACCGACGCCGCATGGGGTGCCGTGCCCGAATCGGCGTCGGTCGAGGTGACGCCGTTCGCGACCGCGCCGGCGGGGCGCGAGGTCGGCTCGGTGACGGTCCGGATCGGCGACCGCGACCTGAGTTCGGTGCTCGAGCTCGACGAGCCCATCTCCGACCCGGGCCCGCTGTGGCGGCTGCTGAACCCCGGCGTGATCGTCGGGGCGTTCCTCGCCGACTGATCGAGTTCGGCCTCAGTCGTTCTCGTCGTCGTGCTCCACCGGGTCCGAGTCGTCGGCGTCGAAGCGGAAGCGGACGCGGATCTGCCCGTTCACCTCGCGCTGGTCGACGGCGTCGTACCAGAACAGCGACTCCAGGCCGTCGACCGCGGCGACCATGCCGACGCGCCGCTCCGGCTCGCCGTGCACGAGCGATCGCTGCTCGAAGTCGCCCTCGAGGGGCCCGTCGATGAACTCCGCCACGTACGTCGCGGCCGCTGCGTCTGCCATGCCCCCACCGTAGTCGCCGAGGAGCGTCCGGTCACCCCGGCGCGCGTGGACGGGTGCCCCGGCGCTCAGGGGGCCAGCCGCACGGTCACGTGGGCGCGCTGCGCAGCGCGGTGCCCCGTCCGGCCCAGGTGGCGGCACCAGTCCGCCTCCCAGGCGTCCCAGTGGGCGTCGAACGCGCCGAGGTCGCGGTCGAGCGCTCGGCGCCGCCGCGTCGGGTACGGCGCGGCGAGCCAGACCCGGACGGCGCCGCTGCGCTCGCCGCCGGCCGCGAACGCCCCGCACCCCTCGATGATGAGTGCGGCGTCCGGCCGGATCCGCAGGTCGACGCCGGGCCGGTCCTCGAGCCAGTCCCAGCGGTGCACCACGCCGGCGGCTCCCCGCGCGTGCGGGGCCACGAGGGAACGGCCGAGCTCGAGGGCGCCGCGATGGAGCCCGCGCCATCCGGGGATCGCCTCGTCGACCCGCACCACGCGCGGCGGGCGGCCGGGCCACGCTCGCACGAGCGCGGCCGCGAACGTCGTCTTGCCGGCGCCGCTCGGGCCGTCGACGAGCACGAGCGGATGCCGCGCCCCGGCCGTGGCGCGCCGCACCGCCTCGACGCCCGGACGGAGCGACATCGTCGGCCCTGCGACCCTCACGTCCACACCGGGTGGAAGGCACCCGCCCAGATCGAGCCGGCGATCGCGGTGGCCGCGATGGTCGCGGCGATGCCGACGAGCAGGACGTCACGCGCGCCGACGCGCGACGGGCGCGCCCACGTGCGGGGACGGTCGGCACCGAAGCCCCGCGCCTCCATGGCCGTGGCGAGCTTGGACCCCCGACGGATGGCGAGGACGAGCAGGGCGAACGCCATGGTGGCCGCGCGGCGGACGGCTCCGTGGTCGCCGATGCCGCGGGCCCGCCGCGAGAGCGCCATCGCCCGCCAGTCGTCGATGAACAGGCCGACCAGCCGGGTCGCGGCGAGCGCGCCGAGCACGAACCGCGCCGGCAGCCGCCAGACCTGCGCGAGCCCGTCGGCGAGGTCGGTCGGGTCGACGCGGAGGAACAGGAGCGCGGCGGGCAGGCCGATCGCCAGGACGCGGACCGACACGGCGATCGCCAGTTCGATGGATCCGTCGGAGATCCGGGCCAGCCAGAACTCCCAGTAGACCGTTCCCGTGGGTCGTCCGTACAGCAGCATGCTGACTCCCGCCACGGGCGCGGCGAGCAGGATCGGCCACGTGCGCCGCAGGAGCACGGCCGGCGTGACGCCGGCCGCGGCGAACAGCACGATCTCGATGAGGAGCGCGATCGCCGCACTCACCCAGTCCACCGTCACGAGCAGCGGCGTGGTGAGCACCATCGCCGCGGCGAGGCGCGTCGCCGGGTTGGTCCGGTCGATGAACCGCAGCCTGGGCACGGGCCGGGCGGGTGCCTCCTCGAGCGCGCTCATCGCCGGCTCCCGACGGGCTGCCGCGCCGGCAGGAGGTCGACGCGGTGCGTGCCGAGCGCGGCCCGGAACGCGGCGTCGTGGGTGACCGACAGGAGCGTGGTGCCACCCTCGACCAGCTCGTGCAGCAGACGGACCAGTTCGACCCAGCCCAACCGGTCCTGCCCGAAGGTGGGCTCATCGAGGATGATGACGTCCGGCCTCGTGGCGAGCACCGCGCCGACCGAGAGCCGCCGTGCCTCGCCGCCGGAGAGCGTGAACGGATTGGCCGCCGCGAGATGGTCGAGGCGGAGCCGCTGCATGACCTCGTCGACGCGCGCTCGGGCCTCCGCGTCCGGCAGCCCCAGCGCGCGGAGCCCCACGGCGAGCTCGTCGCGCACGGTCGCCGCGACGAACTGGTGCTCGGGCTCCTGGAAGACCGTGCCTATCCGTGTCAGGAGGTCGCGTGAGCGCCAGCGCACCGGGGCCCCGCCCAGGCTGCGGGCGAGCCGGGGCGCGGCGGTGACGGTTCCCCCGCGCGGCGCGAGGAGGCCGCCCATCGTCAGCGCGAGCGTCGACTTGCCGACGCCGTTCGGTCCGGTGAGGACCGTCGAGGAGCCCGCAGGCAGGCCGAACCGGAGTCCGGTGTGGAGCACCGGCGTGCGCGGGCGGCCGATGGCCAGTTCGTCCGCGGAGAGGATCGGGGCCGTGGCACCGGCCGCGGCATCCGTCGACTCGGGTACCTCGAGAGGGATGCCGGGGACCCACACGCCCGCCGCCGCGAGCTCGGCCCCCCGCGCCTCGAGGACCTCACCGGGGTCGCCGTCCGCGATCGTCCGCCCCTCGCGGTCGAGGACGACCACACGATCGATCAGGCCGAGCCAGACCTCGACGCGGTGCTCCACGACGACGAGCGTGGCTCCCGTGCGGTCGAGGACGCGCCCGACCGCCTCGCGCACCTCGGCGACGCCCTGCGGGTCGAGGTTCGCGGTGGGCTCGTCGAGCAGCAGCAGGCCCGGGCGCATCGCGAGGGCGCCGGCCAGCGCCAGCCGCTGCTTCTGCCCGCCGGACAGCCGCGACGTCGGGTGGTCGAGCGGGAGCTCGAGCCCGACCGCCTCGAGCGCATCCGCCACGCGCCGCCAGATCTCGTCGCGCGGAACGCCGAGGTTCTCGCACCCGAACGCGACGTCGTCGCCGACGCGGGCGAGGATCACCTGGGAATCGGGATCCTGCAGCACGAGCCCCGCCCGGCCGCGTGCGTCGGGTGCCGGACGCCCATCGACGCGCAGCTCGCCCCACTGCTCGCCCTCGTCGTCGCCGCCGAGGACGCCCGCGAGCGCGTGCAGCAGGGTCGACTTGCCCGAGCCGGACGGTCCAAGGAGCAGCACGCGTTCGCCCGGATGGATCCGGAGGTCGAGTCCGTCGAGCGCCGGTCGACGGCGGCCCGCATGGCGCCAGCCCCACCCGGCGGCATCCACCCGGGCAGGACCGACGGCATCAGCGTGGTGCACGCGTCAGACCCGTCCCGTGACGTCCCGTCCGGCGCCGAACCGGTTGAGTGCCCCGGTTGCGGCGAGCGCGCGGACGACGAGCCAGCCGAGGAGGCCCGCGAGGAGCGCGCCGGAGACGACGAGCGTGCCGAGGTACAGGGCCAGGAACTCCGCGGACTTCTGGAGGTTGCCGGAGGTGAACAGCTCGAGCAGCCAGGCTCCGACGCCCGCAGCGGCGCCGGCGAGCATCGCGGTGACCACGCCGAACCGGCGGTACCCGACGGCGAGGAAGACGAGCTCGGCGCCGAGTCCCTGCGCGAGACCGGAGTAGAGCGTCTCGATGCCCCACTGGTTGCCGATGAGCGCCGAGACCATGGCCGCGAGCAGTTCGACGTAGAGCGCCGCGCCGGGCTTGCGGATGACGAGCCCGCCGAGCACGCCGCCGATGAGCCAGATGCCGACGGCGATGCCGCCGAGACCCGGCGTGAGCGCGTCGGCGGCGCTGAACCACGCATACCCGACGTTGTTCCAGATGAGGAAGACCAGGCCGGTCGCGACGCCGATGACGCTCGCGACGACGATGTCGACCACCCGCCAGCGGGTCCGGCGGCCGTTGCCGCCCGTGGTGCCGTTCGCCCGGCCGTCCGTTGCGACGTTCGCGCGGTCGTCGGCCTCGGTTCCGATGGATGTCTCGTGCACTGTCGTGCCCTTTCGTCTCGTGGAAAGCGGCACGGGAGATGAGAATCTCTGCCCTCCCTGCGCTGGCATGACCCAGATCAGGTTCGACGGTCGAAGGTTGAGAACCTTCCTCTCAGCCCGGCTCACCGGACTCCCGTGTTCGACCACGAGTATACGCCGCGCCGCCCGAGGCGAGCGCGGCGCGGGCGCCGCCGGCGCCTACCGCTTCAGTGCGCGGATGACGAGCTTCAGCGCCTTGCCCGTCGCCGCGACGAGCGGGATGGCGACGATGAGCAGCCCGAGCACGTTCGGCTCGAACCGGACGTCGCCGCCGCGGCTGATGTACGCGCCGAGCGGCACGGACCAGCCGCCGCCACCGCCGCCCGAGCCCTCGCCCTGCTCGTCGTCCTTCCCGGCACCGCCGCCGAAGCCGTACGCGCCCAGCGCGACGGGCACGATCTCGGTGCCGCCCACCTGGACCTTGTCGGCGTAGGAGGTGCGGACGCCGACGCCGGCGACCTTGTCTGCGAGTTCCAGCACGAAATCAGCCATGCGGTCACGCTACCCGGGCCCGGTCGGCGTCGAAAGGCCTTGACGGATGCCGCGCGCCGGGGTCGTCACGAGAACGCACGCGCTCCGGGCGGCAGCGGTTCGTCGGGACGATCCGTCTCCTCCCGCTCCCATCCGGCTCCGGCCGTGGGGAGCGGCCCGGGCGCATCGCGTCGCACGAGGGCGGCGGGCCGCACCGCACCGCGACCGAACCTGCGCGTGACCTCGTCGATGGTGCGCTCCGCGTCGCGCCACTCCTCGTCGGGATCCCACAGCGGCGCTCCCCCGCCCGCCGGGCGCAGGTGCTCGGCCCGGACGCCGATCAGGCGCACGCGGCGCCCGTCGCCCACCAGGTCGGCGAGCGGCACGAGCGCCTCCTCGTAGATGCGCCGCGCGACATCCGTCGGCTCGGCGAGGGTGCGCGACCGGGTGACGGTCGTGAAATCGCCGTAGCGCAACTTGAGGATCACCGTGCGGGCGACCATCTCGGCGCGTCGGAGGCGCACGCCGACGTCGGTCGCCAGGCGCAGCAGCTCGCGGGCGATCTCGTCGCGGTCGACGAGGTCGTGGTGGAAGGTCGTCTCGTGCCCGATGCTCTTCTCGACGCGACGGGTCTCGACGTCGCGCGGGTCGACGCCGTTCGCGAGCCGGGTGAGGCGGGCGGCGAGCGCCGGACCCACGGCGCGCTCGAGGGCGTCGACGGGCATCTCGGCCACGTCGCCCACCGTGCGCAGGCCGAGCTTGAGGAGGGACTGCTCGGTCACGCGACCCACGCCCCACAGCGCGGAGACGGGAAGGGGGTGCAGGAACGCGGTCGTCTCGGCGGCGGGCACGACGAGCATCCCGTCGGGCTTGGCGCGACTGGACGCGACCTTCGCGACGTACTTGCTCGCGGCGACGCCCACCGAGCAGGTGAGGCCCGTCTCCTCGCGCACGCGCCGGCGGATGGTCCAGGCGATCTCGGCCGGCGTGCCGTGGAGACGCCGCGCGCCCGACACGTCGAGGAACGCCTCGTCGATCGACAGCGGCTCGACGAGCGGCGTGAGCTCGCGGAAGATCGTCATGACCCGCTCGGAGTACTCGGCGTACCGGGCGTAGTCGCCACGCAGCACGACCGCGTTCGGGCAGCGCTGCAGGGCGACCGACATCGGCATCGCGGAGTTCACGCCGTACCGCCGCGCCTCGTAGCTCGCGGCCGCGACCACCCCGCGGCCCGCCGTGCCGCCGACGAGCACCGGTCGGCCGCGCAGCTCCGGTCGGCGGAGCAGTTCGACGGACACGAAGAACGCATCCATGTCGACGTGCAGGATCGGCGTCGCCGAGTCGTCGACGGGCCCGGTGGTGACCTGCCGCGACGAGCCGTCCTGCTTGCTCATGCTGCGACCCTAGCGCCCGCCGCCGACGCGCCCGCGACGGTGATCAGAAGCCGAAGTCCCCGCCGAAGTCGCCGCCGCCGAAGTCGCCACCGCCGAACCCGCCCCAGTCGCCGCCCGCGTCGGCCGAGCCGACGTCGCCGCCGTCGCCCGCTCCGGCGTCACCGGCACCGGGGTCCCCCTCGGCGCCCGCCTGATCGAACGACGGATCGGGCAGGAACGCCTGGGCGATCGCCGACCCGACGACGAAGCCCGCGATGGTGCCCAGCATCGACGCGCCGAGCATCGACCCGAAGGACGGACCGCGAGCGCCCTGTCCGCCGGGCGAGGAGCCCGCGAAGGCCCGCTCCACGGTGCCCGGCGATCGGAGCTCCGCCCGGGTCGCCGCCCGTGCGAGGGCCGACGGCTCGTCGGAGACCACGCGCTCACCGGGCGGCGCGCTGTCGGCGAGCGCCCGGTAGACCTCCTGCCGCTGCTCCGGGGTCAGCTTCGCGAACGCCTCGGCGTGCACGGCCTCGATCGACTCGGGCGGGGCGGTCCGCAGCAGGTACCGGTAGCGCTCGATCGCCAGCTCGTCCTCGCTCGGCCGAGGCCGCTGCGGGGCCGAGGCGGCGTGCCCGTACGGCGCCTGCGGCACCGCCGGGGCGGGTCGGGCGGCGCGGTCGTCGCCGGCGCCGAAGAGCCGGTCCAAGAAGCCCATCGTGTCCTCACTCTCGTCGTCTCCCGACGATAGGCCGGGAGCCCATGATCCTGCTGTGAGGCGGTCGCGCCCGCCCCGTGAGACGACGGATGCCGCGGCGGGACACGCCCGCGCCGCGGCATCCGTCGTCGACCGGAAGGCCCTAGCCCTCGCCGCCGCTCGCGCGCTCGAGCACGAGCTCGCGGACGCGAGCGGCATCCGCCTTGCCCTGCATCGCCTTCATCACCGCGCCGATGACCGCGCCCGCGGCCTGCACCTTGCCGTCGCGGATCTTGGCGAGCACGTCCGGCTGCGCTGCGAGCGCCTGGTCGATCGCGGCGACGAGCGCTCCGTCGTCGGAGACCACCGCGAGGCCACGGGCGTCGACGATCTCGCGCGGCGATCCCTCGCCCGCGATGACGCCCTCGAGGACTTGGCGGGCGAGCCGGTCGGTCAGGACGCCCTCGTCGACGAGCGCCGCGAGTTCGGCGACCTGGGCCGGCTCGGCGAGCGCAGCCGGGTCCTCGCCGCGGGCGTTCGCGATGCGCGTGAGCTCGCCGGTCCACCACTTGCGGGCCGCTGCCGGCGTGGCACCCGCCGCCACGGTCGCAGCGACCTCGGCGAGGAGGCCGGCGTTCACGACGCCCTGGAAGTCGAGGTCGGTGAAGCCCCACTCGGCCTTGAGGCGACGACGACGCGCGGCGGGCGGTTCCGGCAGCGCGGCGCGCAGCTCCTCGATCAGGGCGGGCTCGGGCACCACCGGGAGCAGGTCGGGCTCGGGGAAGTAGCGGTAGTCGTCGGCGTCGGACTTCGGACGGCCGGGGCTCGTCGTGCCCGTGTCCTCGTGCCAGTGGCGAGTCTCCTGCGTGATCGTGCCGCCGTCGGCGAGGATCGCCGCCTGCCGCTGGATCTCGTAGCGGACCGCACGCTCGATCGAGCGCATCGAGTTCACGTTCTTCGTCTCGGTGCGCGTGCCGAACTGCTCCTGGCCGCGCGGGCGCAGCGACACGTTCGCGTCGCAGCGCAGGTTGCCGCGCTCCATCCGGGCCTCGGAGACGCCGAGCGCCAGCACGATGTCGCGGATCGTGGCGACGTACGCGCGCGCCAGCGCGGGAGCATCCGCCCCCGCCCCCACGATCGGCTTCGTGACGATCTCGACGAGCGGCACGCCCGCGCGGTTGTAGTCGACGAGCGAGTACTCGGCGCCCTGGATGCGGCCCGTGGCGCCGCCGACGTGCGTGAGCTTGCCGGCGTCCTCCTCCATGTGGGCGCGCTCGATGGCGACCTGGAAGACCCGGCCGTTCTCGAGCTCGACCTCGACGGACCCCTCGTAGGCGATCGGCTCGTCGTACTGGGAGATCTGGTAGTTCTTCGCGAGGTCGGGGTAGAAGTAGTTCTTCCGGGCGAACCGGCTCGACTCGGCGATCGAGCAGCCGAGCGCGAGGCCCAGCGAGATCGAGTACCGCACGGCCTTGCCGTTCACGACCGGGAGGGAGCCGGGCAGGCCCAGGTCGACCGGCGCGACGAGCGTGTTCGGCTCGGCGCCGTGGAACTCGGCGTGCGCCGGGTTCGGCGCGGGCGAGAACATCTTCGTCTTCGTGTTGAGCTCGACGTGCACCTCGAGCCCGATGACCGGCTCGAAGCGCTCGAGGGCCTCGTCGAAGTCCATCAGTGCTGCGCGCGCCATCAGACCACGCCCTCCTCGGTCGCCATGAGTTCGTGGGTGGACAGGTCGGGTGCCTGTGCCAGGATCGGGCCGCCCCAGCGGTCGAGCAGGAGCGCCTCGAGCGCGCCGCCGACGTTGTAGAGGCGGGCGTCCTCGCGCGCAGGCGCGAGGAACTGGATGCCGACCGGGAGCCCGTCCTCCGGGGCGAGGCCCGCGGGCACGGAGATGCCGGGCACGCCCGCGAGGTTCGCCGGGATCGTCGCCACGTCGTTCAGGTACATGGCCAGCGGGTCGTCGAGCTTTTCGCCGAGCTTGAACGCGGTGGTCGGCGCGGTCGGCGTGGCGAGCACGTCGACCTTCGCGAACGCGGCGTCGAAGTCGCGCTGCACCAGGGTGCGCACCTTCTGGGCGCTGCCGTAGTACGCGTCGTAGTAGCCGGCCGACAGGGCGTAGGTGCCGAGGATGATGCGGCGCTTCACCTCGGGGCCGAACCCGGCCTCGCGCGTCGCGGACATCACCTGCTCGACCGTGCCGCCGCCCTCGGGCGTGACCCGCAGGCCGAAGCGCACCGAGTCGAACTTGGCGAGGTTCGACGAGGCCTCCGCCGGGAGGATCAGGTAGTACGCGGCGATCGAGTACTCGAAGTTCGGCGCGCTCACCTCGACGATCTCGGCGCCGTGCTGCTCGAGGAGCTCGAGCGCCTCGTGGAAGCGCTGGCGGACGCCCGCCTGGAACCCGTCGGAGTCGAGCTCCTTCACCACGCCGATGCGCAGGCCCGAGACATCCGCTCGCCTGACCGCCTCGGCCATCGACGGCCACGGGTCGGGGATCGACGTCGCGTCGTGCGGGTCGAAGCCGGCGATCACGTCGTGCAGCAGCGCCGAGTCGAGCACGGTGCGGCTGACGGGCCCGATCTGGTCGAGCGACGACGCGAGGGCGATCGAACCGTAACGGCTGACGCCGCCGTACGTCGGCTTGACCCCGACGGTGCCGGTGACGTGCGCGGGTTGACGGATCGAGCCGCCCGTGTCGCTGCCGAGTGCGAGCGGCGCCTCGAACGCGGCGACGGATGCCGCGGAACCGCCGCCCGATCCGCCGGGGATGCGGTCGAGGTCCCACGGGTTGTGCGTCGCGCCGTACGCCGAGTGCTCGGTCGACGACCCCATCGCGAACTCGTCCATGTTGGTCTTACCGAGCGGCACCATGCCCGCGTCGCGCACCTTGCGGACCGGGGTGGCGTCGTAGGGCGGCACCCAGCCCTCGAGGATGCGCGACCCCGAGGTGGTCGGCATGCCCTTGGTCACGAGCACGTCCTTGATCGCGATCGGCACGCCCGCGAGCGGGCCGAGCTCCTCGCCGATGTGCCGGCGCCGGTCGATCTCGGCGGCGGTGTCGAGCGCGCGCTCGGCGTCGACGTGGAGGAACGCGTGGACGGCGCCGTCGACGGCGGCGATGCGGTCGAGGTGGGCCCGGGTCGCCTCGACGGAGGTGACCTCGCGGGCCGCGAGGCGCTCGCCGAGCTCGGCCGCGCTCAGGCGGATCAGGTCGCTCACTGCTCCTCCCCCAGGATCGCCGAGACCACGAAGCGCGAGCCGTCGTGCTCGGGAGCACCCTCGAGGGCCTCGTCGACGGTGAGCACGTCGCCCACCTCGTCGACCCGGAGCGGCGGGTGCAGCGGGATCGGGTGGCTGGTCGGCGGCACGTCGGGCGTGGCGACCTCGCTCACCTTCTCGACCGCCTGCATGATCTGGCCGAGCTCGGCGGTGAGGTGGTCGATCTCTTCGTCGGTGAGCGCGATGCGTGCGAGGTTCGCGAGGTGCGCGACCTGCTCGGCGCTGATTTCAGACATGCTGCTCCGTCGTGTGGGGAAGGGGTCCCCGCGATTCTATCGAGGAGCGCCGAACAGCCCGGTGCCGTGCTTCTGCAGGAGGTCGTACGCCTCCCCGTAGGTCTGTGGCTCGGGTTCGCTCCCGTCGCCGTACTTCGCGACGAGCATCCCGAGCAGGCCCCGCGCCGGCGGGCTGAGCGGCGCGGTCCGGTGCTCGGACCCCGGGTGCGGCGTCGCCGCCTCGGGGTTCGGCGGCAGGTACTGCGGGGTGGTCTCGGGCCAGGTGAGCGGATGCCGCGGCTCGTCGAGGGTGATCGCGTTGGTGATCGTCGGGGCGCCGTCGTCGCGGTCGGTGAGCGGATCCAGGCCGTGCGCGGCGCAGAGGGTGGCGATCACCGAACCGTGGTGCATGGGGTCGTGGATGACCCCGCCGGCCGCGGTGTACGCCGAGATCGCGATCGTCGGGACGCGGCATCCGAGCCGGTCGAAGGCGAACCCCATCTCGCCCGGCTTCGCGTCGGCGTGCGGGGGCGTCGCCGTCGGCGGCGGCGCGTGGTCGTAGGTGCCGCCGTGCTCGTCGAAGGTGATGAGCAGCATGGTGTTCATCGCGTTCGATCCGCCCTCGGTCGCGCTGGCCCGGATGGCGGTGTAGATCCGGTGGATCAGCAGCTCGCCCGCCCGGACGTCGGAGACGGCGCTGTCGGTGACCTCCCGGCCGTCGACCTCGGATTCGCGTAGCGGGCCCACGGGCGGGTGGAAGTCGTTGTGGTCGTAGATCATGCGCGGTTCGACGAACGCGTACGGCGGCAGCTTCCCCTGCTCGACATCGGTCCAGAACTGGGACATCGGCGCGAAGTGGTCGGTGCGCCAGAACTGCTCGAGCGCGGGCGCGTGGATGAACCCGGTCATCGAGATGAGCTGGAGGTCGTCGAAGTAGATGCGCCAGTCGAGCCCGGCCTCCTCGAGGCGGTTGAAGATCGTCGGGGCGGCCTTGGCCTCGAGCCACTTGCGGTAGCCCTTCTTGCCGCCGTGGTTGGTGACGAACCCGTGGGAGGTCGACGCGTGGAAGAACGACCGGTTGCAGAACGT
The DNA here is from genome assembly GCF_031432295.1 of Agromyces indicus. Classification (NCBI taxonomy): domain Bacteria; kingdom Bacillati; phylum Actinomycetota; class Actinomycetes; order Micrococcales; family Microbacteriaceae; genus Agromyces; species Agromyces indicus. The sequence continues at coordinate 428,163 of NZ_JAVKGS010000002.1, read as the reverse complement.
CTGGCTGGGCACGGCGCAGTGCCACGCGTCGTAGACCGCGAACCCCTTCGCGAGAGTCGAGAGCACCGGCAGCATCTCGGGCGAGAACGACCCCATGATCTGGTGCAGGTCGCGATGGCCCGCCGCGTGCACGTCGTGTTCGACGTGGTGGGCGTAATCGGCGATGAATCCGCTCATCGTGGGCGTGGTGCCCGGGTCCGGCGCGTTGTACGGCGCCTGCATGTCGTCGAGCGCCGCGGTCGCGTTCGACTCCGGGCGGACGGTACCGAACAGCTGGGTGTTGACGTGCGGGAACTCCTCGCCCGGGTCGGGGTGCGGGCGGCTCATGATGGCGTCGGTCGCGCCCGCGTACACGTGGGCGCGGACCACCTCGCCGTCGGGGGCGGTGTTCGCGTGGTCGCCGAAGGCGAGCCCGTCGAAGCTCGCGCCGTCGGGAAGCGTGTCGTCGTCGTACAGCCAGCCCAGCAGGTTGTCGAACGACCGGTTCTCGCCCATGACCACCACGAGGTGGTCGAAGCCGGGTCGGGCCCGCGAGGCGGGCGGGGCGGGCAGGGCGGCCACGCCGGCGGCGCCGTCGGCGACACCCGCGGAGTGTCCCGCGGTCGCCCCTACGGCGCCGGCCGCACCGCCGGCCACGACGGCCGCGGCGCCGGCCACGCCGCCGATGCGGAGGAAGTCGCGGCGCGTGGCACCCTTCGACTCGTCGTCCCGGATGTCACGCTCGCCGCCGGCCATCGCCGCTCCCCTACTGCTCCAGCGCGTCGGGCCCCTTCGTCACGAGGATCGCGAACTGCGCGGCGTCGAGGATCCGGATGCCGAGCTCCTCCGCCTTGGCGAGCTTCGACCCGGCTCCCGGGCCAGCCGCGACGAAATCGGTCTTCTTCGAGACGCTGGACGCCGCCTTGCCCCCTGCCGCGATGATAGCCTCCTGCGCTCCTTCGCGGGTGAATCCCTCGAGCGACCCGGTCGCGACCACGGTGAGCCCCGCGAGCACGCCGCCGCCGTCCGTGGCGCGGCCCGGCCCTGGGTGGCCGGGCGTGGCGAACTGCACTCCGGCGGCAGCCCACCGGTCGACGATCTCGCGGTGCCAGTCGACCTCGAACCAGTCGATGAGCGAGTCGGCGATGATCGACCCGACTCCCTCGACCTCGGCGAGCTCGTCTCGGCTCGCTGCGCGGATCGCCTCGAGCGAGCCGAAGTGGTCGGCGAGCGCGCGGGCTGCCACCGGGCCGACGTGACGGATGTTCAGCGAGACGAGGATGCGCCACAGCGGCTTGGTCTTCGCCTTGGCGATCTCGTCGATGAGCTTGATCGCGGATGCGGACGGCTGGGGCCCGTCGAGGCCCGCCTTGCGCTCGGCGCTCGTGGGGTTGCGTCGGAAGGGGGCGCGGACGCGCGCGGACCCGTCGGCGTCGAGCTTCTCGAGTCCGGTCTCGGCGTCGCGCACGACGACCTCGATGGGCGTGAGGTCGTCGACGGTGAGGTCGAACAGCCCGGCCTCGGTGGGCAGGGGCGGTTCGGCGGGGACGCGCGGCTGGGTGAGCGCCGCAGCGGAGACCTCGCCGAGCGCCTCGATGTCGAGCGCGCCGCGGGACCCGATGTGCTCGACGCGTCCGCGGACCTGCGCGGGACACGTGCGTGCATTCGGGCAGCGCAGGTCGATGTCCCCCTCCTTCATGGGGCGGAGCGGCGTGCCGCACTCCGGGCATTCCGCGGGCATCACGAACTCGCGCTCGGTGCCGTCGCGCAGCTCGACGACCGGGCCCAGCACCTCCGGGATCACGTCGCCGGCCTTGCGCAGCACGACCGTGTCGCCGATCAGCACGCCCTTGGCCTTCACGACCTCCTGGTTGTGGAGGGTGGCCTGCCGCACGACCGACCCGGCGACGCGCACCGGCTCCATCACGGCGTACGGGGTGGCCCGGCCCGTGCGGCCGACGCTGACGACGATGTCGACGAGCGTGGTGTTCACCTGCTCGGGCGGGTACTTATAGGCGATCGCCCATCGTGGCGCGCGGCTCGTCGCCCCGAGTTCGGCGTGCAGCGCCAGCTCGTCGACTTTGACCACGACGCCGTCGATCTCGTGCTCGACGGAGTGCCGGTGCTCGCCGTAGTACGCCACGAACTCCTGCACGCCCTCGATCGAGTCGACGACGCGGAAGCGCGTGGAGGTCGGCAGGCCCCACTCGGCCAGCAGCCCGTACACCTCGGACTGCGCGGCCACCGGGGGGTCGGGCCACGCGCCGATGCCGTGCACCAGCATCTGCAGCCCGCCGAGGCGGGTGCGCATCAATTCGATCTGCGCCGCGTTCTTGCCCTCGGCCTTCTGCCTCAGGGATCCGCTGGCCGCGTTGCGCGGGTTGGCGAATTCGCGTTCGCCCGTCTCGGCCTGCCGGGCGTTCAGCGCATCGAACGCCGCGGTCGGGAAGAAGACCTCGCCGCGGACCTCGACCAGCTCAGGATGCCCCGTGCCCTCGAGCTGCATCGGGATGCCGGGGACGAACCGCACGTTCTCGGTCACGTCCTCGCCGACGCGGCCGTCGCCGCGCGTGGCCGCCGAGACGAGGCGGCCCCGCCGGTAGCGGAGGTTGAGGGCGAGTCCGTCGATCTTCAGCTCGCAGAGCCAGTGCACGTCGCGACCGGCCGCGGCCCGCGCGCGCGTCGCCCACTCGGCGAGTTCGTCGGCGGAGAAGACGTTGTCGAGGCTGAGCATGCGCTCGGCGTGCTCGACCGGGGCGAAGAGCGTGGTCTCGCCCCGGCCGCCCACGGTGAGCGTCGGGCTGTCCTGGCTCTGCAGCTCGGGGTACAGGCGCTCGAGTGCCTCGAGGCGGCGCATCAGCTCGTCGTATTCGGCGTCGCTGATGATCACCGTGTCGCGCTCGTAGTACGCGTCGCGTGCCTCGTTGATGCGGATGGTGAGAGCGGCGACCTCGTCGGCCGCCTCCTCTCGGGAGGGGGCCGCGGGTGCGGTCTCGTCGACGGATGCCACGTCGTCAGCCTATCGACGGCCACCGACCCCGGACGCCGCCCGGCCGCGTCCGCCGGGGCGCGAAGACGGGGTGCGCGGCCCCCACCGCGCACCCCTCTCCGGCGCCGCGCCCCCCAGCGCTAGGCGCCGAAGCCGGCGGCGTCCACCTTCCGGTGGTACCGCGTGCCGGTCTTGCCGCCGAGGATCGCGCCGCCGAGGCTGGCGAGGATCACGATCACCAGCGCGATGATCCCGGTCACGGTCAGCTGGCCCTCGGTCACCGGGATCCTCGGGAACGTGTTGAGGTTCGCGAAGATGTCGAACTGGCTTCCGGCGATCGCCGCGATGACGGCGGCGATGATGGCGATGATGATCGCCCACAGCCAGACCGCGATGCCCTGCTTCATCCCGTTGAAGCGAGCCATGCGCCCGGCGACGTAGCCGCCCGCGAAGTACGCGACGAACAGGATGATCGCCAGGGCGATGAGCCCGACGATCCCGATCGTCTCCACGTTCTCCTGCGCGGCCTCGTCCGCGGCGGCACCGAGGGTGCCGAGGCCGAGCGCGGCGCCGGCCGCGGTCAGCAGCGCGGTGAGCAGCACGCCCACGCCGACGGCGGTCAGCCAGCCGAAGAACGCCGACCCGAACTTCATGCCGCCGAAGCGCTCGCGTTCCCGGTCCACGACGGCGGCACGGACCGCGGGATCGGCGACGGGCCGGTCGTCGTGGACGACCCGGCGTTCGCGGTCGTCGGCGATGCCGTCGCCGTCGCGGTCGCCCCGCACGGCGTGCGCGCCGTGCTCGCGGTCGTCTCGGATGCCGTTCGCGTCGCGGTCGCGGTACTCGCGATCGTCGCGAATCCCGTCCCCGTCGCGGTCGGCCGGGGTGGCCGCGTACGGGTCGCGCCCGGGTCGATCGGATGAGGTGCTCATGACAGGTCCCCTCTCGTTGTGCGCCGCACACGGGTGGTGCCTGCGGCGCCGTCCCGAGCGTACGGCGAACTCCGCGCGGCCGCAGGGGCCTTGACAGGTGCCGCTTCCGTGCCCTCGAGGGTCGCAGGGAACGTTCGGGGCGCACACAGGTACGCCGGGTTCAGGCGGCGGGGACCGCGCTCACCGTCCGATCGATCGTGCACTGGCCGAGCACGCGCGTGCCGACGTACACGACCGCCGTCTGCCCGGGTGCCACGCCCCCGAGCGGCTCGTCGGGCGTGACGACCAGCTCGGCCGTGCCGGCGGCATCCGTCGCCACCCTCGCGACCGCGGGGACGGGATCGGCATGCGCGCGGATCTGCACTTCGCACGCGAAGGACTCGCCCGGCTCGGCGGGCGGGCGCCCGGCCCAGGTGAAGCGCGCTCCGGCGATCTCGGCGACCGCGAGGGCCTCCTTCGGCCCGACCACGACCGTGTTCTCCTTCGGTCGCACCTCGAGCACGAACCGGGGCCGCCCGTCGGGCGCCGGCGTCCCGAGCCGCAGGCCGCGCCGCTGTCCGACGGTGTACGCGTGCGCGCCGTCGTGCGTGCCCACGACCTCGCCGGAGCGGTCGACGATGTCGCCCGGCGCGATGCCGACCTTGTCGCCGAGCCAGCCGCGGGTGTCGCCGTCGGGGATGAAGCAGATGTCGTGCGAGTCGGGCTTCTGCGCCACGCTCAGCCCGCGACGCGCGGCCTCCTCGCGCACCAGCTGCTTCGAGGGCGTGTCGCCGAGCGGGAAGTAGGCGTGCGCGAGCTGCTCGGCGGTCAGCACGCCGAGCACGTACGACTGGTCTTTCGCCCACGCGCTCGCGCGGTGGAGTTCGCGGTGGCCCGCGGCATCCGTCACGATCGTCGCGTAGTGGCCGGTGCACACCGCGTCGAAGCCGAGCGCGAGGGCCTTCTCGAGGAGCGCGGCGAACTTGATGCGCTCGTTGCAGCGCATGCAGGGGTTCGGCGTGCGGCCCGCGGAGTACTCGGCGATGAAGTCGTCGACGACGTCGGCCTTGAAGCGCTCCGAGAAGTCCCACACGTAGTACGGGATGCCGAGCACGTTCGCGGCGCGCTGGGCGTCCATCGAGTCCTCGATGGTGCAGCATCCGCGGCTGCCGGTCCGCAGCGTGCCGGGCATGCGGCTCAGGGCCAGGTGCACGCCCACCACGTCGTGTCCGGCGTCGACGGCGCGCGCGGCCGCGACGGCGCTGTCGACGCCGCCGCTCATCGCTGCCAGGACTCGCATGGGGTCCAGTCTACGAACCGCTGCCTGCGCCTCGGCTGGATCCCGTTCTCAGGACCGTCCGCGCGGATCGCGTGGTTGCTCAGGACGACACGCCGCTCTCGGACGCGACCCGCCGTAGAACTCCTGAGAAGAGCGCGCGAAGGCGAGCGGATGGCGCGGGGCGGCGGTCAGCGGTCGAAGCTCGTGGCGCGCGCGGCCATGCCGGCCCGCGACGCGCGCTCGACGGCGGCGGGCAGGGCGCCGAGGAACGCCTCGACGTCGGCAGCGGTCGTGGTCCAACCCAGCGTGATGCGCAGCGCCCCGCGCGCCTCCTCCTCGGAGCGGCCCATCGCGAGCAGCACGTGCGACGGCTCGGGCACGCCCGCCTGGCAGGCGGAGCCCGTCGACACCGCCACGCCCGCGGCATCCAGGAGGAACAGCAGCGAGTCGCCCTCGCAGCCCGCGAACGAGAAGTGCGCGTTGCCCGGCAGGCGTCCGGCCGGGTCGGGGTCGCCCGAGAGCCGCGCGAGCGGCACGGCCGCGGCGACGCCGTCGACGAGCCGATCGCGCAGGCGCGCCATCCGCTCGTTCTCGACCGCCGCGTGCTCGAACGTCGCGCGGGCCGCCGCCGCGAAGCCCGCGGCGGCCGCGACGTCCTGCGTGCCCGAGCGGATGCGGCGCTGCTGGCCGCCGCCGTGCAGCAGCGGCTCGATGCGCGTCGAACGGTCGAGCACGAGCGCGCCGATGCCCACCGGCCCGCCGATCTTGTGCGCCGAGAGGCTGATCGCCACGAGGCCAGCTCCGGCCGGCGCGCGCGTCTCGCGCCGGAGGCCGTGCAGGTCGATCGGCACGTGCCCGTAGGCGGCGATCGCGTCGACGTGCAGCGGCACGCCCGCGCGCGCGCAGAGCTCGGCGACCTCGGCGACCGGCTCGATCGTGCCGACCTCGTTGTTGGCCCAGAGCATGGTGATGAGGGCGACGGATGCCGCGTCCCGCTCGAGTTCCGCGGCGAGCGCGTCGACCTGCACGCGGCCGAGCTCGTCGAGCGGCACCTCGACCGGTTCGGCGCCGTCGACGCCGGCGAGCCAGTCGAGCGCGTCGATGGTGGCATGGTGCTCGCCGCCCGGGACGAGGATGCGCCGTGCGCCGGCCTCGGCGCGGCGTCGCCAGAACAGGCCCTTCACGGCGAGGTTCACGGCCTCGGTGCCGCCGCCCGTGAGGACGACCTCGATGGGGTCGGCGCCGACGGTGGCGGCGACCTGCTCGCGCGACTCCTCGAGGAGGCGCTTGGCCTCCTGGCCGGCGGAGTGGATGGAGGAGGGGTTGCCGACGACGCGCAATGCGCGCGTGACCGCATCGATCGCCTCGGGCCGCAGCGGCGTCGTGGCGGCGTGGTCGAGGTAGACGGGCTCGCGGCGGAGCATGGGTCACCTCCTGGGGACGGGAACCGGTTCCCTACGAACTACTCTAGATCGCATGTCCCCCGCCGATCCGCTGCGCGACCTGGGCGTGCGGACCGGCCCGGACGGCGGCGTGATCCGCGTCTGGTCCGCGCACGCCACGTCGATCGACCTCGTCGTGTTCGACCGGGAGGACCTCGACTGGGCGAGCGTCCGCGTGCCACTCGAGCGGGATGCGCACGGCGTGTGGGAGGCGTCGTCCCCGGCCCTCGCGCCGGGGGCGAGGTACGGCCTGCGCGTCGACGGTCCGGCCGGGATCGAGCACGCGTTCAACCCGGTGCACACGCTGCTCGACCCGTGGGCGCGCGGGCTGCAGCCGGCCGCCGACGGCTCGTGGCGCGGCGTGGTCCTCGACTCGCTCGCCGCCGAGGGCTTCGACTGGGGCGGTGTCGGCAAGCCGCGCGTGCCGCTCGACCACACCGTGGTCTACGAGGCCCACCTGAAGGGGTTCAGCCGGCTGAACGCACGCATCCCCGACCGGCTGCGCGGCACGTACGCGGGGCTCGCCCACGACGCGTCGCTCGAGTACCTGTCCGGGCTCGGGGTCACCACGGTCGAGCTGCTGCCGGTGCACGCGTTCGTGCCCGAGGAGCGCCTCGTCCGCCAGGGGCAGGTCAACTACTGGGGCTACAACACGCTCGGCTTCTTCGCCCCGCACGCACCGTACGCCAGCCCCGACGCGCAGGCGGGCGGTCCGGCGGCGGTGCGGCGCGAGTTCGCCGGCATGGTGAAGCGGCTGCACGAGGCGGGCATCGAGGTCGTGCTCGACGTCGTCTACAACCACACGGCGGAGGAGGGCCGGCAGGGTCCGACGTACAGCTTCCGCGGCATCGACAACGCCTCGTACTACCGCCACGACGTGCACGGCCGGTACGTCGACACGACCGGGTGCGGCAACACGCTCGACTTCGGCACGGATGCCGCGATGCGCCTGGTGCTCGACTCGATGCGGTACTGGGCCGACGAGCTGCAGGTCGACGGGTTCCGGCTCGACCTCGCCGCGACGCTCGGCCGCGACGCGCTCGGCGCCTACTCCCCCGACCACCCGCTGCTCCGCGCGATGCTCGACGATCCCGTGATCGGCGCGGGCAAGCTCATCGCCGAGCCGTGGGACGTCGGCCCGTTCGGCTGGCAGACCGGGAACTTCGCGCCCGGCTTCAGCGAGTGGAACGACCGCTACCGCGACCGCATGCGCGACTTCTGGCTCGGCGACCTGCGCCGCGAGCGGCACGGCGAACCCGGCAGCGGCATCGGACGCTTCGCGACCCGCCTCGCGGGATCGGCGAACACGTTCGCGCACGAGCGCGGCCCGCTCGCGAGCCTCAACTTCATCACCGCCCACGACGGCTTCACGCTCGCCGACCTCACCGCCTACGACGTCAAGCACAACCTCGGCAACGGCGAGCACAACCGCGACGGCGCCGACCACAACAACTCGTACAACCACGGGGTGGAGGGGCCGACGGATGACGCGGACGTGGCGGCGGCGCGCCGCCGCAGCATCCGGAACCTGCTCGGCACCCTGCTGCTGTCGGCGGGCGTGCCGATGCTCACCGCGGGCGACGAGTACGGGCGCAGCCAGCGCGGCAACAACAACGCCTACTGCCATGACTCCGAGCTCACGTGGCTCGCGTGGGATCCGGCCCGTCGCGACGGCGCGATCGAGGCGACCGTGCGGCACCTGCTGCGCGTGCGGCGCGAGAACCCCGCGCTCCGGCCCGTGCGGTACGGCCGATTCGGCGAGCGCGTGCCGAGCGCGTCGCAGCTCGACTGGTACAACGCGCTCGGCCACACCATGACGATCGACGAGTGGAACGACCCGTCCCAGCGCACCCTGCAGTTCCTCGCGGCGTCGACGCCGGAGTTCGAGGACTTCAACCGCATCCTGCTCGTCGTGCACGCCTCGGAGACGATCGCCGAGGTGCTGCTGCCCGTGCATCCCGGCGTCGACGACTACGAGCTGCTGTGGGACTCGGGCCGCGACGCGCCCGACGGGGAGCAGGGCCGGCGGTACGTTCCCGGCGACCGGCTCACCGTGGCGCCGCAGACGATGCAGTTGTTCCGCGCCCACGGGGAGCCCGCACCGGTGCTCGTCGACGCGGCCGCCGACGACGGGCCGGGCGGCGACGGGCCGGGCGACGCGCCGCCCGGCGATCCGCACGACGGGGATCGGGAGGGCTGATGGCGAAGAAGCCGGATGCCACCGCCGGGACGCCGGCGACGGTCGCGCTCGCGCGCGCCGGCATCCGCTTCACCGCCCTCGCCTACGAACACGACCCGCGCGCCGCCGCATACGGCCTCGAAGCGGCGGAGAAGCTCGGCATCCCGCCGGATCGGGTGTTCAAGACGCTGCTCGTGAGCGTCGACGGGTCGCTCGTCGTCGGCATCGTGCCGGTCGCCGAGCAGCTCGACCTCAAGGCGCTCGCCGCCGCGGTCGGCGGCAAGCGCGCCGAGATGGCCGATCCCGCGCTCGCCGAGCGCAGGACGGGGTACGTCGTCGGCGGCATCAGCCCGATCGGGCAGAAGGTCGCACTGCCGACCGTGCTCGACGAGTCCGCCATCCTGCACGAGACGATCCTCGTGTCGGGCGGACGCCGCGGGCTCGACCTCGAACTCGCGCCCGACGATCTGCTCGCCGTCACGGACGGCCGGTACGCGCCGATCGCCCGCGCCCGCTGAACGCCGGGCGCGGGCCCGTGGTCAGCCCGCGGCGGCGACGAGGCCGAGCTCAGCCGACGACAGCAGCAACGGATGCCGCGGCACGACGCGCACCGTGTAGCCGAAGGCGCCGGCGCGGTCGAGCGTGACGGTGCCCACGTAGACGCGGGTCGCGGCATCCGTCGTCGACGTGCCGTCGGGTTCGAGCGCGGCGGTGCGGGCGTCCTGGATCCGGTCGTCGCCCACCGAGCGACCGTAGACCACCTCGACGGCGACGTCGTCCGGGCTCAGCCAGCCGAGCGCGACGTGCGCGCGCAGGTGCAGCTCGTCGCCCACGTGCGGCGTGGAGTCCAGCCCGCCCGACTCGACGTGCGTCACCTGCACCCCATCCCACGCGGCGCGGACGCCCGCGACCCACTCGGCGAGCTCGCGAGCGGGCTTCGCGCCGTTCGCCGCGACGACGGCGGCGTGCTCGGCGGCAGGACGGTACAGGCGCTCGACGTACTCGCGCACCATCCGGTCGGCTCCGAGCTCGGGCGAGAGGTTCGCGAGCGTGCGGCGCACGCGCGACATCCACTCGGTCGGCACGCCGTCGTGGTCGCGGTCGTAGAACAGGCGCGTGATGCGGTGCTCGAGCAGGTCGTAGAGGGCGGATGCCTCGAGTCGATCCCGTTCGGCGGGGTCGGGCGCCGCGTCCGCGGTGGGAATGACCCAGCCGTGGTCGTCGGCGGCGTACTCGGCCCACCAGCCGTCGAGGATCGACAGGTTGAGCGCACCGTTCATGGCCGCCTTCATGCCGGAGGTGCCGCACGCCTCGAGGGGTCGCAGCGGGTTGTTCATCCACACGTCGCAGCCCGGGTACAGCTTCTCGGCCATGCCCATGTCGTAGTCCGGCAGGAACACGATGCGCTCGCGCAGCTCGGGCCGCTGGGCGAACTGCACGAGGCGCTGGATGAGCCGCTTGCCCTCCTCGTCGGCGGGGTGCGCCTTGCCGGCGATCACGAACTGGACGGGGCGGTCGGGGTCGGTGAGGATCGCCGCGAGCCGCTCGGGGTCCTGCAGCATGAGCGTCAGCCGCTTGTACGTGGGCACGCGCCGGGCGAAGCCGATCGTGAGCACGTCGGGGTCGAGGACGCGCCGCACCCAGTCGGGTGCCACGGCGCCCGCGTGCTGGTCGGCCCACGCGGCGGCGAGCCGGCGCCGGGCGTCCTCCACGAGCTGCAGGCGCATGCCGCGCTTGACGCTCCAGAGTTCGCCGTCGCTCACGGCCGGGCTGAGCCAGTCGGCGTGCTCGGTGTCGTCGGTGCCGAGGTTCGCCTCGGCGAGCGCGATGAGCGCCGGGTCGGTCCAGGTCGGGGCGTGCACGCCGTTGGTGACCGAGGTGATCGGCACCTCGTCGGCGTCGAAGCCCGGCCAGAGGTCGGCGAACATCGACCGGCTGACCTCGCCGTGCAGCTTCGAGACGCCGTTGGCGTGCTGGGCGAGCCGGAGGCCCATGAAGGCCATGTTGAACGCCGACTCGTCGGGATGGGCGCCCGGCTCGAGACCGAGCGGCAGTGCGTCGGCGGGGTCGACGCCGGGCAGCAGGCCGGACTCGAGGTAGCGCGCGACGAGCGCCCGGTCGAACCGGTCGATGCCGGCGGGCACGGGCGTGTGGGTGGTGAACACGGTGCCGGCGCGCACGAGCTGCAGCGCCTCGCCGAAGCTGAGTCCGTCGCGGATGCACGCGGAGATGCGCTCCAGGCCGAGGAAGCCGGCGTGGCCCTCGTTCATGTGGAACACGTCGGGGAAGTGCCGCCCCGTCACCTCGCTCCAGGCGCGCAGTGCCCGGACGCCGCCGACGCCGAGGAGGAGCTCCTGCTGGAGGCGGTGCTCGCCGCCCCCGCCGTAGAGCCGGTCGGTGACCAGCCGCAGGTCGTCGTCGTTGGCGGGGATGTCGGTGTCGAGCAGGAGCAGCGGCACCCGGCCGATGGAGGCCTGCCAGACGCGTGCATGGAGGCTCCGTCCGCCGGGCACCGCGAGCGTGACCTGCACGGGCGCGCCGTCCGCGCGGCGGAGCACCGCGAGCGGCAGGCCGTCCGGGTCGAGCGCCGGGTAGCGCTCCTGCTGCCACCCGTCCGGGGCGATGGCCTGCGAGAAGTAGCCGGCCTTGTAGAACAGGCCGACCGCCACGAGCGGGACGCCCAGATCGGAGGCCGCCTTGAGGTGGTCGCCGGCGAGGATCCCGAGGCCGCCCGAGTACTGGGGCAGCGCCGCGGTGATGCCGAACTCGGGCGAGAAGTAGGCGATGGTCCTCGGCGTCTCGGCGCCGAGCGACTGGAACCAGCGCGGCTCGCCGAGGTACTCGCGCAGGGCCGTCCGCTCGCGCTCGGCCCAGCCGACGTAGCCCTCGTCGTTCGCGAGCTCGTCCAGGCGGCGCGGGTCGACGTCGCCGAGGAACGCGATGGGGTCGCGCCCCGCGCGCTGCCACCCGGCGGGGTCGATGTGCTCGAAGAGGCGCTTCGTGGGTTCGTGCCAGGACCACCGGAGGTTGGCGGCGAGCTCCTCGAGCGCGCCCAGCTGCGGAGGCACCACGGCCCGGACGGTGAACTTGCGGATCGGCTTCACGGGACCACCCTAAGCGGGCGCGCGTGTCGGCGAGGTGAACGGATGTCGCAGTTGCCGCAACCCCCGCAACCCGCGGTGCCGTTCCCCGCCCATCCGCGCTACGGTCGACACGTGACCAGCCGAACCGTGCTCGCCGGCCGGATCCCCGTGACCCGGCTCACGCCCGCTCTGCCCGATCCGCGTTGGAACCCGAAGGCGTTCGCCGGGGAGGTGGTCCCGTTCGGCGCCACGGTGTTCCGCGAGGGGCACGACCTGGTGGGCGCGATGCTCGTGCTGACCAGCCCGTCCGGGGTCGAGCAGCGGCATCGGATGCGCGCCGGCGCCCCGGGCACCGACCGGTGGGAGGCGAAGGTCCGCCTCGACGACCTCGGCACCTGGAGCTGGCACGTCACCGGCTTCGGCGACGAGATCGGCACCTGGGTGCACGACGCCGAGCTGAAGATCGACGCGGGCGTCGACGTCGAGCTGATGTACGAGATCGGCGCGCGCCTCATCGACCGCGCCGCCGCGGAGGCCGACCGACCCGCCTCGGTGCGCAAGCTCCTGAAGGCGTACGCGGCGGCGTTGCGCGACACGGATGCCGCGGCATCCGATCGCCGTGCCCTGCTCGAGAGCCCGCTGCTCGCCGAGTTCGACCAGCGCCCGCTCGCCCGGCTCGCGACCGACTCCGAGGAGCACCGCATCTCCGTCGAGCGCCGCCGCGCGGGCGTGGGCTCGTGGTACGAGTTCTTCCCGCGTTCCGAGGGCGCCCGGCAGTTCAAGAACGGCTCCTGGAAGTCCGGCACGTTCCGCACCGCGCAGAAGCGGCTCGACGGCGTCGCCGCCATGGGCTTCGACGTGGTCTACCTGCCGCCGATCCACCCGATCGGCGTGGCCTTCCGCAAGGGCCCGAACAACACGCTGAACCCCGGGCCGCACGACCCCGGCTCGCCGTGGGCGATCGGCGGGGCCGCCGGCGGGCACGACACCGTCCACCCCGACCTCGGCAACCTCGCCGACTTCCGGGCGTTCGTGCGCCGTGCCGCGGCGCTCGGCATCGAGATCGCGCTCGACCTCGCGCTGCAGGCCTCCCCCGACCACCCGTGGGTCACCGAGCACCCGGAGTGGTTCACGACGCTGCCGGACGGCACGATCGCGTACGCCGAGAACCCGCCGAAGAAATACCAGGACATCTACCCCATCAACTTCGACGACGACTTCGAGGGCCTGGTCGTCGAGGTGACCCGCATCGTCCGGCACTGGATGAAGCAGGGCGTGCGGATCTTCCGCGTCGACAACCCGCACACCAAGCCGCTGGCGTTCTGGGAGCGCCTCATCGGCGACATCAACGCGACCGACCCCGACGTGATCTTCCTCGCCGAGGCGTTCACGCGCCCGGCCATGATGCAGGCCCTCGCGATGGTGGGCTTCCAGCAGTCGTACTCCTACTTCACCTGGCGGAACACCAAGCAGGAGCTCGAGGAGTTCCTGACGAGCGTCTCCCAGGAGACCGCCGACTTCATGCGGCCGAACCTGTTCGTGAACACCCCCGACATCCTCACCGAGTACCTGCAGTTCGGCGGGCCCGCGGCCTTCACGGTGCGCGCGACGATCGCGGCCACCGCCGCGCCGACCTGGGGGGTGTACTCGGGCTTCGAGCTGTTCGAGTCCGTCGCGCGGCCGGGCGCCGAGGAGGCCATCGACAACGAGAAGTACGAGTACAAGCCCCGCGACTTCGCCAAGGCGGAGGCCGAGGGCCGGTCGCTCGCGCTCTACCTCGGCATCCTGAACCGCATCCGGGCCGAGCATCCCGCGCTCGGCCAGCTCCGCAACATCCGCTTCCACGCCAGCGACGACGACGCGGTGCTCGTGTACACGAAGCACCTCGAGGGGCGGTTCATCGACGGTCGAGGCGACGCCGACCACGACACGATCATCGTCGTGGCCAACGTCGACCCGCACTCGGTCCGCGAGACGACCGTGCACCTCGACCTCGAGGCGATCGACCTCGCGCCGGGCGCGTCCTTCGAGGTCGAGGACCTCGTCACCGGCGACCGCTGGACCTGGGGCGCGAACAACTACGTGCGCCTCGACGCGTTCACCCAACCCGCCCACATCCTCCGAGTGATTCGAGGCACGGATGCCTGAGACCGCCAGCGTCGCACCCCCGCCCGTCGACGACGGGCTGCTGCTCGCCGTCGCGGAAGGCCGCCACCACGACCCGCACTCGGTCCTGGGCGCACACGGCTTCGACGTCGCCGGGGAGGGCGGATCCCACACCGTCATCCGCGTGCGTCGGCCGCTCGCGGCATCCGTCGACGCCCTGCTCGACGACGGCGCCCTGGTGCCGCTCGCGCACGTCGCCCACGGCATCTGGGCCGGCGCGGGGGCGTTCGGCGCCATGGGCTACCGCGTGCGCGCCAGGTACGACGGCGGCGGCGAGTGGATCGCCGACGACCCGTACCGCTACGCGCCCACGATCGGCGAGCTCGACCTGCACCTCATCGCCGAGGGGCGCCACGAGGAGCTGTGGAAGGTGCTCGGCGCCCACCACCGCGTCTACGAGTCCCCCGTCGGCGCGCTCCGGGGCGTCTCGTTCACGGTCTGGGCGCCGCGCGCCCGGGCGGTCCGGGTCGTCGGCGACTTCAACGACTGGGACGGCACCGGCCACGCGATGCGCAACATGGGCGCCTCGGGCGTCTGGGAGCTCTTCGTGCCCGACGTCGAGCCGGGGGCGACCTACAAGTTCGAGATCCTCACCCCGGCCGGGCACTGGATCATGAAGGCCGACCCGATGGCCCGCCGTGCCGAGATCGCGCCCGCGACGGCGTCGGTCGTCGCGACGACGACTCACGAGTGGGCCGACGGCGAGTGGATGTCGCGGCGTGCGCACTCGAACCCGCACGAGCTGCCGATGAGCATCTACGAGCTCCACCTCGGCTCCTGGCGGCCGGGCAGGGGCTACCGCGACGTCGCCGATGAGCTCATCGAGTACCTGCAGTGGCTCGGGTACACGCACGTCGAGTTCATGCCCCTCGCCGAGCATCCGTTCGGCGGCTCGTGGGGCTACCAGGTCACGGGCTACTTCGCGATCACGTCGCGCTTCGGCAGCACCGACGACCTGAAGTACCTGATCGACCGCCTGCACCAGGCCGGCATCGGCGTGATCATGGACTGGGTTCCCGGTCACTTCCCGAAGGACGAGTGGGCGCTCGCCCGGTTCGACGGCGAGCCGCTCTACGAGCACCCCGACCCGCGCCGCGGCGAGCAGAAGGACTGGGGCACGCTCGTCTTCGACTACGGCAATCCGCGCGTGCGGAACTTCCTCGTCGCGAACGCGTTGTTCTGGCTCGAGGAGATGCACGTCGACGGCCTGCGAGTCGACGCGGTCGCCTCGATGCTCTACCTCGACTACTCGCGCGAGGAGGGTGAGTGGCTGCCGAACTGGTACGGCGGGCGCGAGCACCTCGAGGCGATCGGCTTCCTGCAGGAGGCCACGGCGACGGCGTACAAGCGCAACCCCGGCATCGTCATGATCGCCGAGGAGTCCACCTCCTGGCCGGGCGTCACGGCGACCACGTCTTCGGGCGGGCTCGGCTTCGGCTACAAGTGGAACATGGGGTGGATGCACGACACCCTGCAGTACATCCAGCGCGATCCGATGTACCGCGCGCACCACCACGGCGAGCTCACGTTCTCGTTCCTCTACGCGTTCAGCGAGCACTTCATCCTGCCGATCAGCCACGACGAGGTCGTCCACGGCAAGGGCTCGCTCGTGCGGAAGATGCCCGGCGACCACTGGCAGCAGCTCGCGAACACCCGCGCCTACCTCGCCTACATGTGGGCGCATCCCGGCAAGCAGCTGCTGTTCATGGGTCAGGAGTTCGGGCAGCTCTCGGAGTGGAGCGAGGAGCGGGGCCTCGACTGGTGGATCCTCGACCAGCCGAGCCACCGCCAGCTCGCCGAGCTCGTCGGGCAGTTGAACCGGCGCTACCGCGAGACGCCGGCGCTCTGGCAGCTCGACGACGACTCGGCCGGGTTCGAGTGGGTCGATGGCGGCGCGGCCGAGCTCAACGTCATCGCGTTCCTCCGGTACGACCGGGACCGTCGACCGCTGCTGTGCGTGGTGAACTTCGCCGGACGCCCCCACGAGGGCGTACGCCTCGGGCTGCCGTCCTCCGGCCGCTGGCGCGAGGTGCTCAACACGGATGCCGCGGAGTACGGAGGCTCGGGTGTCGGCAACCTCGGCGGGGTCGATGCGACCGACGACCCGTGGGCCGGCCGACCCGCCTCGGCGTCATTCACGCTGCCACCGCTCGCGGCGGTGTGGTTCCAGCCGGAGTGACGGCCGGACCGCCGGCAGCCGCGTGCCGCCGGCGGTCGAGTCGCCCGTCGGAGCGGGGCGCGTACCGGTAGCGGCGTACCGGGACCGCTAGTACAGCAGCATCGCCAGGCGGCGACGGGCCGCGCCCACGCGCGAGTCCTCGACGCCGACCACCTGGAACAGCTCGAGCAGCCGCTCGCGCACCGCGTCCTTGCCCGCCGCGTCGAGCGTCGGGAACAGGTCGAGCAGTCGCGCGAACGCATCGTCGACGTGCCCGCCGGACAGGTCGAGGTCGGCCACGTCGAGCTGGGCGTCGAGGTCGCCGGGGGCAGCGGCCGCACGGTTGCGGATCTCGTCGAGCGTCTTGCCCTGGAGGCGGCGGAGGAGCTTGGCCTGCGCGAGTCCCGCGACGGCGAGCTCGTCGCGCGGGTCTTGGGCGATGGCGGTCGTGTAGGCGGCGACCGCGGCGTCGTAGTCGCCTCGCGAGATCGCGTCGAAGGCCTCCTGGTGCAGAGGCGGCAGCGGCGGCTCGACGGGCTCCTCGCTCGTGGCCTCCTCGTCTTCACCGTCGCCGACCGGCACCCGCCCGGTGACGCCGTGCTGCGCGCCGAGCTCCAGGAGCTGGTCGAACACGTCGTCGATGACCTCGTCGGGCTGGACGCCCTGGAAGAGCGGCACGGGCTGGCCGCCCACGAGCGCGACGACCGTCGGGACGGCCTGGGCCTGCAGGGCCTGCACCAGCTGGGGGCTGCGATCGGCGTCGGCCGCCGCCAGGACGAGGCGGGCGCCACGGGCGGTCACGAGCCGTTCGAGCGACTCCACGAGCTGCGTCGACTGCTCGCTCCACGACGCCCACAGCACGACGACGACCGGCACGCTGCGGGAGAGCTCGAGCACCTGCCCGAACGACTGGTCATCGGTCGCGACGACCAGTCGATCACCGGACGGGGCCGGCGCGGAGGCGCCGCGCGCGGTATCCGTCGCCCGTCGCTCGTCGCGGTGCACGAGCGACGACAGGTCGACTGCACCACGCAGGTTCGCGGGCAGCTGCGGGGGGACGGCGTTCGTCACGGGACCTCCGAGGCTCCGATCAGGCTCTCGGACCAGCCGAGCAGGCGGATCTGCTCATCCGATCCGATCGCGGGGACGTAGAACATCAACTGGATGCCGATCTCGCGCTGCACGCCCTTGGCGCTCTTCTCGTCGAAGCCGGAGAGCGCCGCTCCCGGCGCACCGGCCTCGAAGCCGATCGTTCCGCCGTCGTTCGGCGTGACCTTCTCGGTCTGAGTGAGCGAGACGGTCACGAGGGCGCCCGAGTCGTTCGTCGCGAGCGCGACCGTCGGGCTGTCGCCGACCGCATTGCTGAACGCGATGTCCGCGGTCTCGGGGAGGTCCGCGGCGATCGCCTGCTGCCCCTCCGGACCGAGCTGGGCCAGGATCGGATCGTTCGCCGTGTCGAAGAACTCGGCGAACTCGGACTCCGAGCCCTTCAGCAGCACGTCGGCGTAGGCCGTCGCGACCTGGCCCGTGGGCATCACCAGGCCCTTGAACTCGGGGTTGATCGGCGGGGCGCCGATCGAGGCCGGCGCGACCTCGGGCACGTCGGCGTCGGGGACGAGCGCCGTCGCGTAGAGGATCTTGTAGTTGTCGCGGGGTGTCTCCTGCTGGAGCACGAGCGCCGTGGGCGCGACCGTCTCGTCGTCGCTGTTCTGCGCGATCGTGAGCACCGTACGCGGCCATCCCGAGGCCTGCTGCGGCAGCGTCAGCGTGAGGGGCGCGGCCGGGATCGCGGGGAGCTTCGGGTGGTCGGCGTTCACACCGCGGATCTTGTAGTTCGCCTGCCGGGCCTCGAGGGCCGGGCCCGTGAACCGCTCGGTGAGGCGCTCGGCGTCGCGCGACTCATCGACCTCGGTCGTGAAGACCGCCACCCGGCGCATGATGCGCTCCATCTGGGGCACGGTCACGGCGGGCGTCACCGCCGGCCGGTCGTCCGACGCCTCGCCGCCGTCGCCCTCGCCCGGGGTCGCCGGCGGGGTCGTCGCCGCGGTCGTCTCGGGTGCGGCCGAGAGGTCAGGCCAGTAGTCCGCCGAGCACGCGGAGAGGGCCAGTGCCGGCACGAGCAGCACGGGCAGCAGCGCGATGCGGCGGGCCTGTCCGAGCGAACGGTGGCCGCTCGAACCGGACGGCAGGCCCCGGGACGCGCGAGAGGGACGCGGCGCCCGCATGAGCTTGCCCTTCGGCCCCTTCGGCAGGTTGCGGCGCGGACCGCGCGACCGGCGGTGGCCGACCACGCCCCAGATCACGAGTCCGGCCCCGACGAGGAACAGGAACGCGCCACCCGCGATGAGCGGACCGGCCCACGGCGTGGCGTTGTCGAGCGGCCAGGTGACCGAGATGCGCCCGGGTGCGGGCTCGCCCTCGCTGGAGGCGAGCAGCACGGCGATGCCCTCGGGCACGTCGACCGTCGTCGTGACGGTGCGGTCGCCGGTGAACTCATCCAGCCACAGGTCGCTGCCCGCAGGCACGATCACCGGCTCTGCGTCCTCAGCCTCGGCTTCGGCCGTCGGCTCCACGGGCTCCTCGGCGGGCGGCGTCGCGTTCGTGTCGTCGACGGGCTCGGCGACGACGACCTCGCTGGTGAAGTCGCCCGCCTCGGCGTCGTACCCGACGCTGACGTAGGGCTCCTCGCCGATCCACGAGACGACGTCGGCCGTGCGGCCGTACGAGAGGAAGACGGTGTCGCCGCCCGAGACCGTGATCGTCTGCTTGCCCTCGTGGGCGGCGAGCGCCTCGGGCTGCAGCACGATGTACTCCGCCTGGTTGTCGACGACGGTCCCGAGGGTCACCTTGTCCGGATCGAGGAAGACGGTCCGTTGGGCGATGCCGAAACCGACCATGACGGCGGCGGCGGCGAACGCCAGGATCGCGAGAACGAATCGCACGCAGTTACCTCCAGGCCGCACTGAAGCGGCATCCGACAAAGACACCCAACCCTAGCGGCGCAGTCTGGGAGTCTCCTAACGGGAGTCTGGACGCCGCGAGGCGAAACCCCCGCGCCACGGCGCACCCGCGCGCCGTATGATCGGAGGCGACCCGCGCCCCCACAATCCCCCACTACGCGGGACACGGACCCCGGAGGAAGAATTGGCCGTCGAAGAGACCGAGTTCACGCAGGTATTCCGCGGATACGACAAGGATGAGGTCGACCGCAGCATCAATGCGCTCCGGCGCGAGATCATCGCGGCGAACAACGCGTCGGCCGACGTCCAGAAGGAGAACAAGCGCCTCAACGCGCGGATCGAGGAGCTGACCGCCGAGCTCGAGGAGGTCGGCAGCCCCACCTTCTCCGGGCTCGGAACCAAGCTCGAGAACACCCTCCGGGTCGCTGAGGAGCAGTCGACGCGCCTCATTGCGCAGGCCGACATCGACGCCGAGAAGCTGCGCCGCGCCGCGGAGGACGAGGCGCACCTCATGCGCTCCGACGCGCACGAGCTCGCCGAGCGCACCCTCTCGGAGGCGCGCGCCCAGGCCAACCGCCTGCTCGAGAACGCCCGCGCCGAGGCCGACGACATGGTCGCCCGCGCGCAGGAGGCGAGCGAGCAGTTCCGCGACGACGCCAACCGCGACGCCGCCGCGATCCGCGGCGCTGCGAGCACCGAGGCCGCCGAGGCGCGCGCGATCGCCAAGCGCGAGGCCGCGGCGCTCGTCGCCGAGGCGGAGCGCAAGGCCGCCGAGATGCTCGTCGCCGCCAACACCGAGGCGAACGAGGCGCGCGCCGCGGCCGCCGGCCTCCAGGAGGAGACCGAACAGACCCGCGCCGAGGTCGCCGTCGAGCTCGACCAGAAGCGGGCCGAGCTCGCCAAGGAGACCGAGCAGGCGCGCATCGACCTCGCCCGCGAGACCGAGCAGGCGCGGATCGACCTCGAGCGCGAGTCCGCCGAGGCGCGCGCCGCCGTCGAGGCCGAGGTCGAGGAGCGCCGCGCGACGCTCGAGCACGAGCTCGAGCAGGCCCGCACCGACCTGGCGCGCGAGCTCGAGGCGGAGCGAGCCAAGCTCGCGCAGGAGCGCGAGCAGACCAAGGTCGACCTCGAGCGCGAGTCCGAGACGGCGCAGCTCAAGCTGCAGCACGAGCTCGACCGCATCCGCGCCAAGCACGCCGCCGAGCTCGAGCAGATGCGCGCCGACCTCGCCCTCGAGCAGGAGCAGGCCCGCGCCGACTTCGAGGCGGAGGCCGAGCAGGCGCGCATCGACCTCGACAACCAGCTCACCTCCCTGCGCAAGAAGACCACGCACGAGGTCAACCGGATGCGCCGCGAGATCGAGCGCGCCCGCATGGACCTCGACTCGGAGCTCGCGACCAAGCGCGACGAGGCCGAGCAGGAGCTGCTCACCGCGCAGCAGGAGGCGTCCGAGCAGACCAAGAAGTTCCTCGACGACGCCAACACCGAGCTCGCCGAGGCGGTCGCCCGGACGAACGAGGCGCGGGCGGAGGCCGACCGGCTCGAGACCGAGGGCCGTGCCGAGATCGCCGCAGCCCGCGAGAAGGCCGACGAGGAGGCGCGCGAGCGCGTGGCCGCCGCGCACGCCCAGGCCCGCAAGCTCATCTCCGACGCCGAGGAGCGGACGCGCGCCCTCGTCTCCGACGCGGAGGACCGACTGGCCCAGATCAAGATCGAGCGCGACGCCGTCGCCGGCTACTTCGAGAGCCTCCGCGGCGTGCTGACGCAGGCCGAGCAGGTCGCGAACAAGAAGTAGCGCGGACGACGGACGGGGCGCGTCGGTGAGGATCCAGAACGCGTTCAGGCTGGCCCTCGTCGGCACCCTGGGTGTCGGCGCGGGCCTGCTGATCCTGTCGGCGGTCGCGAGCCTGTCGACGATCCTCACGTACGTGGGCGTCGCCCTCTTCCTCGCCCTCGGCCTCGAGCCCGCCATCAGCGGGCTCGAGCGCCGAGGGCTTCCGCGTTGGGCCGCGATCCTGCTCGTCGTCCTCGGCGTGGCCGCGCTCGTGGCGGCGCTGCTGCTGACGGTGATCCCGATCATCGTCGAGCAGGTCGGCGAGCTCATCGCGCTGATCCCCGTGATCATCGCGCAACTGAACCGCGTCGACTGGATCGAGTGGCTGCAGGAGCAGTTCCCGCTCCTCAAGATCGACGAGATCAGCGAGCAGGCCGCCGCCGCGCTCACCGACTTCTTCACCAACCCCGACAAGCTCAGCGAACTGCTGGGTGGCGTTTGGCAGGTGGCGCTCGCGATCGGCAGCGGCGTGTTCGCGGTGATCGTCGTCGCCGTGCTCACGGTGTACTTCACCGCGTCGCTCGATGCGATGAAGCGCGCCACCTACCAGTTGGTCCCGGCCAGCCGACGCGCGCGCTTCGCCGACCTCACCGAGCAGATCACCCAGTCGGTCGGCCGCTACGTCATCGGACAGGTCTCGCTCGCCGCGGTCAACGGCGTGCTGAGCTTCGCCTTCCTCTCCATCATCCAGGCGCCCTTCCCGGCGGTCCTCGCCTTCGTCGCCTTCCTGTTCTCGCTGGTGCCGCTCGTCGGCACGCTCACGGGCTCGATCATCATCGTGCTGGCCTGCCTGATCCCGGGCGTCGGATCGCCGCTCACGGCGCTCGTCGCGGCGATCTACTACCTCGTCTACATGCAGATCGAGGCGTACGTGCTCGCGCCGCGCATCATGAGCCGTGCGGTCCGCGTGCCGGGCGCCCTCGTGGTGGTCGCCGCTCTGGCGGGCGGGGCGCTGCTCGGCATCCTCGGCGCCCTCGTCGCGATCCCGACCGCGGCGGCCATCCTGCTCATCATCAAGCAGGTGGTGATCCCCCGCCAGAACGAGCGCTGACCGCGACGAGGGCGCGGCACGGCGCGCCGGTCAGCTCCGCGCGTCGGTGACGGATGCCGCGGGCCACTCGGTGGGCAGCGGCAGCGCTGCGGGGTTCACCGCGCGGACGATCTCCTCGAGGACGCGACGCGTCTGCGATTCCCCGACCCACAGGTGCTTGCCGCCGGCGACGTCGATCCGCGTGAGGTGCGGGAGCTCGGCGAAGCGCTCGGCAGCCTCGGCGGGCTTCAGGTAGTCGTCGTGCTCCGGGATCAGCGCCACCAGCGGCACCCCCGAGTCCTTCCACCGCCCGAGCTCGGCGTCGCTCGTGCGATGCAGCGGCGGCGACAGCAGGATGGCGCCGGCGATGCCGTGCTCGAGCCCGTACTTCAGCGCGAGCTCGGTGCCGAACGACCACCCGACGAGCCACGGTCGGGGCAGTCCACGCTCCTGGACGAACCGCATCGCCGCAGCGACGTCGTCGCGTTCGGTGACGCCTTCGCCGAACTCTCCCTCGCTCGTCCCCCGCGGCGACGAGGTTCCGCGGGTGTTGAACCGCAGCACCGCCAGGTCCGCGAGGGCGGGCAGCCGAGCTGCCGCCTTGCGCAGCACGTGCGAGTCCATGAAGCCGCCGGCGGTCGGGAGCGGGTGGAGGGTGACGAGCGTCGCGACCGGCTGCCGGTCGAGCGGCGTGGCCAGCTCCCCCACCAGCCGGAGCCCGTCGGGCGTGCGCAGCTCGATCTCCTCGCGGCGCGCCGGGAGTTCGACTCCGGCGCGGATCTCGGTCATGGACTGGTCGTTCACTTCGGTCCGATCCTCCAGCAGTGGGTGTGCCAGTGCCGCCTCGAGGCGAGGTCGGCGGCGTCGCCCAGGACGCCGTCGGCGCGCCAGGCGACCAGGTGGGCGGTGCCCGGTTCGACGTCGAGGCCGCAGCCGGGGCAGACGTACGCCTTGACGGCCTGCGCCTCCGTCACGGGCTGCACGTTCCATTCACGGCCCGAACGCACCTCCGTGCGCCGCCAGCCGGCCGTGAGCCGCTCGACGTCGAGTTCGGGGTGCGGCTCGCGCGCTCGCGCGGCACGGCCGCGGGAACGGTTCGATCGGGCCATCGTCCAAGTCTATGGTCGCCCCGGCGGTGCGCCCGGGTCAGTACCAGCCGACGCTCTGCGAGTGGGCCCATGCGCCGCAGGGCGTGCCGTACCGGCCGCTGATGTAGCCGAGGCCCCACTCGATCTGCGTCGCGGCGTTGGTCGCCCAGTCGGCACCGGCGGTGGCCATCTTCGAACCCGGCAGCGCCTGCGGGATGCCGTATGCGCCGCTCGACGGGTTCATGGCGTTCACGCGCCAGCCGGACTCCTTGTTCCAGAGCGCGACGAGGCAGTCGAACTCGCCGCCGCCCCAGCCGCGAGCGGCCACGGCGCCCGCCGCGTACGCCTGGGCCGATCCGGGGTCGGGCACGACGGCCGGCGGCGCCCAGCCCGCTGAGGAGGGGTCGGGCTCGGGCTCCGGTTCGACGTACTTCTCGACGAGGTAGCCCTCCGAGGCGACGGCGACCGCGTAGTCGCCGTCGACGTCGATCTCCTGCGCCTGCTGGCCGCCGAACCGGTCGACGGGCTCGTAGGACGCCGAGGCGGTGGCGCCGGAGTACGGGTCGACGACGTTGACCATGAGGAACCCGACCGAGGCGAGGAACGCGAACACCACCGTCGCGGCCTGCTTGACCGGGCTCGTCACGCGTGATCGCGACCCGTGGGTCGCGATGCGGGAGGGTGCGGCATCGGCCGTGACGGACCGGCGCGGAACGCTCGGGGCGGTGCTGGTGGATCGATGCTCGACGTTGACGTCGATCGGCGTCTCGCCGTGCTCACCCGAATGCCTGCCCACGATTCGATGAGTGTAACGGAGCCGGGGCTGCTCGGCGAAACGATCGCGCGTCACCGGACGGCGAGCATCACGTCGACCACCGCGTCGAGCACGAGGTCGACCTGCGACTCCCGATATCCGCCGCGCTGCGCGGAGAAGACGACTCCGCGGACGTCGTCGATCGCGATGGGCCAGCCGTCCCTGAAGTAGCGCGTCAGGCGGTCGGCGAACCGGTCGACCTCGCGGACGTTGTACCCGAGCGCCAGACGGCTGACGCGGTCGAATCGCTGCCCCTCGGGGCGGGCGAGGCGGTTGGCGACGACCTGGGCGGTGGTGCGTGCTTCACTCAGCCATGCCTCGTCACCGTGCAGGCGCGACGCGATCTGGCGCTCCTGGAACGCGAAGGCGTCCTCGAGACGCTCCATTGCGGCGTCGACGTGCGCAGTCGAGTACCCGCCCTTCTGCATCCCGAACGCGGTGAGCCGGATCCGCTCGGAGTCGAGCGGGGCGTCGTCGGGCAACGGCCGGCCGTCGTAGGCGCGTCGGGCGCGCTGCAGGAACTCCTCGACCTCGGACGTCTTGTAGCCGAGCTGGTTCTTGCGTGCGCGCGGGAACGTGGCATCCACCGCACCAGTATCGCGCACGCTCAACCGAACACCCGGAACGCCACGAACGCCACGGCGGCCGACGGGAGGATCGAGTCGAGCCGGTCGAGGAAGCCGCCGTGCCCGGGCAGCCACGAGCTCATGTCCTTGATGCCGAGGTCGCGCTTGATGAGGGACTCGGCCAGGTCGCCGAGGGTCGCGGTGAGGAAGATCGCCGCGCCGAAGATCAGCCCGAACCACCAGGTGTTCCCGAGCATGAAGATCGAGAGGATGACGCCGGCCACGACGCTCGCGAGGGCGCCGCCGGCGAAGCCCTCCCAGGTCTTCTTCGGGCTGATGACGGGCGCCATCGGGTGCCGGCCGAACATGAGCCCGGACGCGTACGCCCCCGTGTCGGCCGCCACGGCGATGATGATGAACGCCAGGGTCCACCACTGGCCGCCCTCGGCGGCCGTCAGCACGACCGTGAACGTCGCGAGGAACACCACGTACGCCTGGACGAGGAGCACGGCCCCGAGATCGCGGACGAGGCCGTTCGAGGCGGTGCGCACGGCGGGCGAGGCCTGCTCGGCGATGCGCCAGAGGACGACGAGCAGCATGCCGCCGAGCACGGCGGCGAGCTGGCCCGCACCTCCGCCGTAGTAGGCCACCGGGACGGCGACGATCGCGACCGCGACGGTCGGCACGCGCGGCACCCGGTAGCCGCCGTTGCGCAGTGCGGAGGCGAGCTCGGAACTGGAGAACGCGGCAACGACGACCGCGAAGACCATGAAGAGCTCCTTGATCACCAGCAGGCTGAGCAGCAGCGTGCCGCCGAACGCCACGCCGATGCCGACCGCGAGGAACAGGTTGCGTCCGGTGCGCGCGTTGATGCGCTCCTGCGCCTGGTCGAACTGTGCACGCGACGCCTCGAGCTGCCGCTCGAGCTCGACGCGCCGCTGGTGCATCTGCGCGCGGAACTCCGCCCGCGACGAGTGCTCGTGGTCGCCGGCGTCCGAACGCTCCCCCTCAGGGACGCCTGTCATGGTGACCTCAGACCTCGAGAAGCTCGGCTTCCTTGCGCTTCAGTGCCTCGTCGATCTGGTCGACGTGCGACTTGGTGATGTGCTCGAGTTCCTTCTCGGCGCGGTTCACCTCGTCGTCGCCGACCTCGCCCTTGAGCGAGTCCAGGTCGTCCTTGGTCTTGCGTCGGATGTTGCGCACCGACACGCGCGCATCCTCCGCCTTCGACCGGACGATCTTGACGAACTCCTTGCGACGCTC
Source organism: Agromyces indicus (assembly GCF_031432295.1). NCBI lineage: Bacteria > Bacillati > Actinomycetota > Actinomycetes > Micrococcales > Microbacteriaceae > Agromyces > Agromyces indicus. The sequence goes on along the minus strand of NZ_JAVKGS010000002.1, from coordinate 402,422 downwards.
CTCGGTGAGCTCGGGCAGCGTGACCCGGATGATGTTGCCGTCGTTGCTCGGATTCGCTCCGAGGTTCGGCGTATCACGGATCGCCTGCTCGATGTCCTTCAGCGCGCTCTTGTCGTAGGGCGTCACGACGAGCGTGCGCGCCTCGGGGTTGTTGAGCGACGCCAGCTGCGACAGCGGGGTCGGCGTGCCGTAGTAGCTCACCATGATCTTCTGGAAGAGCTGCGGGTTGGCGCGCCCGGTCCGGACGGACGCGAAATCGTCCTTCGCGACCTCGACGGCCTTCTGCATGCGTGCACTTGCTTCGGACAGAACATCCGCGATCACGGGAACTCCTTCTCTCGGGCTCGGGTCAGTCTATCGAGCGACGGACGGCTCGCCGTTGCTCACGACGGTGCCGATCTCCTCGCCGAGGATGGCCTTGGTGACGTTGCCGGCGGGCTGCATCCCGAAGACCACCATCGGCATGCCGTTGTCCATGCAGAGGCTGAACGCCGTCGAGTCGACCACCTTCAGCCCGCGCTGCAGCGCCTCCTGGTAGCTGATCCGATCGATCTTGTGCGCGTCGGGGTTCGTGCGCGGGTCGTCGGAGTAGACGCCGTCGACGCCGTTCTTCGCGACGAGCACCACGTCGGCATCGATCTCGAGCGCACGCTGGGCGGCGACGGTGTCGGTCGAGAAGTAGGGCAGGCCGGCGCCGGCGCCGAAGATGACCACGCGCCCCTTCTCCATGTGGCGCTCGGCGCGCCGGGGGATGTACGGCTCGGCGACCTGGGTCATGGAGATCGCGGACTGCACGCGCGTCTCCGCCCCGGCCTGCTCGAGGAAGTCCTGGAGGGCGAGCGAGTTCATGACGGTGCCGAGCATGCCCATGTAGTCGGCCCGGCCCCGGTCCATGCCGCGCTCGGAGAGCTCGGCGCCCCGGAAGAAGTTGCCGCCGCCGACGACGATCGCGACCTCGACGGTGCGTGCGGCATCCGCGATCTCGCGTGCCATCGCGCTCACCACGTCGGGATTCACCCCGAGCGAGCCGGCGCCGAACGCCTCACCCGACAGCTTGAGCATGACCCTGCGCTTGCGTTGCGTCATCCGCGACCGATCCTTCCCCTTGGGAGTCAAAACTAGTGGTTCGCCCGGTCCCGGCGCAGTGCCGGTCCGAGCCGTGTCCCGGATGCCGCCGCGCGGCGACGCCGTACACAGGAAAGGAGCCCGGATCGCCGAGGCGATCCGGGCTCCCAGGTCACGACCTACGCGCCGACCTTGAAGCGGGCGAAGTCGGAGACGGTGATGCCGGCGTCCGAGAGGACCTTGCCCACGGACAGCTTGTTGTCCTTGGCGTAGTCCTGCTCGAGCAGGGCGACCTGCTTGAAGTAGGCGCCGAGGCGACCCTCGACGATCTTCGGCAGGGCGGCCTCGGGCTTGCCCTCCTCGCGGGTGATCTGCTCGACGATCGTGCGCTCCTTGTCGACGGCCTCGGCCGGGACGTCCTCACGGGTGAGGTACTCGGGAGCGGCGAACGAGATGTGCTGGGCGACCGAGCGGGCGGTCTCGGCGTCGGAGCCGGCGTAGCCGAGCACCACGCCGACCTGCGGGGGCAGGTCCTTCGACGTCTTGTGCAGGTAGATCGAGAAGTTCTCGCCCTTGACGAGGCGGACACGACGCAGCTCGACCTTCTCGCCGAGGATCGCGGCCTCCTCGCTGATCACGTCGGCGACGGTCTTGCCGTCGGCCGGCGCGGCGAGGGCGGCCTCGACGGTCTCGGCGCGTGCCGCGGCGACGGCCGCGAGGACGCGGTCGGCGAGCGCGACGAACTTGTCGCCCTTGGCGACGAAGTCGGTCTCGCAGGCGAGCTCGATGAGGGTGGCGGTGCCGTCGCCGTTGTCGACGGCGGCGACGAGGCCCTCGGCGGTCGAGCGGTCGGCACGCTTCGCGTTGCCCTTCGCGCCCTTCAGGCGGAGGATCTCGACGGCCTTCTCGATGTCACCGTCGGCCTCCACGAGCGCGTTCTTCGTGTCGACCATGCCGGTGCCGAGGCGCTCGCGCAGGTTCTTGACGTCTTCGAGGGTGAAGTTGGCCATATCAGGCAGTCTCCTGGACTCGTGGTCTTACTTGGACTCGGCGTCGGCCGGTGCGGCCTCGGCCTCGGGCGCGGCCTCGGCCGACTCGCCCTCGGTCGCCTCGGCGACGACCTCGGCGGCCTCCGCCTCGGCGGCCGCCTCGGTGCCGGCGACCTGCTCGGTCTCGGCCGACGACTGCGCGGGGGTCTCGGCGGCGCCGGCCTGGAGGAGCTCCTGCTCCCACTCGGCGAGCGGCTCGGCCTCCTGGCCCTCCTCGGGCTTCTGGTGGCGCTGGATCAGGCCCTCGGCGGCGGCGTCGGCGATGATGCGCGTGAGCAGGCTCACCGAGCGGATCGCGTCGTCGTTGCCCGGGATCGGGTACTGGACCTCGTCGGGGTCGCAGTTCGTGTCGAGGATGCCGATGACGGGGATGCCGAGCTTCTTGGCCTCGTCGATCGCGAGGTGCTCCTTCTTGGTGTCCACGACCCAGAGCGCGGACGGCGTCTTCGAGAGGTTGCGGATGCCGCCGAGCGACTTGTGGAGCTTGTCGAGCTCGCGCTTCTTGAGCAGGAGCTCCTTCTTGGTGAAGCCCGAGGTGGTGCCCTCGAAGTCGAGCTCCTCGAGCTCCTTCATGCGCGCGAGGCGCTTGGAGACCGTGGTGAAGTTCGTGAGGAGGCCGCCGAGCCAGCGCTGGTTCACGTAGGGCTGGCCGACGCGGGTCGCCTGCTCGGCGATGGACTCCTGCGCCTGCTTCTTGGTGCCGACGAAGAGGATGGTGCCGCCGTGCGCGACCGTCTCCTTGACGAAGTCGTACGCCTTGTCGATGTAGGCGAGCGACTGCTGCAGGTCGATGATGTAGATGCCGGAACGCTCGGTGAAGATGAAGCGCTTCATCTTCGGGTTCCAACGGCGGGTCTGGTGCCCGAAGTGCACGCCGCTGTCGAGCAGCTGGCGAATGGTGACGACGGCCATGGCCGTACTCCTTCTGTTCTCAGTTGTCGCCCCGGCCGGCGGCCGGAAGCCCTGGTGCCCGGCACGGCTCCGCCGGCTCTTGCGAGCGGGACTGAATGGAGTCGGTGGCCGAATGGGCACGCGTAGTCGCCCCGACGCGCGGGACGCTCCGGACATGCTATCACGCGAGCGGGATCCGACCGGTCCTCCACAGCCGCCTGCGGGTGCCCGATCGACGGGCCCCGCGACGTCGTCGAGGCGAACGGATGCCGCGTGCGACACGCTCGACGTCATGCCCCCGCTTCCCCGCGCGCTCGCCCTCCTCCTCGTGTCGTCGCTCCTCGTCGTCGCGCCCGGTGCGGCGACCGGGTCGGCCGCGGTGCGGTCGTCTGCGGGCGACCCGTCCTCGTCCCCGCCATCGTCGCCCGCGCCTGGAACGGCGCCCTGGGAGTGGCCGCTCGAGCCTCCGGTCCGCATGATCGCCCCGTTCCTCGCGCCGCCGACCCCGTACGCGGCCGGCCATCGCGGCATCGACCTGGCCGCCGTTCCCGGCACGGGGGTGCGCGCCGCAGCCGACGGCGTCGTGGCGTTCGCCGGCCCCGTGGCCGGGCGCGGCGTGCTCTCGATCGACCACGGCGGCGGCGTCGTGAGTGCGATCGAGCCCGTCGAGGCGTCGGTCGCGGTCGGCGATCGGGTCGCCGCCGGCCAGGCCGTCGGCGTCACGACGACGGGCGGGCACTGCGACGCGGTCTGCGTGCACTTCGGCGTCCGCGTGCACGGCGAGTACGTGTCCCCGCTGTGGTTCCTCGGCGGGCTGCCCCGCGCGGTGCTCCTCCCGCTGTCGGGGTGATCAGGCCCGCGGGTGGGCCGTGGCGTAGGTCTGCTTGAGCCGCTCGGCCGACACGTGCGTGTAGATCTGCGTGGTCCCCAGGCTCGCGTGACCGAGGTACTCCTGCACCGCTCGGAGGTCGGCGCCGCCGTCGAGCAGGTGCGTCGCCGCGCTGTGGCGGAACGCGTGGGGTCCCGAGGGCCCGGAGCCGGGAAGGTCGGCGAGGAGCCCCGCGACCAGTCGGTGCACGGCCCGAACGCCGAGCCGCCCGCCGCGCACCCCGAGGAACACGGGGTGCCCCATCGGCCGGGTGCCGGCCCGGACGCCGGCCGACCCGGTGCCGACGCGATCCTCCATGGAGACGAGCAGCGCCGGGCGGGCGCGGTCCAGGTACCGGTCGAGCGCGGCGGCGGCCGGCGCTCCGTACGGCACCACGCGCTCCTTCGAGCCCTTCCCGACGACGCGCACGGTGCGGTTGCCCCGGTCGACGTCGTCGACATCGAGCCCGACCAGTTCGGAGACGCGGAGCCCGCAGGCGTAGAGCAGCTCGACGATCGCGAGGTCGCGCAACGCCACCGGGTCGCCGTCGACGGCGGCCGACTGGAGTCCCTCGATGATCGCCGTCACCGCGGGCGCGGCGACCACCCGCGGGAGGGTGCGCTTGGCGCGCGGTGCGCGGAGCCTCGCCGCGGGGTCGGCCGCCACGGCGCCCGTGCGTTCGAGCCAGGCGCCGAGCCCTCGAGCGGATGCCGCCCGCCGGGCGATCGTCGATCGAGCCAGACCGCGCTCGGTGGCGGCCCACAGCCAGTCACGCAACAGGTCGAGGTCGACGCGGCCCACGTCGTCGATGCCGCGCTCCTTGGCGAACCGGCCGAGGTCGGCGAGGTCGGAGGCGTAGGCCTCGATCGTGTGGTCGGAGTAGCCGCGCTCGTGCCGGACGTGGGCGAGGTAGTCGTCCACGGCCGCGTCGAACCGGAGTTCAGCCATCGGATGCGCTTCCGCGCTTCCGCGAGAAGCGCTCGAGCCGGCCGTCGTCGTCGAGCGCCTCGAGTTCGCGGACGAACTGCTCGCCGAAGCTCGTGATCTCCGCGAACGAACCGACCGGCACGACCGAGGTCACCGCTCCGTCGTCGAAGAGGTGCACGAGCGAGAACGAGTGCCCGCCGTCGATGCCGACGAGCTCGAGCGGCGGCGCCGAGAGGTCCATGGTGTAGGCGAGGGCCCCGGCGACGGAGACGGGGATCCCGGCGAACGTGCCCTGCGTCGGATAGTGCAGGTGACCCCCGAGGATCAGTCGGACGTCGGTGCCGCGCACCACGTCGGCGAGCGCGTCCTGGCCGCGGAGCTCGAGCACGTCCATGAGGGCCAGCGGCGTGGCGATCGGGGCGTGGTGCATCGCGAGCACGGTGCCGTTCGGTGCGGGCTCGCGGAGTCGATCGGCGAGCCAGTCGAGCGTCTCGGATTCGAGTACGCCGTGGTGATAGCCCGGCACGCTCGTGTCGAGGGCGATGACGCGGAGACCGTCGAGGTCGACCACCCGGTTCACCGGCCCGTCGCCGGCATGCGGCTCGCGCAGGAGGATCTCGGAGAACGGCGCGCGTTCGTCGTGGTTGCCCATGACCCAGACGAGCCGGGCGCCCGTGGCCTCGGCGAGCGGTTCGAGGACGTCCCGGATCCGGTGGTAGGCGTCGGGCTCGCCGAGGTCGCTGACGTCGCCCGTGACGAGGATCGCGTCGAGCTCGCCGGCGAGCCGACCGAGCTGCCGTGCCGCCCGATCGAGATGCGCCACGGTGTCGGCCCGACCGCCGAGCGGAGCGCCGCCGGCGAGGAAATGCGTGTCGCTCAGGTGGGCGATCACGTGTCGCGCCGCCGGATACCTGCCGAATCGGGGATGGTCCATCGCTGCCTCCGACGCCAGCCTAGGACCACCCCCGGCGGTCGGCACCGCGTCACGCCGCGCGGAGGCGAACCCAGCCGTCGTCGACGCGTCGGGCCAGCCCGGTCGCGTCGAGCGCCCCCAACGCCCCGAGCACCGCTCCCGTGCCGAGGCCGCTGCGCGTGGCGAGCTCGGTGACGGTGCGCGCCCGACGCACGCCGAGGGCGTCCAGCACGCGCCGCTCGTCGGAGGTGAGCAGCTCGATCGCGCGCGGCGCGGTGGAACCCGCCTCGGGTCCGGCGGCGTCGGGCGAGCCGAACGCGCCCACGAGTTCGGCCATCTGCGCGGCATCCGTCACGCACACCGCGTCGAACTCGCGCAGCAGACGGTGGCACCCGGCCGACGCCGGGCTGGTCACCGGTCCCGGCATGGCTCCGAGGGGACGCCCGAGCGCGGCGGCGTGGCCCGCCGTGTTCAGCGATCCCGAACGCATGCCCGCCTCGAGCACGACGGTGGCCTGCGCCGTCGCGGCGATGAGCCGATTGCGCTGGAGGAACCGCCAGCGCGTGGGAGCCGCGCCGCACGGCATCTCGGACACGACGGCGCCGGTCTCGGCGATGCGAGCGAGGAGCGCCTCATGGCCGACGGGATAGAAGCGGTCGACGCCGCCGGCGAGGAACGCGACCGTGGTGCCGCCGCTCGCGAGCGCCGAGCGGTGCGCGGTGCCGTCGATCCCGTACGCGCCTCCGGAGACGATGCAGAACCCGCGGTCCACGAGCCCCGCGGCCGCCTCGACGGCGACGTGCTCGCCGTACCCCGTCGCCGCGCGGGCTCCTACGAGCGCGATGGACGGCCGCCGGGTGAGCGATGCCACGTCTCCACGCAGCCACAGCGTCAGGGGGGCGTGCACGCCGAGGTCGTCGACGCCGGCCGGCCACTCCGGATCGGCGGGCAGCACGAGGCGCGCGCCGACGCGCGCGGCCTGCGCGAGTCCGCGTGCGAACGCGGCGTGGTCGCGTCGCGGCCGCCAGCGCTGGAGGCCCGCCGTGACCTCGTGGACGGACACCGCGGCGCCGTGCTCCCCCGCCTCACCCGTCACCTCGGCCGCGGGCCGGTCGTCGAGCAGGAGCTCGGCCGTCCGGATCGCTCCGAGCGCGGCGACCAGGCGCCCGAGCACGCCGTCGCCCGGCTCGGATACGAAGCCCAGGGTGGCGGCGGCGGCGCACGCACGCGGATCGACGTCGGACCCGGCCGGCCGCACGGCGGCGAGCTCGGCCGCCGAGGCGTCCACCGTCCGCTCGAGCGCGCTCATGCGGCGAGCCCCGATCGGAGGCCGAGGGCCCGGCCGACGTGCTGCGCGTCGGGTCGCGCGGCGCCTTCGAGGTCCGCGACGGTCCACGCGACCTTGAGCACGCGGTCGTACCCGCGCATGGTCACCCCGCCGCGTTCGAGCGCGAAGTCGAGTGCCCGGGTGGCGACGCCACCGGGATGCATCCGGCCCTCGCCGCGCAGCCACGGCCCGGGCACCTGGGCGTTGGTGCGCCACGGCGTCCCGGCGTAGCGACGCGCGGCGGCCTCCTGCGCGCGCAGCACCCGTTCGCGCGCCTGGGCCGTGGTCGTCACCGACCTGCCCAGGTCGTCGCCCGGACCCATCCGGAGCATCGCAGGCGTCAGCCGGTTGACCTCCAGCCGCAGGTCGACCCGATCGAGCAGCGGACCCGAGATGCGCGCGAAGTACCGGCGCTTGGTGGCCGGCGGACACGCGCAGGCGTCGGCGACGCGCTCACCGCCGCCGCACGGGCAGGGGTTGGCGGCCAGCACGAGCTGGAACCGAGCGGGGAACGTCGCGACGGCGTTCGCCCGGTGGATCGTGATCTCGCCCGATTCGAGCGGTTGCCGCAGGGCGTCGAGCACGGACGAGGGGAACTCCGGCGCCTCGTCGAGGAAGAGCACCCCGTGGGACGCGCGTGCGGCAGCGCCGGGTCGGATGCCTCGGCTGCCGCCACCGACCATCGCCGCGGCGCTCGCGGTGTGGTGCGGCGCCTCGAACGGCGGCCGCACGGACAGCGTGCCGCCGATGCGCTCGCCGGCGAGCGAGCGCAGCGACGCCACCTCGAGGGCGGCATCCGGCGTCAGGTCGGGCAGGATGCCCGGCAGCCGGGAGGCGAGCATCGTCTTGCCGGCGCCCGGCGGTCCGGCCATCAGCAGGTGGTGGCCGCCCGCCGCGGCGATGAGCAGCGCCTCGACCGCCTCCGGGTTGCCGACGACGTCGGCGAGGTCGCCCCCGGCGGGACCCGCCGCGGACACGTCGGCGGTGTCGCCACTGTGCCGCACGGGTTCGTCGGCGTCGCAGGCCGACAGGTCGAACTCCCCGCCGTGGCGCACCGCGGCTTCGAGCAGGGACGAGACCGCCACGATCTCGACGCCGGGCACGAGTCGCGCCTCGTCGGCGTTCGCCAGCGGCACCATGACCCGATCGTGCCCGGCGCGGGCCGCGGCGAGGACCGCCGGGAGGACGCCGTGCGTGGGCCGCAGGCGACCGTCGAGGCCGAGCTCGCCGAGGTGCACGAACCGCTCGACCGATTCGCGCGAGATGGTCCCGGCGGCGGCGAGGCACGCGAGGGCGATGGCCAGGTCGAAACCCGAACCGTGCTTCGGCAGCGACGCCGGCGAGAGGTTCACCGTGAGGCGACGCGGCGGCAGCGGGCAGCCGGCGTTGCTCGCGGCCGAGCGGACGCGTTCGCGCGCCTCTCCGAGCGCGGCATCCGGCAGCCCGATGATGACGAGCGCGGGCAGGTGGCTGGACAGGTCGGCCTCGACCTCGACGACCGAGCCGGTGAGTCCGACGAGCGCGATGGCGTGCGTGCGTGCGACGGGCATCAGGCGATCCGCTCGAGATGCTCGACGACGGCGGGCGCGGCGGCCGGGGCGAACACCGCCACGGCATCGATCCGGATCCGCCCGGTGGGCGTCGAACTCGCCTCGCACCACGCGAGGGCGAGGCGTCGGAGTCGCGCGAGCTTGCGCGCGGTGATCGCCTCGAAGGGGTGACCGTAGCCGGCACCGGCTCGGGTCTTCACCTCGACGAACACCGTCTCGTCGCCGTCGCGCAGCACCAGGTCGAGCTCGCCGTGGCTGCACCGCCAGTTGCGGTCGATGACGCGCATGCCGCGCGCCTCGAGATGGTCGGCGGCGACCTGCTCGCCGTGCCGACCGAGTTCCGTGTTGTGGGCCATGCGCCCAGCGTCGCGGTCCGCGAGGACCCCCGAGCGCCGATCGCCGCCCGGCGCGGAGGATCCGCCGGATCAGGGCCCTGTGGAGGACCGCTCGCGGCGAGGGACCGGCTCCGGGCTACTCCTCGAGCGCGAGGTCCTTCGGCAGCTCGAACTCGCGCGTGGCCAGTTCCTCGACGTTCACGTCCTTGAAGGTCAGCACGCGCACCGACTTCACGAACCGGTCGGCCCGGTAGACGTCCCACACCCAGACGTCCTTCATCGACAGCTCGAAGTAGAAGTCGTGCTCGGTGTCTCGGCGCACCAGCTCGACCTCGTTCGCGAGGTAGAAGCGACGCTCGGTCTCGACCACGTACTTGAACTGCGAGACGATGTCGCGGTATTCGCGGTAGAGCGCGAGCTCCACTTCACGGTCGTAGTCTTCGAACTCGTCCTCATCCATCGCTGATCATCCTACTTCGAGGTCGAACAGCGACGGCGCCGCTTCTGCCGGCCGCTCGTGCAGCCACGTGCGCCGGTGGAGGCCGCTCGGCCCGTGCTCGGCGATCGCGGCGAAGTGCGCCGGGCTCGAATAGCCCTTGTTCTCGTGCCAGTGGTAGAGCGGGGTGTCGTCGTGGGCGCGGCGCATCCCCGTGTCGCGGTGCACCTTGGCGATGACGGATGCCGCCGACACCGACGCGCAGTCGCGGTCGGCCTTGGTCCGGGTGATGACCCGGGCGCGGTGCTCGATGGACTGGCTGAGCCAGTCGTAGTTGCCGTCGAGCAGCAGCGGCGCACCCGCCACGAGCGCGCGGTCGATGCCCAGCGCGGCGAACGCCCGCGCTCCGGCGAGGCCGAGGCACGCCATGATGCCGAGCCGGTCGATCTCCTCGGCGCTGGCCTCGCCGACCGCCGAGGCGAGCACCCACGAGGCGGCCCGGGGTGCGAGCAGCTGCCGCTTCGGTTCGGGCAGGAGCTTCGAGTCGCGCAGGCCCGCCGGCATCCGCTTCACCGAGGCGTCGATGACGACCATGCCGACCGCGACGGGCCCGGCCAGGGCGCCCCGCCCCACCTCGTCGCACGCGAGGACCACGGGGGCTCCCCCGGCCAGCAGCTCGCGCTCGATCCGCAACGACGGCACGCCCGCGGGGCTCACCTCACTCGGCTCCCTCGTCGACGCCGGCGAACACCTCGGGGTAGTTGTCGAGGAAGGTCCAGTGCGAGATCGGCCAGCTGACGACCACGGCCCGGCCGACGACGTTGTCGGTCGGGACGAAGCCCTTCAGCGGGGTCTCGGTGTTGTAGCGGGAGTCCTTGGAGTTGTAGCGGTTGTCGCCCATGACCCAGAGCGAGTCCTCGGGCACGACGACCTCGAAGTCGTCGCGGGAGACCTTCGTCTCGCCGGGGGGCAGCGCGACGTACGGCTCGTCGAGCGGGACGCCGTTGACGGTCATCTGGCCGAGCGCGTTGCAGCACACCACGGTGTCGCCGGGCAGGCCGATGACGCGCTTCACGAGGTGGTCGTTCGAGTCGGGGGCCGACAGCCCCACGAACGCGAGGAACCAGTCGACGGCCGCGACCACCGGGGGCTGCTCCTCCTCGACGCGGGCGGGCAGCCATCCGCCCGGGTCCTTGAACACGACGACGTCGCCGCGTTCGATCGCCGCGAGCTCCGGCACGAGCTGGTTGACGATGATCCGGTCGTCCTGCACGAGGGTCTGCTCCATCGACTGCGACGGGATGAAGAAGGACCGGATGAGGAACGTCTTGATGAGGAACGAGACCAGGACCGCGACCACGAAGATCACGAGCAGGTCGCGCAGGAACAGCAGGACGCTCCGACGGCGCGACGGCGTCTCGGAGGTGGCGCGTTCGTCGCGCGTGGTGCGTGTGTCTTCAGTCATGAAATGGCTCGAGCTCCCCGACCCAGTCTAGGGGCGGGGAGCTCGAGCGGATGACGCGTGCGCCGGCGGAACGCCGATCAGTTGTCGCGCTTCTCCTTGATCTTGGCCTTCTTGCCGCGCAGCTCGCGCAGGTAGTACAGCTTCGCGCGACGGACGTCACCGCGGGTGACGACCTCGATGCGGTCGATCACCGGCGAGTGGACCGGGAACTTGCGCTCGACGCCGACCTGGAAGCTGATCTTGCGGACGGTGAAGGTCTCGCGGACGCCCTCGCCCTGGCGGCCGATGACGACGCCCTGGAAGACCTGGATGCGCGAGCGGTTGCCTTCGACGATGTTGACGTGGACCTTGACGGTGTCGCCGGGGCGGAAGTCGGGGATGTCCGAGCGGAGGCTCGCGGCGTCGACGTGGTCGAGGATGTGCATGATGGTTCGCTCTCTGCGCCCGCCACCGGTCGAACGCGGATCATGGATGGAAGTGTCTGGTGCCGCCTCGCGCGAACATGGTCGCGCCGTGCGTGCTCCCCGGAGGCAGAGTCCTGCGGCGGCACAATCGTCCATTCTGCCAGATCAGCGGGCCCACGGCCAAAATCCGGCGACGGATGCCGCGCGCGAGCGCGTCGACGGACGACCGCTCAGTCGCGGCGTTCCTCCCACGAGCGCTCCTCGCGGACCACGATGACCTCGCCGCCGTCTTCGGCACGCGGCGTCCGGGTCTGTCCGGGGATGCCCGCGCCGGGCGCGCGACCCGAGGACGCGAGGCGCTCGTACTCCTCCATCGTGGCGCGCACCCGTCGCGCCCCGTCGCTGAGCAGCCGCCAGACGGCGTACCAGAAGGCCGCGATGGCGCCGACCATGGCGAGGATCGCGAACGTGATGCCCGTGGGTCCGTAGACGCCCGCGGCGATGATGAGCAGGTGCCAGACGCCGAGGACCGCGACATCCGCCCAGTCGACCGCCTTGGCCCGGCGCACGTCGGGCCGCGCGGCGATGACGAGGGCGACGACCCCGAGCGACACGAACGCGATCGGCGCGGCGAACATCAGGCCGATGACGCCCCAGCCGCTCGATCCGAAGATCGCGTAGCCGATGAGCAGCCAGACCGGGAGCACGATCGCAGCGATGAACTGCCACCGGTAGAAGGCGCGACGGATCAGCATGCCGCCAGCGTACCCGCGCCCGCCCGACCGGTCGCCGGGTGTTCACTCAGGGCGGACCCGACAGAATGGGTGTCGTGATCGAACTGAGGACCCCTGCGGAGATCGAGCAGATGCGGCCGGCCGGCCGATTCGTCGCGAGCGTGCTGGAGGCGACGTCGAAGGCCGCGGCGCCCGGCGTGAACCTGCTCGAGCTCGACGCGCTCGCGCACGAGATAATCCGCGCGGCGGGCGCGACGAGCTGCTACATCGACTACCACCCCTCGTTCGGCGCGAGCCCGTTCGGCAAGGTGATCTGCACCTCCGTGAACGACGCCGTCCTCCACGGCCTCCCCCACGACTACGCGCTGCAGGACGGCGACCTGCTGACCCTCGACTTCGCGGCATCCGTCGACGGCTGGGTCGCCGACTCGGCGATCTCGTTCGTCGTCGGCACGCCGCGAGAGGAGGACCTGCGGCTCATCGACACCACGCGTCGGGCCCTCGACGCCGGCATCGCCGCCGCGCGACCGGGCAACCGCATCGGCGACATCTCGCGGGCGATCGCCGACGTCGCGAAGGCCGAGGGCTACTCGATCAACACCGACTTCGGCGGCCACGGCGTGGGGCGCACCATGCACGGCGACCCGCACATCCCGAACAACGGCCGCCCCGGTCGAGGCCTCCCGCTGAAGCCGGGCCTGGTGGTCGCCATCGAGCCGTGGTTCCTGCAGACCACCGATCGCATCTTCACCGACCCCGACGGGTGGACCCTGCGCAGCGCCGACGGCTCGCGCGGCGCACACTCCGAACACACCATCGCGGTGACCGACGGCGACCCGATCGTCCTCACGCAGCGCGGCTGACGGCCCGCCCGACTCCCCGCGTCATCCGTCGAGCTCGACCTCCAGCATGCCGCCGACGACGCGCGTGCGGTACGTGCGCAGCGACAGCGCGGGATCGGTGAAGCACTCGCCCGTACCGAGGTCGTAGACCTGCTTGTGCAGCGGCGAGGCGATGGTGGGCCGGTCGCCGCGCGATCCGACGATGCCGCGCGCCATGACGGGCGCGCTCGTGTGCGGGTCGTGGTGGTCCACCGCGTACACCTCCTGTTCGGCGACCCGGATGAGGGCGACCTGGCGCGCGCCGATCAGCGCGACCTCGCCCCAGCCGGGCTCCAGGTCGGACACCGCGCAGGCGCGTACCCATGCGGTCATCAGCTCGATGGTCGACGTCATCTCCGGCTCCCTCGGTCTCGGTGCTCCTCACGCTAGGCACGGCGTGTTTCCCGCGGCGCGCCCGCCGTGTTTCCGACGGGTGAAACCGGCCTCACGTCGCCCGATCCGCGGTGCGAGGTCCCCGAGCGGTTGCGTTACGACCGCGAAACAGGACGGAAACGGCCCGGCCGTACGCTCGCCGACAACCTGAGACCGGGAGGCCAGCATGAACGAGACCGCGAACGCCGCGGCGGGCGCGCGCCACGTCGTCATCGTCGGCGGCGGCCCGGCCGCGCATCGCCTCGCCGACAGCCTCCACGCCCGCGACACCGACCGTCGCCTGCGGGTCACGGTGGTCGGCGAGGAGCCGTGGGCGCCCTACGACCGCGTGGCGCTCAGCACCCGCCTGGCCGACGCGAGCACCGATCTCACGCTTCCGGACACGCCGTGGGACGACGGGCACGTCCGCCTGATCACCGGCGAGCGCGTCGTCGAGGTGAGCCGCGCGAACCGCGTGGCCGTCACCTCGAGCGGACTCGAGCTGCGGTGGGACGACCTGGTGCTCGCGACCGGGTCGAGCGCGCCCGTCCCCGACCTCCCCGGGAGCGAGCACGCCCGCGTCTACCGCACGATCGACGACGTCGACGCGCTGGTCGCCGAGACCCGCTCGCTCGCCGAGCGCCTCGGCCGGGCACCTCGCGTGGTCGTCGCCGGCGGCGGCCTGCTCGGGCTCGAGGCCGCCGGCGGCCTCGCGAAGCTGGGGGCGGATGCCGCGATCGTGCACTCCGGTCGGTGGCTCATGTCCGCCCAGCTCGACGAGGGCGCCGGACGCGCGCTCGGCCGCATCATCGCCGGCCAGGGGATCGACCTGCACCTCGGGGTCCGCCCCGCGAAGGTGCTCACGAGCAGCGGCGGCGTCGTGGGGGTGGAGCTCACCGACGACCGCCGCGTCGACGCCGACCTCGTCGTGTTCGCGATCGGGATCGCGCCGCGCGACGAACTGGCTCGGGCGATGGGGCTCGAGCTCGGCCCGCGGGGCGGGGTCGCGATCGACACGGCGTGCGCGGCATCCGTGCCGGACGTCTGGGCGATCGGCGAGGTCGCGAGCTTCGAGGGCCGCTGCACGGGCCTCGTCGCCCCTGCCAACGCGATGGCCGAGGTCGTCGCCGACCGGCTGCTCGGCGGCGCCGCCGAGTTCACGACCGTCGACGACGCGACCAAGCTGAAGCTCGCCGGCGTCGACGTCGCGAGCTTCGGCGACGCCCTCGCACGCACCGAGCACGCGCTCGAGATCGTCTACGCCGACCCGGCGCGCGGGCTCTACCAGAAGCTCGTCGTGACGGACGACGCCAGGACGCTGCTCGGCGGCGTGTTCGTGGGTGACGCGTCGCCGTACGCGTCGCTGCGACCGCTGCTCGGCACGGAGCTGTCCGGCGAGCCCGCCGCATACCTCTCGGCGTCGGGCACGGAGGCGCCCGCGGGCGACGAGCTCCCGGCATCCGCGCTCGTGTGCGCGTGCAACAACGTCGCCGCCGGCACCATCCGGGACGCCGTCAACGGCGCCCACGGCGCGCACGCGGAGGGATGCGCCGAACTCGGGGCGCTGAAGGCGTGCTCGCGCGCGGGCACCCAGTGCGGCTCCTGCGTGCCCCTCGTGAAGAAGCTGCTCGAGGCCGAGCTGGCCAAGTCCGGCCGCGCGATCTCGCGGGCGCTCTGCGAGCACTTCGCGATCTCGCGGCAGGAGCTCTTCGAGTCCGTCCGCGTGCTCGAGCTCGCCTCGTTCGAGGACATCGTCGCCCGGCTCGGCACGGGGCGCGGATGCGACGTCTGCAAGCCCGTCGTCGCGTCGATCCTCGCCGCCCAGCACGGCTCGTACATCCTCGACGGCGGCCGCGGCGGACTGCAGGACACCAACGACCGCGCCATGGCGAACATGCAGAAGGACGGCACGTACTCGGTCGTGCCGCGCATCCCGGCGGGCGAGATCACCCCGCAGAAGCTCGCGGTCATCGCGCAGGTCGCGACGGACTTCGGGCTCTACACGAAGATCACCGGCGGCCAGCGCATCGACCTCTTCGGCGCGCGGCTCGACCAGTTGCCGGAGATCTGGAAGCGGCTCGTCGATGCCGGCTTCGAGTCGGGCCAGGCCTACGGCAAGGCGCTGCGGAACGTGAAGAGCTGCGTCGGCTCGACCTGGTGCCGCTACGGCGTTCAGGACTCCGTCGCGATGGCGATCCGGCTCGAGCTGCGCTATCGCGGGCTCCGCTCCCCGCACAAGCTGAAGTTCGGCGTCTCCGGCTGCGCGCGCGAGTGCGCCGAGGCGCGCGGCAAGGACGTCGGCGTGATCGCGACCGAGCAGGGATGGAACCTCTACGTCGGGGGCAACGGCGGGTTCCAGCCGGCGCACGCCCAGCTGCTCGCGAGCGACCTCGACGACGAGACGCTGCTGCGCTACCTCGACCGGTACATCATGTATTACGTCCGCACAGCCGACCGGCTGCAGCGCACCGCACGCTGGATCGAGGACCTCGACGGCGGACTCGACCACGTGCGCGACGTGGTCGTGCACGACTCGCTCGGCCTCGCGGCCGACCTCGAGGCCGCGATGGCCCGGCACGTCGGCACGTACGAGGACGAGTGGGCGGCCACGCTCGCCGACCCCGACCGGCTGCGCCGCTTCCGCTCGTTCGTGAACGCCCCCGAGGCGGCCGCGCAGCCCCTCGCACGCGTCGAGGAACGCGGCCAGTACCGCCCGGCCACCCCCGAGGAGCTGGCGCGGGGCGAGGCGGTCCTCGTCTCGGGGCCGACGATCCCCACGCGCGGAGCGGGCGCGTGACCGGCCGGGTGACGCTCGTCGGGGGCGGCCCCGGTCGGGAGGAGCTGCTCACCGTCGCCGCGGTCCGCGCCCTCGGGGCGGCGGACGTCGTGCTCTACGACCGGCTCGCGCCGCACGGGCGCCTCGCCGAGCTCGCGCCCGACGCCGAGCTCGTCGACGTCGGCAAGCAGCCCGGGCACCACGCGATGCCGCAGGGCGAGATCGAGGCGCTGCTCGTCGCCCACGCCCTCGCCGGACGCCACGTCGTGCGACTCAAGGGCGGCGACCCCTACGTGTTCGGGCGCGGCGGCGAAGAGGTGCTCGCCTGCCATCGCGCCGGCGTGCCGGTCGAGGTCGTCCCCGGCGTCACGAGCGCGGTCGCGGTCCCCGGCGCCGCCGGCATCCCCCTGACGCATCGCGGCGTGAGCCGACTCTTCACGGTCGTCTCCGGGCACGCACCGCTCACCGACGACGAGCTCCGACACCTCGCGGGGCTCGGCGGCACCGTGGTCGTGCTCATGGGCGTGAACACCCTCCCCATGCTCGCGGCCGGACTGGCCCGGCACGGCATGCGCGCCTCCACACCGGTCGCGATCGTCGAGCGCGGCTTCCGATGCGACCAGCGCACGACGGTCGCCGACCTGGGCGGCATCGTCACGGCGGCCGGCCTCGCCGGGGTGGAGTCGCCGGCGGTCATCGTCGTCGGCGACGTCGTCCGACTCGCCCACGACGGCCACGCCGACGCCGTCCAGCTCATGGAGCGAGCGGCAGGGTTCGCGGGAGCCGCCGCATGACCGACCAGGCGGAGTGCGCCATCGGATTCCGGCCCGACCAGCTCGAGGGCTTCCGCATCGGCGTGACGAGCGACCGCCGGTCGGGCGACCTCATCGACGCGTTCGTGCGCCGCGGCGCCCAGGTCGTCCACGCCCCGACGATCCGAATGGCGAACGCGAGTTCCGACGAACCCGTCATCGCCGACACGCGCGCCATCATCGACGCCCGGCCCGACGTGCTGCTCGCGACGACCGCCTACGGGGTGCGCCGCTGGTTCGAGGTCGCGGATGCCGCGGGGCTCGGCGACGACCTGGTCGACGCGTTGCGCGACACCGCGATCCTCGTGCGCGGCCCGAAGGCGCGCGGCGGCATCCGCGCCGCGGGCCTCGACGACGTCGGCATGAGCGCCGAGGAGACCACCGAGTCGCTCATCGACGAGGTGCTCGCCAAGCACCCGGCCGGGCTCACGATCGCGGTGCAGCTCCACGGCTACCTCCCGCCGTCGGCGCTCGACCGGCTCCGTCGGGCGCACGCCCGCGTCCTCACGGTCGAGCCGTACCGCTGGCTCGACCCCGACGTGGCCGACGAGCGCGTCGACCGGCTCATCGAGGCCGCCTGCACCGGCGGCCTCGACGCCATCACGTTCACGAGCGCGCCCGCCGTCCACGCGCTGTTCATGGCGGCCGAGGCGCGCGGCCGGTACGACGACCTCGTCGATGCGATGTGCGGGCCCGTCGTCGCGGCCGCCGTCGGCCCGGTCACCGCGGCGCCGCTGCTCGCGGCCGGCATCGATCCGCTGCAACCGGAGCGGTACCGGATGGGCGCCATGATCCGGCAGGTGTGCGAGCACCTCGAGTCGGCGCGCGTCATCCGCGTCGAGACGCGGCACGGGCCGCTCGCGTTGCGCGGATCGGTCGCCGAGGTGGCCGGACGCCGCATCCCGCTCGCCCCCGTCGCGCTCTCGATCCTGCGCCCGCTCGTCGTGGCGCGCGGCTCGGTGGTCGCTCGCGACCGGCTCGCCGCGGGGATGCCGGGCGCGGGCGACGAGCACGCGCTCGAGGTCGCCCTGAGCCGCCTCCGGCAGTCGATCGGCGTCCCCGGACTGATCGCCACCGTGGTCAAGCGGGGATACCGGATCGATGCGTGACCACGACCTCACAGCGGCATCCGATCCGGGTGAGCAGGTGGAGACGCACTGTTCACGACCCGCGCGAACCCGGGAAACACGCCGCGGATAGCGTCGCCTGCACCAGCTCGACCCCGTGACCGACATCCCCGGAGGCACCGATGACCGAGATCCTGCAGACCGCTCCCCCGAGCGCCGCATCCGCCGCGCCGACCACCTCCCCGCCCGCCCCCGCGCCCGGCGCACTGACCCGCCGCCCCGGCCGCTGGATCGACGGGTGGGACCCCGAGGACACCGCGCAATGGGAGCGCGAGGGCCGTCGCGTCGCCCGGCGCAACCTCAACTGGTCGATCTTCGCCGAGTTCCTCGGATTCGTCGTCTGGCAGCTCTGGAGCATCGTCGCGGTGGCCCTTCCCGCGGCAGGCTTCCAGCTCACCACGAGCGAGATCTTCTGGCTCATCTCGATCCCGAGCCTCGTCGGGGCGACGCTGCGCATCCCGTACTCGTTCCTGGTCCCGATCTTCGGCGGGCGGAACTGGACGATCGTGTCGGCCGGGCTGCTCCTCGTGCCGGCCGTGATGCTCGCGGTGACCGTCTCGAACCCCGACACCCCGTTCTGGGTGCTCGTCCTCGCGGCGGCGCTCGCCGGGTTCGGTGGGGGCAACTTCGCCAGCTCGATGTCGAACATCACGTTCTTCTACCCCCAGCGCGAGAAGGGCTGGGCGCTCGGCCTGAACGCGGCCGGCGGCAACCTCGGCGCGGCCGTCGCCCAGTTCACGGTTCCGGTCGTCATCACGATCGGCGCGGGCGCGACGCTGAACCTGCCGGTGGCCGGCTGGATCTGGGTGCCGTTCATCCTCCTGGCGATGTTCGGGGCATGGCGGTACATGGACAACCTCGCCAACGCCAAGGCCGACCTCTCGGGCTCGGCCGCCGCCCTGAAGGAGCCGCACCTGTGGCTGCTGGCCCTGCTCTACATCGGGACGTTCGGCTCGTTCATCGGCTTCGCGAGCGTCTTCCCGAAGCTCATCGCCGACCAGTTCCCCGAGTTCTCCACCATCGGCGTGCTCGGGGCGACGGTCTCCCTCGCGTTCCTCGGCGCCCTCGTCGGCTCCCTGGCCCGGCCCTACGGCGGGCGACTCTCGGACCGGTTCGGCGGCGCTCGCATCACGATGGTCGCGTTCGCGGCCATGGCGGTCATCACGCTCGCGGTGCTCGCGACGCTCCCCCTCGGCAGCTTCTGGGTGTTCCTCGGCCTATTCCTGCTGCTCTTCGCGACGGCGGGCGTGGGCAACGGCTCGACCTACCGCATGGTGCCGATCGTGTTCGCGATGCGGTCCGCGCACGGCGCCGGCGACGTGTCGACCCAGCGCAAGGCGGCCGCGGCACTCGGGCTCATCTCGGCGATCGGCGCGTACGGCGGATTCCTCATCCCGCAGGCGCTGAACCTCTCGTTCCAGGCGACCGGCGGGTACGCGGCGGCGTTCACGGGCTTCGTCGCCGGGTACCTCGTCCTCCTCGCCGTCACGTGGGCCGTGTACGTGCGCCCCCGCCACCTCCGCGAGCAGAAGATCTGAATCGAGCGCGCATGACCGACCGGCCCGCCCCCACCCACTGCCCGTACTGCGCGCTGCAGTGCGCGATGACCCTCACCCCGACGGATGCCTCCGGCGCTGCCGCGCCGACCGACGCTCCGCCCGTGACGGTCGTGGGCCGCGAGTTCCCCACGAATCGCGGCGGGCTGTGCAAGAAGGGCTGGACGTCGGCGGAGCTGCTCCGCGCCCCGTCCCGCCTCGGCGCCCCGCTCCTGCGGGGCGCCGACGGCGCCCTGCACGAGGCGAGCTGGGACGAGGCGCTCGACCTGGTGGCCGGCCGGCTCCGCGACATCCGTGCACGCCACGGTGCCGACGCGGTGGGCGTCTTCGGCGGCGGCGGCCTCACCAACGAGAAGGCGTACCTGCTCGGCAAGTTCGCGCGACTGGCGCTCGGCACCAGCCGAATCGACTACAACGGCCGATACTGCATGTCGTCGGCGGCCGCGGCCGGCAACCGGGCCTTCGGCGTCGACCGCGGCCTGCCGTTCCCGCTGGCCGACCTCGACGATGCCGAAACGATCCTGCTGCTCGGCACGAACGTCGCCGAGACCATGCCGCCGTTCATCGGGCACCTCGCGGGCGCGCAGGCCGCGGGTGGGCTCATCGTCGTCGACCCGCGACGGACGGCGACCGCGAAGCTCGCCGACGACGGGCGCGGGCTGCACGTGCAACCGGCGCCGGGCACCGACCTCCCCCTGCTCCTCGGACTCGCGCACGTCGTCATCGCCGAACGGCTCGCCGACACGGCCTACGTCGCCGAACGCACCATCGGCTACGACGCGGTGCGGCGGAGCGTCGCCCCGTGGTGGCCCGAGCGCGTGCAGGCCGTGACCGGCGTGCCCGCGACGACGTTGCGGCGCCTCGCGCGTCGCCTCGCCACCGGCGGGAGGACCTTCGTGCTGACGGGTCGCGGCGTCGAGCAGCACGTCGACGGCACCGACACCGCGACCGCCGCCATCAACCTCGCGCTCCTGCTCGGACTGCCCGGGCGTCCCGGCAGCGGCTACGGCACGCTCACCGGCCAGGGCAACGGGCAGGGCGGCCGCGAGCACGGGCAGAAGTGCGACCAGCTCCCCGGATACCGGAAGATCACCGACCCCGCGGCGCGTGCCCACGTCGCCGCGGTCTGGGGCGTCGTCGCCGACGACCTCCCTGGACCGGGCGTGCCGGCGATCGAACTCCTCGCCTCGCTCGGTCGGCCCGGCGGCGTCCGCGCCCTCCTCGTCCACGGGTCGAACCTCGTCGTGTCCTCCCCCAACGCGGGCGCCGTGCGCCGCGCCGTGGACGCGCTCGACCTGCTCGTCGTCTGCGACTTCGTCCTCTCGGAGACGGCGGCGCTCGCCGACGTCGTGCTGCCGGTGCTGCAGTGGGCCGAGGAGGAGGGCACCATGACCAATCTCGAGGGACGCGTCATCCGTCGACGCCGCGCGCTCGAGCCGCCGCCCGGCGCCCGCGACGAACTCCGGATCCTGCACGAGCTCGCACGCCGGCTCGGCTGCACGGCCCGGTTCGACACCGACCCCGGGGCGGTCTTCGAGGAGCTGCGCCTCGCGTCGGAGGGCGGTATCGCCGACTACTCGGGCATCGACTACGCGCTCCTCGACTCCGGCGCCGAGGCGTACTGGCCGTACCCGCGCGGCGGCACCGGCACGCCGCGGCTCTTCGCGGACCGGTTCGCGCACGACGACGGCCGGGCGCGCCTCGTCGCCGTGTCGCCCCGGGCGGCGGCGCACCCGGCGCCGGGGCCCGGCGAGCTCACGCTCGTGACCGGCCGGCTGCTCGAGCACTACCAGAGCGGCGCCCAGACCCGCCGGGTGCCCGAACTGCTCGACGCGCAGCCCGAGCTCCGGGCGTCCCTGCACCCGGCGACCGCCGAACGCCTCGGCATCGCGGACGGCGATCCCGTCGAGATCGCCAACGTCCTCGGCTCGGTGCACGGACGGGCGCGCCTCACCGCCGACATCCGACCGGATGCCGTGTTCCTCCCGTTCCACTACGGCGACGACCAAGCGGCGAACCTCCTCACGTCCGACGCCGTCGACCCCGTCTCGTCCATGCCCGAGTTCAAGACCAACCTCGTGCGCGTCACGCGCCTCGTGGAAGCCGGAGCCCCCGCATGACCGCACCGCTCAGGATCGTCCTCATCGGCTACGGGCTCGTGGGCGCCCGCTTCGTCGAGGAGCTGCTGCCCGACGTGGCCGCCGGCCGCATCGCTCTCACCGTCGTCGGCGGCGAACCCGTCGAGTCGTACAACCGGGTGCTCGTCGCCGAGTACGCCGTCGGCAACACCGACCTCGACGCGATGCTGGTCGGGGACCGGGCGGCCGCCGAGTCGGCCGGCGCGCGCGTGCTCCTCGGCGTCGCCGCCACCGCGATCGACCGCGACGCCCGGGTCGTCCGGTGCTCCAACGGCGACGAGCTCCCCTACGACCGCGTCGTCCTCGCGACGGGGGCCCGCGCCAACACGCCCACGCTCGATGCGGTGGACCGGCCGCGGCGCGACCCGGACTCGCTCCGGAAGCACGCGGCGACCCTCGTCGCGCGTGACGACGCGCTGCCGGAGGGCATCACCGCGCTGCGCGACCTCGACGACGCACGGCGGGTGCTCGCGGCGGTCCGCGGACGCCGCCGCATCGTCGTGCTCGGCGCCGGCGTCCTCGGGCTCGAGTTGGCGCTCGCCGCCGCGCACGCGGGCGCCCAGGTCTGCGTCGTGCACCACGGCCCGATCCCGATGCCCCGCAACCTCGACCGCGGCGGCGGGCACGTGCTCCGCTCGGCACTGCGCCGCGCGGGCGTCACCGTCGTGGCCCACAGTCGCGCGGAGGCGGTCGGCTATCGCACCGAACCCGACGGCACGCGCCGCTTCGACCTGCTGGTCACCGCCGACGGCAAGCAGCTCCGCGGCGACCTCCTCGTGCTCTCGTGCGGCGTCAGCCCGCGCAACGAGCTCGCGACCCTGGCGGGACTGCGCACCGCCACGGGCGTGGTGGTGGGTCCCGACCTGCGCAGCTGGACCGACCCCGACGTGTACGCCATCGGCGACTGCGCCCAGGTCGTCGAGCGCACCCCCGAGACCGCGGGGCGGCGCGACCTGCCCGGGGCGCCGTCGGGACTCGTCGCCCCGGGCTGGCGCCAGGCCTCGTGGCTCGCCGCCGCCCTGGCCGACGTGGCCGCGCGGGCCGACGGCGACCCGGTCTCCGATTCCCGCCCGGCCCTGCCCGCCGAGCGCGACGCGATCGTCATGCTGAAGGCCGAGCACGTCGACGTCGTCGCGGTCGGCGACGTCTCCCCGGACCCGTGGGACGACGACGCGCTCAGCCCGCGCCGACGGGTGGCCCAGTGGGCCGATCCCGAGCACCTCCGGTACGTGAAGATGGTCACCGAGGGCGGAGTGCTCACGGGCTTCGCCTGCGTCGGCATGCCGCGGACCGCGGCCGAACTGACCCTGCTCTACGACCGCGGCGGCGAGCTGCCCGCCGACCGCTCGCTCCTGCTCCGCTTCGACGGTCCCGACGACGACCCCGCCGCCGACGCCGACGCCTTCGCGCCCGACGCCACCGTGTGCTGGTGCAACGGGGTCACCGTGGCCGCGATCGAGGCGTCGCACGCGTGCGGCAACGCGACGGTCGAGTGCGTTGGCCGTGATACGCGCGCCGGCACGGGCTGCGGCGGATGCCGCGGCCGCATCGCCGAGATCCTGGCGCGGGCGGCCGAGGCCGACGGCGCGCTCACCGCCTGAGCGTCAGGCGCGCTCGCGGCGCTCGATCCCGATCCCCACTCGCGCGTACCGGTCGAGGACGAGGTCGACGAGCGCCTCGGGCGCGGGCCGCTCGGGCAGGAGGAGCGGATCGGCCACGACGTCCGCGCCCGCGACCTTCGCCTGGTCGTAGAACGTGCCCGGGGCGAGCAGGTAGGGGCAGACGACGATGCGCGCCCCGGGATGCACCTCGCGGAGCATCTCGATCGCGTCGGGCAGGCGGGGGATCGCCGCCGCGATGAAGCCCGCCGTCACCGGGCGCCCGAGTCGCTGGCCGAGGCGGCGCGAGGTCTCGAAGCACTCGCGGACGGCCCGCGGATCGTTCGACCCCGCGGCCGCGAGCAGGACGGCATCGCCCTCGCGCAGGCCCAGCTCGTCCAGGCGCTCCGCGAGCACGTCGACGATCCGCTCGTCCGGTCCCAGTTCCGCGGCGAGGCCCACGTCGCCGCCCAGCCGGTCGAGCGCGAGCGAGAGGCCGGTGCGCACGTGGAACCCGGCGGAGAGGACGAGCGGCACGATGACCGCATTCCGGACGGCGGCCGCTTCGAGCGCGGCGCCCAGGTCGGCGTTCCGGGCGTCGACGAACGTGATGGCGACGTCGAGGTCGGGCCGCGTCGTGGCGACGCCGTCGACCAGCCGGATGACGGCGCGGCGGTTGGCCGCGGACGGTGCGCCATGGGTCACCGCGACGAGCCGCAGCGGCGGCGGGGAGCCGGTCCCGATCGAGCCATCCGTTCGACCCATCAGGCGACCCCGCTTCCCGGCGGAATCCGCTCGTCGCCGCCGGTTCCGACGGTATGCAGGACGTGTTTCGCGGAACGGACCCACGTGTTTCCGGCGCGTGAAGAGTGCCTCACGGGCGGACTTCGCGAAGGCGGGTCAGGCCGTCGGCTCGGTGCCCTCCGGGGCATCGGGCAGCAGCTCCGGGCGCACCCGCCGAGTGCGTTCCACCTGCTGCTCGCGTCGCCACTCGGCGACGCGGCCATGGTGGCCCGACAGGAGGACGGGGGGCACCTCGAGGCCCCGCCAGACGGCGGGCTTGGTGTAGCTCGGGTACTCGAGCAGGCCGTCCTCGTGCGATTCCTCGACGAGGCTCTCCGGGTTGCCGACGACGCCGGGCACGAGCCGACCGGCCGCCTCGATCATCGCCATCACGGCGACCTCGCCGCCGTTCAGCACGTAGTCGCCGAGGCTGATCAGCCGCACGCGCATGCGACCGGCGTAGTGGTCGACGACCCGCTGGTCGATCCCCTCGTAGCGCCCGCAGGCGAACACGAGATGCTCCTCGGCGGCGAGCTCGCGCGCGACCCGCTGCGTGAACGGCTCGCCCGCGGGCGTCGGCACGACGAGCAGGGCGTCGGATGCCGCGTCGCCGACGATCGAGTCGAGTGCCTCGCCCCACGGCTCGGGCTTCATCACCATGCCCGCTCCCCCGCCGTACGGGGTGTCGTCGACCGTGCGGTGACGGTCGTGGGTGAACTCGCGCAGGTCGTGCGTGCGCACGTCGATGAGTCCCGTCTGGCGGGCCTTGCCGAGCAGCGACAGGTCGAGCACGTCGAAGAACGACGGGAAGATCGTGACGATGTCGATGCGCACCGTCGGCTCCTACTCGGCGTCGGCGTCGCGCTCGCCGCCAGCGGATGCCGCGTCCGGCGTCTCCGGCAGCTCCTCGAAGAGTCCGGCGGGGGGCGTGACGGTGACGGTGCCGGCCTCGAGGTCGACCTCGGGCACGATCGCGGAGACGAACGGCACCATGACCTCGCGGCCGCCGGACTTGACGACCAGGAGGTCCTGTGCGGGCAGGTGGTCGACGTGCGCGACCTCGCCGATCCGCTCGCCGTCACGCACGACGGCGAGGCCGACCAGCTGGTGGTCGTACCACGCGTCCGGCTCGGACTCCTCGTCGGCGGGCTGGTCGACCCAGAGGATCGCCTTGATGAGCCCCTCGGCGGCGGTGCGGTCGTCGACGCCCTCGAAGAAGCCGACGGGGTGGCCGTTGTACCAGCGGAGTTCCCGGAGCGTCAGGTGCCGGCCGTGCCAGGGCGACGACTCGGGGACCTGGAGGGAGAACTCGGCGCCGGGGACGAACCGACGCTCGGGGTCGTCGGTGTAGAGCTCGAGCTTGATGGCGCCCTTGAGGCCGTGCGCCTTGGTGAGACGACCGACGCGCAGCTGCTGGGGGCGGGGTGCCGCGGTCACGTCAGTCGTCGGTGTCGACGACGTCGACACGGACCCGGCGGCCGTCGGCGAGTGCGGTCACGACGGTGCGCAGCGCCTTGGCGGTGCGGCCGGCGCGACCGATGACGCGGCCGAGGTCCTCGGGGTGCACGTGCACCTCGAGGACCTCGCCGCGTGCGCTCGACGCGGAGGTGACCTTCACGTCGCCGGGGTGATCGACGATCCCCTTGACGAGGTGTTCGAGCGCGGAAGCGAGCAAGGCCTACGCCTCGTCCGACGCGGTCTCGTCAGCGGCCTCGGCGGCCTCCTCGGCCTTCGCCGGCTTCTCGGCCTTGGGCTTGACGACCGACTTCTTGCTGTCGTCGACCTGGTACTCGGCCTTGGGCTCGGCGGTGCGGACGGTGCTCTTGGCGTCCTTGTCGCCCTTGAACTTGCCCCAGTCGCCGGTGAGCTTGAGGATGGCCATGACCTGCTCGGTCGGCTGCGCGCCGACGCCGAGCCAGTACTGGGCGCGGTCGGAGTCGACCTCGATGAACGAGGGCTCCTCGGTGGGGTGGTACTTGCCGATCTCCTCGATCACGCGACCGTCGCGCTTGGTGCGCGAGTCGGCGACGACGATGCGGTAGTACGGGGCACGGATCTTGCCGAGCCGCTTGAGGCGGATCTTGACAGCCACGATTCTCCTGAGATGTTGTGAGGTAGGCGAACTGACAGCCGTGAGCGTGGGGTGCACACCCGGCGGAAGCTCAAAGGTGCCCTGCGCCGCCGGATAGAGGGTCGGGCGGCACAGAACTCGACTGACCATTCTTGCAGATTTCGCCCCGCGACGATAATCGCCGCGGTGCGTGGCAAGATGAGCCAACGCCGCACCCGCGGCCGGGGACGACAGGGGGCTCCCATGCGGATCGAGTTCGCGCGTTCCGAGCGCTCCTCCGTGGGCATCGAATGGGAGCTCGCGATCGTCGAGCGCGGCAGCGGCGAGCTGGCGTCGGTCGGCGACCGCGTGCTGGCCGACCTCGCCGGATCCGACGGCTCGCCGCATCCGTTCATCACCTCGGAGCTGCTGACCAACACGGTCGAGCTCGTCAGCGGCGTGCACGACCGCGTCGCCGGGGCGGTCGACGACCTCACCGCGCAGGTCGCGGAGGTCAGGTCGGTGCTCGACCGGATCGGCGAGTACGAGCTCATCTGCAGCGGCTCGCATCCGTTCAGCCAGTGGTACGACCAGCGCCTCACCGACAAGCCGCGCTACCACAAGCTCATCGAGCGCACCCGCTGGTGGGGCCGCAACATGATGATCTGGGGCATCCACGTGCACGTCGGCATCGAGGAGCGCGACAAGGCGCTGCCCATCCTCGACGGCATGCTCGCGTACGTGCCGCACCTGCAGGCGCTGTCGGCGTCGAGCCCGTTCTGGGCGGGCGTCGAGACCGGGTACGCGTCGAACCGCGCGCTGATGTTCCAGCAGCTGCCCACGGCGGGCCTGCCCTACCCGCTGCCCGACTGGGCGTCGTACGAGCGCTATGTCGACGACCTCGTGCGCACGGGCGTCATCGAGGACCACACCGAGGTGCGGTGGGACATCCGCCCGTCGCCCCGGTGGGGCACGGTCGAGGTGCGCGTCTGCGACGGCGTCTCGTCGGCCGAGGAGATCGGGGCGATCGCCGCGCTGATCCAGTGCCTCGTCGAGTGGATGTCGGACCGCCTCGACGCCGGCGAGACGCTCACGGTGCTGCAGCCCTGGTACGTCCGCGAGAACAAGTGGCGCGCCGCGCGGTACGGCATGGACGCCGAGGTCATCACTGATGCCGCGGGCACCGAGCGGCACGTCGCCGACGACCTCCGCGACCTGCTCGTGACGCTCGCGCCGTACGCCGACCGGCTCGGCTGCGCCGAGGAGCTGCAGCGGATCCGTCGCACGCTCGACGACGGCGCGAGCTACCAGCGCCAGCTCCGGGTGGCGCAGGAGCACGGCGGCGAGCTGACGGCGGTCGTGGCGCACCTCGCGCGCGAGCTCCGCGAGGGCACGGTCCCCCGCGCGAACCGGTAGCCCGGCGCGGCGGCCCCTACGCCGGGATCCGGCCGGTGCGGATGAGATCGGCGAACCAGCGCGCGCTGGCCTTCGGCAGCCGCTCGAGCGTGTCGTAGTCGACGCGCACGATGCCGAACCGCTTGGAGTATCCGTAGCCCCACTCGAAGTTGTCGAGGAGCGACCACACCTGGTACCCGCGCAGGTCGACGCCGCGCGCCATGGCGCGGTGCGCGGCCGTGAAGTGGCGACGGAGGTAGTCGATGCGGTCCTGGTCGTCGACCATCGGCCCGTCGGGACCCTCCGTCACGACGTCGTCGAACGCCGCGCCGTTCTCGGTGATCATGAGCGGCACCTCGGGGTACGCGCCGTGCAGGGCGATGAGGAGGTCCTCGAGGCCGGACGGGTCGATGTTCCAGCCCATCGCGGTGTACGGACCGGGCTGCTGCAGGAACTCGACATGCTCGGAGCCCGGCCAGGGGGTCCCCCCCATGTCCTTGTGCCCGTCGGCGTTCACGCGCGGCGAGACCCCGTCCCAGAGCCGGACCGTGACCGTCGAGTAGTAGTTCACGCCGAGCACGTCGATGGGCTGGGCGATCAACTCGGTGTCGCCCGGCTTCACGAACGACCAGTCGGTGACGGCGGCGGTGTCCTCGATGACGTCGGTGGGATAGCCGTCGCCGAAGATCGGGCCGAGGAAGACGCGGTTCGCGAGGCCGTCGATGCGCCGCGCCGCCTCGTGCCCGGTCTCGCCCGAGGGCCGGATCACGTGCAGGTTCAGCGTGATCGAGAAGTCCGGGTCGTTCGTCACGACCTCGCGGAGCGCGCGGATCGCGAGCCCGTGCGCGAGGTTCAGGTGGTGCACGGCGGCGAGCGCCTCGGCGCCGTCGGTGTGCCCCGGGGCGTGCGCGCCCGAGCCGTAGCCGAGGTAGGCGGAGCACCACGGCTCGTTGAGCGTGGTCCAGACGGCGACGCGGTCGCCGAGCCGCTCCGCCACGAGGCGCGCGTAGTCGGCGAACGCCTCGGCGGTGGCCCGGTTGGTCCAGCCGCCCTCGTCCTGCAGCGCCTGGGGCAGGTCCCAGTGGTACAGCGTGGCGATGGGGCGGATGCCGCGGGCGAGGAGTCCGTCGACGAGCTTCTCGTAGAACGCCAGGCCGGCCTCGTTCGCGGGTCCGCGTCCGGTGGCCTGGATGCGCGGCCACGCGATCGAGAAGCGGTACGCCTCGAGGCCCAGTTCGACCATGAGGTCGAGGTCGGCCTCCCACCGGTGGTAGTGGTCGCAGGCGATGTCGCCCGTGTCGTCGTTCCAGACCTTGCCGGGCGTGTGGCTGAAGGTGTCCCAGATGGACGGCCCGCGGCCGTCCTCGGTCACGGCGCCCTCGATCTGGTACGACGCCGTCGCCGACCCGAGCAGGAACTCGGGCGGGAACTCGAGACCGGAGTCGCGGTAGTCGGCGTTGCCCGTGGTCATGGTCGTCCCCCTGAAGCGATCATCGGGATGCGGCATCCGCTGCACCACGGATTCACCCTAGTGCGGCGCGTGCGCGAGACGGCTCAGCGACCGAGCAACTTCTGGAGGGCGGCCAGCTCCTCCTCGCTCGGCGCTCCCTTGGTCCCGGCCCCGGCTCCGGCGCCGCCGCCGAGGCCGAATCCCGAGCCCGACGCCCCGCCCGGGCCCGCCGGCGTGGCGCCCGAGGCGAGCGCGGCATTCTCGGCGGCGCGCTTGGCGGGATTGCCCGAACGCGAACCCGACGACTTCTTCTTGGCCTTGGCCGCCTGGCGCTTGCCGCCGCCGTAGCCGCCCGCGCCCGGGATCGGGCCCATGCCCGGCACCTGCGGCACGCCGCCGCGGGCGACGGTCTTCATCATCTTCGCCGCCTGCTCGAAGCGCTGCACGAGCTGGTTCACGTCGGTGACGGTCATACCGGAGCCCTTGGCGATGCGCAGGCGTCGGGAGCCGTTGAGCAGCTTCGGGTTGCGCCGCTCGGCCGGGGTCATCGACTGGATGATCGCCTCGGTGCGCACGATCTCGCGCTCGTCGAAGTTCTCGAGCTGCTGCTTCATGCCGCCCGCACCCGGGAGCATGCCGAGCATCTTCTTGAGGGAGCCGGCGCCGCGGAGCTGCTGCATCTGCTTGAGGAAGTCCTCGAGCGTGAACTGCTCGGTCGCGAGCTTCTCGGCGACCTTCAGCGCCTCCTCCTCGTCGAAGGCCTGCTGGGCCTGCTCGATGAGGGTCAGGATGTCGCCGAGGTCGAGGATGCGGCTCGCCATGCGGTCGGGGTGGAACGGCTCGAAGTCGTCGAGCGTCTCGCCCGTGGAGGCGAAGATGATGGGGCGTCCGGTGACGGATGCCACGGACAGGGCGGCGCCGCCGCGCGCGTCGCCGTCGAGCTTGGACAGCACGACGCCCGTGAAGTCGACGCCCTCCTGGAAGGCCTTGGCGGTCGACACCGCGTCCTGGCCGATCATGGCGTCGATGACGAACAGCACCTCGTCGGGGTTCGTCGCCTTGCGGATGTTCGCGGCCTGCTTCATGAGCTCGGCGTCGACGCCGAGCCGGCCCGCGGTGTCGATGATGACGACGTCGTGCTGGGCGCGCTGCGCGTGGGCCACGGCATCCTTCGCGACCCGCACGGGGTCGCCGACGCCGTTGCCGGGCTCGGGTGCGAAGACCTGCACGCCGGCCTGCTCGCCGACGACCTGGAGCTGGTTGACCGCGTTGGGGCGCTGGAGGTCGGCGGCGACGAGCATCGGCGTGTGCCCGTCCTTCTTCAGCCACTTCGCGAGCTTGCCCGCGAGCGTGGTCTTGCCGGCGCCCTGGAGGCCCGCGAGCATGATCACGGTCGGCGGGTTCTTGGCGAACTGCAGGCGGCGCTGCTGCCCGCCGAGGATGCCGACGAGCTCCTCGTTGACGATCTGCACGACCTGCTGCGCCGGGTTGAGCGCGCGGTTCACCTCGTCGCCGAGCGCGCGCTCGCGCACGGTCGCGGTGAACGACTTCACGACGTCGAGCGAGACGTCGGCGTCGAGCAGCGCGCGCCGGATCTCGCGGACGGTGCCGTCGACGTCGGCAGCGGAGAGCTTGCCCTTGGTGCGGAGGTTCTTGAACGTCTCGGTGAGACGATCGGAGAGGGTGCCGAACGTAGCCATGATGCGCCCCAGTCTAGATGGGCGCCGCTGGGTCCCGGCTCACCGGCCGCCCGGGCTCACCCCTCGAATCGGACGTCGACGATCTCGCGATCGATGTCGATGGACGCCACGAGGCGGGCGTCGGTGTCCTCCGGCGCCAGGCCGTACTCGAACTCGGCGAACGTGTCGCCGGGCTCGTCGGCGTCGGGTCGCAGGTCGACGCGGCTCAGCGACATGGAGCGGAGCGCGTCGATCTGGCGGTCGCCGGAGTCGCGGCCGATCGCGGCCTCGACCTCGTCGGCCTGCTCGAGCTCGGGGTCGAGCATGACGGCGAGGAACCGCACGACCGGCGACGCCGACGAGTCGAGCTGGGAGACGAAGGCGCCGCGGAGTTCGTCGTCGACGAGCTCGAGCTCGCCGACGAGGGTCGCCGCGGCATCCAGCGCCGCGTTCGAGACGGAGTCGGCGTCGGCGTCGAGCACGACCTCGACGCGCTGGTCGCCGTACTCGACGTCCTCCGACCAGTAGTCCCCGATCAGTCCGAAGTAGTCGTGCTCCATCGAGATCCCTTCCTCAGCCGACCAGCTGCTGCGCGAACACGTGCGGAGTGAAGCCCGTGAGGTCGCCGATGCCCTCGCCCTGGCCGATGAGCTTGATCGGCAGGCCCGTCTTCTCCTGCACGGCGATGACGAATCCGCCCTTGGCGGAGCCGTCGAGCTTGGTGAGCACGAGCCCGGTCACGCCGCCGTGGCGGATGAACGCCTCGGCCTGCGCGAGCCCGTTCTGCCCGGTGGTCGCGTCGAGCACGAGCAGCACCTCGCTGATGGGCGCCTGCTTCTCGACGACGCGCTTGATCTTGCCGAGCTCGTCCATGAGCCCGCCCTTGGTGTGCAACCGGCCGGCGGTGTCGATGATGACCATCTCGGTCCCGGTCCGCTTGGCGTACTCGACGGTCTGGAAGGCGACCGACGCGGGGTCCTGGCCCTCGCGCTCGGGGCGCACCACCTCGGCGCCGGCGCGCTCGGCCCACGTCGCGAGCTGGTCGACGGCGGCCGCGCGGAACGTGTCCGCGGCGCCGACGACGACGCTCCGGCCGTAGTTGCGGAGGAACTTCGCGAACTTGCCGATGGTGGTGGTCTTGCCGACGCCGTTCACGCCGACGACGAGCACGACGGCCGGTCGCTCGGTGAGCTTCAACGTCGGGTCGTACTTCGACAGCCGCTCCTCGACGAGCTCGCGCAGCATCCGCTGCACGTCCCTCGGGTCGGTGGTGCGGTACCGCTCGACCTGCGCCTTGATGCGGTCGACGATCTCCTCGGTCACGGCCGGTCCGAAGTCGGCGCGGATGAGCGCCGATTCGAGGTCGTCCCACGTGTCCTCGTCGATCGTCTTCGCGCCGAACACGTTGCGGAGGGCCGCCCCGAGCGACCACGATGCGCGTTCTGCCATGACCACCAGCCTAGGGGCGAGCGGATGCCGCGGCTCGCGTCGCGGCATCCGCCGGCCGTGCGCGCATCGGCGCGTGCCCGCCATATCGGCGAGCCGACGGCCCTGCAAGGCCTTGTCGGCTCGGCCCGGGTGCGGAAGCATCGGACCCACGCGGAAGGAGACCCCCATGCCCCTCGTCGGATTCCACGCCTCCCACGAACAGCTCCCGCCGAGTGCCCTGCTCGATGCGGTCGTCCACGCCGAACGGGCGGGATTCGACGCCGCCATGTGCAGCGACCACCTCGCCCCGTGGAGCCTGCGGCAGGGCCATTCGGGCTACGCCTGGTCGTGGCTCGGCGCCGCACTGCAGGCGACCTCGTTCTCGCTCGGCGTCGTCACCGCACCGGGGCAGCGCTACCACCCCGTGATCGCCGCGCAGAAGATCGCGACGCTCGGCGAGATGTTCCCGGGCCGCTTCTGGGCCGCCATCGGCAGCGGCGAGCGCATGAACGAGCACGTCACGGGCGAGGGATGGCCCGACAAGGAGGTCCGCGACGCGAAGCTGGCCGAGACCATCGACGTGATGCAGCGCCTCCTCGCGGGCGAGGAGGTGGACCACGACGGGTTGATCCGGGTGCACCGGGCCAGGCTCTGGAGCCTGCCCGAGACGAGGCCCGCACTGCTCGCTGCCGCGGTCAGCACCGAGACCGCCGAGGAGACCGCGGCGTGGGCCGACGGGGTCATCACCGTCGACCAGGACGCGGACGCGCTGCGCGACTTCATGCAGGCCTACCGCGGTGCCGGCGGGACGGGCCCGGTGTGCGTGCAGGTGCACCTGAGCTGGGCGCCCACCGACGACGAGGCGCGCGCGATCGCGTACGCCCAATGGCGGCAGTCGCTCGTGCCCGCCCACCTCGCGTGGGAGCTCGAGCAGCCCGAGGACTTCGACGAGCGCACCGCCGATGCGACCGTGGACGACGTCGCGAAGACCCTCCTCGCCTCGTCCGACACGTCGCGGCACCTCGACGCGCTCCTCGAACTGGCGGAGCTCGGCGTCGACCGCATCTACCTGCACCACGTCGGCCAGGAGCAGCGCGGGTTCATCGACGCGTTCGGCGAGCACGTGCTGCCGGAGCTGTCGAAGGCCGGCGTCGGCGCGGGCGCGGTGGGCTGATCGTGCGCGCCACCGATCGCGGGGACCTCTGGTGGAAGACCGCCGTCGTCTACTGCCTCGACATCGAGACCTTCATGGACTGGAACGACGACGGCTGCGGCGACTTCGACGGGCTCGCGCAACGGCTCGACCACCTCGCCGAGCTCGGTGTCACGTGCATCTGGCTCATGCCGTTCCAGCCGTCGCCCGACCTCGACGACGGCTACGACATCGCCGACTTCTACAACGTCGACCCCCGGTTCGGGTCCCTCGGCGACGTGGTCGCGGTGATCCGCGCCGCACGGGACCGCGGCATCCGAGTCATCATGGACCTCGTCATGAACCACACCTCGGAGCGGCACCCGTGGTTCATGTCGGCCAAGCGCAGCCGGAACTCGCCGTACCGGGACTACTACGTGTGGCGCGACGAGGTGCCGCCGAATCCGCCGGCAAGCGTCTTCCCCGGCGAGGAGGACGGCGTGTGGGAGTGGCACGAGCCGACGGGCCAGTACTACCTGCACTCGTTCTACCGGCATCAGCCCGACCTGAACATCGCCAACCCCGTCGTGCGCGACGAGATCGCGAAGACCGTCGGGTTCTGGCTGCAGCTCGGCATCTCCGGGTTCCGTGTCGACGCCGTGCCCTTCCTGATCGAGCCGCCCGACGGCGAGGAGATCGGCGATCCGCACGAGCTCATGCGCGACCTGCGGCGCTACCTGCAGCGGCGTGCGAGCGAGGCGATCCTGCTCGGCGAGGTGAATCTCCCCTATGAGGAGCAGCTCGACTACTTCGGCCGCGACGGCGACCCCGAGGAACTGACGCTGCAGTTCGACTTCGAGGCCATGCAGCGGCTCTACCTCGCGCTCGCCCGGCACGACGCGACGCCGCTCGTCGAGACGCTCGCCCGCAGGCCGCAGCTCGCCCCCGAGAAGCAGTGGGCGAACTTCGTCCGCAACCATGACGAACTCACGCTCGACAAGCTCAGCGATCCGGAGCGCGAGGAGGTGTTCGAGGCCTTCGCCCCGGAGGAGTGGATGCGCGTGTACGGCAGGGGCATCGTGCGGCGGCTGCCTCCGATGCTCGAGGGGGACCCGCGCCGCATCCGCATGGTCTACAGCCTCATGTTCTCGCTGCCGGGCACGCCCGTGCTGTTCTACGGCGAGGAGATCGGCATGGGCGAGAACGGCGAGCAGGAGAAGCGCCAGGCGGTCCGCACGCCCATGCAGTGGTCGGCGGGCGACAACGGCGGATTCTCGCGCGCCGCGCCGCGGAGCCTCGTCGCGACGCCCCCGTCCGACGGGTATGCGCCCGAGCACGTCAACGTCGAGGCGCAGATGCACGACCCCGACTCGCTGCTGTCGACCATCAGGGGGTTCGTCGCGCGGTACCGCAGCTCGCCCGAGATCGGGTGGGGGCGCTTCGAACTGCTCGACGCGGGCGAGCCGGCGGTCATCGCGCATCGCATCACCGCCGATCACCTGCGCTTCGCCGCAGTGCACAACTTCGCGCCGCGACCGGTGACGGTCACGCTCGAGCTCGGGGACCTGCCGGAGGGCGCCATCCTGTCCGACCTGTTCGAGACGGGCGTGACGGAGATCGACGACCGCGGCCGGGTCGAGGTGCAACTCGACGCGTACGGCTACCGCTGGTTCCGGATCCTCGCGCCGGGCGACCGACGAGTCACCTGAGGACGACGGGCGGAGGCGGGCTCAGCTCGCCTTCGCCTCGACGTCGTCGCGCACGCGCTGGCCGACGACGGCCGAGACGCCGTCCTGGCGCATCGAGACGCCGTACAGGGCGTCGGCGATCTCCATCGTGCGCTTCTGGTGGGTGATCACGATGAGCTGGCTGGACTCGCGGAGGTCCTCGAATGTGGTGAGGAGGCGGCCGAGGTTGGCGTCGTCGAGCGCCGCCTCGACCTCGTCCATGATGTAGAACGGGCTCGGCCGGGCCTTGAAGATCGCGAGCAGCAGCGCGACCGCCGCGAGCGAGCGCTCACCGCCCGAGAGCAGCGAGAGGCGCTCGATCTTCTTGCCGGCCGGCTTCACGCTCACCTCGATGCCGGTCGTGAGCAGGTCGTCGGGGTTCGTCAGCGCGATGCGCCCCTCCCCGCCGGGGAACAGGATCGGGAACACCTCGGCGAACGCCTCGCGCGTGTCGTCGAACGCCGACCGGAAGATCGACTCCATGCGGCCGTCGATCTCCTCGATGATCGTGAGGAGGTCCTTGCGCGTGTTCGCCAGGTCGGTGAGCTGCTCGGTGAGGAACTGGTGCCGCTGCTCGAGCGCCGCGAACTCCTCGAGCGCGAGCGGGTTGACGCGGCCGAGCTGGGCGAGCTTGCGCTCGGCGGCCTGCAGCCGCTTCTGCTGCTCCGCGCGGTCGAATGGGCGCGGCTCGGCGTCCGGGTCGCCGTCGACGGGGATGGGCTGCTCGGGCCCGTACTCGGCGACGAGGACGGCCTCGCCGAGGCCGAGCTCGCTCTCGGCCCGCTCGACGAGCGAGGCGACGTGCAGCTTCTTCTCGTAGATGCGCAGTTCGAGCCCGTGCACGTCCTCGGTGACCGCGTGCAGGCGCTCGCGAACGGATGCCTCGGCCCGACGGGCCGCGTGCACCTCCTCGTTCCGGCTGGCCCGCTCGGCTTCCGCGGCGGCGAGCGCGACCCGCGCCTCGGCCACGGACGCGCCGACGGATGCGAGCACGGGCGGCAGCACATCGGCGACGCGGCTCGCGGCCTCGAGCTGGGCCCGGCGGACCACCGCGCGGCGGGCCGCCTCGTCCGCGGCGCGCCGCTCGGCCTCGTGCTGGCGCTCCATCGCGGCGATCCGGGCTTCCTCGGCCCGCACGCGCTCGCGCGCCGTCTCCAGGCGCAGGCGCGCCTCGACCTCGCCCTCGCGAGCGCGTTCGAGCGCCACGAGGGCGCCGTCGCGTCGGTCGGCCTCGAGGACAGGGCGCGGCTCGGCGCGTGCGGCCTCCAGCTCCGACTTCGCGTCGGCGGCGGCCTGCTCGGCCTCGGCGATGCGCTCCTCCGCCGTGCGGAGGGCCTCCGCGAGTCGCTCGGTCTCCCCCGCCGCGGCCTCGGCCTGCACGCGAGCGCGGTTCAGCGCCTCGGTGCGCTGGGCGAGCTTCGCGTCGAACTCGCGGAGGGCGGCGAGCGCCAGCTTGGACTGCGACTTCGCGTGCTCGGCGATGCCGCGCTGCTCGTCGAGGTCGAAGCGGGCGCGCTCGATGTCGGCGCGCACCTCCTCGAGCCGGGCCTCGGCCCGATCGCGCTCGGCGAGCAGCTCGATGCGGCTCTGCGTGCGACCGGATCCGCCGCGGACGACGTAGCGACCGACCACGGTCCCGTCGCGGGTGATCACCGTCGCCGGCCGTTCGAGCGCGGCGAGCGCCGCCTCGACGGCGCGCACGGCGTCGAGGTCGTCGGCGATGAGCACCTCGCCGAGCAGGCCGAGCACGCCCGGCGGGGCGGTCACGACGTCGGCGGCGGCCACCAGGCCGGCCACGGCGTGCGCGGTCGCGGGCACGGCGCCCGGTTCGGCGATCGTGAGGGCGACGCGGCCGAGGTCGTCGTCGGCGGCGACCGCCACGGCCCGAAGCGCGGCTGCGCGGTCATCGACGAGGACCGACTCGGCGAGCGACCCGAGCGCCGCGGCGACCGCCGCCTCGTAGCCGGGCTCGACGCGGAGGTGCTCCGCGAGCAGGCCGCGGACTCCGGCGGTGCTCGATCGGGCGAGGGCGGCCGAGCCGTCCTTCTGGTCGAGGGCGAGCGACAGCGCGCTCACTCGGGCGCCGAGGGCGTCGCGTTCGCGCTCCCGGTCGTGCAGGGCCTCGCGGAGCCGCTCGATCTCGCCCTCGGCCTCGAACACCGCCGCCTGGGCGAGCTCGTACGCCTCGTCGAGGTCGGTCTCCGCGGTCGGGTCGGCGTCGGACTCGGCCTCGACGCGCGCGAGCTCGGCTGCGGCCGTCTCGCGGCGTGCCTGTGCGGCGT
Organism: Agromyces indicus; assembly: GCF_031432295.1. Taxonomy (NCBI): domain Bacteria; kingdom Bacillati; phylum Actinomycetota; class Actinomycetes; order Micrococcales; family Microbacteriaceae; genus Agromyces; species Agromyces indicus. The sequence goes on along the minus strand of NZ_JAVKGS010000002.1, from coordinate 365,272 downwards.
CGAGGGCGTTGCGATGGCGGAGCACCTCGCCGCGCACGGCGGCGAGCTTCGACGCCGCCGCATCGGCGCGGCCGGCCAGCTGCGACGCCCGCAGGTCGTACTCGCTCACGCGCGCCGCCTGCGCGGCGATCTCCTCGTCGACGGCGTCGAGCGCCGCACGCGCGTCGCGCATCGCCGACGTGGCCTGCTCGAGAGCGGATGCCGCGTCGCCGACGCCGCCGCGGATGCCGTCGAGCTCGGCGCGGGCGGCATCGATGTCCGCGCGGGTGAGCGTGGGTGCGGCATCCGTGCCCTCGTCGGCCGCCGACAGCAGCGCGATGCGCTGCCGCGCGAGCGAGTCGAGGGAGCGCAGGCGCGCCTCGGACTGCTCGAGGGCGAAGCTCACCGCCCGCGCCCGGTCGACCTCGTCGCCGCCCGACGCCTGCTCGAGCCGCTCGATGTGGGCCTGGTGGCGCTCGAGCTCCTGCTGGAGCACCAGGCGCTCGGCGTGCCGCTCGTGCTCGGTCCGGCCGGCGGACTCGAGCGCCCGACGCAACTCGACCACCTCGTCGGCCACGAGCCGCGCCTTCGCGTCGCGCACCACCGCGGCGATCCCCGCCGCCTCGCGCGCGACCTCGGCCTGGCGGCCGAGCGGCTTCAGCTGACGGCGCAGTTCCGCGGCGAGGTCGGTGAGACGCGTGAGGTTCGCCTGCATGGCGTCGAGCTTGCGGAGGGTCTTCTCCTTGCGGCGCCGGTGCTTCAGGATGCCGGCGGCCTCCTCGATGAACCCGCGGCGGTCCTCGGGACTCGCGTGCAGCACCTGGTCGAGCTGGCCCTGCCCGACGATGACGTGCATCTCGCGGCCGAGGCCGGAGTCGCTGAGCAGCTCCTGCACGTCGAGCAGGCGGCACTGCTCGCCGTTGATGGCGTACTCGCTGCCGCCGTTGCGGAACAGCGTGCGCGAGATCGTGACCTCGCTGTACTCGATGGGCAGTGCGCCATCGGAGTTGTCGATCGTGAGGCTCACCTCGGCGCGGCCGAGCGGGCCGCGCGTCGAGGTGCCGGCGAAGATGACGTCCTCCATCTTGCCGCCGCGGAGGGTCTTCGCCCCCTGCTCGCCCATCACCCAGGCGAGCGCGTCGACGACGTTGGACTTGCCCGAGCCGTTCGGGCCGACAATGCACGTGACGCCGGGCTCGAACGCGAAGGTGGTCGGCTGCGCGAAGGACTTGAAGCCCTTGAGGGTGAGGCTCTTGAGGTACACGACCACCCTTCCGACTGCCGAGCGCTGCGGACTACGGTAACCGACGATCGGCGCCGCCCCCGTCGCGCTCGCCGTGCGCGGGCCGTTCGGTCTCAGGCGGATGCCGCCGGCGGGGCGGTCCGCGGCATCCGGAGGCGCTGGCACCGCGGGCAGCGGTGCGACGACCGGTTCATGAACGCCTCGCGCACGATCGGAGTGCCGCACCGCGGGCAGGGCCGACCGGTCCGCCCGTACGCGTTCAGGGAGTGCGCGAAGTACCCGGACGCCCCGTTGACGTTGACGTACTGCGAATCGAAGCTCGTTCCACCCTCGGCGAGCGCCTTCTGCAGCACCTCGCGCACCGCCTGCAGCAGCTCGCGGACGCGGCGCCGGCTGAGACTCGAGGCGGGCTGCTCGCCGTGCATCCGGACGGCCCAGAGCGCCTCGTCGGCGTAGATGTTCCCGATGCCCGACACCAGCCCCTGGTCGAGGAGCACGCGCTTCACGCCCGAACCGCGACGGGCGAGCGCGGCGGCGAACGCGCCGTCGTCGAACGCGGGATCGAGCGGGTCGCGCGCGATGTGCGCCACCTGGGTGGGGATCGAGCGCGCCCACGGGCCGGTCACGTCGGCGGAGTGGCCGGCGACCTCGCCGTCATCGGTCGGCACCATCCGATCGACCGCCATGGAGCCGAAGATGCGCTGGTCGACGAAGTCGACGCGCAGTTCGCCGTGGTCGGGATGCTCGAGGTGCAGGCGGATGCGGGCGTGCCGGTCGTCGCCGGGGTGGTCGGGCGTGCGCAGCAGGAGCTGGCCGCTCATGCCGAGATGGCCGACGAGCGCCGCCCCGGAGGCGAGCGGCATCCACAGGAACTTGCCTCGGCGCACGGCCGCCTCGATCCGATCGCCCGTCAGCAGCGCTTCGAAGTCGCCGGATGCCGCCTCGTGGCGCTTCAGGGAACGGGCGTCGAGCACCTCCACGCCGGCGATGCGCGCTCCGGTGACCGCGGGCGCGAGCCCGGCCCGGACGACCTCGACCTCGGGCAGCTCGGGCACGTCAGCGGTCGTTCAGGGCGGTCCACGCCTCGAGGGCGGCCGCCATCTCGGCCTGCTTCTTGCTGGACCCCTCGCCCGACGCGCTCACCAGGTCGCCCACCGTGACCGTGGCGACGAAGTGCTTGCTGTGGTCGGGGCCGCTCTCGGCGACCGCGTAGACGGGCGCCGTCGCACCGCGACGGGCCGCGATCTCCTGCAGGCTCGTCTTCGGGTCCATGGCCGCGCCGAACCGCTCGGTGTCGGCCATGAGGGGGCCGATGAGCCGCAGGACGAACTCGGTGGCGACGTCACCGCCGCGGTCGAGGTAGACCGCGCCGATGATCGCCTCGACGGTGTCGGCGAGGATCGACGGCTTGTCGGCACCGCCCGTCATCGTCTCGCCGCGACCGAGGCGGATGAACCGCCCGAGGCCGATCGTGCGCGCGACCTCGGCCAGCGCCGCACTCGAGACGAGGCTCGCCCGGCGCTTGGCCAGCTCGCCCTCGTCGAGCTCGGGGTGGTCGGTGAAGAGCCGGACCGTGACGGCCTGCCCGAGGATCGAGTCGCCGAGGAACTCGAGGCGCTCGTTGGTCGGGATACCGCCGTTCTCGTACGCGAACGACCGGTGCGTGAGGGCGAGGAGCAGGAGCTCGGGATCGAGCTCGACCTGCAGCATCCGCTGCAACTCGGCCAGCTCGGGGGCCCCGGTGTCCGTCTGCTCGACGCGCCTCACGACCGGTCGTTCAGGAGTCTCGTGCCGACTAGACGTCGGCGACCTTGCGGCCCTTGTACTCGAGGAACAGCGGGGTGCCCGCCGAGTCCTCGACCACGCGAGCGCGGTGCGGGAGGCTGTAGGTGACCTTGCCGTTCTCGACCGTCTTGACGAGCGTGGGCACCTCGGCCTTCCACTGCGAACGGCGCGCGTGGGTGTTGGCGCGTGACTTCTTCCGCTTGGGAACAGCCATGACTCTCTCTCAATCTCTCTTCTGGTCGGCATCGGATGCGGACGGCACCGTGCCCTCGTCTTCGGAAGCCGTGAACCCCGCGAGCGCAGCCCAACGCGGGTCGGTCTGCTCAGGGGTGACGAGTTCCGGATGATCAGCCAGGCGCAACCCGGTCACGGGGTCGAGACCCGGGCAGTCCGGCCGGCATACCGGCTGGAACGGCAGTGCCAGCACCACCGCATCTCGGATGAGCGATTCAAGATCCACGTGGTCGTCTTGAACCTCATACTCGAAAGCTTCTCCGGAATGATACGCGAAAAGCTCCTGGAACTCGACTTCGACCGGCAGCGCGATGTCGGTGAGGCACCGTCCGCACTCGCCCTCGGCCGTCGCATCGACCTCCGCCGAGGCCAGGATGCCCTCGTGCACGGACTCCAGGCGCACGTCGACCGCGACCTCGGAGCCCTGCCGGACGGCGACGAGCCCCTCGCCGTACTGCTCGGGCGCGGGGACGTCGAGGCGCTGCTCGCGCATCTCGCCGGGACGGTTGACGAGATCGCGCACGTTGACGCTGAAGGGTGAATGCTGGACGGCCACGATCGACGATTCTACGCGCCGCGCGGCACCGACCGCCCGACGAGGGCACGTCCGGCGGCGCGCAGCGACCGCGGCAGCAGGATCGCCTCGACCCGGCGCGCGGCCGGCGCGTCCGCTGCGAGCGCGCGCGACGCGGTCGCGAGGTCCGCGGCGAGCGCGTCCCGGCGCGGTCCGGCGCGGTCGCCGCCCGGTGCGTCCGCCGACGCGGTCGAGTGCCGCACGCGGCCGTAGCGCTCGCGTTCCACCGCGTCCCGGAGCCGGAGCAGGGCTCCGGCGCCGTCGCCGTCCTCGGCGAAGGCCGGCCGAGCGCCGAGCTCCGCCGCGAGGGCGCGCGCCGTGCGGCGCTCGTCCACGTCCACACCGAGGTCGACCGCGGTCGCCGTGAGCTCGCGCCACGCGGCATCCGCCGGCGACGGCCCCAAGCGGATGCCGCGGCGACGCGTCGCCCGCAGCCCGACCCGGATCGCCGCCGGGAGCAGGACCACGAGGAGGGCCAGCACGACGAGCCCGGCGCCGCCGAGCCATCCCGGCCCGAGCGCCCCGGCGCCCCCGGTCGGCCCCGCGAGCGAGCGGTCCGGGTCGCCGTCGGGCCGCCCGGTCGCCTCGGGCGTCGCCACGGGCGCGGTGGGCACGACGCCGGGCGCCTGCTCCCCCGCGTTCGGACGCGAGTAGGCGGGCACGGTGCCGCGTCCCGGCGTGGGCTCGAACGGGACCCAGCCGACGCCTTCGAAGTACAGCTCGGGCCAGGCGTGCAGGTCGTGCGAGTCGACGTCGACGCGCACCATTCCGTCGACGCGCTGGTTGCTCGGCGTGCCGGCCGTGTAGCCCACCGCGATGCGCGACGGGATGCCGACCTCACGGGCCATGACCGCCATGGTCGAGGAGAAGTGCACGCAGTATCCCGCCCGTTGCTCGAGGAACTCGGCGATCACGTCGAATCCGCCGCCGTCGTAGCCGTCGTCGACGGGCGCCTCCTCCGAGTACTCGAACTCGGAGCTTCGCAGGTAGGCCTGGATGGCGACGGCCGCGTCGTACCGGGTGCGCGCCCCCTGGGTGACCGTCGCGGCGGTCTCGCCGATGATCGCGGGCAGCTCCTCGGGCAGCTCGCGGGTGGCCGGGGCCACGGAACCGGCGGGCGGCTCGACCGCGGCACGGAGCTGGTCGACCGTGGGCTGCACCGCGAGTCGCGTCACGTCGTAGCGCTGCCCGAGGGTCGTGGCGTCGACGCTGCGGACCGTCAGCGAGCCGTCGTCCCAGAACCACGAGCCGCGAAGCCCGCGGACCTCGGCCGTCGGGTACGGCAGCGGCAGCCAGGCGGTCCGGACCTGGCCGATCTGCACCGTGAGCTCGCGCGGCTCGACGAGCACGTCTTCGGCGAGGCCGTCGGGGCGGGGCATGGTGTCGATGGTGTGGTCGCCGTCGACGGCGCGCTCCTCGGCAGTCCAAAGGTCGCCTTCGAGCCGCTCGACGTTGAGCAGCGTGAAGTACGGGCGGTCGGCGTCGGGCGAGACGTAGCTGAACGCCGGCACGGGGTCGGGCCGGCGGAGGTCGCGACCGAGCTCGACGTAGGGGCTGACGCCGCGGGCGAACATCGTGCCGGGCCCGCCGGCGCCGAGCAGGAAGCTGCTCGACACGCTCGGCGTGACGGCCGTGACGACGGATGCCGCGACGAGGCCGATCGCGGCCAGTCCCATCGACGCGCCCGCGGTCGACACGATCGGGCGTCGCCTCGGGGCGGTCACCAGCGCGGAGTCCGGCCGTTCGTCCTCCTGTGCGAGCTCCGCGCTGCGCCGCACCCGCACGTCGACGCGGAGCAGCAGGAGGTACGCGGCAGCCGTCAGGACGAGGGTGATCGCGTCGGCGCCGGATTCGACGAACAGGCCGGGGACGAGGACGGGAACGAGCACCGGGACCGCGGCGAGCGCGGGCAGTCGGACGGTCTGCACGACGAGGTCGAGGAGCACGGCGACGAGCCCGACGCCGACCGCGAGGGCGAACACGAGGGCCGGGACCGGGATCGCCGGCACGGACTGCTGCTCGATCGTGCGCACGGCGCCCTCGGCGAGCCCGAGGAACTCGTCGAACGTGTCCAGCGTGGGGATGATGAGGGCGAAGCTCGTCGCGCCACCGAACAGCAGTGTCAGGGCCAGGAGCAGCGCCACCACCTCGAGCGGCGGCACCAGCGACGGCGGCGTTCGCAGGGCGCGCAGGCCGGCGCCCGCCCCGAGCACGGTGACGGCCGTGAACGCCGTCGCCCACCACCACGCGGCGCCGGCGATGAGCGGCGCGAGCGCCGAGGTCGCGACGAGCAGGAGCAGCAGGGTCGCCCCGGACAGGGCGACGCTCTGGCGGGTCGTCAGCGGCATCCGCTCAGGTCGCATCGCGGCCCCCGCTCCGGACGGATTCGCGTGCCGACCGCCAGGCCTCGCCCCAGGCGGCGGGGAGGTCCGCCGCCCGGCGGACCGGCACCACGCGCCAGTCGGCGTGCTCCAGTCGCTCCACGGCGTCGGCGGCGATGCCGTCGGCGGCGAAGGCGATCGCCGGTTCGAGCACGGGGCGCAGCGCCACGAGGGCGTCGACCGCGGCGTGCGAGGGCGCGACGAGCACGGCGATGCCGGGCATGCGCCTGTCGCGGCGCGCCGTCGAGGGCGACGCGACCCGCGATGCGTCGCGGGGACGGTCGCGCGTCGGCGCGGCGGGTCCGTCCCGTCGCGGCGGCTCGAGGCGCGCGAGGTCCTCGAGGAGGACCAGGTCGCCGCCGGCCGCGCGGTAGCCGCCGGGGTCGGCGGAGATCGGCGCCGCCGGGTCGTCGGGGTCGTCGACCGGTTCGACCCGCACGCGGAACCCGTTCTCGAGGAGGTGCACGCCGATCGACGCGGCGAGCTCCACGCCGAGCTCGAAGGCCGGGTCGAGCGTGGATCCCGCGTCGCGCGCGGCCGACGACGGATGGTGCGCGCGGCCGCCGAGCGCCGTGTCGAGCAGGATGCGGACCTCCGGATCGCCGCGCTGCTCCTCTTCGCGGACCATGAGCTCGCCGCGCCGGGCCGTCGCGGCCCAGTGGACGCGACGCAGCGGGTCGCCGTACCGGTACTCGCGGGCGATGAGCTCGTCGCTGTTGGGGTGGGTTCGCCGCTGGAGGGCGTGGACGGCGCCGTCGACGCTCGCCACGACCCCCGCCGCGGGCTCCAGCGGGGTGACGCGCGGGGTCACGACGAGCTCGCGCGGCAGGCCCGCCGCCCGGTCGAGCCGCGCGAGGCCGAACGGGTCGGTCACCGCGATCCGGAGCGGTCCGACGTCGAACACGCCGCGCCGCGGCGTCCGGAGCCGGTACTCGAGGCGCACGGTGTCGTCGCCGGACGGCATGGCGGTCTCGTGCCGGCCGATCGCCGGGAGCACCGCCTCGCCGGGCGGGTGCAGCGCCGGGTGCGCGAGGTCGCGCCAGTGCGCGCCGTCGAAGGCGCGACGGTCGCGGTTCTGCACGCGCAGGCGCACGGCCGCCGACTCCCCCGCCCGCACCACGTGCGGTTCGAACGCGCGGGTCACCGCGAGCCGCGGCGCCCGAACGGCGAGGAACCCGAGGGATGCGACCGGCATCGCGAGCCCGACGGCCGCGAGCAGCATGATGTCGCGCAGGTCGAACCATGCTGCGACGAGGAACAACGCCGCGCCGGCGGCGACCAGCGCCATCCCCCGCCCCGTGAGGCGTGGACGCGCCGGAACGCGCGCGGCGCGGCTGCGCGGCATCCGCTCACTCCCTCCTGGCGCTGCCCACCGGCACCGGCGTGTCGGCGACGACGCGTCGCACGATGGCGTCGATGAGCGGGCCGCCGTCGCGGTCGTGCCCGCCGACCGCACGGCTCGTGGGGACCAGCCGGTGCGCGAGCACCGGCACCGCGAGCGCGTCGACATCGTCGGGCAGGACGAAGTCGCGCCCGTGCATCGCCGCGTGCGCCTTCGCCGCGCGGATGAGCTGCAGGGTCGCGCGCGGGCTCGCGCCGAGCCGAAGCTGGCGGTCGTCGCGCGTGGCCCGCGCCAGCTCGACGGCGTACTCCTTGACCGCCTGGGACGTGTACACGTGGTGGACGGCGGCGATCATCGCGCGCAGCTCGTCGATCGAGACGACCGGCTCCAGCGCGTCGAGCGGGCTCGCCGTCTCGCGCTGCGCGAGCATCGCGAGCTCGTCGCCCGGTGCCGGGTACCCCATCGAGATGCGCGCCATGAACCGGTCGCGCTGCGCCTCCGGGAGCGGGTAGGTGCCCTCCATCTCGACCGGGTTCTGGGTCGCCACGACCGTGAAGGGCTGCTCGAGCCGGTACGTCGTGCCGTCGGCGGTCACCTGCCGCTCCTCCATGCACTCGAGGAGGGCCGACTGGGTCTTGGGGCTGGCGCGGTTGATCTCGTCGCCGATCACGATGTTCGCGAACACCGGACCGTGCTTGAACTCGAACCGCCGCGACGACTGGTCGAACACCGAGACGCCCGTCACGTCGCTCGGCAGCAGGTCGGGCGTGAACTGGATGCGGCTGACCGTGCAGTCGACCGAGCGCGCGAGCGCCTTGGCCAGCATCGTCTTGCCGACTCCCGGCACGTCCTCGATGAGCAGGTGCCCCTCGGCGAGCAGCACGGTGAGGGCGGCGGTCACCGCATCGCGCTTGCCGGCGATCACCTCCTCGACGTTGCGGACGATGCGCGCCGCGCCGGCGCCGACCTCGTCGATGCCCATCGCGGGTGCGGCCGTCGCCCCGACCTGCGGCGCCGAGACCTCGCTCATGAGGTCATCGCCCCCTGCAGGTACTGCGCCACGGGCTCGGGCACGTACGGGCTCACGTCGCCGCCGAGCGCCGACACCTGGCGCACGAGCGAACTCGACACGTGGGCGTTCGCGGGGTCGGGCAGCAGGAACACCGTCTCGACCCCGGCGAGGTGCCGGTTCACGATGGCCATCGGCGTCTCGTAGGCCACGTCGACCTGCGAGCGGATGCCCTTGACGAGGACCGACGCGCCAACGTCGGTGCAGTAGTCGACGAGCAGGCCCATGCTCCAGGACGCGACGACGATGTCGCCGACGATGCCGGCCTCCTCGATCGACTGCTCGATGAGCGAGACCCGCTGCGCGATCGGCAGGAGCGCCGACTTGTCGGGGTTGTGCACCACGACGACGTGCAACTGGTCGTAGAGGCCAGCGGCACGGCCGATCACGTCGAGATGCCCCCGGGTGACGGGGTCGAACGATCCGGGAACGACGGCGATCCGCTGCATACGTGCCAGCGTAGTGCGGGATCCGGCGCCGTGGACCGCTGCCCGGGAGTCTCAGCCCCTGCTCAGGTACTCGCTCGAGTCGTCGTCGAGGCGGCGTCGCACGGCCGCCGCGAGTGCGGGGTGGGCGGCCAGGTCCGGGTCGTCGCGGAGCACCTCGGCGGCGGCCTCGCGCGCGTCGGCGATGACGTCGCCGTGGCGCGTCACCCGGAGCAGCTTGAGGGAGGTCCGCCGTCCGGACTGGATGGCGCCGAGGACGTCGCCCTCCTGGCGGAGCTCGAGGTCGACGCGTGCGAGCTCGAAGCCGTCGAGCGTGCCGGCCACCGCGTCGAGTCGTTCCCGCGCGACGGTCTCCGCCTCGACGCGGGTCACGAGCAGGCACAGGCCGGGCACGGAGCCGCGGCCGACCCGGCCGCGGAGCTGGTGCAGCTGCGAGACCCCGAACCGGTCGGCATCCACGACGACCATGGTGCTCGCGTTGGGCACGTCGACGCCGACCTCGATGACGGTGGTCGCGACGAGCACGTCGAGCTCCCCCGCGGCGAACGCGCGCATGGTGGCGTCCTTCTCGTCGGCGCTCATCCGACCGTGCAGCGGCGCGATGCGGACCTCCGCCAGGCGCGGGTGGGCGCGCAGCTCGGCGAGCACCGAGGCGACGGATGCCGCGGGCGCGGCATCGCCTTCGGGGTCGGCGGGCTCGAGGCCGTCCTCCGCGACCTTCGGCTCGATCGCCGGGCTCACGACGAACGCCTGGCGTCCCTGCTCGAGCTCCTCGGCGAGCCGCTCCCACACGCGCGGTCGCCAGTGCGGACGCTCCGCCAGCGGGACGACGTGGGTCGTGATGCCCGCACGACCGGCGGGGAGCTGCCGGATCGTCGACACGTCGAGGTCGCCGAACACGGTCATGGCGACGGTGCGCGGGATCGGCGTCGCCGTGAGCACGAGCACGTGCGGATGCCGCCCCTTGAGCCGCAGCGCCTCGCGCTGCTCGACGCCGAAGCGGTGCTGCTCGTCGACGACCACGAGGCCCAGGTCGGCGAACGAGGTCGTGTCGCCGAGGAGGGCGTGCGTACCGACCACGATGCGCGCCTGGCCGGCTGCGACGCGCAGCGCCGCCCGCCGGCGGTCGGCGGCGGGGAGCTGGCCGGTGATCAGCGTGGGCATGACCTCGGCCGCCAGCTCGGGACCGAGCATGTCGACGATCGACCTCAGGTGCTGCGCCGCGAGCACCTCCGTGGGCGCGAGGAGGGCCGCCTGGCCGCCCGACTCGGCGACCGCGAGCATGGCCCGCAGGGCGACGACGGTCTTGCCCGAACCGACCTCGCCCTGGACGAGCCGGTTCATGGGCACCGGTTCGGCGAGATCGGCGTGGATCTGCACGCCGACCTCGAGCTGGTCGTCGGTGAGCTCGAACGGCAGCGACGCCTCGAACCGCTCGAGGAGCCCGCCGGGCGCGGGCGTGCGCCGCACCGCCTCGTGCGCCCGGGCGGCGGCGCGGCGCTCGAGCAGGACGGACTGGAGCACGAACGCCTCGGTGAATCGCAGCGTGCGCTGCGCGGCCTTCCAGTCGGCGTCGCGCTCCGGCCGGTGCACGAGCTCGAGCGCCTCGCGGTGCGCGAGCAGCCCTCGAGCCCGGCGCACGGACTCGGGCAGCGGGTCGTCGACCGGGCCGAGCGCATCGAGCACGAGCGCGACCGCGCGCTGCAGCTTCCAGCTCGAGAGGGTCGCGGTGGCCGGGTAGATCGGGATGGGCGCGGTGGCCCAGCGCAGGGCCGCGGCATCCGGCCCGGTGTCGGTGCGGGTCTCGTCCTCGAAGAGCTCGTAGTCGGGGTGCGCGAGCTGCAGCGCGCCCCGGTAGTCGGAGACCTTGCCGGCGAACATGCCGCGCACCCCGGGCTTCAGCTCCCGCGCGCGCCACGCCTGGTTGAAGAACGTCAGGGTGAGCACGCCCCTGCCGTCGGAGATCTTCGCCTCGAGGATGGACCCGCGACGCGAGCGCATGGTCCGCTCGCGCACCTCGAGGACCTCCGCGACGATCGTCACGTTCTCGTCGCGCGGGAGCCGGTCGAGCGCCGTGAGCTCGCCGCGCGGTTGGTACCGCCGCGGATAGTGACCGAGCAGGTCGCCGACCGTGACGAGCCCCCACGCGCGCTCCATCGCCTTCGCCGTGGGACCGCCGAGCAGGCCGGACAGCTTGGTGTCGAGGGTCGCGGCGCCCTCGACCGAGCGATCGGCCGTCATGCCTCGATCGTAGGCTCCGCCTCCGTCACCTCGGCCGTGAGCGCCTCGATCTCGGCCTGCACGTAGGTGTCGTCGGGCCGGGCCCGGGCCAGTTCGCGCTGCAGCTCGAGCGCCTCGCCGGTACGGCCGAGCGTGCGGAGCGCCCGACCCACCGACCACCGGGCGACGTGCTGCTGGCCGGCCGTCCCGTACTGGTCGGCGGCCTCGACGGCGCGCTCGAAGTGGTGGAGCGCGGCGACCGCGTCGCCCGCGTCGTGCTTGGTCCAGCCCAGGTTGTTGTGCAGGGCGACGCCCCAGCGCTTCAGTCGGCGATCGCGCACCCCCTCGAGGATGTCGAAGCCCTCGGTGGCCCACTCCTCCTCGTGTCCGGCGTCGTTCAGGGCCAGCATGTGGAGGGCGTCGAGGACCAGGAAGGTCGAGCCCGCGAGCGCCGCCTCGCGGACGGCTTTCGTGAACAGCGGCACGGCCTCGTCGAACCGCTCGGCGGTCGCCGCGATGCGCCCGCGTTCGAGGGCGATGCGCGCACGCAGCTCGGCCGCCTCCTCGGGCGTCTCATCGGCGCGTCCGGCCGCCTCGAGGTCGTCGAGCAGTGCGAGCGCCTCGTCGTCGCGGCGCTGGATGCCGACGGCCCGCGCGAGCTGCGTGGTCATCACGGCGCGCTCGTGCGTCGGCACGGCCTCGTCGTCGGCGACCGCGCGGAACCGCTGCTCGCTCGTCGCGGGGTCGGCGAAGTCCCAGAGCCGGTCGATGGCCTGCTGTTCGTCTTCCCGGTGGCGGGACGGATCGGCGTGCAGGGCGTCGGTCGTGTCTTCCACCCCTCCATCATGGCAGCGCGCCGGAGGCGCCCGTTATGCTCCCGAGACATGACGCGCATCATCGCCGGGTTCGCCGGGTCGCTCACGCTCGCCGTGCCCCGGTCGGGCACGCGGCCCACGAGCGACCGCGTGCGCGAGGCGATCTTCTCCGCGCTGGAGGCGCGCGACGCGGTCGACGGCGCGGTGGTGCTCGACCTGTACGCGGGTTCGGGCGCGCTCGGCCTCGAGGCGGCGAGCCGGGGCGCGAGCGAGGTGGTGCTCGTCGAGAAGGCCCGCCCGGCCGCCGAGGTGTGCCGTCGCAACGCGGCCGCCGTCGCGCGCGCCGCGCGGGGATCGGGGCCGCGCATCCGCGTCGAGGCGCGGAGCGTCGCGACGTACCTCGAGTCGGCGCCGGGCGGCGTCGACCTGGCCTTCATCGACCCGCCGTACGACCTCGGCGAGCGCGAGCTCGCGCGCGACCTCGAGCTCCTCGCCGACCTGCTCGCGCCGGAGGCGACGGTGGTCGTCGAGCGCAGCTCCCGCTCCCCGGAGCCCGCGTGGCCGGCCGGGATCGACCCCGAGCGGCGACGCGACTACGGCGAGACGACCCTCTGGTGGGCGTCCGCGAGCGCGCCCGACGCCGGCGGCGATCAGCCCCCGACGCCGTCCCAGCCCGCATAGGGATCCCACCCGGCGGTGTCGACGGGCGCCCCGTCGAGCGTGAGCACGCCCGCCTCGGCCGTCGCCACGCCGATGACCTCGAACGGATGCGGCGGCGGCACGTCCGCCGGGAACGCCGCGAGCAGCCCGTGGTCCTCGGCCCCCGCGAGCGCCGTCAGCGGGTCGGGTCCGAGCGCCGCGGATCGGAAGTCGATGCCGATGCCGCTCGCCTCGGCGATCCGACGCGCGTCGCGGGCGAGTCCGTCGCTCACGTCCAGCATCGCCGTCGCGCCCGCCTCCGCGGCGACGACGCCGGCCGACACCGGGGGCGTCGGCGCGAGCTGCGCTGCGACCAGCCGTGGATGCTCGGTGCGCAGTGCGGCGGCGGCCGCGGCATCCGGTTCGCCCCGCTCGTCGCGGGCCCGGGCGAAGAGCAGCGCGAGTCCGCGGGCGGCATCGCCCCGGCCGCCGGCGTGGGCGATCACGTCGCCCGGCCGTGCACCCGATCGCAGGACCGGTGCACGGCCCTCGAGGTCGCCGAACGCGGTGACCGAGATCATGAGCACGGATGACGCCGACAGGTCGCCGCCGACCACGCCCGCGCCGGGGGCGAGGGCGGTGAGCCCCTCGCGCAGCCCGTCGGCGATGCCCTCGAGCACCCCGACGTCGAGCGATGGGGGCGCCGCGATCGCCACGACCAGGGCCGTCGGCCTCGCACCCATGGCGGCGACGTCAGTGAGGTTCGTCGCCGCGGCCTTCCAGCCGAGGTCGGAGGGCGTGGACCAGGCGAGCCGGAAGTCGGGGCCGTGCACCATCAGGTCGGTCGTCACGACGAACCGGCCGTCGGGTGCCGCGACCACGGCGGCGTCGTCGCCCGCGCCCAGGTGCGCCGCATCGCCCGGGGCGAGGCGGGGCAGGATGCGCGCGAGCACCGCCGATTCGCCGAGGTCGCCGATCGCGGTCGACGGCTCGTGTGCAGGGGGCTCCATGGCTCCCACGGTAGCCTGATGGCGATGCCCGCTCCCCGCCCCCGCCGCCCCCGACGCACGCTGCCGCGGCTCGTCGCCGCGGCATCCGTCGCCGTCGTCGCCCTGCCGCTGCTCGCCTCGTGCGCACGACCCGTGCCGTTCGAGGCCGCGCCCGACGCCGTCGACCCCGACTGCGCCGCGGTGATCGTGCGACTGCCCGACGTCGTCGCCGGGCAGGAGGCCCGCGAGACCGATGCGCAGGGCACCGGCGCGTGGGGCACGCCGGCGTCGGTCCTGCTGCGCTGCGGCGTCGAACCGCCCGGACCCACGACGCTGCGGTGCGTGAGCGTCGACGAGGTCGACTGGATCATCGACGAGTCCGACGCGCCGCGCTACCGGTTCACGACCTACGGGCGCACGCCCGCCGTCGAGGTCGTCGTCGACAACGACGTGGTAGCGGGGACGACCGCGATCGCCGACGTGTCGTCCGCGGTGTCGGTCATCGAGGCCGACGGCGGATGCACCGACCTCGAGGACCTCGCGCCGGAGGGGTGATCCCCCCGCCGAGCCCGGCCCGCCGCCGCGGAGCGTCGGCTCAGCCGAGCCGGACGCCCCGCGCGAGGCCGACGCGGATGAGCTCGTCGACCAGCTCGGGGTAGGTCACCCCGGACTCCTGCCAGCAGCGGGGGAACATCGAGATCGGCGTGAAGCCCGGCATCGTGTTCAGCTCGTTGACGACGAACCCGTCCTCGGTGAGGAAGAAGTCGACGCGTGCGAGGCCCTCGGCCCCGATCGCCTCGAAGGCGCGGATCGCGAGATCGCGCATCTCCTCCAGCCGACCCTCGCCGAGGTCGGCCGGGCAGACCAGGTCGACGCCCGGGGCATCGAGGTACTTCGCGGCGAAGTCGTAGAAGCCGTCGCCGGTGAGCACGATCTCGCCCGCGACCGACGCACGCGGCCGCTCCCCCGGCGCGCCGCCGAGCACCGCGATCTCGACCTCGCGGCCGACCATGGCGGCCTCGACGAGCACCGTGTCGTCCTCGGCGAACGCCACCTCGAGGGCCGCGTCGAGATCGCCCGCCTCGGCCACCCGGCTGACGCCCACGCTCGATCCCGCACGCGCGGGCTTGACGAACTGGGGCAGGCCGAGGGCGGCCGCATCGGCGCGCACGCGCTCGGGGTCGTCGGCCCACTCGCGCGCGGTGACCGTGCGCCACGGCGCGACCGGGATGCCCGCGCCCTGCAGCGCGGTCTTGGTGAAGTGCTTGTGCATGCCGAGCGCGCTCGCGAGCACGCCCGAACCGACGTACGGGAGGCCGAGCAGCTCGAACAGGCCCTGGATGGTGCCGTCCTCGCCGAACGGGCCGTGGAGGATCGGGAACACCAGGTCGATGTCGCCGAGCGAGGACTCCTCGCCGCTCGCGGTCGTCACGCGCAGCTCGCGCGACGCGGAGCTGTCGGGCCACCGCACTCGCGTCCCGTTGTCGTGCACCTCCGGAAGCCGCTCGGGGTCGAGCGCGAACCGCGACGGGTCGTCGGCCTCGAGCACGAAGGCGCCCGCGCGGGTGATGCCGACGGGGATCAGCTCGTAGCGGTCACGGTCGATCGCCTGCAGCACTCCGGCCGCCGTTGCGCAGCTGATCGAATGCTCGCTGGAGCGCCCGCCGAAGAGCAGTACCACCCTGAGCTTGTCCATCCATCGTCCTTTCGCCCTGGGGCTCGTCGTCGGTCGTGAGGTGCGGCGCGATGTCCTTCGGGGCGAGCGTGCCGGCGAGCACCTGCCGGACCTGCTCGACGATGGGCATCTCCACGCCCTTCGCGCGCGCGAGCTCGAGGATCGGCCCGACCGACGCGAGCCCCTCGGTGGTCTGCTGCATCTGGTTGACGACCTCGGGCAGCTTGTACCCCTGGCCGAGCAGGCGACCGGCGGTGTTGTTGCGCGACAACGGCGACTGGCACGTCGCGATCAGGTCGCCGAGGCCCGCGAGGCCCGACAGGGTGTCGGGATGCGCGCCGTGCGCGACGGCGAAGTCGGTCATCTCCACGAGGCCGCGGGTGATGATCGAGGCCTTGGTGTTCTCGCCGTAGCCCGCACCGTCGACGATGCCGATCGCGACCGCGATGAGGTTCTTCAGCACGCCGCCGAACTCGGTGCCGATGACGTCCGTGTTCACGAACGAGTGGAAGTACGGGTTGCGGGCCACGGATGCCACGGCCTGCGCCGTCTCGAGGCTCGTCGACGAGACGACCGCGGCCGTGGGCTGCTCCTTCGCGATCTCGAGCGCCAGGTTCGGCCCGGAGATCACGGCGATCTTCGACTCGGCGATGGGCAGCACCTCGGCGATGACCTCGCTCATGCGGTGGCCCGTCGACTTCTCGACGCCCTTCATGAGCGAGACGACGATCGCCTCGGCGTGCAGGTGCGGCTCGGCCTCGATCAGGTTCTGGCGCAGCGTCTGGCTCGGCACGCACACGTACACCTGCTCGGCCCCAGCGAGCGCGAGGTCGAGCCGGCTCGTCGAGCGGAGGCCGATCGGCAGGTTCACGCCGGGGAGGTAGTCGCTGTTGCGCTTGCCCTCCTGGATCTCCCGCGCGAGCTCGGGGCGGCGCGCCCAGAGGACGACGTCGGCCCCGCCGTCGGCGAGGATCTTGGCGAACGTGGTCCCCCAGCTGCCGGCGCCGAGGACGGCCACGCGCTTGCCCTGGCCCCGGCGCGGCGTCCTAGCCTTCAAGGCGTCCCGTCTCCTTCTGGCCGTGCTTGGCCGGGTCCCACCGCTCGGCCGGCGGGATCTCGCCGCGGAGCTCGCCGAGAAGCGCGGCGATCGCGTTCATCAGCTCGTCGGTGGCCTTGAGCAGCGTCGCCTGGTCGAGCGGCTTGCCGCGGTAGGCGGAGAGGTCGAGGGGCTCGCCGATGATCACGTCGACGGTCTTGCGCGGGAACAGGCTGAGCTTCTTGCCGTACCGGGGCAGGATCGCCTGCGTGCCCCAGTGCGCGGCGGGCACCAGCGGGATGTCGCGCTCGAGCGCGATGCGGACGGCGCCGGTCTTGCCGCGCATGGGCCACAGGTCGGGGTCGCGCGTGAGCGAACCCTCGGGGTACACGATGACCATGCGCCCCTTCTCGACCAGCTGCTCCGCGGCCCGGATCGCCGCGTGGCTCTGGCTGCCGGCGCGCTCGACGGGGATCTGCCCCGAGGTGCGCAGGAACCAGCCGAGCACCGGGTTCTTGAACAGCGACGCCTTCGCGAGGAAGCGCGGCGCGCGGCCGAGGTGCCAGGCGGCGACGCCCATGACGAGCGGGTCGACCTCGCTGTAGTGGTTCGGCGAGAGCACGACCGGCCCGCTCTGCGGCATCCGCTCGCCGTGGTGGAAGCGGTACTTCACCCCGAGGCTCCACAGCGGGAGGATCAGGACGGCGAGGACCCAGAAGAACGAGGGTCGACGCTTCTCGGAACCGGGCTTCGCGGCCGGCGCGGATGCGGGGTCTTGATGTGGCACTGACCCATTATCCTTCGAGCGCGAAGTCCGCCCCGAGCAGCTCGAGCTTGGTGATGAAGTTCTCGTACCCGCGCGCGATGATGCCGACGTTCGACACGGTCGAGCGCCCCTCGGCGGTGAGCGCCGCGATGAGGTGGCTGAAGCCGCCGCGCAGGTCGGGCACCTCGATGTCGGCGCCGTGCAGCTGCGCCGGGCCCGAGATCACCGCGGAGTGCTTGAAGTTGCGCTGGCCGAACCGGCACGGGCGACCGCCCAGGCACTCCTTGTGCACCTCGATCGACGCGCCCATCTCGACGAGCGCGTCGACGAAGCCGAAGCGCTGCTCGTAGACGGTCTCGTGCACGATCGACACGCCCTTGGCCTTGGTGAGGGCCACGACGAGGGGCTGCTGCCAGTCGGTCATGAATCCGGGGTGCACGTCGGTCTCGATGATGACGGGCTTCAGCTCGCCACCCGGGTGGTAGAAGCGGATGCCGTCCTCGGCGATGTCGAACGCGCCGCCGACCTTGCGGAAGACGTTGAGGAACATGAGCATCTCGGCCTGGCGCGCACCGCCGACGAAGATGTCGCCCTCGGTCGCGAGCGCCGCGGCGGCCCAGCTGGCGGCCTCGTTGCGGTCGAAGAGCGCGCGGTGGGTGTAGCCCTGCAGCTTCTCGACGCCCTCGATGCGGATGACGCGGTCGGTGTCGACCGAGATGATGGCGCCCATCTTCTGGAGGATGTTGATGAGGTCCATGATCTCGGGCTCGATCGCCGCGCCGGACAGCTCGGTGATCCCGTCGGCGAGCACCGCGGTGAGCAGCACCTGCTCGGTCGCGCCCACGCTCGGGTACGGCAGCGACACCTTCGCGCCGTGCAGCCCGTTGGGGGCCGACATCCGGATGCCGCTCGGGAGCTTCTCGACGATCGCGCCGAAGTTGCGCAGCACCTCGAGGTGGTAGTCGATCGGGCGGTCGCCGATGCGGCATCCGCCGAGGTCGGGGATGAACGCCTCGCCGAGCCGGTGCAGCAGCGGACCGCAGAACAGGATCGGGATGCGGCTCGAACCCGCGTGGGCGTCGACCTCGGCCATGTGCGCCGTCTCGACGGCGGACGGGTCGAGGACGAGGTCGCCCTCGTCGGCGCCCTCGGTCACGGTCACGCCGTGCACCTCGAGCAGGCCGCGGACGATGCGCACGTCGCTGATGTTCGGGACGTCCTTCAGGACGCTCGGGGTGTCGCCGAGGATCGCCGCGACCATCGCCTTGGTGACGAGGTTCTTGGCGCCCTTCAGCTCGATGCGACCCCGAAGCGGCTTGCCCCCGTTGATCGTGATGCGATCGACCTGGAGGCCCACCGCCGTTCCGTGCTGCTTCGCGTCATTCACGAGTGTGTTCACTCAGTTCCCTGTCTCTGCCGGCTCCCGGATCGGGAGCGTGGTCGGCCGCCACGCCTCACGGTGCGACTCGAACTCGGCGATGGCCGGCTCGTCCCGGAGGGTGAGCCCGATGTCGTCGAGTCCCTCCAAGAGCCGCCACCGAGTGTAATCGTCGATGTCGAATGAAACCGTGAGCGAGCCGATGCTCACCGTACGCTCAACCAGATCGACGGTCGCCGCTATTCCCGGCTGGTCCTCGATCGCCGCCCAGAGGCGCTCGACATCCTCGTACGCGACCTGCGCGGCGAGCAGGCCCTGCTTGCCGGCGTTGCCGCGGAAGATGTCGCCGAATCGGCTCGAGATCACGACGCGGAAGCCGAAGTCGCGAAGCGCCCAGACGGCGTGCTCGCGGCTCGAGCCGGTGCCGAAGTCGGGGCCCGCGATGAGGATCGCCGCGCCCGCATAGGCGGGGTCGTTGAGCACGAACTCGGGGTCCTGCCGCCAGCCGTGGAACAGGGCGTCCTCGAAGCCCGTCTTCGTGACGCGCTTGAGGAACACCGCGGGGATGATCTGGTCGGTGTCGACGTTGGACCGGCGCAGCGGCGCGGCGACACCCGTGACGGTGCTGATCTTCTCCATCGTCAGTTCCCCTTCGCTCCGCTGGTCGAGTACGCCGGGACGGCCGTGTCGAACCCGGCCGCTCCCTCCTGCTCGAGGTCCCACGGGCTCGAGAGGGTGCCGCGGACGGCCGTCGCGGCCGCGACGAGCGGCGACACGAGGTGCGTGCGGCCGCCCTTGCCCTGGCGGCCCTCGAAGTTGCGGTTCGAGGTCGACGCGCACCGTTCGCCGGGGGCGAGCTGGTCGGGGTTCATGCCGAGGCACATCGAGCAGCCGGCGAAGCGCCACTCGGCGCCGAACTCCTCGAACACCTTGTCGAGCCCCTCGGCCTCGGCCTCGAGGCGCACCCGCGCCGAGCCCGGAACGACCATGACGCGCACGCCGTCGGCCTTCTTCCGACCCTGGATGATCGACGCGAAGGCACGCAGGTCCTCGATGCGGCTGTTGGTGCACGACCCCATGAAGACCGCGTCGACCGGGATCTGCTTCAGCGGCGTGCCCGGCTCGAGGTCCATGTACTCGAGGGCGCGCTCGGCGGCGGCGCGCTCGTGCTGGTCGTCGATCGACGCCGGGTCGGGCACGACGTCGCTGAGGGAGACGCCCTGGCCGGGGTTCGTGCCCCAGGTCACGAACGGCTCGAGCGCGTCGGCGTCGATGAACACCTCGGCGTCGAAGGTCGCGCCCTCGTCGGTGGGCAGCGTCTTCCAGTAGTCGACCGCGGCGTCCCAGTCGGCGCCGCGCGGGGCGTGCGGGCGGCCCTGCAGGTAGGCGAACGTCGTCTCGTCGGGGGCGACCATGCCGGCCCGTGCGCCCGCCTCGATCGACATGTTGCAGATCGTCATGCGGCCGTCCATCGACAGCGAGCGGATGGCGCTGCCCCGGTACTCGAGCACGTAGCCCTGTCCGCCGCCCGTGCCGATCTTCGCGATCACGGCGAGGATGATGTCCTTGGCCGTGACGCCGGGCCGGAGCGTGCCCTCGACGTTGATCGCCATCGTCTTGAACGGCTTGAGCGGCAGCGTCTGGGTGGCGAGCACGTGCTCGACCTCGCTCGTGCCGATGCCGAACGCCATCGCGCCGAACGCGCCGTGGGTCGACGTGTGGCTGTCGCCGCAGACGACCGTGATGCCCGGCATGGTGAGGCCCAGCTGCGGGCCGACGACGTGCACGATGCCCTGCTCGACGTCGCCGAGCGAGTGCAGGCGGATGCCGAACTCCTCCGCGTTGCGGCGCAGCGTCTCGATCTGCGTGCGGCTCGTGGGGTCGGCGATCGGCCGGTCGATGTTCAGCGTGGGCGTGTTGTGGTCCTCGGTCGCGATCGTCAGGTCGGGACGGCGGACCGTGCGACCGGCCAGCCGGAGGCCGTCGAAGGCCTGCGGGCTGGTGACCTCGTGCACGAGGTGCAGGTCGATGTAGATGAGGTCGGGGGTGCCGTCCTCGCCCTTCGCGACGAGGTGCGCATCCCAGACCTTCTCGGCGAGGGTGCGCGGGCGGGCCTGCGGCTCAGTGGGCGGATTCATCGATGAACGTCTCTCTCGGATCGTGGGGGATCAGCCGACGACGGACTCCGCGACGGGGGCGGCCGGTCGAACTAGGCCCCGTCGCGGCACCGAAGGAGGAGGCGGAACGGTACGCGCACGATCCTCAGGTTACACCGTCGCGTCGGGGGCCCGGTTCACGAGGAACGCGACGTCGCCGAGCAGGAGCACGGCCCCCTCGGGCACGGACGTGGGTCGGCCCGGCTCGAGTTCGACGGCGTCCTCGCCCTCGGGCCAGATGCGGACGCCGTTGGTCGAGGCGAGGTCGGTCGCGAGGAGCCGGTCGTCCACGACCTCCAGCAGCGCATGCGTCTTCGAGAGCGACCGGGCCGGGTCGTCGATGGCGACCGGCTCGGCCCCGGCCGCGGCATCCGTCGCCCTCGGGTCGCGGCCGACCACGACGCGACTCCGCACCGTGACGTCGTGGCCGGCGTCCGACCGCAGGCGCCAGGCCGTGCGCGGCCCGTGCGGGCGGATCGGCGGGGCCGGCGGCGGGGGCGGCGCGGCGGCGCCCGGCGGCGCGCTCGGGACCGGTGTGGCCGGCGCCGGCGGCCGCAAGGCGGGGATCCGATCGGGCACCCGCACCGTGCGCTCGGGCTCGGCCGGCGCGGGCGCGTCGGGCACGAGTCCCGGCGGGGGCACGATGAAGTCGCTCACGCCCCCACCTTAACCACGCTCAGCGTCGTCGGTGCACCCGGTAGCGGGCGATCAGGCGCCGCAGTCGGCCGGCCGCCGCCGCGACGGCCGCGGCCGCGGCATCCGCTTCGGACCACCGGCGCTCGACCGCACCCGGCTCGACGTCGCCGCCGCCGAACACGTCGCGGTCGACCGTCGCGGCGAGCGACGTGAGCCGCACGCCGTCCTCCGCGAGCCGGACCGACCCGAGGCCCTGCTCGTCGAGCTGGCGCTCGAGGTCGCGTGCGGTCTGGAGCCGCGACGCGCGCTCGGGCGGGTCGAACCCGAGCTCGGCGTAGCGGTCGACGAGCTCCTCCCAGGCTCCGGCCGCCTGCCGATCCGTCGGCCCGCTGCGGCGGAGCCGACGGCGACGGCGGCGGGCGAACATCGCGACGAGCATCGGCAGCAGCAGTGCGGCCGCCGGGATGCCCACGCTGGCGATGACGATCCACGCCCAGGCCGGCAGCTGGAACGGACGGTCGCGGTCCTCGTCGTCGGTGTCGTCGATCTCGACGGTCGTGAGCAGCTCGTCGTCGGCCTGCTCGGCTCGCGGCGGCTGGCGCACCTGCGGCTGCGGCTCGGACTTGGGCTTCGGCGTCTGCTCCTGGGGCACGTCGATGTTGTCGGGGGTGGGTCGGAACGGGACCCAGCCGACGCCCTCGAACGGCACTTCCACCCAGGCGGTCACGTCGGACCCGACGACCTCGACCTCGTCGCCGCCCTCGCCGACCTCCGGCGCGTAGCCCATCACGACGCGGGCCGGGTACCCCAGGTGGCGGGCCATCAGCGCCATCGCGGCGGCGTACTGCTCCTCGTCGCCGACCATCTGCGTGCGGGTGAACAACTCGATGAGGCGGTCGGCGCCGTGGCCGGCCCGCGAGGGCACCGCGTCGCTCGCGAGGCCGTGGCTGAGGAAGCCGTTGGTCTTCAGGCCCCGCTCGATCGCGCGCAGCTGCTCGATCGGGCTCGCCGCATCGCCGGCGTACTCCTCGGCCTTCGCGGCGACGACGTCGGGCAGGTTCTCGACGACGGGCAGGGTGAGCTGCGCGACCGGAACGTCGACGAGGGCCGAGTCGTCGGGCTCGCGCTGGATGCGCGACTCGAGCCGGTACGCCGTGCCCGGACCGACCCCGCTCGTCAGCACGGCCGTGCCGGCGTCGGCGTTGTAGCGGAGGTCGCCGGCGCTCGACGTCGCGGCGTCGCCCCGGAGCTCCAGCTCTGAGCCGTACCCGACGGTCGGCAGCCACACGTCGTCGTACCCGAGCACCTCGACGTCGACCGCGCGGGCGCTGCCGAGGTCGGCGAGCGCGGGCGGCGGGAGCGTGCGGCCCACGATCGAGTACCCGCCGTCGCCTTCCGCCTCATCGGGTCCGGCGACGTTCCAGAGCCGCCCGGAGTACGAGTCCATCGCCGCGAGGCGCAGCGTGTCGCCGGGCTGCAGGCCGGCGACGCGGAACAGCGGCTCCTCGGCGAGGTCCTTGGTGTACGTGCGGTAACCGGCCAGGGGGCTCGGGAACTCCAGCGGGTCGAAGGGCGGCACGACCTCGTCGCGGAGGACGAAGCGGTCGGGGGCGACGGGGGCGAGGGCGAGCCCGGCGACGGCGCCCACGGCGACCGCACCGGCGACGACCGCGGTCGCGCCGGTGAGCCGCCGGCGCCGCAGACGAGCG
This sequence comes from Agromyces indicus, assembly GCF_031432295.1. Classification (NCBI taxonomy): domain Bacteria; kingdom Bacillati; phylum Actinomycetota; class Actinomycetes; order Micrococcales; family Microbacteriaceae; genus Agromyces; species Agromyces indicus. The sequence goes on along the minus strand of NZ_JAVKGS010000002.1, from coordinate 342,200 downwards.
GCGCCCTCGCCGGACGCCTCGACGGTCGCCCCGCGCCGCCACGCGATCCAGGTGAGCGCGATCGCGGCGAACGCGACCCCGCGCACCGCCGCGAGGAACGCCTCGTCGGTGCCGAGCAGGATCCCCGACAGCAGCAGCAGGACGGGGCCGATGAGCACGACGGCCGCGCGCAGCGGCGTACGCTTCGCCGGCAGCCACCGCAGCACCAGCAGTCCGCCGACGAGCGACACCACGGTGGCGGCGGCGTAGGGCACGACGGCGACGTACGCCGGGGCTTCGACGGGGGCCTGGATGGTGAGGATGTCGGCCCAGCCGTGCACCGCGCCGACCGCGAGCCCGGCGAGGGACTCGAGCGTGGGGAGCACCCCGAGGAAGGCCGCGCCGGGCATGGCGAACGGCGTGCCGACGAGGAAGTACAGCACGATGCCGAGGAGCACGGTCGTGAGGACGTCGAGCCGCAGCATCGTCCCGGCGACCGCCGCGAGCGTGCCCACCGCGATGCCGGCGAGCGCCGCGGCCAGGAAGTCGAGCCCGCCGAAGCTCGTCTCGTAGCCGATGACACCGAGTAGCGACAGCAGCGACAGCACGCCGAGGTCGACGAGGGCGGAGCGGGGCGGGCGGGTCACGGGCGCACCCTCCGGACGAGGCGCGACAGCTCGTCGAGCGCGCCGACGGTCACGACGGTCGACTCCCCCACGCGCGCGATGCGCGAGGCCGCGCCGACCTCGGCCCGGAACGCGATCACCTGGGTGTCGGAACCGAAGACGGTCTCGACCGCGCGGAACTCCGCGAGCGGCGCGAGCGACCCGGCGACGACGATCACGACGCTCGGCACCGGAACGCGGCGAGCCGCCTCGCGGACGAGGTCGCGCAGCGACGCCGCGGGCGTGACGCCGACGGCGAGCGACTCCCCCGCGGCGGCGGCCGGTTCGATCCGGCTCGTGTCGTCGAGGAGCGCCGTCGGCGTCGCCGTGTTCAGCGTCATCCGGTCGGTGGCGACGGCGAGGCGCGTGGCGTCGCGGATGACCTGCACGCCGAGCGACGCGAGCACCGACACCGCGAGCTCGAACTCCTGCTCGGACGCGTAGTGGTCCGCGCGCGTGGCCTGCACGAGCAGCAGCTGGGAGCGCCGCGTCTCCTCGTACTGCCGCACCATGAGCTGGCCGGTGCGCGCCGACGTGCGCCAGTGCACGTTGCGCAGCGCGTCGCCCGGCTCGTACGCGCGCAGCGCGTGGAACGAGATGTCGTTGTTCGTGATGGTCTTCGTGATCTCGCCCTCGAGGTCGCGCACGAGGCCGGCCGCCGAGGGGCGCAGCCGCGCGGTCACGGGGTGCACGAACAGCTCGACCGGGTCGGTCCAGCGCACCTCGCGGCGCAGCAGTCCGAGCTGGTCGCCGCGAACGGATGCCGCGGGGCCGGCGACGATCACCGCGCGACGCTGCGTGGGCACGGCGAACAGTTCCTCGTGCTCGTCGCCCGGGCCGATGGCGGGGATGACGAACTCGGCGAGGCCGGCGCCGACCGGCAGCTCGAGCTGCGACGGCACCGACGGCGCCTCCCCGACGTTCTCGACGACGAGCCGCCCGAGGGCGCGCTCGCCGGCGACGACGCGGCGCGGCTGGAGTTCGACGCCGACGCGGTAGCGCACGCGCCCGAACACGAACGGGATCGCGACGAGCAGTGCGGCGAGCAGCGTCGCACCGACGAACGCGAGCTCGATCCAGCCGAGCGCCCACGCGACTGCGAACGAGGCGGCGGCGACGGCGAGCACGAGCCATCCGGTCGCCGAGACGACGCTCGTGACGGGTTCGGCGAACGCGGCTGCGCGCGCGCCGAGGCGACGAAGCCGGGCGGCGGTCGAGGCGACGGATGCCGCGGCCGAGCGCCGCACGGACCGCAGGGCGATGCGCGCCTGCGACGGGACCTTCGGTGCCGGGGGCGCGCCGGTTCCGGCCGTCATGCCGCCCGGTACGCCGGGGGCACGACGTCGGCGACCACGCGCGTGACGATGCCCTCCGCGGTCACGCCGGCGAACTCCGACTCGGGGTCGACGATGATGCGGTGGGCGAGGACCGGCACGGCGAGTTCGCGCACGTCGTCGGGCGTCACGTACGTGCGGCCCCGCGAGATGGCCCACGTCTTCGCGGTGCGGGCGAGCGCGAGGGCGCCGCGCATGCTCACGCCGAGGGCGGAGTCGGCGTGCTCGCGCGTCGCCGACACGATCTGGTTGAGGTACGACAGCACGGCGGCGTCGACGTGCACCTCTGAGGCGAGGTGCGCCATGGTGGTGACCGAGCTCGAGGCGATGATCGGCGACACCTTCGAGGCGCGCGCGCGGTTGGCCGAGTCGAGCAGGAGCGTCACGGCCGTGTCGTGGTCGGGGTAGCCGAGCGAGGTCTTGACGAGGAACCGGTCGAGCTGCGCCTCGGGCAGCGAGTAGGTGCCGGCCTGCTCGACGGGGTTCTGCGTGGCGATGACCATGAACGGGCTGCCGACCTCGTAGCTCACGCCGTCGACGGTGACCCGGCCCTCCTCCATGACCTCGAGCAGCGCCGACTGGGTCTTCGGGCTCGCGCGGTTGATCTCGTCGGCGAGCACGATCGAGGCGAAGATCGGCCCGCGGTGGAACTCGAACTGTCCCTTGCCCTGGTCGTAGATCGTCACCCCCGTGACATCCGACGGGAGCAGGTCGGGCGTGAACTGGATGCGGGAGTGCGTGCCGTCGAGCGTGTTGGCGAGCGCCTTCGCGAGCACGGTCTTGCCGGTGCCCGGGAAGTCCTCGAGCAGGACGTGCCCGTCGGACAGCATCGCGGTCACGACGAGTTCGATGACCTCGCGCTTGCCGAGGATGGCGCGGTCGACGTTGTCGACGAGCTTCGAGAAGGCGTCCTGGAACCACAGGGCCTGGTCTTGGGTCACGGTCATGGTGTGTCGTCCTCGTGATGGTGGTGGGTCAGAGCCGGCCCCAGTGGGCGACCTGGCTGTAGACGGTGCCGCTCGGTCCGACGAAGCGGATGCGGACGGCGGGGTACTGGTCGGGGTTCGCGGTGCCGAGGCCGCTCAGCGTCTGCACGCTCCCGTTCGCGGAGAGGTTGTACGACGACGTCGACAGGTTCTGCCAGGCGGCGTCGGTGTTCCACTCCTTGTACTGCACGGTGATCTGGTAATTGCCGGGCTGGAAGTTCTGGTAGTCGCCGATGACGTAGCGGCATCCGTTGCAGTACGGGGCGGGACCGCCCTTGCGCACGGTCGCGCCCGCCTGCGGCGGCGGCGGGTCCTGCACGGTGAAGTTCCGCGACTCGGCCGGACCGGTCTTGTTGCTGCCCTCGTTCACCGCGCGAACGTGCACGGTGTGGCTGCCGGCGCCGACGCCCGTGAATCGGTGGGCGCGGTCGGTTCCCGAGTTCGTCCAGCTCCCCGAGTCGAGGCGCACCTCGTATCGGACGCTGCCGCCGCCCGTGTCGCTCGGCGCCGCCCACGACACGTCGACGCTCGTCGGCGCGTTCCCGTTGACCTGGGCGTTCACGTTCCGCGGTGCCGTCGGCGTGCCGTACGGCGTCGCCGACGCCGACACCGGCGACCACTCGCTCCACCCCTTGGCATTCTGTGCGCGCACCATGAACCGGTAGGCCGTGCCGTTGGTCAGGTTGCCGATCTGCTGGTTCACGCCCGCGGCGTTCGCGCCGAAGTCGCGCGCCTGCCCGTTGACGTCGACCTGGTAGGCGGTGATCGGCGAGTTGTTGTTCGCCGGTGCCGCCCAGCGGATCGTCACGGTGCGGTCGCCCGAGCCGATGATCGCCGGCGCGGCCGGGCGATCGGGCCGGTCGCGCACGACGACCGTCACGCGTCCCTGCGACTCGCGCGCGGGGTCGCGCGTGCCGTCCTGGATGCGGTAGATCACGCTGAGCGTGCCCGTGAACGCGGCGCCCGTTCGCACCGTCACGTCGGAGGCGGTGTGGCTCACGGACGCGTTCGCGCCGACATCCGCCTGGTCGATCTGCGCCGCCACGATGCGGAGCGGCGCGTCGGGGGCGAAGGGGTTGAAGTCGTTGGCGAGCACGTCGATCGTGCGCGTCTCGCTGCGGACCATCTCGACCGGACCGTCGTCGTTCGCCTTCGGCATGGCGCGCGTCGACGACACGACGGCGACGTCGACGTAGCCCGGCACACGGAACTCGTTGAACACCACGTCGAACGTGATGCGGGTCTTCGTGCCCGGCTGGACGCCCAGCGGAGCGGAGAGCCGCAGCAGGGAACCCTCGACGAGCTCGCCGCGGATGTCGGCGGTCGAACCCGACAGGTTCTGGTACGACACCCGCTCGATGTTGTCGCGGTTCGGGTGGTCGGTCGACGAGCGCAGGTCGACCGTGAGCGGCGCCTCGCCCGCCTCGATGGTCTCGCTGCGGGGCGTGAACGCCGGCGGCGCGTCGTTGAAGTTCGGATCGCCGACGGTGATCGGGATGGTGAGGATCGCGTTGCGGCCGACCGGGTCGTCGGCGCCCTTGCCGTCGGTGACCTCGAACGTCACCGACGCCGGTCCGCGGTAGTCGCGCGCGGGCACGAACTGCAGCGCGGTGCCGCTCACGAACGGCGCCTCGCCGGAGTTCGTCGCCGAGGCGGACAGGATCGTGGCCGGGTTGCCCGACGGCACGACGACGAGGTCGTCGACGTTCCAGCTGATGCGCCCGTTCATGGGCACGATGATCTCGCCGAGCTCCTTGAGGTACGGCGCCGGGAACTTGGCCTTCTCCTCCGCGAGCAGCTCCTCCGGCGTCTTGGGTCGCTGGGTCTCCTCGACGGTGTCGTCGCCCGACGGGACCGGGGGCACGATGACGAACGCCGTGGCCGACAGGTCGTCGAGGGTGTTGGTGAGCTTGTAGGCGACGGCGTAGCGCTCGCGTCCCGGCTCGACGTCGATGGTGCCGTCGGATGCCACCTCGGCGCGCCCCGCGTTCGGGCCCTCGAGCGTCACCTCGAGGTCGTCGACGAGTCCGCCCGGGTTCGTCGCGTCGGCGAGCGGATCGACCGTGACGGTCTCGCCGTCGACCACCTGCTCGGGCTCGATGACCTGGTCCTTCGCGGTGGGCGGGTCGATCACCGCGTCGTCCGTCACGGCCACCTGGAGGAACGCGGTGTCGGCGCCGCCGCGGCCGTTGGAGATCTCGTAGCGGATCGTGTACGCCGCCTCCTGCTCGGGTGCGGTGACCACGATCCGTCGACGGTCGCGGATCTCGGCCTCGATGCCGTCGTCGACCTCGGGCAGGTCGACCACGCGCAGCCGGTACCCGCTCGGGTCGGAGTCGTTGAGCAGCACCTCGACGGAGGCGGTGCGGCCCGGCTTCATCTCGATCACGTCGTCGACGGCCTTGGGCGGCAGCTGCACGGCCGGGCGCGGGATGACGCCGATCCGGATGGTGCCCTCGGCGGTCGCGCCGAACGTGTCGCGCACCTCGTACGTGAAGCTGTCGGTGCCCGCGGAGCCGGAGAGGGCCTCGTAGGTGAACGACGTGCTGGTCCGCTCGATGATCCGCCCGAGCGTGGGGGCCGAGCGGATGCCGGTGAGGGTGACGGAGTCGCCGTCGGGGTCGAGCTGGTCGAGCGGCACGTCGACCGTCACGGCGGAGCCGGCGAAGGTGCGCGAGGTGAGCGGCGTGGGCAGCGGGTCGCGGTTCTCGCCGGCGTCGCGCGCGACGACCGTGAACCGCACCGCCGCGCGGGCGGACTGGTCGTGGTCGTCGCCGATCGTGTACACGGCGCTGTACGCGCCGGGCGCCTCGGGTGCCTGGAAGCGGACGGTGTCGCCGTCGACGAACGCCAGCCCGTCGCCGACCTCGACGTCGAGCAGCTCCGGCTCGACGTGCAGCTTCGCCGCGTCCGGATGGTAGTCGTTCTCGAGCACCGGCACGGTCACGATGTCGCCCGCCCGGACGATGGCGCCGTCGTCGACGGCCACGGGCGGCTGGTGCTTCACGAGCGGTGGCACGGGCACGATCGTGACGGTGGCGGTCGAGGCGTTGACGCCGTCGGAGACGGTGTAGGCGACCTGCAGCTGCTCGTCGACCGCCTGCGAGGCGGTGATGCGCAGCACGGTGTTGGTGAGGATCTCGACCGACACCAGGCCGTCGGCCGCCGAGTCGTCCATCGACTGCACCGCGAGCACGCGGCCGGACGGGGACACGTCGTTCGCGAGCACCGGGACGGTCAGCGGCTCCCCCGCGCGGAGGTAGGCCGTGTCCTTCACGGCGATGGGCGGCGGGGCCTCGCCGGGCGGATCGACGACCTGGACCCGGATGAGGCCCTTGCTCACGGCCGCGCCCGCGCCCAGGTCGTAGAGGAAGACGTACTCCCCCGGGGCGTTCGCGGAGAACGCGATCGTGCCGCGCTCGACGTTCGGCGTGACGGTCGCCCCGTCGGGCGGCTCGACGACGCCGAGCAGCTCGAGGCCGGCGCCGGACGGCGACAGGTCGTTCACGAGGGGTTCGATCAGCTCGGTCTCGCCGACGAACGCCTGCGCGAAGTCGGGCGTGCCGATGGGGTTGAGTGTGCCCGTCGGCTTGACCTCCACGGTGAGGGTGCCCGCCGCGGTGGTGCGCCCGTCGGAGACCGTGAACTGCACCTCCTTGGTGCCGAGCTCGGCCGAGCGGTGCTCGAAGGTGACGTAGCCGTCGGGGCTGAAGCGCACGGCGTCGCCGCCGGTGGGCGATGCGTTGACGAGGTACAGGTCGTCGCCGTCGGGGTCGTTCCAGTCCGCGAGGACGTTGTACGACAGCTGACGGCCCTGCTCGAGGCTGATCGCGCCGCTGCGCATGGACGTGGGTGCGGCGTTCTCGCTGTCGGGCACGATGCGGACGTTCACGGACGCCTCGGAGACCCCGCCGCGTCCGTCGTTCACCCCGTAGCGGAACGACACGCTGCCCGCGGCGCCCTCCGCGGGCGAGAACTGCAGGGCCCGGCCGCCGTCGATGAGCTCGAGCCGCCCGGCGGACTCGGGCACGTCGGAGACGGAGGCGATGGTGAGCACGTCGCCGTCGGGGTCGGTGTCGTTCTCGAGGACCTCGAGGATCGTCGTCCGCTCGGGACGCACACCGTAGTCGTCGTCGCGCGCGACGGGCGGCCGGTTCACGTCGGTGCGTTCGGCGAGCGTGTCCTCGAACGTCTGCTGCGACGACTTCTCGTCGCCCTCGAGCTCGTCGGACTCCTCGGGCGGCGTGACCTCCTCCCAGTTGTCGACGAGCCGCAGGTCGGAGTCGACGAGCCACGCGTTGCCGTTCGCGAGGTCGTTCAGCACGATCACGTCGCGGTTCACCCGGAATTCGAGCCGCGATCCGGCGGTCGGCTGGTCGATGGGCTGGGGTTCGGGGTCGGCGTGGTCGCACGCCGCGAGGTAGCGCTGCCCCGGCGCCCACGCGCCGTGGAGGCAGGACCCGAGGCGCACCGGCGCGGCGACCTCGCCGGCGTCGGCCGACGGCACCTCGGCGCCGCTGTCGATGACGCGGATGTCGCCGCCTCCGAGCGGCACGTCGAGCAGGCCCGTCGACGTGGCGAGCGCCACGCGGTCCCGCTCGGGCCCGGACTGCTGGATCCGCAGCGCGGGTTCCGGCAGGTCGATCTCGCGGCCGTCGGCGATGACGACGTCGGCCTCGACGTCGAGGACGACCGCGCGCTCGCCCACCGCGGCGATCTGGTGCCGCCCGAGCCGGGGAAGCTCCGTCCGCTGCGGCTCGTCGGCGTCGCGTCGGATGCTGACCAGTTCGCGGTCGCCCGGCGCCGTGGCGAAGACGGTGCCGTCGCCGCTCACGGCGACCTGCGCGTCGTCGCCGAGCTCGGCGATCGGATCGGTGCCCCGGTAGTCGAAGGCCAGGTCCGCCGCGGCGGGCACGCGCCACAGGTCGCCTTCGGGCGAGAGCACGGCGATGACGTCGCCGCCGTAGGCGAGCTGCGACGCTGGCGGCACGTCGATGCGCTGGACGAGCGTCGTGAAGGACGGGTCGATGCGCTCCACCGACCCGACGCCGGGGTCGTACAGGAAGGCGTCGTCGCCGTGCTGGAACACGTCGATGTCGTTGGTCGCGGCGGCGACCGCGGCGTCGAGTTCCTCGATCTGCCGGTTCAGCCGCCCCGCGAGCAGTTCCTCGGCGTTCGTCACCCAGACCTCGCGGGCGCGCAGGTCGGGGTCGGTGACCGGGAAGCCCTGGTGGAGTGCCGCGATCCCGACGGGCACGCCCGCGAGCACGGCGAGCGCGACGATGGAGGCCGTCTTGCGGCGCGTGCGCACCCAGGACCTCAACGTGACCAAGCTCGTCTCCCCGCGTGCGTTCCGTCGATAGGGCGTCGGATGTCGCCGCCGGAGACCGGCGGGCCGGGCCTCCGAGACCGGTGGCCGGGCATCACGCTAACACGGTCCTCCGGAGCCGCCGAATGGGGAGCGGTGCCCATTCGGACGCATGAATCGGAGAACGCCCTCCGCCGAGCCGAGCGTCGTCGCGACGGCGGATTCGCGGCATCGTCAGGACGACGGTTCCGGACGCTCCTCGGCCGCGCGGTCGAGCAGCGGCAGGTCGTCGGCGCTCACGAGCCTCGTCGCCACGGCGTACTCGACGAGGCGCGCGCGGCGGTTCGTCGCGAGGCGGCCGCGACCGCCGCGCAGCCCGTCGACGCCGATCTTGTCGAGCTTCTCGCACACGTTGTCGAGCTTGCGGTTGAACGTCGTCATGCTCCAGCCCAGGCGCGCCGCCGCCTCGGCCGAGCTCGGCACCGTCGCCCGCCCGGCGGAGGGCTGCGCGAGCACATGCTCGGCGAGCGCGACCACGAGCAGCCGCTGGCTCGTCGTGAGGGTCACGGGAAGGATGGTCGTCCCGCCGTCGACGGGGCGGGCGGTGAGCGACGTGTTGTAGAAGTCCTCCTCGGCGTGCACCGCGAAGTCGTACGTCGTGGCGCCCGCACTGAACATCACGTGCACGGTCTGGAAGACGAGCGGCAGCTTCGCGCCGGGCGCGACCCACGCCTGCACGCTGCCCGTGGCATCCGACACCGTCGCCGACAGCAGCTGTCCGACGTTCGACAGCCACCACAGGCCGAACTCGCTCGAGAGGGTCAGGAAGGTGCGGTGCAGGTAGGGGTTGTCGTCGATGGTGAGGTCGGACTCCCGGCCGATGCCGAACGTCCGGCCGGGCTCGACGGTGTACCACTCGCCGCAGTACTCGACGCGGAGCGGCCTCATGCCGTGCATCCCGTCACGGGCTCGGAGGTCTTGCTGCCCCGCTGCACCTGGACCTCGATGCACACGGGGCGGCCGTCGGCCACGCCGTCGACGACGATCTCCGGGCCGTCGGCGATCGCCGTGCCGCCCGTGCCGTCGACGTTGCGCCACCGGTAGCGGTCGCCCTCCTCGGCGCCGTCGTGGCGCACGCCGAAGACCACGCGGCCGTCGCCGGCCGGCTCCCCCGGGTCGACCTCGGGCGTGGGCACGGTCGCAGCCACGACGGCGTCCTCCCCCGTGCCGGGGCCGGCGTCGACGCCTTCGGCGGGGCTCCCCAGCGAGCCGCCGAGCGCGATGGCTGCGCCGACGGCGACGAGGACGACGACGGATGCCGCGGCGCCGATGGTGGCGGCGACGACGCGCCGCCGCCGGACGCCCGGCGGGGCCGGCTCGACGTCGGCCGCGACGGCGTCGGGACCACCCTGCTCGGCCGCCTCGAGGCGGGTGCGGCCCGCGGACTCGGGGCGGCGTGCGGCCGGCGACGCGCCGCGGAGGACCGTGCCGTCGTCGACGAGGTCGGAGGGCACGGCGGGCCCCGGCGCCTGGGCGCGTACTTCGCGCACCCCGCGAGCGCGCGTGGCGTCGTCGCTGCTCCCGCCGGTCGCGGGCACGGGCCGCGGGGCGTCGGCCGACCAGGGCCCGGCCGGCGCCGCGGGCGCGTCGGCCTGCACGACGCGGACCGAGCGTGCTCGCGTCGCCGCCTCGGCGTCCGGATCCGGCGCGACCGCGCTCGCGACCTCCGTCGCCTCGGCGTCGGACGGCGCGGCCGCCGGAATCGCGGGCACCTCGATCCCCGTCACCGAGTACCCCAGCTCGAGCTCGATGCGCTGCAGCGCGCGGCCGAACTCGACGGCGCTCTGGTAGCGGTCCTCGCGTCGCGGGGCCATGCCGGTGGCGAGGACGGCCTGCAGGGTCGGCGGCACGTCGTCGCGGTCGATGGGCGTGACCCGGCCGCGTTCGATCCGGCCGATGAGGTCGAGCGGGCCGTTCGACCGCCCCGGGACCTCGAACGGGGTGCGCCCGGCGAGCAGGGTGTGCACGGTCGCGGCGAGCGCGAACACGTCGCTCCGGGTGTCGGGGCGCGGGTCGTCCTCGAACAGCTCCGGCGGGGACCACGGCACGCTCATGCCGACCGCGGCGCGATCGGACCCCGTGCTGGAGCCCGTCGCCGCGGGGTCGACGGTGAACGACATGGTGTGGACGGGCAGGTCGCCCTCGAGGTCGGAGGAGATCCCGAAGTCGCTGAGCGCCGGCCAGCCGTAGTCGTTGGTGAGCACGTTGGCGGGCTTGATGTCGCGGTGCAGGATCCCGGCGGCATGGGCGGTCGCGACGGCGCCCGACAGGCGGATGCCGGTGCGGAGCGCGTCCTCGACGGTGAGCGGCTGCCGCTTGTAGCGCTCCGACAGGCTGGGGCCCGAGCAGTACTCCATGACGAAGTACGGCCGGCCGTCGGCCGAGACGTCGGCGTGGAAGATCGTCACGATGAACGGGTGCGCCGAAAGTCGCGCCATCAGGTTCGCCTCGGCGACGAACTGCGCGCGCGTGCCCTGGTCGATGTCGTCGGCGAGCAGCACCTTGACCGCGACCTTCCGGCGCGGGAGCCTCTGCTCGTAGAGGAACACGTCGGCGAACCCGCCGGAACCGAGCAGCCCGAGCGGCGTGTAGCCGGGCAGGTCCGGGGGCGAGGAGGGCGTGCGGCGCATCAGCGCACCACCACCTGGATCGACCAGCCGCCGCCCAGGTCGATCACGGTCTCCGGCAGCACGGGCGTGGGCTCGGACGGCCGCAACCGCATGGGCGGCTGTCCCGGAGCGACGACGTGCGTGCCGTTGCGCGACTCGAGGTCGGTCACGACCGCCGTGCCGCCCTCGACCGCGACCCGGAGGTGCGTGCGGGAGATGTCCGGGTCGCCCGCGCCGACCACCACGGGGCGCGGCACGCGCGAACCGGTGACCCGCCCGATCGCGGGAGCGCGGCCGAGGAGGAGTTCGCCCGTGATCGGCTCGAACGACCCGTCGGGCATGCGCAGCGCGAGCCGGTCGTCGGCTCGACCGGATCGCGGCGGCGTCGCGGCGGCGGCGGCGCGTTCGGCGTCGCGCGCCTCCCTGAGCTGCCGGATGTCGGCGGCCGCGACGGTGAGCCCGTCGTGGTCGCCGAGCGCGGGAGTGTCGGTGAGACCGGGCGGCGGCACGATCGTCGTGTCTCCGGAGGACACGTCGATGCGGGGGCGCTCGGTTCGCGAGAACCCCACGACGGTGTCCTCGTCGGGCACCATGGTCCGCTCGTCGGGGACCTCGGCGGCGCCGTGGGACGCTGTCGGCACCGGCTCGATCCGGACCGTCGGAGGGGGCGCGGCGGGCCCCGACGCCGCAGGCTCCGGTGACGGAGGCTCCGACGCATCGGACTCCGGTGACGCAGGCTCCGACGCGGCGGGCTCCGGCGAGGCGGCCTCCGGCGCCGCGACCCGGGCGTCGGCGCCGGGCCAGTCGACGGCGGATGCCGCCACGACGCCCTCGACGATCGGAAGCACGGGCCCCGCGGCATCCGCCGAAACCCCGGCGACCGTCACGCGGACGTCGGGCGCGCCGTCGAACGCGCGCTCGCTCCACGTGGACACGCCCGCGCCGGAGACCGTGTCGGCTCCGATCTCGACGGTCAGGGGGCCGCGCGCGACGACGCGCACCGACCCGCGTTCGCGGACCACGAGCGCGAAGCCCGGAGCCGACGTCACCCCGCCGGCGGTGAGGCGATCGAGTACGACGGCCGCGGCATCCGCTGCACCGAGCGCCGGCCACAGCCCGACGAGATCGTCGGCACGGCCGGCCGGAAGTACGAGCAGCGCGTCGGCCCGCAGCGCGGCCAGCCAGCCGCCGCTCGGGTCACGCCGGTAGTCCGCCACCCTGATCCCCCACTCCCCTGGGCCACGTCTGCTCCGCCGCGCGCGGGAGCGCGTCATCGCGGTCCCGCGTCGCCTCGTCGTCATCGGCCGCGTCGCCGCCCAGGTCGGACTCGACGACCACCGCCGTCACGTTGTCGCGCGCACCCGCCGCGAGCGCCGCCTCGACGAGCTCGCCCGCGAGCCCGGCGGCGTGCGCCGATCCGCCGGTGAGGATCTCCGCGATCGCCTCGTCGCCGACCTCCTTCGAGAGGCCGTCGGAGCAGAGCAGGAACACCTGCCGCCCCGCCGCGGGGATGAGCCAGACGTCGGGCTCGACCACGTCGTCGGCGCCGACGGCGCGGGTGATCACGTTGCGATCGGGGTGCCGTTCGGCGTCGTCGGCGTGCAGCAGGCCGGCGTCGACCATCTCCTGCACGGCGGAGTGGTCGACCGTGACCTGCTCGAGGCGGCGGCCGTCCCACAGGTACACGCGGGAGTCGCCCACGTTGAAGACCATCCAGTGCACGCCGCGGCCGTCGCCCGCGTCGACCAACGCGATGCCCGCGACGGTCGTGCCGGCGACCGCCGTGCCCTCGTCGCCCTCGGTCGAGAGCGACCGGACGACCTCGTTCGAGCTGTGGATCGCATCGAGCACCTGCTCGGGCCGCGACGGGGCGCCGGTGTCGAGGTGGCGGCGGAAGGTGTCGACCACCGCCCGGCTCGCGGCATCCCCCCGCGCGTGCCCGCCCATGCCGTCGGCGACGACGTACACGGGCGCGTGGGCGAGTAGGGCGTCCTCGTTCACCGACCTGACGCGGCCGACGTGCGTTCGTGCACTGTGTGCGATGCGCGCGGATCCGCTCGGGATCTCGACGACACCGCTGCCATCAGACGTCACTGGCTGGGTCCTCTCTGCGGGGTAGGGGCGGCGCGGAGGCGCGGGTGGCTCAACGGTAGCAAGCCCTCGGCGACCGTCGTGCGCGGCGACCGCCGATCGAGGTGGGGGTCAGCGCTCGACGCGGGACTCGTCGCGCTCGGCCCGGTCGCCCTCCTCGGTGAAGTGCGGGATCTCCTCGCCGAGGGTGTGGCCACGGCGGCGCGCGTCGAGGTTCGCCTTCGCGACGCTCGCCACGGTGGCGACGACCATCGCGGCCACGATCACGCCGAGCGAGGCCCACGTCGAGATCTCCGGCGCCCACTCGATGTGCTCGCCGCCGTTGATGAAGGGGAGCTCGTTCTCGTGCATGGCGTGGAGGACCAGCTTCACGCCGATGAACCCGAGGATGAACGCGATCCCGTACTTGAGGTACTCGAGGCGCTCGAGGAGCCCGCCGAGGAGGAAGTAGAGCTGGCGGAGGCCCATCAGGGCGAACACGTTGGCCGTGAACACGATGAACGGGCTCTGCGTGATGCCGAAGATCGCCGGGATCGAGTCGAGGGCGAAGATGAGGTCGGTCGTGCCGATCGCCACGAACACGATGAGCATCGGCGTGAAGAACCGACGGCCGTCGATCGTGGTGCGCAGCTTGATGCCGTCGTAGTCGTTCGTGATCGCGAGCCGGCGACGCAGCATGCGGATGAGGAACGTGTCGCCGCCCTCCTCCTCGTGGTCGCCGAACGCCTGGTTGTACGCGGTCCAGAGCAGGAACGCGCCGAAGATGTAGAACACCCAGCTGAAGTTCTCGATGAGCTGGGCCCCGAGCAGGATGAAGATGCCGCGCAGGATCAGCGCCAGGATGATGCCGACCATGAGCACCTCCTGCTGGTACTTCCGGGGCACCGCGAACCTGGCCATGATGATGACGAACACGAACAGGTTGTCGATCGACAGGCTGTACTCGGTGAGCCAGCCCGCGAGGAACTGCGCACCGTGCTCGGCGTCGCCGATGACGAACATGAGCCCGGCGAAGACCAGGGCGAGCACGATGTAGAACACGACCCAGAGGGTCGACTCCCGGAACGAGGGCACGTGCGGCCGCTTGATCACGAGCAGCAGGTCGGCGACCAGGATCAGCGTCAGCACGACGAGCGAGCCGACTTCGAACCAGACGGGCAATGCGGTCACGTGACGCCTTTCGGGAGGTGTGCGATCGGGTACGACGGAGATCCGAAAGTCTCTCCCGGCAGCACTTGCGTGCGCCGCCACGCCCGGAGCGGCGTCGACGGCGCTCGTATTGACGATCGTGGCCCGAGGCGCGAAGCCCCGGCGGGATACTCCCCTTCGCTCGGACGAGTCTAGCGGGCGTCGGGCGAGCCCGCGCCGGGACCGTCCGAACCCGGTGCACCGGTGCCCACGAATGGCAGCATGCCGGGAAACGACGAACGCCCCCGCATGCTGCGAGGGCGTTCGACGGTCGTGGTGACCCCAGCGGGATTTGAACCCGCGCTACCGCCGTGAGAGGGCGGCGTCCTAGGCCGCTAAACGATGGGGCCTCGTTGACGACTTCAAGAGTATGGCACACGTCTCCGGCGCATTCCAAATCGAGCGGATGGCACCGGCCGGCGCCCTCAGACGAACACGGCGAGCGCCCCGGGAACGGCCTCCACCTCCACCGGGAGCGACCCCAACCGCTCGCCGTCGGCGTAGGCGACGATGCCCTCGCCCTCGATGCGCACGCGGCGCGCGGGCGCGAACTCGACGGCGGGGTGGGTGACGTGCTCCCCCGCGAACACGCGCGGGAACACGCTGAGGAGGCCGACCCGCGACAGCGGATGCACGATGAACACGTCGAGCAGGCCGTCCGAGAGATCCGCGTGCGGGACGATGCGCATGCCGCCGCCGAGCGACGGGGTGTTCGCCACCGACACCAGCATGGCCGACTGCTCGCGCGGCGAGCCGTCGAGCGTCAGCCGGTACCGCAGCGGGCGGAACGTGGCGAGCTCGCGCAGGAGCGCGAGCGTGTAGCGGCTCGGACCTCGCGGCCGCGTCATCCGGTTGGCTCGCTCGTTGACGACCGCATCGAAACCCGCCGACAGCACGCACGCGAACCAGGTGCTGAGCTCGCCGTGGCGGGCGAGGCCCAGGTCGACCGCCTGGGGCGGGCGGGCCAGGGCCTCGACGAGGGCCTCGACGGCCGCCTCGGGGTCGTCATGGGGTAGCCCGAGGGCCCGGGCCAGGTCGTTCCCGGTGCCGGCCGCGATGACGCCGAGCGGGACGCCGGTCCGCGCGACGATGTTGACGCCGAGCGACACCATGCCGTCGCCGCCAACGACGACGAGGCCGTCGGTTCCCTGCTCGAACGCCGATTGGGTCTCACGTCGCAGCAGCTCGAAGTTCGCCTCCCGCAGCAGCGTCACCTCGTACCCGGCATCGGCGAGGCGTCGCGCGGCGGCCGGGCCGACCGCGCGGTTGCGCCCGAACGAGGCGGACGGATTCACTGCGAGCAGCAGTCGCCGGGGGGAACGGTGACTCATGGTGCGATTGTGGCAGCCCGACCGGTTGCACGACGTGCGCACACGGTGTTGGCTCGAACTATGCGCGTCACGAAGCTGGAACACGCCGCCCTCGTCGTCGAGCACTCCGGCGACCGCCTGTTCGTCGACCCGGGCAAGTTCACGACGCCGATCACCGAGGCGTCCGGCGCGCGCGCCGTGGTGATCACCCACCTGCACGACGACCACTGGACGCCGGAGCAGCTCGGCCGCATCCGCGACCGCAGCCCCGACGTGCGCCTGCTCGGCCCGGAGGGCGTGGTCCGGGCCGCCGGCGAGGCGGGCATCGAGGTCGAGCGCGTCGAGCCCGGCGACGAGGTCGAGGTGGGGCCGTTCCGGCTGCGGTTCTTCGGCGGGCGCCACGCTGTGATCCACGACTCGATCCCGGTGATCGACAACGTCGGGGTGCTCGTGAACGACGCCCTCTACTACGCCGGCGACTCGTTCGCGATTCCCGAGGGCGTCGACGTCGACGTGCTCGCCGCCCCCGCCGGGGCGCCGTGGATGAAGATCGCCGAGTCCATGGACTACGTGATGGCCGTGAAGCCGCGTCGTGCGTTCCCCACGCACGAGATGGTGCTCTCGCGAGCGGGCAAGTCGCTGTCCAATTCGCGCCTCCAGTGGGCGACCGAACAGGGCGGCGGCGAGTACCTCGCGCTCGAACCGGGCGACTCGTTCGATCTCTGAACGGCCGACGGATGCCGCGGCCCGGCGTCGTCCCGGGGCTGTGGTGGAGCGACAACGGGAGCCCCCGCGCCGCCGCCTCGCGTTGGAGGGAAGCTCCCGACTTCGGCGCTCTCCGTTGACGGAACCGCAGTCCGCCTGACAGATTCGGGCCACTTTCGACGCGACGTCGCGCCGGAGTCGCGACGATGCGACCCCTCGGCCGGTGCTCGCTCGGAACCACCGGCGCCCCCGCACCTCCCGCGCGCCGGGTGTCCTGCACCGCACCCGAACCTCGGCGCGTCGTCGCGCCCGGAACACAGGAGCCTCAATGACGAGAACCGACCCTGCCGTGCACCGCCATGGGATCGGCGTGCGAATCGCCGCCGTCGCCGTGACCGTGGCGCTCATCGCGCTCGCGGCGTTCTTCCTGCTCACGACGAACACCATCTCCGCGGGCGCGGCACGCCTGTCCGACGGCGCGGGACTCGCCGGGGAGGGCTCGGCGGAACTCGCCGCCGGCGCCGAGCGGATCGCCGACGGATCCGGCGAACTTCGTGACGGAGCGGCCGCCGCCGCCGACGGCGCCGACCGGGTCTCCGCGGGCGCGACCTCAGCCGCGGCCGGTGCCGAGCGCCTCGAGACGGGCGCGGCGAAGGCCGCCGCCGGAGCCGCCGAGCTCTCCTCCGGCGCCGCCCGGGCCGCGGACGGATCGAGCCGGCTGTCGGACGGCGCCGAGCGGATCGCCGGGGGTACCGGCGCGCTCGCGGACGGCATCGGACGGGCGACCGCCGGAGCGGCCGCCGTCGCCGACGGCGCCGGCCGGACCGCGGCGGGTGCGACGGACGTCGCGGGCGGCGCGGCGACGCTCGCCGGCGGCGCCGCCGCCACGGCGGACGGCGCCGCCAGGCTGAGCCAGGCTGCGTCGATCGCGGCCACCGGGGCCGCCGAGCTGGCCGCTGGCGCCGCGGGGGTCGCGGCCGGGGCATCCGGGGTCGGACAGGGGGCCGAGGATCTGGCGGCCGGTCTCGCGGCCGCCGATCGCGGGGCGGGCGCCCTCGTGACGGGCACGACCGGGCTGGCCGCCGGTGCCGCCGACGTGAGCGCGGGCGCCGCGGACGTCTCGGGCGGGAGCGCCCACCTCGCGGCGAAGCTCGAGGAGTTCCGGGCGGCGCTCGTCGCCGGCGGCGCGAGCCCGGAACTCGCCGCGCAGGCCACGGCCCTGCGCGATGCGGCGGCCGCCCTCGCCGATGGCGCGGCCCGCACGGCGGCCGGCGCGGCCGGCGTGTCCGACGGTGCCGAGGCGACCCGCGCGGGCATGGCGAACCTCGCGGGCGGCATCAGCTCGGCCGCGAGCGGATCCCGCTCCCTCGCCGACGGCGCAGCGGCACTCGCCCAGGGGGCCGCCGCCGTATCCGCCGGGTCCGCACGCCTCGCCGACGGCACGACGCAGCTCGCCGGCGGCGCCGGACAGGTCGCCACCGCCAACGCCCGCCTCGCCGAGGGCACGGATCGGGTCGCCCAGGGCGCGGCGCAGGTCTCCGGCGGCGCCGCGAAGGTCAGCGCGGGTGCGGTCGCCGTCAGCAACGGGACGACCTCCCTCGACGCCGGCGTCGCCGCCCTCGTATCGGGCACGCAGGAGCTGGCCGCGAAGTCGGACGAGCTCGCAGCGGGCGCCCAGCGCGTCTCGACCGGAGCGGGCGACCTCGCCGCCGGCACCGGCACCCTCTCGCAGGGCGCCATGGACCTCGCCGCCGGGCTGGACGAGCTCGCCACCGGAGCGGGCGACCTCTCGGTCGGGACGCAGACCCTCGCCGACGGCAGCATCGTGCTCGCCTCGGGCGCCGGGGACCTCGCCGGCGGGGCCGCGGAGCTCAGCGACGGCAGCACCCGCCTCGCGACCGGGTCAGCCCAGCTCGCGGCCGGGACCGCCGGCGTCGCGCCCGGCGCGCTGCTTCCCTGGCTGGTGGTCTTCGGGGCGCTCGCGCTCGCCGCGGTGGCCGCCTGGGCGGTTCACCGCGTCCGCCACAGCCGCCTCCCCGGAGCCGCGGTCTGAGGACGGGGTCGCGGGACGGGTTCCCGGCGGTCGGCGAAGGTCAGCCGCCGGGACCGGTGTCGAACGGCCACCCGGAGCCGCGATCGAACGGCCAGCCGGGGGTCGGGGGCGGCTGCGGGGACGGCTCGGGCGCCGGCGCCGGTTCCGGCTCGGGCGTCGGCGGGGGTGCGGGTGCCGGTGCGGGCGGCGCCGGTGCCGGCTCGGGTGCCGGCTCCGGCCGCGGCACCGCGTTCGCATTCGCGTCCTGCCCGGACCCGTCGCCGCCCGGCGTCGCGGGCGGCTCGACGCCCGGGATGTCCACGCGCGGCACCACCGGACCCATGCCCGCCTGCGTGAACGGGTCGCCGCCGTACTTGGCCGCGGCCACCGACATCACCTCGGGCCACATCCGGTGACGCGCCGTCGCCGCCTGTCCGGTCGCGAAGGAGATCCCCCGCTGGTTCGCGTCGCCGTTGACGCTCACCACGGCCGCGGCGGTGGCCACCTTGGAGCTCGCGCCGACCATCCAGGTGTCCTTCGCGCCATCGGTCGTGCCGGTCTTGCCGATGAGCGGCACGGACGGCTGCGTGGCGTTGTTCGACGCCTGGGCCGTACCGCTCGTCATCACGGCGCCCATCGCGGTGTGCATCGCCGCCGCGACCTCCGGGACGACCGACTGCGTGCACTGCGACTTCGGGGGCGTGACATCCTGGCCGTCTCGCCCGATGATGCGGTCGATCGCGATGGGCGAGCAGGTCACGCCGTTGTTCGCGATGCCGGCGAAGGCCACGGCCATGCTGAGCGGTGCGACCTCGTTGGTGCCGATGACCGACGCGGGGCCCTGGTCGAGCACGTTGCCGTCGGCCCGGTGCACGCCGAACGCCTCGGCGCGCTCGCGGATGCCGCAGAGGTCGAGCTGCTTGGCCATGCCGATGAAGCCCGTGTTGATCGACGCGATCGTCGACTCCATGGCGCTGTACGCGGCGCCGGACTCGTTGGCGTCGTTCCGGGGGTTCCAGTCGCCGGCGAAGTGCGGGCCGAGGCAGGAGTCCTGGAACGTGCCCCAATTGCTCTTCGGTCGCGAGTCGACGCGCTCGCCCAGTCCGCGACCCGAGCTCAGCCACTCGGCGAGGGTGAACACCTTGTACGACGATCCCGGCTGGAAGCCGCGCGATCCGCCGTAGGCGAAGTCGGTGTTGTAGTTGATGCTCGTGTACTGCGGTCCCTTCGCGAGCACCGCCGGGTCCTGGCTGTACGTACGGTTCTGCACCATCGCGAGCACCCGCCCGGTGCCCACCTCGACCGACGAGATGACGCCGCCCACGTCCCAGCCCGGGAACGTGGCCGGCACGTGGGTCGTGACCGCCTGGGACGCCGCGAGCTGCAGGTCCAGGTCGAGCGTCGTGTGGACCTCGTACCCGCCCCGGCGGAAGTTGAGCATCCGCTCGGCCTCGTCCTCGCCGAAGATCGGGTCGTTCTGGAGGATGTTCTTCACGTAGTCGCAGAAGTAGGCGCTCGCGCCCGCCGTCTGGCATCCGGTGCTGGGTTCGGTGATGACCGGCTCGACGGGCGTGGCGACGGCCTCGTCGTACTGCTCCTGCGTGATCTTCTCCTCGGCCAGCATCGCGCGCAGGATGTAGTCGCGCCGCGCGGTGTTGGCGGCGTACCCGTTCTCGGCCCCGTTGGCCGGATCGTCGGGTCGGTCGAGCCGGAACTTGCCGGGGTTGTTGACGATCGCGATGAGCGACGCGGCCTGCGCGAGGGTCACGTTCGCCGCGGTGGTGTTGTAGTAGTAGCTCGACGCGGCCTCGATGCCGTACACGGTTCCGCCGAAGCCGGCGATGTTCAGGTAGCCGAGCAGGATCTCGCTCTTGGTGTAGCGCTTCTCGACGCCGATCGCGAGGCGCATCTCCTTGAGCTTGCGGTCGATGGTCGTCTCGGTGACGGCGTCGTAGCAGCCGTCCCGCTCCTCCTGGTCGGCCGCGAGCCGCTCGCACTCCTGGACGCGGACGTTCTTGACGTACTGCTGCGCGATCGAGGAGCCGCCCTGCGTGTCGCGCCCGGTCGCGGTCGTCGCGGCAGCGCGGATGGTGCCCTGGAGGTCGACGCCGTTGTGGTCGTAGAACCGCGGATCCTCACCGGCGATCGCGGCGTCCTTCACGTACTGGCTGACCTGGTCCCATCCCACCTCCACGCGGTTCTGGTCGTAGAAGGACGCGAGGAGGACGCGGTCGCCGTTGGCGCGCTTCGCGTAGATGTTGCTCTTCTCGCTGAGCTCCCCGATCTCGAGGTAGCTCGGGAGGTTCTCGAACATCGAGATGGTGCTCGACGCGGCCACGCCGGCGGCGGCGAGCGCCGGCGTCACCGCGACCGTCACGAGCATCGCGGCGGCGGCGCTGCCGGCGACGAGGCCGGCCAGGCCCCCCACGACGCCGAGAGGCGTGCGCGTCTCGGCGAAGTCGCGATTCCGCAGGTTGCGATGCACCACCGACGAACCCCCCGATCTCCCGGTGGACCGACTCGGATGCTCCGGTGTTCGGTCCCGGGCCGAGCGGCCTGGGTCAATGGAACCTCAGCGGGTTCGCGATGTAAAGGGCTGTCGCCACGGCGTTGGCATCCCGTGACCTGCGGAGCGACCGCCGGAGCCGCACATGCGAAAAGACCCGCGATCTCTCGCGGGTCTCACTGCTGGGGTACCTGGACTCGAACCAAGAACAACTGAACCAGAATCAGCCGTGTTGCCAATTACACCATACCCCAAGGCCGGTGAACCGAGGTTCCCGGGCCGACATGTAACTCTAGCCTAGGGGGGCGATCCTCGCCAAAACGGCGGGACCGCCCGGGCGCGTCAGCCGATGAGCGCCGCGAGGCGGTCGACCCGTTCGATCGACTCGACGCGACCGAGGATCTGCATCGACTCGAACAGCGGCGGCGAGACGCGCCGGCCGGAGACCGCGACGCGGACCGGTCCGAACGCGACCCGCGGCTTCAGGCCGAGCCCGTCGACGAGCGCGTCGCGCAGCGCCTCCTCGATCTCGGCGTGGGTCCACGACTCCCCCGGGATGCGCTCGAGCGCCTCGCGCGCGGCGGCGAGCACGGCCGGGGCGTCGGCCGGCAGCGACCCGACCGCCGACTCGTCGTACTCGAGCTCCGCGGCATCCGTGAAGAGGAACCCGAGCATCGCGGGCGCCTCGCCCAGCAGGCCGATGCGCTCCTGCACGAGCGGGGCGGCCTCGGCGAGGATCGCCTCGTGCGCCGGCCCGATGGGCGTCTCGACGACGCCCGCCGCCTGGAGGTACGGCACCGTGCGCGCGGCGAAGTCGGCGACGTCGAGTTGCCGCAGGTGGTCGCCGTTGATCGCCTCGGCCTTCTTGAGGTCGAAGCGCGCGGGGTTGGGGTTCACGTCGGCCACGTCGAACCGCTCGACCAGCTCGTCGCGGCTGAACACGTCGCGGTCGGCCGAGAACCCCCAGCCGAGGAGCGCCAGGTAGTTCACGAGACCCTCGGGGATGAAGCCCCGGTCGCGGTGGTGGAAGAGGTTCGACTCGGGGTCGCGCTTGGAGAGCTTCTTGTTGCCCTCGCCCATGACGTAGGGCAGGTGGCCGAAGCGGGGCACGAAGCTCGTCACGCCGATGCCGATGAGGGCGTGGTAGAGCGCGATCTGGCGCGGCGTCGAGCTCAGCAGGTCCTCGCCGCGCAGCACGTGCGTGATGCCCATGAGCGCGTCGTCGACCGGGTTCACGAGCGTGTACAGCGGGGCGCCGTTCGGCCGCACCACGACGAAGTCGGTGGTGGACCCGGCCGCGAAGTCGATGCGGCCGCGCACGAGGTCGTCGAAGCCGAGGTCGACGTCGGGCACGCGCAGGCGCAGGGCCGGCTCGCGGCCCTCGGCGCGGAAGGCGGCGCGCTGCTCGTCGGTGAGGTCGCGGTCGAAGTTGTCGTACCCGAGCTGCTTGGGTCGCCCGGCGGCCTCGTTGCGCGCGTCGATCTCGTCGGCGGTCGAGTAGCTCTCGTAGACGTGGCCCGCGGCCTTCAGTCGCTCGATGACGTCGGCGTAGATGCCGCCGCGCTGCGACTGCCGGTACGGCCCGTGGGGGCCGCCGACGTCGATGCCCTCGTCCCACCCGAGGCCGAGCCAGGTGAGCGCGTCGATGATCTGCGCGTAGCTCTCCTCACTGTCGCGGGCCGCGTCGGTGTCCTCGATGCGGAAGACGAAGGTGCCCCCGGTGTGGCGGGCGTACGCCCAGTTGAACAGGGCCGTGCGCACGAGGCCGACGTGCGGGGTTCCGGTGGGCGACGGGCAGAACCGCACGCGGATGTCGGTGCCGGTCGCGGTCGTGGTGGGGTGGGTCGTGTCAGGCATCGCCCTCAATGTTACGGGCCCGGGATCCCTCGTCCCGTCGCGCGACGAGGCCCGCCAGGAGCTCCGCCGCGACGGCCACGGCCGGCACGCCGAGCCCGCCTCGCGCGGTCACGAGGTGCAGGGTCCGCCGGTCGGCGTTGGCGGTGCGACGCACGGCGACGCCGGCCCGGGTCCCCGCCGACTGGACGGCGAGTCCCGGCAGCACGGCGACCCCGAGCCCGGAGGCCACCATCTCCTCGACGGCGACGAAGTTGTCGGTCTCGACGGCGATGCGCGGCGCGAACCCGGCGGCGTCGCAGAGCTCCAGCAGGTGTCCGCGGCAGCGGGGGCAGCCGGCGATCCAGGGCTCGCTCGCGAGGCCGGCGAGGTCGACGACCTCGTGCTCGGCGAGCGGATGCCGCGCCGGGAGCACGACGTGCATGGCATCGCCGCCGATCGTCGCCACCTCGAGCCCGCGCGCGCTCGCTCGGTGCGGGTCGCTGCGGTCGCCGGGGTAGCTGAAGGTGAGCGCGAGGTCGGCGCGGTCCTCGCGCACGGCGGCGACCGCCTCGGGAGGCTCCGCCTCGACGAAGCTGACGCGCACGCCCGGATGGCGCTCCGCCATCCCGGCCATGAATGCGGGCACGAGGGTCGGCGAGGCCGAGGGGAACGCGGTCAGCCGGACGCGACCGGAGCGCAGCCCGCGCAGGTCGGCGAGTTCGCCGCGCGCAGCCTCGAGCGCGGTGGCGACCGCCGCGCCGTGCCGGGCGAGCACGCGCCCGGCCGGGGTGAGGCGGATGCCGCGTCCCGTCCGCTCGACGAGCGGGGTGCCCGCGCGTGCCTCCGCGCGACGCACCTGCTGGCTGAGCGCGGGCTGGCTGAACCCGAGCGCGGAGGCGGCGGCCGTGATGGAGCCGTGGTCGGCGATGGCCCTGAGGACGAGCAGGCTCGTGGCGTCCACCGTGCTCGGCAGGCCGGAGGGGCCGGGGTCGTCGCCGGGTGCGGTAGGCGACCCGGGCGGGGCATCGGGCTCGGGCATCGCGTCCATGACCGAACATAAGCACGTCTTATGCATCGGATGCAACACCGGCTCTCGACGTATCGCTCGCACCGGACGAGGCTGAGGCTATGGCGCTCTCCACCGACCTCGCACCGACCCCGAGCACCCTCGGCCTCCCCGATCCGCGATTCGCCGCCGGACGTGGCTACCTCGCCGCCTGCACGCTCGGCATCCCGGCGACGGCGACGGCGGCGGCGCTCTCGCGGGACCTCGAACGCTGGCGCGCCGGCGAGGCCTCGGCCACGGAGTACAGCGCGATCGTCGAACGCGCCCGCGGCCACGCCGCGACGCTGCTCGGCACCGCCGCCGACCGCGTGGCCGTCGGTTCCCAGGTATCGGCGTTCGTCGCCCTCGCCGCGGCATCCGCCCCGGCCGGCGCTCGCATCGCCTGCGTCGACGGCGACTTCAGCTCGGTCGTCGCGCCGTTCCTCGCCCGCGGCGACCTCGACGTGCGCCCGGTGCCGCTCGATCGCCTCGCCGACGCGATCACGCCGTCGACGTGGCTCGTCGCGTTCTCGCTCGTGCAGTCCGCGACCGGGGAGATCGCCGACGCGGCATCCGTCATCGCCGCCGCACGGGCCGCCGGCGCGCTCGTGCTGGTCGACACCACGCAGGCCACGGGGTGGATGCCGACCGCCGGCCTCGACGCCGACCTGGTCGTCTGCCACGCGTACAAGTGGCTCTCGGCGCCGCGCGGGGCCGCGTTCATGGCCGTGAGCGATCGCGCGCTCGACGAGCTCGTGCCGATCACCGCCGGCTGGTACTCCGGCGAGGATCCGTGGTCGTCGTGCTACGGCCCGGACCTGCACCTCGCCGCGGGCGCTCGCCGGTTCGACGTCTCGCCGGCATGGCACGCGTGGGCGGGGGCCGAAGCCGCGCTGGAGCTCGCCGCCGGGCTCGACCTCGAGGCCGTCCGCCGGTACGACGTGTCCCTCGCCGACGCGTTCCGCGAGCGCCTCGGCCTGCCTCCGTCGGCGAGCGCGATCGTGAGCTGGCCGGACGCGGAGGGCCGTGACCTCGCCTCGCTGACCGCCGCCGGGCTCACCGCGTCCGGGCGTGCCGGCCGGGCGCGCGTCGCGTTCCACCTCTGGAACGATGCCGAGGACGTCGACCTGGCCGCACGAGCCCTCGGCCGCTGAACGATCAGGCCGAGCGCACGGGGTTCGCGAGCGAGCCGAGCCCCGAGATGCTCACCTCGACGGTGTCGCCCGTCGTGATCGGCCCGACGCCCGCCGGGGTGCCGGTGAGGATCACGTCGCCCGGCAGCAGCGTGAACACGTTCGAGGCGTAGGCGATGATCGCCGAAATCGAGTGCACCATGTCGGCGAGGCGCGCCTCCTGTCGGCGTTCGCCGTTGACGCTCGTCTCGATGGTGCCGCGCTCGAGGTCGAGGTCGGTGTCGATCACCGGCCCGAGCGGGCAGAACGTGTCGAAGCCCTTGGCTCGCGTCCACTGGCCGTCACTGCGCTGCAGGTCGCGGGCCGTGACGTCGTTCGCGATCGTGTAGCCGAAGACGACGGATGCCGCGTCGGCCTCGCTCACGCGACGCGCGATCCGTCCGATCACGACCGCCAGCTCGCCCTCGAACTCGACCTGCGAGCTCTCCGGCGGCAGCACGATCGAGTCGCCCGGGCCGATCACCGCGGTGTTCGGCTTCAGGAAGAGCAGCGGTTCGGCGGGTGCCTCGCCACCCATCTCGGCAGCGTGGTCGTGGTAGTTCTTGCCCACCGCGACGACCTTCGACCGCGGGATGACCGGTGCGAGCAGCTTCGCCTCGGCGAGCGGCACGCGCTCCCCCGTCGGGTCGTACCCGGCGAACATCGGGTCGGCCTTCAGCACGACGAGTTCGTGCTCCTCCTCGTCGACGATGCCGAACGAGATGGACTCACCGTGGGAGAAGCGCGCGACCTTCATGCGCCCAGCCTATTCGGCGCCGCCGCGCGGACGGCGCCGACGGGGCGGGGACCCGATCGGGCCCGCGCCCGTCACGCGTCGAGCCGGAGCATCCAGCCGTGGCGGTCCTCGACGCGCCCGTACTGGATGCCGGTCAGCTCGTCGCGCAGCGACATGGCGAGCTCGGACGCCTCGGGTCCGTTGTGGACGATCTCGAAGTCCTCGGCGAGCAGGCGCCCGATGGGCGTGATGACCGCGGCGGTGCCGCACGCGAAGGCGCCGACGATCTCGCCGGACGCCGCACCCTCGCGCCACTCGTCGATGGTCACGCGACGGCTCTCGACCGCGTGGCCGCGGTCGCGCGCGAGCTGCAGCACCGAGTCGCGCGTGATGCCCTCGAGGATCGAGTCCGACTCGGGGGTGACGAGCCGGCCGTCGCGGTACACGAGGACGACGTTCATGCCGCCGAGCTCCTCGAGGTACGTGCCCTCGTCGAGGAACAGCACCTGCTGGCAGCCGTGCTCGGCCGCCTCGGCCTGGGGCAGGAGGCTCGACGCGTAGTTGCCGCCGGTCTTCGCCGCGCCGGTGCCGCCCTTGCCGGCCCGCGCGTACTTGGTCGACAGCCAGATCGACACGGGCTTCACGCCGCCGTGGAAGTACGCGCCCGCGGGGCTCGCGATGAGGTAGTACGCGACCTTCTTCGCGGGGCGCACGCCGAGGAACGCCTCCTTCGCGAACATGAAGGGCCGCAGGTAGAGGCTCGTCTCGGGGGCGGACGGCACCCACGCGGCATCCAGCGCGATGAGCTGCGTGAGCGAGTCGATGAAGTACTCGGTGGGCAGCTCGGGCAGGGCGAGCCGGCGCGCCGAGCGCTGCATGCGCGCGGCGTTCTCGTAGGGACGGAACGACCACACCGAGCCGTCGGCGTGGCGGTACGCCTTGAGTCCCTCGAAGATCTCCTGCGCGTAGTGCAGCACGGCGGCGGAGGGGTCGAGCTGGATCGGACCGTACGGCGAGACGCGGGGCCGGTGCCATCCGCCCTTCTCGGACCAGCACAGGTCGACCATGTGGTCGGTGAAGTGGTTGCCGAAGCCGGGGTCGGCGAGGATCGCCTCGCGCTCGGCGTCGGACTTCGCGTCCTCGTTGCGCGTGACCTGCCAGGTCAGGCCGGCCGGGGACGGCGTCTGGAGGGTGAGGTTCGTCGTGGTCACGGTGGTCTCCTTCGAAGCGGGTCAGTGGGCGCCGACGGTGGCGCCGAGGCGGGCGGCGATGGCGTCGCCGATCTCGGTGGTCGAGCGGTTCGCGTCGCCGCGCTCGGCGACGTCGGCGGCGACCGCGTCGCGCACCCGGTCGGCGGCCGCCCCGTGGCCGAGGTGGTCGAGGAGCAGCGCGACCGAGAGGATCGCGGCGGTGGGATCGGCGATGCCCTTCCCGGCGATGTCCGGAGCCGAACCGTGCACGGGCTCGAACATGCTGGGGAACCGGCCGTCGGGGTTGATGTTGCCCGAGGCCGCGAGTCCGATGCCGCCGCTGATCGCGCCGGCCAGATCGGTGAGGATGTCGCCGAAGAGGTTGTCCGTGACGATGACGTCGAATCTAGCAGGGTCGGTGACCAGGAAGATCGTCGCGGCGTCGACGTGCAGGTAGTCCACCGCGACGTCCGGGTACTCGGCGGCGACGGCGTCGACGGTCCGCTTCCAGAGCGAGCCCGCGAAGACCAGCACGTTCGTCTTGTGCACGAGCGTGAGCCGCTTCCGGGGGCGAGCGGATGCCGCGGCGAAGGCATACCGCACGACGCGCTCGACGCCGTACGCGGTGTTCACCGAGACCTCGTTCGCGACCTCCGCCGGCGTGCCCACGCGGATGGCGCCGCCGTTGCCGACGTAGGGGCCCTCGGTGCCCTCGCGGACCACGACGAAGTCGACGTCGCCGGGGCTCGCGAGCGGGCTCGCGACGCCGGGGTGCAGGACGGAGGGACGGAGGTTGACGTAGTGGTCGAGCTCGAACCGCAGCTTCAGCAGCAGGCCGCGCTCGATGTTCGCGCCGGCCAGGCGCGGGTCGCCGGGCACGCCGCCGACCGCGCCGAGCAGGATCGCGTCGTGCGCCTTGATCGCCTCGAGGTCGTCGTCGGTCAGCACGTCACCGGTCTCGAGGTACCGACCCGCACCGAGCGAGAACCCGGTGCGCTCGAAGGCCAGGCCGGCGTCGGCGGCGACCGCGTCGAGGACCTTGAGCGCCTCACCGACCACCTCGGGGCCGATGCCGTCGCCCGGGATCACCGCGAGCCTGACCGTCGTTACCATGAAGCCTCCTTCGTCCGCCAGCCCTCCAAGAGTACTGTCCGCCGACGTGGCCGCTCACTACACTCGGCCTCAGGGAGCGGTACACCCCACCCCCGCATGTGCGGCGCTCGCCGCCGCCCGAGTGAAAGGCACTACCAGATGAGTCTCGGTCTCGGAATCGTCCTCTTCGCCATCGGCGCGGTGTTCGCGTTCGCGCTCAACGTCTCCGTGGAGTGGATCAACCTGCAGATGGTCGGCTACATCCTGATGATCGCCGGCGCGGTGGTCATCATCCTCGGCATCGTCCTCCTCGCCCGTCGTCGCAGCTCCGTCTCGACGTCGCGCACGATGGTCGACCCTGCCACCGGCGAGCGCGTCACGCGCGCCGAGTCGTCGCGTCCCGACGACGGCACCACGCTCTGACGGTCATCGAACTCGACCCCCGCGGGGCGCCACCTCACTCCGAGGCGGCGCCCCGCGGCTCGTTCAGGGTGGTCGCGGCGATGACGCCCGCGGCGACCATGAGCAGCATGCCGATGAACGCGGTGACCGTCACGCCGCCGCCGAACGCCGTGGCAGCGGATGCCGCGAGCTCGGCACCCACGGAGGCGGGCAGCGTCTCGGCGAGCGCCATCGCGCCAGCGAGCGTGTCGCGCGCGGCATCCGCCTGCCCCGCCGTCAGTTCGGCCGGGAGCTCGATGGCGGTGCGATACCAGGCGGCGAGGATGCTGCCGAGGACCGCGGTGCCGAGCACCGCGCCGAGCTCGTAGGCGGTCTCGGACACGGCCGATGCCGCGCCCGCCTTCGCCGGCGGCGCGCTCGAGAGGATCAGCTCGTTCGAGACCGTCTCGGCCACGCCGATGCCGATGCCGAGGAGGACGAACGCGAGGACGACACCCGCGACGCCGTCGCCGGCGGTGAGGGCGATCACGAGGTACCCCGCCGCAGAGAGCGCGACGGCCGACGGGACCAGCACGCGCGGGTGCACGCGGCGGGCGATGGGAACGACCGAGAGCCCGGCGGCGATCATCGCGACGAGGCCCGGGGTGAGCGCGAGGCCCGCCTGCACGGGCGACAGGCCGACGATGAGCTGCAGGTGCTGCGACACGAAGAAGAGGAAGCCGACGAGCGCGATGACGCTCAGCAGGTTGACGAGCACGCCCCCGCCGAACGAGCCCTGCCGGAACAGCCGCATGTCGAGCATCGGGGTCGCCGCCCGCAGCTGCCGGCGCACGAACCAGACCGCCAGGGCGGCGCCCGCGAGCACGGCGGCGACGCCGACGAGGTCGATCCCCTCGGTGGCGACGTGCTTGATGCCGTAGACGACGGCGCCCATGGCGGCGAACGAGAGCAGGATGCTCGGCACGTCGATCGGGCCCGGCGCGGGGTCGCGGCTCTCGGGGATCAGGAGCGGCACGAGCACGACGAGCGGCACGAGCACGGGCACGGCGAGGAGGAACACGGAGCCCCAGTGGAAGTGCTCGAGGAGCACCCCGCCGACGATGGGCCCGAGCGCGCTGCCGGCGGCGAAGCCAGAGGCCCAGATCGCGATCGCGAGCCGTCGCTGTTCACGGTCGGCGAAGACGGTGCGGAGCAGCGAGAGCGTCGAGGGCATGAGCATCGCACCGAAGAACCCGAGCGCCGCGCGGGCGGCGATGAGCGCCTCGGCCGTCGGTGCGAACGCGGCGGCGATCGACACCAGCGCGAAGCCGACGGAGCCGATGAGCAGCATCCGTCGGCGACCGAAGCGGTCACCGGCACTGCCCATGGCCACGAGGAGTGCGGCGAGCACGAGCGGGTAGGCGTCGATGATCCACAGCTGCTGGGCACCCGTGGGACCGAGGTCGCGCGCGATCGCCGGGAGCGCGAAGCTCAGGACGGTGTTGTCGACCGAGACGAGCAGCACGGGCAGCATGAGCACCGCGAGCGCGAGCCACTGCCGGCGCGATGCGCGCGGCCGGCCGGGGTCGACGCGGGTGACGACGGATGTCGCGGCATCCGTTCGCGCGGGAATGGTGCTCGTGCCGTTGGTCTCGTGAGTCATTTCGGGGTTCCTATTACTGTACCGTCTGGACGGTAGAGTATCAGATCCCGCCGACACGGGCCGCTCGATACCATCGGAGCCATGAGCCGCCCACCCGCCGCCCGCGACGCCGTTCTCGATGCCTTCGAGCGCATCCTCATCGACGCGGGCGAGCGCGCGGCGACGCTCGACGCGACCGCGAAGGCCGCCGGGGTCTCCAAGGGCGGCCTGCTCTACCACTTCGCCAACCGGGAGGCGCTCGTCGACGGGGTCCTCGATCGGTTCGCCCGGCTCGTCGACGACGACATCGCGGTGCTCGAGCGAGCCCCCGAAGGCGCGATCGCCTACTACGTGCGGTCGTCGGTGGCGGTCGGATCCCCGCTCGACCGCGCGGCAGTCGCGGCGACGCGACTCGCCCAGGCCGGGCACGAGTCGGCCGCCCGCACCATCCGCGCGGTGCGCGAACGCTGGCTCGAGGCGGTGCGGCGGCACGTCGCGGACCCGACCGTGGCCCTCGCGATCACGCTCATCGGCGACGGGCTGTACTACGACTCGGCGCTCCACGGGCAGGACCCCGAGCTCGGGGTCGACGCCCCGCCGGCCGCCGAGCTCGACGCGCTCGTCGCCCTGCTCGAGCGCCTCGCGGCAGATCCGGTCGTCGAGGAGGACGCGAAGCGCCCGGTGGTCGAGTAGGACGCGAAGCGCCCGTACCGAGACCCGGTGGTCGAGTAGGACGCGAAGCGCCCGTACCGAGACCTAGGACTCCGTGATGTCGACCTCGACCATGACGTCGGCGTCGATCGCGGTGCGCACCCGCTCGATCACCTCGGCCGGAACCGGCGAGTCGACCGTGAGCACCGACAGCGCCTGGCCCCCGGCCTCGCGACGCGCGATCTGCATGCCCGCGATGTTGATGCCGGCATCGCCGAACTCGCTGCCGTAGACCGCGACGATGCCCGGACGGTCGGTGTAGATCATCACGATGTGGTGGTCGGCGATCGGCACCTCGATGTCGTAGCCGTTGATGCCGACGAGCTTCTCGATCTGCTTGGTTCCGGTGAGCGTGCCCGACACCGACACCTGGGTGCCGTCGGCGAGCGCGCCGCGCAGCGTGATGACGTTGCGGTACTCGGGGCTGTCGGCGTCGGCGATGAGGCGCACCGCGACGCCGCGCTGCTCGGCGAGCAGCGGCGCGTTCACGTACGAGACGGTCTCGCTCACGACGTTGGTGAAGACGCCCTTCAGCGCGGCGAGCTTCAGCACGCTCACGTCGTAGTCGACGAGTTCGCCGTGCACCTCGACGTCGAGGCTCTCGAGCGGTCCCTGGGCGAGACCCGCGAAGAGCTGGCCGAGCTTCTCGACGAGCGGGATGCCGGGGCGCACGTACGGGTCGATCACGCCGCCGGCGACGTTCACGGCGTCGGGCACGAGCTCGCCCGCGAGCGCGAGGCGGACCGACTTGGCGACCGAGACGCCCGCCTTCTCCTGCGCCTCGTCGGTCGACGCGCCGAGGTGCGGCGTGACCACCACGTTCGGCAGGGCGAGCAGCGGCGACTCCTTCGGCGGCTCCTGGACGAACACGTCGAGGCCTGCGCCGGCGATGGTGCCCGCCACGAGCGCGTCGTGCAGCGCCTCCTCGTCGATGAGCCCGCCGCGCGCGACGTTCACGACGAAGGCGGTGGGCTTCATCTTCGCGAGCTGCTCGGCGCCGATCATGCCGGTCGTCTCCGGCGTCTTCGGCATGTGGATGGTGATGAAGTCGCTGCGCTCGAGGAGTTCGTCGAGCGTGACGGTCTGCACGCCGAGCTGCTGCGCGCGTGCGGCGGTGATGTAGGGGTCGTAGGCGATGACCTCGACGCCGAACGCCTGGAGCCGGGCCGCGATGAGCGCGCCGATGCGGCCGAGGCCGATGATGCCGACGGTCTTCTCGTAGAGCTCGACGCCCGTGTACGCCGATCGCTTCCACTCCCCCTGCGCGAGGGCGGCGTGCGCGGCCGGGATGTGCCGCGCGAGGCTCAGGATGTGCCCGACGGTGAGCTCGGCGGCGGAGATGATGTTCGACGTCGGCGCGTTCACGACCATCACGCCGGCGGTCGTGGCCGCCTTGATGTCGACGTTGTCGAGCCCGACGCCCGCACGGGCGATGACCTTCAGCGAACGCCCCGCGGCGATCGCCTCGGCGTCGACCTTGGTGGCCGAGCGCACGAGGATCGCGTGCGCGTCGGCGATCGCCTCGAGCAGCGCCGGACGGTCGGTGCCGTCCACGTTGCGGATCTCGAAGTCGGGTCCGAGGGCATCGACGGTGGCGGGCGAGAGTTCTTCGGCGATCAGCACGACCGGCTTCGACACGTTGGGTCCTTCACGGGATTCGGATGGGTGCGCGTGCACGCATGCGCCGGCATCGTCGGAGGCGCGGGGACGCGCTCATGCTACTTCAGCGTCCGGGGCGTCCCCGAATCGTGTGACGCGCGCAGACGAGCGCACGCTCGCGGGCACGCCGCTCAGGTGAGCAGCGCTCCGACCCCGAACATCAGCAGGATGTCGAGGTAGAGCAGCGCCGACACCGCGAGTCCCGTGAGGTACAGCGCCGCCTGCACGACGGCCGAACGCCGTCGCCCGAGCAGGAACGCCGCGGCGAAGAGGCCGATCGGCAGCAGGATCGCCGCGATGAGCACGACCCAGCCCAACCCGCTGATCGACGTGTCGAGCGTGCGCGCGACATCGGCGACGCCGACCAGGTTGCCGACGGCCTCCCACGCGTCGTACGCGAAGAACAGGCCGAACGCGATCGCGAGGGCGATCTCGAGCCAGAACGGCGTGCGGCGCACCGACGGGTCGACCGTCGCGGCGCTCATGCCGTCACCCCCGCCACGAACGCGACCGGCAGGAGCACGATGGCCCCGACGAGCATCCACACGAGTCGCGCCCTCGGTCGCCCCCGGGTCAGCGCGAACGTCACCCCGAACCACAGCGCCGGAGCGAGTACGGCGAGCCACAGACCCAGGCTGAACATGAACTGGCCCACCGGATCGGCCGCGGGGTTCTGCACGCGGAGCACGCTGAGGATCCACCCGAGCGTGTAGAGGAGGTAGACGCCGCCGAAGACGCCGAGCAGCACGAGCTCGGCCGACCCGGGCTGGCCGGCGGCATCCGCCGTGTCGCCGTCCGGCTCGCCGTCGACGGATGCCGCGGCATCCGTCGTGCCCTCGCCCGGCGCAGTGACGGGCACCGGGGTGCCGACCGCTCGCCATCCGGGCGCGAGCGTCGCATCGTCGTCGCCATCCCAGCGGAGGGCCTCGTCCTCGTCGTCGCCGTCGTTTCGGGCCATGCGTTCACGATAACGACCGCGGCGCCCGCGCGTGGCGGACCGCGCCGCCGACGGGCGACGGAACGCGGCGGCGACGGGGCTCGTCGCTCCGTCGCCGCCGCGGCATCCGCTCGGTTCACCCGGTCGGGGCGGTCGGGCTGAGGTCGTCCCGGACGGGATCGGCCCGGCGGGCGTCCTGCGCCCGTTGCTTCAGCTCGGCGAGGTAGCGCTCGACCTGCGCCTGGAGCTGCTGGCGATGCGAGTCGGTGACGACGTTCGCGCGGGCTCGGGCGATCAGTGCCGAGACGTAGGCGTCGGCCGTGTCGCGGGCCATGTCCAGGTGCGCCTCGGTCGAGACGCGGGCGGGCCCGCCTGCGCGGGCCTGGTCGCCGACCGTGGATGCGAGCGAAGCGCAGCCGGCGAACGTCGCCGCGAGGCCGACCATGAGGGCGGACGCGACGAGGCGGACAGTGACGGTGTGTGCGTGTTCCATGTCACCACGGTGCGTCCCGCGGGTACCGGCACGCCCTTCGGCGGTATTCCAGCGGTATGCCGGGTCCGGCCCGCTCATTGACCCGTCGCGGGCGCGGGTGGACACTGCGGGTATGGGCATCCGGGTCCTCGGCCCGCTCCGTCTCGACGACGCCGCGCTCAACCTGCGGGAACGCATGGTGCTCGCCGTCCTCGTACTCCGGAACGGCCAGCCGGTCCCCGCCGACGAGATCGCGTCGGCGGTCTGGGGCGACGACCGCCCGCACACCTGGCAGAAGCAGGTGCAGGCGGCGATCGGCCTCGTGCGGAAGGCCGTTGGGCGGTCGGCGATCGAGACGGTCGACGACGGGTACCAGCTGCGGATCGACGCGGCGGAGATCGATGCGACGCGGTTCGAGCGGCTCGCGGCCGCCGCACGCGAACACTTGGGGGCAGGCGACCCGGTGCGCAGCCTCGACGCGGCCGACCGGGCCCTCGGCCTGTGGCATGGCACCGCGTTCGCGGAGCTGTCAGCGTGGCTGCCCGCGGCGGCGGAGTCGGCCCGCCTCGAGGAGGCCCGCATGGACCTCGAGGAAGTCCGCCTGGATGCGTGGTTGCGAGCCGGGAGGCACGCCGAGTCGGCTCCGATGGCCGAGACGATGGTGCGCGAGGCTCCGCTGCGCGAACGCCGCTGGACGATGCTCGCGACGGCGCTCTATCGCAGCGACCGCCAGGCGGATGCGCTCGCGGCCGTGCGCGCTGCGCGTGAACGGCTCGACGAGGAGCTCGGCGTCGAGCCCGGCGAGGAGCTGCAGGACCTGGAGCTCGCGATCCTCCGGCACGACCCGTCGCTGCGCCCGTCGACGCCGGTGACGGCCCCGAGTGCGGACTGCCCGTACCCCGGACTCCGGTCCTTCGCCGCGGAGGACGAGGAGCACTACTTCGGGCGCGACGCCGACGTGCGAGCGGCGCTGGCCCGGCTGGCCCGGGCCCCGTTCCTCGCGGTGTCGGGGGCGTCGGGCAGCGGCAAGTCCTCGCTCGTGCTCGCCGGGGTCGTGCCGGTCCTCCGGAGGCGTGGTGACCGCGTCTTCGTCCTGCTGCCGAGCGCCGACCTCGAACGCCGCATCCGCGACGCCGTCGACGGCGTCCACGGCCGCACCGCGCTGGTGATCGACCAGTTCGAGGAGGTCTTCCACGCGCGCGGCGCGGATGCCGACGGGACGGCGGCGGCGATCGCCCGGGCGTCGGCGGCCGGCGTCGTGGTGGTCCTCGTCGTCCGCTCCGACTTCCTCGACCGGTGCGCGGCGCTCGACGACCTCGGTCCGCTCATGGCCGACGGCGTGCACCTCGTCGGTCCGATGGGTCGCGAAGCGCTCCGCGACGCCATCGAGCAACCGGCCCGACGCGCCGGACTCAGACTGGAGCCCGGACTCTCGGAACTCATGCTGCGCGACGCGGCGGGTGCGCCCGGCGCGCTCCCCCTCCTCGCCCACGCCCTCGTCGAGACCTGGAGCCGCCGCGAGGGCGCGACCCTCACCGTCGCCGGCTACGAGTCGTCGGGCGGCATCTCGGGCGCCATCGCCCAGTCGGCCGAGCAGCTCTTCGAGTCGCTCGACGCCCGGGAACGCGACCAGTGCCGTTCGCTCATGCTCCGGCTCGTCGAGCTCGGCCCGGACGGCGCGCCCATCCGGCGCCGCGCCGCCGCCGGGCCGCTCCGGGCGGACGCCGCTCGGGCGCGCGTGCTCGCACGACTCACGAGCGCGCGGCTCGTCACCGCGGAGGCGGGGTCGGTCGCGATCGCCCATGAGGCGCTCGCACTGGCGTGGCCGAGGTTGCACGACTGGCTGCAGCAGGACGCGGATGCCGCGCGCGTGCTGGCGGGGGTGACCACGGCTGCCGAGTCGTGGGACGAGGCCGGGCGCCCGGATGACGAGCTGTTCCGTGGCGCTCGCCTGCAGGCGGCGCTCGAGCGACGGGATGCCGCTCCCGACGACCTCACGCGCATCGAGGCGGACTTCCTCGACGCGTCGGCCGCCCGCGCCGACGCCGAACGGACGGAGCTGCTCGCCCGGGCGGCGGAGGACCGGCGGCGGAACCGTCGGCTCCGATCGCTGCTCGGCGTGGCCGCGGCCCTCATCCTGCTGCTCGTCGGAGTCGGATCGACCGCCGTGGTCACGTCGACCGAGGCGGGCGCGCAGCGCGACACGGCCACCGTCGAGGCGCTCGTCGCGACGGCCCTGGCGCTGCGGACGTCGGAGCGCGACGTCTCCGCCCTGCTCGCGGCCGAGGCCTACCGTCGCTGGCCCGACGACGCTCGGACCCGCTCGGGGCTCACGAGCGTGCTGCAGGCGGCGGGCGGACTCGTCGGCACGATCACCCTCGAATCCGAGGGCAGTGCGTACGGCTCGCTCATCCCCGGTACTGACGAGGCCCTGGTGGTCACGTCCGGCGGTGCCGCCGCGGTGCGGGACCTCGCCGGCGGTGGCACGGTCCGGGCGCTCGACCTCGGATTCGAACCCGGGCCGCCGCGGCCCTGGCCGCTCGTCGAGGTGAGCGCCGACGGCCGGGTCGGCGCGGTGCTCTGGCCGTCGAGGACGCAGCCGTCCGGCGTGACGTGGTACGGCACGTCGCCGACCTCGGTGCTCGTCGCCTTCGACCTGACGGGCGGCGAACGCCTCCTCGGCCCGATCCGACTCGGCACCGGGACCGGCGCCCTGGCGCTGAACCGCGACGGATCGCTCATCGCCATCGCCGACGCGCGCGACGGCGCCGTCGAACTGGTCTCGACGACGGATGCCGCGGTGCGCGCGATCGACGGCGAGCGCACGACCGCGCTCGACCGCGACTCGTACGCCGCGGCGATCGCGTTCGACACCGCGGGCCGCCTGCTCGTCGGCCGCCTCGACGACCGGGTCGACGTCATCGACCCGCGCACGGCGTCGGTCGTGACCCGCATTCCCGTGGCGCCGTCGTCGGCGCACGTCGACCTGGCGGTGGCCCCCTCGGGGACGGTGGTCGCCTCGGGGGACCGCGCGGTGACCGCCTTCGACCCGGCGACGGGCGAGGTGCGCTGGGCGACCGACCTCTCGACGGCGAACCTCGGCCCGTGCGTCTGGATCGCGGTCTCCGAACCGCACGGGCGGGTGTTCTGCAGCAGTCGCTTCGGCGTGACGACGGTGTTCGACCTGGCGTCGGGGGTTCCCCTGCCGTCCGACGAGTTCCGCGGATCGGACGACGTCGGCCCGCTCGCCGTGGGCGACGACGGCGGCATGCTCACCGCGATCGGCGTCGGCCGACCGGTCGTCACCCGCTGGCGGATCGACGGCGACGGGCCCGGCCACCGGCTGCTGACCCGCGGTTGGGAGGTGCTCGGCCCGTACTCGCAGGAGGACTCGATGCTCCTCATCACGCCCGCCCGCGTCGAGCGCGACGTGTGGGACCCGGCGTACGACGCGGTCGCCATAGATACGCGGTCGGGAACGGTGGTGCACCGGTTCGCCGACGCCGTGGTCGAGACGGGCTGGCTCCGGGACGGGCGGCTCTACGCCCGGTCGGCCGCGGACGATCTCTTCCGGGTGTTCGATTCGCGGACCGGGACGCAGCTCGGCGAGGAGCTGTGGGGGGTCGTCTCGCTCTGGCCGATCGACGGCGGCGAGCACCTCCTCGCGGTGCGCACCAACGGTCGGATGCGGACGATCGATCCGGAATCCGGGGCGGCGCAGGGCCCCGCCTGGAGCGTCGACGGGTACCCGGTGTGGGTGTCGTCGGCGCCCGACGGGGATCCGCTCGCCGTCAGCTACCTGCCGGAGGTGCGCAGTCGCGAGATCGGCCCCGACGAGCCGCTGCCGCAGGGCCCGATCCGTACCGCGGTCGTGTCGGGCCGGGATCACGCGCTGCGCGCCGACGGACTCCTCGGCCTGCGGGCCCACGTCGTCACGCCGGATGACGAACTCGTCGGCGTCGGCGACGACGGCATCGGGCACTACCGGGTGGATTCGCTGCGCCGTGCCGGGATCGTCGCCGGTGCCGCCACCGGTCGCTACGCACCATCCTTCGACGCCGACGGCCGGACCGTGGTGGTGACCCTCGCCGACGGCACGTCGATCGTCTACGACACGGTGAGCGGTGAAACCATCGGCGACCCGTTCCGCAGCAGCGGACGGGCCGTCGTGCCGGCCGCGATCCGTCCCGACGGCGCCGAACTCGCGGTCTCGACGCGAGAGGGCGTCGTGGTGTGGGACCTCGACCCGGAGCGCCAGTTCGAGGCCGTCTGCCGCCTCGCCGGGCGCGACCTCACCGAGGCGGAGTGGGACCGATACCTGCAACCGCTCGGCGAACCGCGGAGCACGTGCGCATCCGCCCGGTGAACGCCGACGGCGGGGCCGGTCGGAACCGGCCCCGCCGTGCGGGATGGTGCGAGGGGCTCGCGAGCGTCAGCGAGCGACCTCGCCGTCGACGTAGTCGTCCTCGTCGACCTGGGTCCACGCGAAGAGCTTGCGCAGCTCGCGGCCCGTGGTCTCGATGGGGTGGCCCTGGCCCTTCTCGCGGAGCTCGAGGAACTCCTTGGCGCCGTTGTCCTGGTCGTCGATGAAGCGCTTGGCGAACGTGCCGTCCTGGATGTCGGCGAGGACGGCCTTCATGTTCTCCTTGACGTGCTCGTCGATGACGCGCGGGCCCGAGACGTAGTCGCCGTACTCGGCGGTGTCGGAGACGGACCAGCGCTGCTTTGAGATGCCGCCCTCCCACATGAGGTCGACGATGAGCTTCAGCTCGTGGAGCACCTCGAAGTAGGCGATCTCGGGCTGGTAGCCCGCCTCGGTGAGGGTCTCGAAGCCGTACTGCACGAGCTGCGAGACGCCGCCGCAGAGCACGGCCTGCTCGCCGAACAGGTCGGTCTCGGTCTCCTCGGTGAAGGTGGTCTTGATGACGCCGGCGCGGGTGCCGCCGATCGCCTTCGCGTACGACTTGGCGAGGTCCCAGGCGGTGCCCGAGGCGTCCTGCTCGACCGCGATGATGTCGGGGATGCCGCGGCCCGCGACGAACTCGCGGCGCACGGTGTGGCCCGGGGCCTTCGGCGCGACGAGGATCACGTCGACGCCCGCGGGGGCCTCGATGTACCCGAAGCGGACGTTGAAGCCGTGCCCGAAGACGAGGGTCTTGCCCTCGGCGAGGTTGTCCTTGACGGACTCGGCGTAGATGTGGCGCTGGAACTGGTCCGGGGCGAGGATCACGATGACGTCGGCCCAGGCCGCGGCGTCCGCGACGCTCTTGACCTCGAAGCCGGCCTCCTCGGCCTTCGCCGTCGACTTCGAGCCCTCCTTGAGGCCGATGACGACCTCGACGCCGGAGTCGCGGAGGTTCTGCGCGTGCGCGTGGCCCTGCGAGCCGTAGCCGATGACGGCCACCTTCTTGCCCTGGATGAGCGAGAGGTCGGCGTCCTTGTCGTAGTAGATCTCAGCCATGTGCGGTCTTTCTCCTCGTGGTGGTTCGGGTGACGGATGCCGCGGCAGCCCGCCGCGGCATCCGCTGGTCAGTTCTTGTAGACGCGTTCGGTGATGGACTTGCCGCCGCGGCCGATCGCGAGGAGGCCCGACTGGGCGATCTCCTTGATGCCGTACGGCTCGAGCACGCGGAGCAGCGCCGTCGTCTTGCCCGAGTCGCCGGTCACCTCGATGACGAGCGCATCGGTCGACACGTCGACCACGCGCGCGCGGAACAGGTTGACGGCCTCGAGCACTGCCGAGCGCGTGGCGTTGTCGACGCGGACCTTGATCAGCAGGTGCTCGCGCTGCACCGACTGCGCGGGGTCGAGCTCGACGATCTTCAGCACGTTGACGAGCTTGTTCAGCTGCTTGGTGACCTGCTCGAGCGGCAGGTCCTCCACGTCGACGACGACCGTGATGCGGGAGAGCCCGTCGATCTCGGAGTGGCCGACCGCGAGCGACTCGATGTTGAATCCGCGGCGGGCGAAGAGTCCCGCGACGCGGGTGAGCAGGCCGGGCTTGTCCTCGACGAGGAGGGAGAGCACGTGGGTCGACATGTTCAGTCCTCCTGGCTGAAGGCCGGCGAGTGGTCGCGGGCGTACTGGATGTAGGAGTTGGAGACGCCCTGCGGCACCATCGGCCACACCATGGCGTCGGCGGAGACGACGAAGTCGATCACCACCGGGCGGTCGTTGGTCTCGAGCGCGAGCTTGATCGCGTCGTCGACCTCCTCCTCCTTCGTCACGCGGATGCCGAGTGCGCCGTAGGCTTCGGCCATCTTGACGAAGTCGGGGACGCGGACGGTGTCGTGGCCCGTGTTCAGGTCGGTGTTGGAGTACCGGCCGTCGTAGAACAGGGTCTGCCACTGGCGCACCATGCCGAGCGACGAGTTGTTGATGACGGCGACCTTGATCGGGATGTCGTTCAGGGTGCAGGTCGCGAGTTCCTGGTTGGTCATCTGGAAGCAGCCGTCGCCGTCGATCGCCCACACCGTGCGCTCCGGCTCGGCGACCTTGGCGCCCATGGCGGCGGGCACCGCGTAGCCCATCGTGCCGGCGCCGCCGGAGTTCAGCCAGGCGTTGGGCCGCTCGTACTTGATGAACTGCGCGGCCCACATCTGGTGCTGGCCGACGCCCGCGGCGTACACACCCTCGGGGCCGGTGAGCTCGCCGATGCGCTGGATCACGTACTGCGGCGCGAGCAGCCCGTCGGACGGCTGGGTGTAGCCGAGCGGGAACTCGGACCGGAGGCCGTCGAGCGTCGACCACCAGTCGGCGACGTCGGGCGTGTGCTGGCGCGTGACCTCGCGGTAGGCGGCGAGGAGGTCGACGAGGACGTCCTTCGCGTCGCCCACGATGGGCACGTCGGCGGCGCGGATCTTGCCGATCTCGGCCGGGTCGATGTCGACGTGGACGACCTTGGCCTCGGGGGCGAACAGCGCCGCCTTGCCCGTGACGCGGTCGTCGAAGCGGGCGCCGAGGGCGACGAGCAGGTCGGCCTCCTGGAGGGCGAGCACGGCGGGGACCGTGCCGTGCATGCCGGGCATGCCGAGGTGCTGCGGGTGCGAGTCGGGGAACGCGCCGCGCGCCATGAGCGTCGTGACGACCGGCGCGTTCGTCGCCTCGGCGAACGCCTGCAGCTCGCCCGAGGCACCGGCGCGGATGATGCCGCCGCCGACGTAGAGCACCGGGCGCTTCGCCTCGGCGATGAGCTGGGCGGCGGCGAGCACCTGCTTGCCGTGCGCCTTGGTGATCGGCCGGTACCCGGGCAGGTCGAGCTTCGGCGGCCACTGGAACGGGAAGGTGGCCTGCTGGGCGTCCTTCGTGATGTCGACGAGCACGGGGCCGGGGCGGCCGGTCGTGGCGATGTGCACTGCCGACGCGATGGTGGCCGGGATCTCCTCGGCCGTCTTCACGAGGAACGAGTGCTTCGTGATCGGCATCGTGATGCCGACGATGTCGGCCTCCTGGAACGCGTCGGTGCCCATGAGGTTCGAGAACACCTGGCCGGTGATCGCGAGGAAGGGCACCGAGTCCATGTGCGCGTCGGCGATGGCCGTGACCAGGTTGGTGGCGCCCGGGCCCGAGGTCGCGATGGCGACGCCGAGCTTGCCCGACGACGAGGCGTAGCCTTCGGCCGCGTGGCCGGCGCCCTGCTCGTGGCGGACGAGGATGTGGCGGAGCTTGCGGCTGTCGAGCAGCGGGTCGTAGACGGGGAGGATGGCGCCGCCGGGGAGCCCGAAGACGTCGGTGATGCCGAGCAGCTCGAGCGAGCGGACGACCGCTTCGGCTCCGGTGAGCATCTCGGGACCGCTCTGCGACTGCGACAGGCTGGCGGGCGATGGCACGGGGCTGGCTTCCGTGGTCATTCGTTTCCTGTTCATGGTGCGTGGTGTTCGGGACAGGCGAGAGCCTCAGCCCGTGGTCGCGCCTTCGGCTGCGGAGCGCACGAGCTTGGAGTACTTCGCGAGGACGCCTCGGGTGTAGCGCGGGGGAAGCGGCGCCCAGCCGTCACGGCGGGCTGCCAGCTCGGCCCCGTCGACCAGTAGGTCGATGGA
The DNA here is from genome assembly GCF_031432295.1 of Agromyces indicus. NCBI lineage: Bacteria > Bacillati > Actinomycetota > Actinomycetes > Micrococcales > Microbacteriaceae > Agromyces > Agromyces indicus. The sequence goes on along the minus strand of NZ_JAVKGS010000002.1, from coordinate 300,515 downwards.
ACGAGCCGCGATATCGACCCGAATCAGATCACCATCGCGCACGAAGGCGATCGGACCTGCGTCGACCGCCTCGGGTGCTATGTGGCCGATGCACAGGCCGGTTGTGCCGCCTGAGAATCGACCGTCCGTCAAGAGTAGTACATCTTTACCGAGCCCAGCGCCCTTGATGGCGGCGGTGATGGCGAGCATCTCGCGCATGCCCGGTCCGCCCTTGGGGCCCTCGTAGCGGATGACGACCACGTCGCCGTGCCTGATCTCGCCGGCGGTCAGGGCGTCCATCGCGGCCCGCTCGCGCTCGAAGACGCGCGCGGGCCCCTCGAAGGTCGCCGCGTCGAAGCCGGCCGTCTTCACGACGGCGCCGTCGGGAGCGAGCGAACCGTGCAGGATCGTCAGGCCGCCGGTCTCGTGGATGGGGTTGTCGAGGGTCCGGAGCACTTCGCCGTCGAGCGGCGCGACGTCGAGCTCGGCGAGGTTCTCCGCGAGGGTCTTCCCGGTGACCGTGAGCACGTCGCCGTGCATGAGCCCCGCGTCGAGCAGGGCCTTCATGAGCACGGGCAGGCCGCCGCGGCGGTCGACGTCGTTCATGACGTACTTGCCGAACGGCTTGAGGTCGCCGATGTGGGGCACCTTGGACCCGATGCGGTTGAAGTCGTCGAGGGTGAGCTCGACCTCGGCCTCGCGGGCGATGGCGAGCAGGTGGAGCACGATGTTGGTCGAGCCGCCGAGCGCCATGCCCACGGCGATGGCGTTCTCGAACGCCTCCTTGGTGAGGATCTGCCGGGCGGTGATGCCGGTCTTCAGCAGGTTCACGACGGCCTCGCCGGACCGGTGGGCGTAGTAGTCGCGACGGCGGTCCGCGGACGCCGGGGACGCCGAGCCGGGCAGCGAGAGCCCGAGCGCCTCGGCGACGGAGGCCATGGTGTTCGCGGTGTACATGCCGCCGCAGGCACCTTCGCCGGGAGCGAAGGCGCACTCGATGCGCTTGGCATCCGCTTCGCTCATCTTGCCCGCCTTGACCGCGCCGACGGCCTCGAACGAGTCGATGATCGTGATGTCCTTCTCGGTGCCGTCCTCGAGGCGGACCCAGCCCGGCGCGATCGAACCGGCGTAGAGGAAGACGGACGCGAGGTCCAGTCGAGCGGCGGCCATGAGCATGCCGGGGATCGACTTGTCGCAGCCCGCGAGCAGCACCGAACCGTCGAGGCGCTCGGCCTGCATGACGACCTCGACCGAGTCGGCGATGACCTCGCGCGAGACGAGGGAGAAGTGCATGCCCTCGTGGCCCATCGAGATGCCGTCGGAGACGGAGACGGTGCCGAACTGCAGCGGGTAGCCGCCGCCGGCGTGCACGCCCTCCTTCGCGGCCTGCGCGAGGCGGGCGAGCGAGAGGTTGCAAGGGGTGATCTCGTTCCACGAGCTCGCGATGCCGACCTGGGGCTTCTCCCAGTCGGCGTCGCCCATGCCGACGGCACGGAGCATGCCTCGGCTCGTGGTGGCTTCGATGCCATCCGTGACGACGCGACTGCGGGGCTTGGGATCGATCTCGGACATGCGTCGAGTCTAGATGCCGCCCGAGACCGGTTTCACCGCGCGGCGTCGCGGGCGTCGGCGAGCACCTCGAGCAGTTCGGCGACGTCGTCGGGACCGCGCAGCCGGTAGGCCGCGAGCGACTTCCCCTGGCCGACCTTCACGCCCACGTCGTCGATCTCGAGCGTCGCGAACGCGTCCTCGTCGGTCACGTCGTCGCCCACGTAGAGGACGGCGTCGGCGCCGGCGTGCTGGCGCAGCCGCGTGACGGCCTCGCCCTTGTCGCTCGCTCGGACCGCGAACTCCAGCACGTTCTTGCCGGTCCGAGTCGCCAGCCCGGGCAGCACCTGCTCGACGCGCTCGCGGGCCTCTCGCTGGAGCGCCGCTCCCGCGGTCGCGCCGAGCTTGCGGGTGTGCAGGGCGATCCCGGCCGGCTTGCGCTCGACCCAGGCGCCGTCGGCGGCGGATGCCGCGTTCTCGACGATGTCGATGAGCTGCTCGAGCCGCGTGAGCTCGTTCTCGCGCAGGTCGATCGTGACGCCGCTCGCGTCGAGCTGCAGCTCGACGCCGTGCGAGCCGCTGAGCAGCGCGGCGACCGGCGGCGAGGCGACGTCCTTCAGGCTGTCGAGCGCTCGGCCGGAGACGAGGGCCACGCGCGTGTCCTCGTGCTGCGACATCCGCTCGATGGCGGCGCGCGCCCGTTCGGTGGCCCGCGCGTCCTCGGGACGGTCGACCAGCGGCGCGAGGGTGCCGTCGAAGTCGAGCGCGACGAGCAGCCGCTCGACCTCGGCGATACGCGCGACGGCGCTGCGCAGGGCGTCCGGCACGCCCGGCTGGATCTTGCCCACGCCGGTGAGCGTCTCGAGGAACGTCGCCGACCAGTTGGCCACGTCGTTGTCCTTCACGCGCTTGCGCAGCGCGCGCATGCGCCGCGCCCGTTCGCGCTTGGGCATCTGGGTCGCCTCGACCATGGCGTCCTTCAGGCCCTCGATGTCGTGGGGGTTCACGAGGATCGCCTGGCGCAGCTCGTCGGACGCACCGGTGAACTCGCTGAGCAGCAGCACGCCGTCGTCGTCGAACCGGCAGGCGACGTACTCCTTCGCGACGAGGTTCATGCCGTCGCGCAGCGCGGTGACGAGCATGACGTCGGCGGCGAGGTAGAGCGCCGCCATCTCCTCGCGCGGGTAGCCGTGGTGCAGGTACGAGATGGCCGGATGCCCGAGCGTGGAGTGGTCGCCGTTCAGCCGCCCGACGAGCAGCTCGATCTCGTCGCGCAGCTGCCGGTAGGTGTCGACGCGTTCGCGGGACGGGCTCGCGACCTGCACGAGCGTGGCCTCCTCGACGGTGAGCCGCCCGTCGCGCAGGAGCTCGCCGAACGCCTTGATGCGGTGGCGGATGCCCTTCGTGTAGTCGAGTCGGTCGACCCCGAGCATCACGACATCGGGGTCGCCGAGGCTCTTGCGGATCTCCCGGGCGCGCTCCTGCACCTCGGGGCGGCGCGCCATCCGCTCGAATGCGGCCGCGTCGATCGAGATGGGGAAGTGCCGGGCGACCACGTGCCGGGTCTCGCCGTCGAGGCCGGGCACCTCGAGCACCGAGCCGCGCGTGCGGTAGCCGTAGAGTCGCCGGACGGCGCGCGTGAAGTTGCCGGCATCCGCTGCTCGCTGGAAGCCGATGACGTCGGCGCCGAGCAGGCCGTCGACGACCTGGCGACGCCACGGCAGCTGCGAGTAGATCCCGTACGCGGGGAAGGGGATGTGGTTGAAGAAGCCGATCACGAGGTCGGGCCGGCTCTCGCGGAGCATGCGCGGGACGAGCTGGAGCTGGTAGTCCTGCACCCACACGACCGCGCCCTCGGCGGCCGCGCGGGCGGCGGCCTCGGCGAAGCGGCGGTTGACGCGCACGTAGGCGTCCCACCACTCGCGGTGGAAGCGGGGCGGCGCGATCACGTCGTGGTACAGCGGCCACAGGGTGTCGTTCGAGAAGCCCTCGTAGTACTCCTCGACCTCGTCGGCCGAGAGCGGCACGGGGATGATCGAGATGCCGTCGTGCTCGAACGGGTCGAACTCGCGATCGGCGACGCCGGCCCAGCCCACCCACGCGCCGTCGTTCTCGCGCATGACGGGCTCGAGCGCCGTCACGAGACCGCCGGGCGAGCCCTTCCACTGCGTGTCGGCTCCCTCGCCGCCCACGTAGTCGACGGGCAGGCGGTTGGACACGACGACCATGTCGTACGCGCCATCGGGGAACAGGTCGTCGGGCTGGGAATCGGGCTTCACGGCGTCGGGTCCTCCTCGGACTGCTCGGCGTTCAGGCTAACAGGGCGGCACGTCCTCACCCTGCGTCCAGCCGCCCGGGCTAGACTGCGATCCTCATGATCCGAATCGGTATGAGCACCACTTGTGTGTACCCACTCGAGCCCGAGCACGCCTTCCGATACGCGAAGGAGGCCGGGTTCGACGGCATCGAGATCATGGTGACCCAGGAGCTCACCACCCAGGTCGCCGAGGGCCTCAACGAGATGTCGGAGCGGTGGGACCTGCCCATCCTCTCCATCCACGCGCCCGTGCTGCTGCTCACCCACTTCGTCTGGGGCCGAGATCCGCGCGTCAAGCTCGACCGCACGGCCGAACTGGCCGCGGCCGTCGGGGCCGAGGCCGTCGTCGTGCACCCGCCGTTCCGGTGGCAGGCCACCTACGCGCGCGAGTTCCTGCCCGCGGTGCGGGAGTTCTCGGGCGCGCACGGCGTCGAGATCGCGGTCGAGAACATGTTCCCGTGGCGCGCCGCCGGCCGGAACATGAAGGCGTACGCGCCCGGCTGGGACCCGCGCGATATGGACTGCGACGCGGTGACCCTCGACTTCTCGCACGCCTCGCTCTCCGGCGTCGACAGCCTCGAGTACGCGAAGGACCTGGGCGACCGGCTCCGCCACGTCCACCTGTGCGACGGCACGGGCGCGATCGGCGAGGGCCAGATCTTCGACGAGCACCTGCTGCCCGGCCGCGGCACCCAGCCCGTCGCCGAGACGCTGCGGTGGCTGGCCGACCGCGGGTGGAACGGCTCGGTGGTCGCCGAGATCAACACCCGCAAGGCGAAGTCCGAGGCGGAGCGGCTCGACCTCCTCCGCGAGACGCTCGCGTTCGCCCGCGAGCACACGGCCGTCGCACCGGCCGCCGAGCCCGAGCGGCCGCAGTCCGAGTCGCCGCTGCGTCGGGCGATCGACGCGATCCTCCCCCACCGCCACTGACGCCACGCGACCCGGCAGCCGCGGGGGCCACCGGGTCGCGATCTCCATGTCGCCGTCAGGCGGGTGCGGGCAGCGCCGAACGCACCGAGCGGATGCCGCGGCGCCGCGCCACCACGGCCGCGGTGCCGGCGACGCCGAGCAGCCCGAACAGCGCGACCACCGCGGCGGCTCCGGCCACGGCCCCGCCGCCGGCGCCGCTCACGATCAGCTGCATGCCCTGCACCGCCCAGGTCAGCGGCAGGAACGGGCTCACCGCCTGGAACGGCCCGCTCACGATCTCGAGCGGGTAGAGCCCACCGGATGCCGCGAGCTGGAGCACGACGAGCACGAGCGACACGATGGTGCCGGCGCGCCCGAGCCACGCGTTGAGGAATGCGTGGATCGCCGTGAACGCGACCGCGAGCAGGGCGGAGAATGCGAGCGTCTGCGGCAGCAGCGCCCAGTCGACGCCGAGCGCCGTGTGCATGAGCAGCACGACGGCCGCCGCCTGCGCGAGGCCGACGAGCGAGCCGCGGAAGAGCGTGCGAGCCACGAGTCGTCCCGTCGGCGCCGTGCTGGCGAGCGCCTCCCGCCCGAACGGACGGAACACGAGGAAGAGCGCCATCGCACCGAGCCACAGGCCGATGGGTGCGAGCAGCATCGCGATGACCTGGCCGAGCGAGTCGATGGCGTTGTCGCGCTGCGCCGCCACGGTCACCGGCTCGGCGACCACCGAGGCGGTGTCCTCGGGATCGAGGTCGGTGAGGGATGAGGAGCCCTCGGCGCCCTCCGCGAGTCCGTCGGCCAGCTCGCCCGTGCCGTCGGCGAGTCTGGTCGCGCCGTCGGCCGACGCCGAGGCTCCGTCGCGGAGCTGCGCGAGTCCGCCCGCGAGCTCCGACGTGCCCGACGCGGCGCCCGAGGCGCCCGACTGCAGTTCGCCGAGGCCGCCGGAGAGTCCCTCGAAGCCCGCGGTGAGACGGTCCGCACCGTCGCGCAGCTGCGGGGAGCCGCTCGAGAGCTGCGACGCGCCGTCCGCGAGTCCGGCGATGCCCGACTGGAGCTGCCCGAGTCCGGCGGCGCCCTCGGCGATCGGCGTTCCCCCGACGGCGAGGGCCGACGCGCCGTCACCCGTGTCGACGACGCCGGCCCGCAGCCGGCAGAGTTCGACGAGGGGCGCCGCGGGCTCGGGCGCGCAGGTCGCCGGCACGCCGGCCGCGGCGGCCGTCGCGGCGATGTTCCCGTCGATGAGCTGGAGGAGGCCGACCTCCAGTTGGTCGTACCCGGCGGAGAGCCCCTGGACTCCCGCGACGTAGTCGCCGATCCCGGTGCCGAGTTCACCGAGCCGTCCCGTCTGGTCGCGCAGCGCCCCGAGGCCGCCGGAGAGCGAATCCACGCCGCCCGTGTACTGGTCGACGCCGTCGGCGTACGCCGCCGCGCCGGCCGCGCCCTGGGCCGCACCCGATGCCGCGCTGCCCACGCCGCCCGCGAGCTGGTCGAGACCGCCCGCGAGCTGCTGCGCGCCGTCGGCGGAGGAACCGACCCCGGCCGCGAGCTGGTCGAGGCCGCCCGCGAGCGAGTCGGCGCCGTCGGCGAGCTGCCCCGCGCCATCCGCTGCCTCGCCGAAGGCCCCGCCGACCTGGATGAGGTTGCCGTACAGGCCCTCGAGGTACTGCGTGGTGAGCTCCTGCCCGAAGGCGTCGGCGATCGCGTCGCCGACCGTCGTGGCGACGGTGCCGGCGAGGTAGCCGTGCGCGTCGTCGGTGCGGATGTCGAGCGCCGCCGTCGTGGGCGCCTGGCCGGAGAGCGACGTGACCGACGCCGAGAAGTCCGCGGGGATGGTGAGCACCGCGTACGCGTCGCCCGCGGCGAGCGCCTCGGCCGCCTGTTCGTCGTTCGAGATGGTCCAGTCGAACCCGGTCGATCCGTCGCCGGTGAGCTCGGTGACGAGCTGCCGACCCGCGAGCACGGGCTGCTCCTCGCCGTCGGGCAGGGTCATGGTGACCATCTCGTCGTTGTTCACGACGATGGCCGGGATGGCGTCGAGCCGGTCGTCGGCTCCGCCGACCGCCGCGGCGACGAGGCCGGCGACGGCGAGCGGCACGGCGATCACCGCGGCGAGCAGGGCGGCGCTGCGGCCGCGTCGGCCGCCCGGGCCGGCGCCGCGGCTGGTGGGGTCGGTTCGGGTCATCGGTGCGCCTCCTCGGCTCGGGTCGCGAGGTCGAGTTCGCGGATGCCGCGGGCGTCGAACGCCTCGCGAGCGGGGACGGGGTCGGCGTCGGCGGGCACGGTCGCGATGAGCGCGACGTCGTCCGGTACCAGGTGCGCGAGGGCTCGCCAGGTGCCGGCCTCGGACGCGGACGCCGCGTCGAGATCGAGGACGAGCGCCCGCGGTTCCTCGGCGAGCGCGGCGGCCGCGGTCACGAGGATCCGGTCGAGCCGGTCGAGCTCGCCCAGCGGCGTGACGGGATCGACGGCGGTGGTCCGCCACGGGAACGAGTCCGTCAGCGCCGCGGCGAGGCGGCCGCCGCTCGTCTCGGCGACCGATCGGGCGACCGCGGCGGCGTCGAGGGCGTCCTCGACGGCGTCGCGCGTGGAACCGAGCCGATACCACGGCCGGGTCGCGTCGACCCGTGCGGCGACGAGGTCGCCCGCGGTCGGCGCGGATGCGGCGTCCGTGGCGGTGTCGGCGACCGCGACCCGGCGCATGACGGCGTTCGCGTCGGTGGGCAGCGGCAGCCCGAGCACCGCGAGGCGCCCGCCCGCGGGCAGGACCCTGCCGGCGATCGTCGCCGAGACGAGGCGCCGTTCGGCGGGGCCGCCCCGGACGACGAGCGCGCCGCCGCGCGGCACGTCGAGCGTGATCGGCCCGACCGGGGCCGCCGGGTCGCCGACGAGCAGCCCCTCGGCGAGCACGTCCGCGTTGCGTGCTGCGGCCCACTCGGACTCGGCGAGGTGGGCGCGCAGCCCCTCGCCCTCGATGTCGACGTCGGGCAGGACGCGGGCGAGCCACCTCGGCAGCCACCACGCGTGACGACCGGCGAGGGCCATGGCGGCGGGCACCAGCGTCATCCGCACAAGGAACGCGTCGAAGGCGACGCCGATGGCCAGCGCGAAGGCGATGCCCTTGATGACGCCGGTGCCCTCGGGGACGAACGCGAAGAAGACGAAGAACATGATGAGCGCCGCCGCCGTGACGACCCGCGCGGCGTGCTGGAAGCCGTGCACGATCGACGAGCGCGGTTCGCGGGTCTTCACGAACTCCTCGCGCATGCCGGAGACGAGGAACACCTCGTAGTCCATGGCGAGCCCGAACAGCACCGCCATGAGCAGGATGGGCAGGAAGCTCAGGATCGGCCCCGGTTCGACGTGCATGAGGTCGGCGAACCACCCCCACTGGAACACGGCGACCGTGACCCCGATCGCGCCGAACGCCGAGAGGAGGAAGCCGAGCGCCGCCTTGACGGGCACGAACAGCGAGCGGAACACGATGAGCAGCAGGACGATCGACAGCCCCACGACGATGAGCGCGAACGGGATGAGCGCATCGGTGAGGCGCTGCGAGATGTCGATCGAGACGGCGGTGTAGCCGGTCACCGCGATGGGCGTGCCGAACTCCTCGGCGATCTCCGGCTCGAGCGCACGGATGTCCTGCACCACCTGCTTCGTCTCCGGGTCGGTCGGACCGCTCTCGGGGATCACCTGGATGATCGCGGTGTCGACGGTCTCGTTCGGGAGGCCCTCGCCGACGTAGTCGACGCCGTCGACTCGGGCGAGGCGCTCGCCGATCGCGTCGAGGTCCTCGAAGATGTCGGTGGTCTGCGTGATGTCGACCGTCACGATGAGCGGACCGTTCGCGCCGGGGCCGAAGCCCGCCTCGATCATCTCGTAGGCCTCGCGCTGGCTGGATCCGGCTTCGCCCTCGCCACCCGGAAGGTTCAGGTCGAGGCTCGCCGCGGGGATCGCCGCCGTGCCGAGGAGCCCCACCACGAGCAGCAGGAACACGACCGGCGCCTTCAGCACCGTGTCGACCCAGCGGCGCCCGAGGGTCGGCCGGCCGCCCTCGTCGGCCGCGACGGCGCGGCGGTGCGCCCGGCTGCCGGGCTTCGGCGCCAGCCGCCCCTTCGCGAGGCCGAGCAGCGCCGGCAGGAGCGTGGTCGCGCCGATCACGGCGACGAGGACGGCGAACGCCGCGGCGACGCCCATGACGCTGAGGAACGGGATGCCGACGACGAGCAGGCCGAGCAGGGCGATGATCACCGTGAGGCCGGCGAACACGACGGCGCCGCCCGCGGTCGCGACGGCCTCCGCCGCGCTCTCCTCGGGGTCCATGCCGCGTGCGAGCTGGGTGCGGTGCCGCGACAGGATGAAGAGGGCGTAGTCGATGCCGACGGCGAGGCCGATCATGACCGCGAGCATGGGCGCCGTGCTCGACACGGTCGCGAACGCGGAGACCACGGCGATGCCGCCGAACGTCGCGCCGACGCCCACGATCGCCGTGAGGAGGGGCATGCCGGCAGCGAGGAGCGACCCGAAGGTGATGAGCAGCACCACCCCCGCGAAGAGCACGCCGAAGACCTCGGTGATCGTCAGGCCGAACGTGGTCTCCTGGAACACCTCGCCGCCGAACGCGACCCGGAGTCCGGCGTCGCGGCCTGCGTCGCCCGTGGCGACGACGGCGTCGATCGACTCCTGCGCGACATCCGTCACCGGCCCGTCGAACTGCACCTGGATGTAGGCCGTGCGCGCATCGTCTGAGACCTGGTCGCCGGCGTACTCGTCGAACGGGCCGAGCACGCTCGCCACGCCGTCGACGCGCTCGAGCTCGCGCTCCATGTCGGCGATCGCGGCGCGGGAGTCCGGGTCCTCGACGGACTCGCCGTCGGGCGCCTCGACGACGGCTTTGGCCGACGCGCCGGCGGTCTGGGGGAACACAGCGGCGAGCTGGTCGATGGCGTCCTGCGATTCGGTGCCGGGGATCGCGTACGACTCCTGGAGCTGGCCGCCGAGGGCGATGCCGCCGCCGACGAGCGCGGTGAGCGCGACGATCCAGGCGACGACGACGAGCCAGGCGCGGCGGAAGGCGGCGCGCCCGATGCGGTGGAGGAGGAGAGCCACGTGCGGTCCTTACTCGGCGTCGGCGGTGCGGGTGCCGGCGGGCGGGGCGAGCAGCTCGGGCAGCACCGTGTGCAGCGCGGCCCGGAGTTCGTCGTCGGACGGCTGCGCGCGGTCGTCGGCGAACGTGCGGCCGGCGGTGAGCAGGAAGGCGGCACCGCCGAGCGCGACGCCGAAGCGCACCTGGTCCTCGACGCTCTCGCGCTCATCGCAGATCGCCGCGGCGAGGCGGCGCACGGCCGCGTCGGCGCGGGCGATGATCGGCAGCTCGGCGAGGCTCGGCCCCTGGATCAGGAACACGTGCACGGCCTCGCGGTGCACGAGCATGAGGTCGATCACCCGGTCGACGAGCCGGCGGCGGCGCGCCGGGTCGCGGCCCGCGAGGTAGTCCTCGAGGACCTCTTCGAACTGGCTGACGGCCGGCTCGATCGCGGACTCGAGCAGCGCCTCCTTCGACGCGTAGTGGTAGAGCACGCTCGACTTCGAGTAGCCGGCGTGGTCGGCGATGTGCTGCAGCGAGGTGGCCGCGAAGCCGACGCTCGCGAACTGCTCGAGTGCGGCCTGCTTGAGTTCGTCGGCGGCGCGGGCGCGCGCCGGCGCCTTGGCATCGGTGGGCATGCGGATGACGCTACCTTGACCGATCGGTCAGATCCTGCACGATCGGTCAGATTCGCGGGGATCTCTCAGCGAGCGGGTGTCAACCGGTCGCATGCGTCGGACCCGGACGGTAGTTTCGGGGTATGCGCAAGTACCTCTTCAGCGGAGCCGTCCTCACCTCGCTCTTCGGCGCCGTCGGCGTCATCAAGGCGACGGCGGCAGGACCGCGCGACTGGAGGCTCCTGCTGATGTGGGTGTCGTGGGCCGCGACGCTCGCAATCGCGATCGGCACCGTGGCCGACGAGCAGAAGCGCCGCGAACTGGCCGAGTAGCCGCCCCGGCCGCGCCGGCGACGGCCCGGCCGCACCATCCTCGCCCGAGTCATCACCCCCGTTCAGGGGCGGCTCGGGCGCTGTGCGGCGTGTCCCGGCGAGGATGCCGCGCCGCCGACGGACACTGGACGGGACCGAGTCCGCCGCCCGAGATCCGCCGACCGACCCCCACGAGAGGACGCCGATGTTCCGCCGCTGGCGCCGCGCGCGGCTCGCCGCACAAGCCGCCGCCCACACCGCACCCGCCGCCCCGTCGCCCGCCGCGACCGCTGCGGACCTGCGCGGGGAGCACATCTTCGAGCTCGTCAACGCGCGACTCTCCCGGTTCATCGGCCCCGAAGGCGACTGGTCGCTCGTCCGCCGCGGCGACGACGACACCGACCGCATCTTCCAGTCGATGCTCACCCACCAGATCGCCGCCGAGGTCACGCGCGCCATCCTCGAGGAGCGCGAGCAGGTCGCCGTCGTGGTGCCGGCCGACGAGGCATCCCTCGCCCTCAGCTGGTCGCCCGCCCCGCTCGTCATGTGGGCCGACCCGATCGACACCGGCGCCGACACCCTCGACGACGAACTGCCGTCGACGGATGCCGCGGGCGACGACGCCCTCCTCGCCGCATCCGTGCCCGCCCCGGTCGCCGCGACCGACCCGGCCAAGGCGGCCTGACCCGCAGCGAGTGCCTGAGGGCGGTCCACTGCGCCCGCCGAGGCGTCGTGCTCGACCGACGCCGCTCCAAAATCGCGCGCCGTTTCTTGTACGGCCACCTCGAGCGACCGCTCCCCGGCCGTTCCTAGCGTGAGAACAGGGCCATGCGCCCGCCACGCCGAATCACGGGAGCATGATGACCGACACCCAGACCCCCGCCGCACCCGCGCCCGCGCCCGAGCGCGGCCGCGCCCGCATCCCGGCACGCGACCTCGCGCAGATCGCCGTGTTCGCCGCGCTCATCGCGGCGCTCGGCCTGCCGGGCGCGCTCTACCTCGGCGGCACTGCGGTGCCGATCACGTTCCAGACGCTCGGGGTCATGCTCGCGGGCGCGATCCTCGGGGCGCGCAAGGGCTCGCTCGCGGTGCTCCTGCTGCTCGCGCTCGTTGCGGCGGGCCTGCCGCTGCTGTCCGGCGGACGCGGGGGCCTGTCGGTGTTCGTCGGCCCCTCGGTCGGCTACCTCATCGGCTGGGTGCTCGGCGCCTTCGTCGTCGGCTGGTTCACGGCACGGCTGCTCCCCCGCTACCGGGTGCTGCCCGCGCTCGGTGCGACCGCCCTGGGCGGCATCGTCGCCATCTACCTCGTCGGCGTTCCCGTCTTCGCGGCGATCACCGGCACGCCCCTGGGTGTCGCCATCGCCGGGTCCGCGCTGTTCCTGCCGGGCGACATCCTGAAGGTCGTCGTGACCGTGCTGGTCGCCAAGGGCGTGCACCGTGCGTGGCCCGGGCTCATCGAGCCGCGACCCTGGCCGTGGCGCCGCCAGGCGGTGACCCCGACGGCATGAGCGACTGGCTGCGCGGCCGCGCCGACGACGTCGCCCTCGCGTTCGGCGGCGACGTCGTGCGCTACGGCGAGCTCTCGCGCGCGGTCGACGCGGCCGCGCTCCCGCCGGGTGCCGGGGCGGTCGGATGCCGCGTCGGCACCGATCCGGTCGACCTCGTCGTCACGGTGCTCGCCGGCCTGCGACGCGGTCGGCCGGTCCTCGTCGGTGCCGACCGGGCGGCGGCCGACCGGCTCTCGCCCCTGCTTCCGGAGGGGACCGAGCTCGGTCTGACCACCTCGGGATCGACCGCGCCGCCCGGCGCCGCGCCGCGCATGGTCGCCCGGACGAGCGCGTCGTGGCTCGACTCGGCGGCGCCGCTCGCCGAACTCGCCGGGCTCGAGGCCCGCGACCGCGTGGCCGTGTCCGGTCCCCTGCACGTCTCGATGCACCTCTACGCGGTGCTCCACGCGCTGTCGCTCGGCGCCACCGCCACCGACCGCGTGCAGGGTGCGGCCGTCGTGCACGCCACGCCCACCCGGCTGACCCGCATCGTCGAGGAGCCCGACGCGCCGCGCACCGCGATCGTCGCGGGCGCCGCGACGGGAGCCGCGCTCCGTGGACGCGCGGCGGACCGCGGCATCCGCCTGGTCGAGTACTACGGCGCGGCCGAGCTCTCGTTCGTGCTCGCGGGCGAGGGTGCCGTCGGCGCGCTCGAGGCCTTCCCCGGCGTCGAGGTCGAACTCCGGCCCGCCCCGGGCGGCGACCGGATCTGCGCGCGATCGCCCTTCCTCGCCCTCGGCACCGTCGATGAGACCGGTGCGACCGACCTGGAGCGGGACGAGCGCGGGTTCGCCACCGTCGGCGACCTCGGCGAGCGGATGGCGGGCGGCGGCATCCGGGTGCTCGGCCGCGGCGACGCCGCCATCACCACCGCCGGCGCGACCGTGCCCGCCGAGCAGGTGGAGGCGCGGCTGGCCGCGCTGCCCGGCGTCGCGGCCGCTGCGGTGCTGGGCGAGCCGCACGACCTGCTCGGACAGCGCATCGTCGCCGTCGTCGAGCTCGACGCCGGCGCGACGCTCGAGCAGGTCGCCGCCGCCGCGCGCGGCGTGCTCTCGGCCGTCGAGCTGCCCCGCCGTTGGTACGCCCGGCCGCTCCCGCGCACGGCATCGGGCAAGGTCGCCCGTGCAGCGCTGCGCGACGCGGTGCTCTCCGGCGAACCCGGCCCCGGCTTCCCCGCCGCCCACGCACCGGACGGAACCGCCGCATGAGCACCGACCGCTCCCCCGTCATCGTCGCCGCCCGACGCACCGCCATCGGCACGGCCGGACGCGGGTTCGCCGCGCACACGGTCGACGCGCTCGCCGCGCCCGTGCTCGCCGCGACCGCCGCCGCGGTCGCGCCCGCAGGGCTGCCGGTCGACGACGTCGTGCTGGGCAACTGCATGGGTCCCGGCGGCGACCTCGCGCGCGTGGCGGCGCTGCGCGCGGGCCTCGGCACGACGGTGCCGGGCGTCACCGTCGACCGCCAGTGCGGCTCCGGTCTCGACGCGGTGCTGCAGGCCGCCGCCCGCGTGCGCGCGGGCGACGCGAAGCTGGTGCTGGCCGGCGGCGCCGAGTCCGCCTCCACCGCGCCGCACCGCCACTGGCCCGATTCGGGCCAGCGCTATGAGCGCGCCCCGTTCGCACCCGCCGGGTTCGCCGACCCGGAGATGGGGCCGGCCGCCGAGCACCTGGCTGGCGAGCGCGGCATCACGCGCGCCCGGCAGGACGCCTGGGCGGCACGTTCCCACGCGCGCGCCGCGACTGCACAGGCGGCGGGCGTCTTCGACGCCGAACTCGTGGCGGTCGACGGCGTCGCCCGCGACGACCGGCCCCGCGCCGCGATGGACGCCACCCGCCTCGCGCGATTCGCGCCCGTGTTCGCGCCGGACGGCACCGTCACGGCGGGCAACTCGTGCGGGTTCTCGGACGGCGCCGCCGCGATGGCGGTCACGACCCCCGAGGTGGCGCGCGAGCTCGGCCTCCCGGCGCTGCGCGTGCGCGCGGCGGCGGTCGCGGCGGGCGACCCCGCGCTACCCGGCATCGGCGCCGCCCCGGCGGCCCGCGCCGCGCTGGACCGCGCCGGACTCACCGTCGCCGACCTCGGCTTCGTCGAGATCACGGAGGCGTTCGCCGCGCAACTGCTCGCGGTGAGCGACGACCTCGGCCTCGACGAGGCGACGATCTCCGCCGACGGCGGCGCGATCGCGCTCGGTCACCCCTGGGGCGCGTCCGGCGCCATCCTCCTCGTGCGACTCGCCGCGCGCATGCTCGCCGACGACGCCGACGGCCGCGCCGGGCTCGCCGCGTGCTCGATCGGCGGCGGACAGGGCATCGCCATGGTCGTGGAGCGGGCGGCATGAGCGGCATCCGCTTCGATGGAGTTAGCCACGACTTCGGCGACGAACGCGTCGTCGACCACGTCACCCTCGAGCTGACCGAACGGCGGGTCGGCATCGTCGGCGCGAACGGCTCGGGCAAGTCGACGCTCGCGCGCATGATCAACGGCCTCGTGACACCCACCGAGGGCCGCGTCGAGGTCGACGGCCTCGACGTCGGCAAGCACGGCCGGGAGGTGCGTCGCCGGGTCGGCTTCGTCTTCACCAACGCCGACACGCAGATCGTGATGCCCACCGTGCGCGAGGACGTCGCATTCACGCTGCGCCGCCACCGGCTGAGTCCGGCGGATGCCGCGGCCCGCGTCGAGCGGACCCTCGACCGGTTCGGGCTCACCGACCTCGCCGACCGGCCCGCGCACCGGCTCTCCGGCGGACAGAAGCAGCTGCTCGCGCTCGCGGCCGTCCTCGTCGGCGAGCCGTCGATCGTCGTCGCCGACGAGCCCACGACACTGCTCGACGCCCGGAACGCGCGCCGCATCGCCGAGCACTTCGAGACGCTCGACGAGCAGCTCGTGGTCGTCAGCCACCAGCTCGAACTGCTCGAGTCGTTCGACCGGGTCATCGTCATGGAGGGCGGCCGCGTGATCGCCGACGACGAGCCGCGTCCGGCGCTCGACGCGTACCGGGCCCTGATCGGGTGAGCGGCGCATGATCGGCGTCTTCCACCCGGGCACCTCGGTGGTGCACCGCGCGCCCGCGCTCGTGAAGCTCGGGCTGCTGGCCGTCATCGTGACCACGGTGGCGCTGCTGCCGTCGCTTCCGGCCCTCGGGGCGGCATCCGTCGTGGTCGTCGCGTTGTTCGCGCTCGCGCGCGTGCCCTTCCGCGTGGCGTGGCGGCAGGTGTCGCCGATCCTGTGGATCCTCGCGTTCGCGGTGCCCGTGCAGTGGATCTTCGCCGGCTGGGAGGCGGCCGCGACCATGGGCGTGCGGCTCGTGCTCGCCGTCGCGCTGGCGGCCGTCTACACACTCACGACGCCGGTCACGGCGACGCTCGACGCCATGCAGGTGCTGCTGCGACCGTTCCGCCGCTGGATCGACGCCGACCGCGTCGGCCTCGCGCTCGCCCTCGCGATCCGTTGCGTGCCCCTCCTCGCCGACCTCGTGCGCGAGGTGCTCGACGCGCGCAAGGCGCGCGGCGCCGAGGGCTCGCCGACGGCGTTCGCGGTCCCCGTGATCGTGCGCGCGCTGCGCACCGCAGATCACCTCGGCGAGGCGCTCATGGCGCGCGGCGTCGACGACTGAGCGGATGCCGCAGCCGGGCCGGTCGACCCTCGACGCACCGGTCCGCCGGTGTCGCCGGTCTGCGCCAGACTGGTCCTCGCCCTGCCGACCCGAGGAGACCCGCACCGACATGATGGGTGTCACCCATGCCACGAGCGGCGCCGCCGCGTGGATCGCGATCACCAGCACGATGCCCGTCATCACCTTCGGGGCGTACCCGCTCGATCCCGTCGGCGTGCTCGCGGGCACGGCCGTGTGCGCGGGGGCCGCGCTGCTGCCCGACGCCGACCACCACAGCGCGACGATCGCACGATCCGTGCCGGTGCTCGGGCGCCTCGCGACCGGGACGGTCGGGGTGTTCGCGGGCGGCCACCGCCAGGGCGCGCACTCCGCGATCGCGATCGGCGTCGTCGCAGCGGCCGCGTGGGCCCTGACGCTGCTCACCGTCCCCACCGAGGCCTTCGGCACGATCGCCGTCGGCGCCGGCATCGGCACCGCGGCCCTCACCGCGTTCGGCCTCAAGGCCCGGCGGTACGCGCCGTCGTGGCCGGTCGCGTGGCTGCTCGGCGTGCTGCTCGGTGCGTTCATCGTCGTCTTCGCGCCCGACCAGGTCGGATGGTTCCCGCTCGCCGTCACGGTCGGCTTCGTCGCGCACCTCGCCGGGGACTTCCTCACGACGGGCGGGTTGCCGGGCCTGCTCTGGCCGTGGGTGCTGCGGCCGCCGGAGCAGCTCCGGCCCGTGCCCGTGATCAACCGCATCTGGCTGCCCAATGGCTTCGTCGCCCTGCCGGTGCTCGGCGACACGGGTTCGTACCGCGAGGCGCTCTTCGGTACGCTGCTCGCGCTGTACTGCTTCGCGGGGTTCGCGCACGAGGGGCTGGTGCTCGCCGGCGTCGACCTCCTGGCCCTCCTGGCGACGGACGCCGCGAACCCGACCGGAGGCACGCCATGACCGACCCTCAGCCGCACGCCACCAGCATCGGCATCGAACCGGCCGCATCCGCCGCCGACGCCGAGCTGGTCGAGTCGATCGCGGACCTCGTCAACCGCGTCTACGACGAGGCCGAGGCGGGCCTCTGGCTGCCCGGTGCGGAGCGCACGACACCCCACCAGGTCGCCCAGCTCGTCGCGGCCGGGCAGATCGCCACGGCCCGGGAACACGATCGCGTCGTCGGGGCGGTGCGCGTGCACGCGCTCGACGACGACCTCGCGGAGTTCGGCATGCTCGCCGCCGACCCCGACCGACGCGGGCTGGGGATCGGCCGCGACCTCGTCGCGTTCTCCGAACGACTCGCCGCAGGGCGGGGCGCCCGGACGATGCAGCTCGAGCTCCTCGTGCCCGTCTCGTGGGCCCACCCGTCGAAGGAGTTCCTCCGCGCCTGGTACGAGCGCCTCGGATACCGGGTGGTGCGGACCGGCGACCTCGCCGAGCTGCACCCAGAGCTCGCGCCGTTGCTCGCGACCGAGTGCGACCTGCTCGTGTTCCACCGGCCGCTCGCGTCCGCGCGCTGACTCCGGGCAGCCGGGCGCTGACGCCGTCGAGCCGCGAGCGGCGTCCCCGGACGCGAAAAAGCCCCGGATGCTGGCGAGAGCATTCCGGGGCTGATCCGTGCACCCCCAGGGACTTGAACCCTGAACCCACTGATTAAGAGTCAGTTGCTCTGCCGATTGAGCTAGAGGTGCGTTCCGGCGGGATCTGCATCAACCCCGAACCGAGGAACAACGGTATCAGGTGGGCCGCCCCAACGCGAATCGAGGCCGCTCGGGCGCGTCGCGCGTCGAACCCGACGAGCGGCCGCGCACGAATCGGCGTTCCGCCGCGGCATCCGTCGGCGTCTCGCGCCGCGATTAGGCTGGCCGGGTGACGGATGCCACGACCCAGCCGGAACCCCACGACCCCGCCCGCGACGGGGTCGACCCCGATGTCGAGGCGCTCGCGCTCGACAACGACCTCGCGCTCGCCCTCGAGCTGGCCGACCTCGCCGACGCGGCGGCCATGGACCGGTTCCGGGCCGTCGACCTCCGCGTCGACACCAAGCCCGACCGCACGTTCGTGACCGAGGCCGACCTCGCCGTCGAGCGCGCCGTTCGCGACCTGATCGCCGAACGACGACCCGGCGACGGCGTCCTCGGCGAGGAGTACGGCACGCAGGGCTCGGGATCGCGCCAGTGGATCGTCGACCCGATCGACGGCACCTCGAACTTCCTCCGCGGCGTCCCGGTCTGGGGCGCGCTCATCGCGCTCACGGTCGACGGCGTCCCGGTCGTGGGCGTCGCGTCGATGCCCGCGCTCGGCCGTCGCTGGTGGGGCGCACAGGGCCTCGGGGCATTCACCACCGATGCGCCCGGCGCCGAGCCCCGCGCGATCCGGGTGTCGGAGGTGTCCGAGCTCGCCGACGCCTCCCTGAGCTTCCAGAGCATCGCCCAGTGGCGCGACGCCGGGCGGCTCGAGGCGCTGCTCGCCCTCGGCGAGCGGGTCTGGCGCGATCGCGCGTACGGGGACCTCTGGTCGTACTGCCTCCTCGCGGAGGGGCTCGTCGACGTCGTGGCCGAGTTCGACCTGAAGCCGTGGGACATCGCCGCGGCGGTGCCGATCGTCGAGGCGGCCGGCGGCCGGGTGACCTCGACGGCCGGCACGGCGCTGGGCGACGGCAGCGTGCTCGCCACGAACGGTCGCCTCCACGACGCGGTGCTGGGCGTGCTCGATCGCGGCGCGGCATCCGCCGACTGACGCGGCCGGCACCCCACCCGCCCGCGATCGACCGACCGACCGGAGGCCGTCATGGAACTCTGCATCTTCACCGAACCCCAGCAGGGCATGAGCTACGACGAGCAGCTCGCGCAGGCGCAGGCGACCGAGCGGCTCGGGTTCGACGGATGGTTCCGGAGCGACCACTACCTGCGCATGGGCGACGGCTCGCCGCTGCCGGGCCCGACCGACGCCTGGACGACGCTCGCCGGGCTCGCCCGCGAGACCAGCCGCGTCCGGCTCGGCACGCTCGTGTCGTCGGCGACGTTCCGGCACCCGAGCGTGCTCGCCATCCAGGTCGCGCAGGTCGACGCGATGTCGGGGGGTCGCGCCGAGTTCGGCCTCGGCACCGGATGGTTCGCCGAGGAGCATCGCGCGTACGGCATCCCGTTCCCCGACCGCCGGTTCGGCCTGCTCGAGGAGCAACTGGCGATCGTCACCGGGCTGTGGTCCACGCCGGTCGGCGAGACGTTCTCGTTCGCCGGCGAGCACTACGAGCTCGACGCCGCTCCCGCCCTGCCGAAGCCCGTGCAGGCCCGCGTGCCCGTCATCGTCGGCGGCGGCGGTCCGGCGCGCACGCCCGCGATCGCCGCGCGGTACGCGACCGAGTACAACCGGGGCTTCGTGGGCGAGGACGAGATCGCGGTCGCGTTCGCGCGCGTACGGGCCGCCTGCGAGGCGGCCGACCGCGATCCGGCGAGCCTGCGCCTGAGCGTGGCGCTGCCGACGGTCGTGGCGACGGATGACGCCACCTACCGCCGTCGGCTCGACGCGATCGGGGCCGACCCGGCGACGTTCGCCGAGGTCAACGTCGCGGGCACGCCCGAGCGGGCCGTGGAGAAGCTGCAGCGCCTGCGCGACCTCGGCGCCGACCGCGTCTACCTCCAGCTCGTCGACGTGCGCGACCTCGAACACGTGGAACTCATCGGCGCCGAGGTGCTCCCGCACCTGCGTTGACGCGCCATCCGGCGTCACGAGCGGTGACGCGGAGCCTTGCGGAGCGTACCCTTGAGATGAGGGCCGGGGGGCCTCGATGGGGGAAGAGCCGGTGGTGGGGCGGAGACGTCATCAGGTCGAGGACCAGCGACCGCTGGGTCCTGACGACGACCCCTACCTCGCCTATCTCCAGTGGCGCGAAGAGCGCGAGGCGGAGGCCGCCGCGGCGCGCGCCGCCGCGGGCGAGCCGGAGCCCGAACCGCAGGAGGCGGAGTCGGTGTTCGCGGGGCGCACGGGTGGCCTCCGCTCGCTGATCGGGCGCCTCTCGGCACGGCGTCACGTCAACGGCCGCGACTGAGGCGCCGGGGCGCCCTCCCGGAACCGGTGGCGTGCCGCTAGGCTGGCGCGGCCGCACCCGTACGGACGGCGCCTCACCCTCTCGAGACAGGAACCGAATTGCCCTCCATCGTTCGCGTCGCGCGCCCTGCCGCGATCGCCGCCGCCGCCCTCCTCGCCGCGTCGCTCACCGGTTGCGGTGCGATCGGCGACCTCCTGTCGGGACCGGCCCAGCCGGAGCGGGACGAGACCACCCAGGAGATCGTCGAGTCGGCCGACGCCGACGTCTTCGCGCTGCGCGTGGGCGACTGCCTCAACATGATCGCGGCCGACGAGGTGGAGACCGTTCCGGTCGTCCCCTGCGGGGAGCCGCACAGCGACGAGGTGTTCCACGAGTTCCAGATCCCCGACGGCGAGTACCCCGGCGACGACGCCGTGATCGCCGCCGCCGAGGAGTCGTGCCTGGCCGCCTTCGAGCCGTTCATCGGCCTGCCGTTCGAGGAATCGACCCTCGACGTGTCCTGGTACGTGCCCACGCAGCAGTCGTGGGAGGGCATGGACGACCGCACGGTGTCGTGCATGGTCTCCGACCCGGCCGGCGAGGTCACGGGCACGCTGAAGAACGCCCAGTACTGACGCCGGACACGACGAAGGCCGCCCCCTCGGGGGCGGCCTTCGTGCGGCTGGCTTCACGTCGTGCGATGACGGCCGATGGTGGAGATGGGGGGAATTGAACCCCCGTCCATCGCTGTGATTCCACGCCTTCTCCGGGCGCAGCCTGTGCAAGCGTTCTGCTCGGCCCCGACCTTTGCCACAGGCACCCAAGTCGACAGGCCCAGCCTGAGTGAAGTCCCGCACGTCGCTCAGGCGACGACGCGCAGCAAGTTCCCTAGATGACGCCAGCGACCGGGTCGGGAACGCACCCGGGCTGACGGACTATCGGGCTCGCTTAGGCAGCGAGGGCGAAGTCAGACTGCTTCTTATTGGCAGTTATTGTTTTGCAGAGAGCGTTAACGAGATAACCCTGCATCCTCGGCCCGCTTCTCGTGGGTTCGCAGGCGATGTCGAAACCGATCATCCCCATGTGTCGCCGCCCGACCTGGGTCGGATCGACGGGCCGTCAATCGCACGCTGTGGAGTTGCCATGCCCGGGCGGCGAGGCGTTGAAGCGCCTGTCACCCGGCCTTACAGTCTAGAACAGGCGCGGCCGCTCCGCCATTCCCGAGCGGAGTCCTTGGAGGAACCGAATGGCCACGGTCATCGCCGTCAGCGGACGCGCCGAGGTGCGCATCGAACCCGAACTCGGGGCGGTGTCGCTCACCGTCGGTTCGTCCGGAGGGGACCGCGAACCGCTCCTGCGCGACGTCGCCGAGGCGCACGAGCGCCTCCTGGAGGACGTCCGGGAGCTCGAGGCCTCGGGCGTGCTCGACACGTGGTCGGCCGGCCAGTTGCGCGTGTGGTCGCACCGCCCGTGGAACGCCGAGGGCCGGCAGCTTCCGCTCGTGCACCAGGCCAATGCCGACGTCGAGGTCGTGTTCAGCGACCTGTCGGCGCTCGGCGGGTGGCTCGGCCGGGTGACCGGCGCGCCGCACCTCACGCTCGGCGGCATCGAGTGGCGGCTGACGGATGCCACGCGCGACCGCGTGCTCGAGGAGGCGCAGCGCGCCGCGGTCGCCGACGCCGTGCGCAAGGCGGCCGTCTACGCGGAAGCGCTCGGACTCGGCGCGCCCGTCGCGATCGAGCTCGCCGACAGCGGCATGCTCACCACGCCGCAGCCGATGCCGCGACCGCACCAGGCCGTGATGATGCGGGCGATGGCGCTGGACGGTGCTCCCGAAGCCGAGATCGCGCCCGCGAAGCTCGTCATGGAGGCATCCGTCGACGCGCGCTTCCACGCCGATTAGCCGGACCGCCGAGGTCGGCCGACGCACTCAGGCGCGGTCAGCCGCGCTCGATGAGCAGCGACTCGAGCGCGTCGAGTTCGGCTCGCGAAAGCCCCGAGGCGAGCAGGTAGTCGCGTGCGGTGCCGTGCCGGCGTTCGACCTCGTCGAGGGCGACCTCGATCGCCTCGCGCGGGCTGCCGCCCATGAGCGTGCGGAGCTCGGGGGTGTCCGGGATCCCGTACCGGCCGATGAGGGCGACCATCTCCTCGAGCCACTCCCCCGCCAGGTGCGTCTCGGTGAGGATGTAGTCGGCGATAACCGCCTCGCGGTCCACGCCCGCGGCGAGCAGGGTGAGCGCGACCACGATGCCGGTGCGGTCCTTGCCGGCGGTGCAGTGCACGAGCACGGCCCGGTCCCCCGAGGTCGCGATCTCGCGCACGGCGTCGACGACGATGGGCGCGTGCGTGGTCACGATGCGGTGGTAGAGCGCCTCGAGCGAGATCCCGTGCTCGCCCTGCGAGGCGCCCGAGCCCTCGAAGACGGGCAGGCGGCGCACCTCGACGTCGAGCCCCTCGAGGTCGTCGGGCATGAGCCGGGCCTCGTTGTCGTCGCGCAGGTCGATGACGACCCCGACGTCGAGCCGTCGGAGCGCCTCGCGGCCCTCGTCACCGAGACGGTGGAGCCCGTCTGAGCGGTAGAGCACGCCGCGGCGCACGCTCCCACCGCGCGCCGGCAGGCCGCCCACGTCGCGGAAGTTGTACGTGCCCGGCACCGGGATGCGCGTCGAGATCTCCACGGATCGGAGCCTACCCGTGGGTGTCCTACGGGCGGCTGGGAGTCCGCGGAGCGGACCGGCGAAGCGACGTCACTCGCCGAGGTGGCGTCGCGACGCGATCGCGCGCGCCGCCTCGCGCTTGTCCTGCTTCTCGCGGAGCGCCTGGCGCTTGTCGTACTCGCGCTTGCCCTTCGCGACCGCGATCTCGACCTTCGCGCGGCCGTCGCTGAAGTACAGGCGGAGCGGCACGATCGTGTAGCCGCCCTCCTTCGTCTTGTGGCTGATCTTCACGATCTCGTGCTTGTGCAGCAGCAGCTTGCGCTTGCGCCGGGGCGCGTGGTTGTTCCACGTGCCCTCGGTGTACTCGGGGATGTGGACGGCGTCGAGCCACATCTCGCCGCCGTCGATGAAGGCGTACCCGTCGACGAGCGACGCACGCCCCTGCCGCAGCGACTTCACCTCGGTGCCCGACAGCACGATGCCGGCCTCGTAGGTGTCCTCGATGGTGTAGTCGTGGCGCGCCTTGCGGTTGGTCGCGACGACCTTCTCGCCCTGCTCCCTCGGCATGGCGCGCTCCTCTCCTGGCAGCGTTCGAACAGCGGATGCCGCCGGCGTCGGCCGGCAAGCCCTTCAGTCTAGTCCGCCCCGCGGCATCCGCTCACCGTCGGCCGGGATCACACCCGGAGGTACCGCCCGATGGCGATCGCCGCCGAGATCGCCGCGAGCAGCACGCCCACGCCGATGAGGAGCGGCACCACGAGCAGCGCATCGCCCAGCCCCACGAACGTGAACGAGAGCGTCTCGGCGAGGTAGCCCTGCACGAAGAAGTACACGATCGCGACGACCGCGCCCCCCGCGAGGAGCGACCCGATCAGCCCGGCGAAGATGCCCTCGAGCACGAACGGCGTCTGGATGAAGCGGTTGGACGCGCCCACGAGCCGCATGATGCCGAGCTCCTTGCGCCGCGAGTACGCGGAGAGCCGGATGGTCGTCGCGATGAGGAGCGCGGCCGCGATGAGCATCACCCCGGCGACGGCCACGGCCGTGTAGCTCGCCACGTTCAGCACGTTGAAGATCTGGTCGAGGTAGCGGCGTTGGTCGACGACCTGCTCGACGCCGGCGAGCCCCGCGAGGCTCTCGACCAGCACGTCGGACTGCGACGGGTCGACGAGGTTCACCCAGAACGTCTCGTTGAGCACGTCGGGCGTGACGTAGTCCGCGGCGGGCGTGCCCTCGAACTGCTCCTGGAAGTTCTCGTACGCCTGGTCGCGATCCTCGAAGTAGTACTCGTCGATGAACGGCGACAGCGTGGCGCCCGAGAGCTGCGCCTCGACGGCCTCCTTCTGTTCGGGCGTCGCCTCGCCGTCGATGCAGCCCGCGGCCGTCGACACCGCCGTGCACAGGTACACGGCGACCTGGGCGCGGTCGTACCAGTACCCGCGCATCTGCTGGATCTGCAGCTGCAGCAGCGCCGCGATGCCGACGAACGTGAGCGACACGAACGTGACGAGCACGACGGAGACCACCATGGTGGCATTGCGGCGGAGGCCGTTGGCGGCCTCTCCGAGCACGAGTCCGACCCTCACTTGACGGGCCCCACTTCCTGGTCGTCGTCGCCGGGTCGCGGTCCGGCGGGGCTGCGCAGTCCGAGGCGTTCAGCGAGCGTGAGGTTCGCCGACTGCCGGCCGCTCACGGGCGGCGCCGGGCGTCCCGGTGGGCCGTCCGCGTCGTCGTCGACGGATGCCGCGGCATCCGCCTTCGCGCGATCGCCCGTGCCCAGCGGCTCGACAGGTGCGGTCGCGGCCGCGGTGATCGCGGCGGCCTCCTCGGTCACCTCGTCGGTCACCTCCGGCTCGACGTAGAGCGGCGGCGCGTCGCGCATCATCTGCGGCGTGACCTTGGGTGCGGCGGCGGTGACCGTCGGCGGCTCCGCCGGCGTCGGTCGCTCCTCGGGCGCCTCCACGGCGGCGGCCGCCTCGGCGGGGGCCTCCGGCGTCGGGACGTCAGCGGCGGCCGGCGCCGCGGCGGGCGCGGAGACGGGTGCGGCGGCCGGCGCATCGACGGGCTCGGCCGAGCGGCGGCGTCCGAGACCGCGCCGCTTGGGCTTCGGCTTCGGCTCGGGCGCGGCAGCCGCGGGCGCCGGCTCCGACTGCACGGCCGCGGCGGCGGGCGGCGCGGGCTCGGTCGCGGCATCCGTCGCCGCCTCGGCAGCGACCGCCGCCGCCACCGCGCCGGGAACGCCGTCGGCGTGGATGGGCAGGTCCATGACCTCGTGGCTCAGCGCGTACCCGGCGCTCCGGGCGTCGCGGACGACCTCGCCCGAGGACAGCTCGATGACCCGGCGCTGCATCTGGTCGACGATGCCGGCCTCGTGGGTGGCCATGATGACGGTCGTGCCGCCGGCGTTGATGCGCTCGAGCAGGGTCATGATGCCGGCGCTCGTCACCGGGTCCAGGTTGCCCGTCGGCTCGTCGGCGAGGAGGATCTGCGGCTTGTTCACGATCGCCCGGGCGATCGCGACGCGCTGCTGCTCGCCGCCGGAGAGCTCGTGCGGCATCCGCTTGGCCTTGCCGTCGAGGCCGACCAGCTTCAACGTCTCGGGCACGGCCGTCTGGATGTAGCCGCGGGACTTGCCGATCACCCGGAGCGCGAACGCCACGTTGTCGAACACGTTCTTGTTCGGCAGCAGCCGGAAGTCCTGGAATACGACGCCGAGGTTGCGGCGGAAGAACGGCACCTTGCGGCTCGAGATCCGCCTGAGGTCCTGTCCGAGCACGTGGATGCTGCCCGCCGTGGGCTTCTCCTCCTTGAGGATGAGGCGCAGGAAGCTGGACTTGCCCGAGCCCGACGCGCCGACGAGGAACACGAACTCGCCGCGCAGGATCTCGACGGTGATCCCGTCGAGAGCGGGGCGGTTCTGCCCGGGGTAGGTCTTGGTGACGGAGTCGAAGCGGATCATCGCGTTCGAGCGTAGGCGGAATCCATCGGAGTTCGGGCAGCGACACCGGAAAACGGCGTGCTCGCGGACGGGTGGAGCCGGTTCAGTGAGGTGTTCCGGCCGACGAGCGCAGGTCGGCGGCGACGTGATCGGCCCACGAGTCGATCGCGTGCCAATCGCGGAAGTCGCCCTCGGGCAGCGCGTCGTTCGCGGGCATCCAGCTGACGATGCGATCGGGTCCGCGCAGCCGGTCGACGTCGAGCGCGCCGAAGAACACCATGCGGCCGCGCGGATGGATGCGCGACTCGTACTCCTCGAACTGCTTCGGCTCGGCGGCGACGAGCACGTCGTTGCCGTCGCGGTCGATGCGTTCGGTGCCGAGCGGACCGCTGCTGAACAGCCAGGTCGGCTTCGAGGCGAGCACCCCCGTGTTGCGCTCCACGAAGTTCCGGGCGGCCTTGCGCCACTTGCCCATGTAGGCGGCGCTGCCCACCACGTACGCGTCGTACTCGTCGGGTCGGTCGACGTCGCGGCAGCGGAGCACGTCGACGTGGTGCCCCGCGGTGCGCAACCGTGCGCCGATGCGCTCGGCGATGCCCTCGGTCGCCCCGTACTTGCTCGAATACGCGACCAGCACGCGCATGTCGGTCTCCCCTCACCGCGTCCCCCGACGGCCGACTGCGACGCTACGCTCGCCGGCCGCGGGGACCGAGTGCCGAAGGTCCCGGCGCGCCGACCCGGTTCCCGCGACGACGTGCGCGGAGTAGCGTGGCCCCCACCGCTCCGGAGGCTCGATGACCGTTCCGCTCATCGGCGTCGTCGCCGATCGCAAGCCCGCGAGCTCCGGCGCGTGGGTCGACATCCCGACCGACGGGCTGCCGCATTCGTACCTGTCGGCGATCGAGCAGGCGGGCGCCGCTCCCCTGCTGTTCCCGGCCCTCGACGTGCACCTCGACGATCCCGGCCGGCTGCTCGACCGGATCGAGGGCCTGTTCCTCTCCGGCGGCCGCGACGTAGACCCGCACCTGTACGGGGCCACCCCGCACCCGGCCAACGACGAACCCCTCCGCATCCGCGACGAGCTCGAGATCGCGCTGGCCCGGCAGGCTCGCGAGCGCGGCATGCCGGTCTTCGGCGCGTGCCGCGGCATGCAGGTGCTGAACGTCGCCCTCGGCGGCACGCTCGAACAGCACCTGGGCGACCGGGTGGACCTGTCGCCGCATCGCGACGTGTACGGCGTGCACACGGCGCACTCGGTCACGGTCGCGCCCGGCACGCTGCTGGACCGCATCACGCGCGACCGCGACTTCGACATCTCGTCGCACCACCACCAGGCCGTGGACCGGCTCGGCGAAGGGCTCATCGCCTCGGCGTCGGCGCCCGACGGGGTCGTCGAGGCGATCGAGACCACGGACGGCGGGTTCTGCATCGGCGTGCAGTGGCATCCCGAGGAACGACTCGAACCGGAGGGGCTCGCGCTCATCCGGGCATTCGTCGGCGCGGCGCGGGCCTACGCGCAGGGTCGGGCCGACGGTGCGACGGCGGCGCCGATCAGCGCGGCGGCGGCGATCGTCGAGTCGGCGTCGTGACGAACGGATGCCGCGCGGCATCCGTTCGGATCAGTCGTCGGTCTTGCGCTTGCGCCACTTGATGCCGGCGGCGATGAACCCGTCGAGGTCGCCGTCGAACACCTGGCTGGGGTTGCCGACCTCGTACTCGGTGCGGAGGTCCTTCACCATCTGGTACGGCGCGAGCACGTAGGAGCGCATCTGGTCGCCCCAGCTCGCGGTGATGTTGCCCGCGAGCTCCTTCTTCTGGGCGGCCTCCTGCTCCTTCTGCAGCAGGAGCAGCCGCGACTGGAGCACCCGCAGCGCGGCGGCGCGGTTCTGGATCTGCGACTTCTCGTTCTGCATCGACACGACGATGCCGGTCGGAAGGTGCGTGATGCGCACCGCGGAGTCGGTCGTGTTGACCGACTGCCCGCCGGGGCCGCTCGAACGGAACACGTCGACGCGGATGTCGTTGTCGGGGATGTCGACCTCCTGCGCCTCCTCCATGAGCGGGATGACCTCGACCGCGGCGAAACTGGTCTGCCGCTTGCCGGCGGCGCCGAAGGGGCTCATGCGCACGAGGCGGTGCGTGCCCGCCTCGACGGAGAGGGTGCCGAACGCGTACGGGGCATCGATCTCGAAGGTGGCGGACTTGATGCCCGCCTCCTCGGCGTAGCTCGTGTCCATCACGGTGGCGTTGTAGCCGTGCTTCTCGGCCCAGCGCAGGTACATGCGCATGAGCATCTCGGCGAAGTCCGCGGCATCCACCCCGCCCGCGCCGGCGCGGATCGTGATGACGGCGGGCCGCTCGTCCCACTCGCCGTCGAGCAGCGTCTGCACCTCGAGGTCGCCGACGGTCTTCTGCAGCGACGCGAGCTCGGCGCGCGCCTCGGCGGCGGATTCCTCGTCGTCGGCCTCGCGCGCGAGTTCGATGAGCACCTCGAGGTCGTCGAGTCGCGACTCGATGCTCGTGATGCGCGTGAGCTCCGACTGGCGGTGGCTGAGCGCGCTGGTCACCTTCTGCGCGGCCTCGGGGTCGTCCCACAGGTCGGGCGCGCCCGCCTGCTCGCTGAGGCGCGCGATCTCCGCCTTCAGGGCGTCGACGTCGACGACGGCACGGATGTCACGGAACGTGGAGCGCAGCGCGGCGATCTCCTGCGAGAGGTCAAGATCCAACATGGCCTTTCCAGCCTAGTGGGCGGTGCCGGGAGGGGCCTGCGCGCGGGCGCCCGAGTGCGCGGGCGCCCGAGTGCGCGGGCGCGCGAGTGCGCGGGCGCGCGAGTGCGCGGGCGCGCGAGTGCGCGGGCGCGCGACGAGAGCGCGGCCCCGGAGGCACGCGCTCGTCGCGCATCCGCGCGCTCGTGAGGGGCCGCGCGGTCCGGGGCGCCGGGGCGGGAGGAGCGGCGGGCCGAGGGAGGGGGACGCGGGCATACGATCGATCGGGTGACCTCCGACACCGCGCACTCGTTCTCGTGGCGGTCGATCGTCCTCCCCGCGTACCTGCCGACGCTGCTGTTCTCGCTCGGCGAGGGGGCGCTGATCCCCGTCATCCCGGTCGTGGCGACCGAGCGCGGTGCCTCGCTCGCCCTCGCGGGGCTGATCGCGGCGATGCTCATGGTCGGCGAACTCGTCGGCGACCTGCCCGCGGGCTGGCTCGTGGCGCGCATCGGCGAGCGCGCGGCGATGATCGGGGCGGCGGTGCTCGCGTCGGCGGGCACGGTGCTCGCGCTGCTCGTGCCGACGACGTGGGCGCTCGGGATCGGCGTGTTCCTGCTCGGGCTCGCCACGGCCGTGTTCGGGCTGGCCCGGCACGCGTTCCTCACGAGTTACGTGCCGGCCCGGGTGCGGGCGCGGGCGCTGTCGACGCTCGCGGGCGTGTTCCGCGGCGGGTGGGCGATCGGTCCGTTCCTCGCGGCGGGCATCATCGCGTGGACGGGGTCGTCCGCGGCGGTGTTCTGGGTGCTCGTGGCCGCGTGCGCGGCGGTCGTGGTCGTGCTGCTCGTGCTGCCCGACCCCGAGCGGGTGTTCGGTGCGGCGATCCGGTCGCGTGCGGCATCCGCGAACCCGGGCCCCGACGGCGAGACGGATGCCGCGCACGGGGTGTGGCGCGCGATCGTCACGCATCGCGGCGTCCTCGCCCGCATCGGTACGGGCGTGGGCCTGCTCGCGGCGATCCGGGCGAGCCGCACGGTGATCGTGCCGCTGTGGGCGGTGTCGATCGGCATGCGACCGGATGCCGCGGCTCTGGTGATCGGCATCGCCGCGACGGTCGACTTCGCCCTCTTCTACGTCAGCGGGCACGTGATGGACCGGCACGGACGCCTCTGGAGCGCGATCCCGGGTCTCGTGGGCCTCGCCGCCGGGCACTTCGTGCTCGCGGTGACGCATGACGTGCCGGGTGCGGTCGCCTGGTTCACCGCGGCGGCCATCCTGCTCGGGCTTGCGAACGGGCTCTCGTCGGGGGTGATCCTGACCGTCGGCGCGGATCTCGCGCCGAAGGCGAACCCCGCGCCGTTCCTCGGCGCCTACCGCACGATCGCCGACGCGGGCCAGGCGGCTGCGCCGCTCGCGGTGGCGGGGGTCACGTCGGCGGTGTCGATCATGGCCGCGAGCGCGACCATGGGGGTCGTCGGCCTCATCGGCGCGGCGATGCTCTGGCGCTGGATCCCGCGCTACGTGCCCGCACGGCCGCGGCATCCGTCGCCCGCCGACGCCGACCGCGACGAGGGTTGGACGTCCGCCGCCGACACCTGAGCCGCGCGGTCAGTGGAAGACCGAGCGGGCGTCGGCCGTGACCTCGATCGGCACCGTGAGCGGCGTGAACTCGGAGTGGATCGGCGCGTGCCAGGTGGCGCGGAGGGTGACCGTCGCGCTTCGGCCGTCCGCGGAGCCCGCTCGGACCAGTTCGAGGCCGCGCAGCGAGTGGGCGGCGTCGCCGAGATACCCGGATGCCACGGCGCGGACGCGCGCGTCGTCGAGCTCGTAGGTCAGGCGGTCGCCGTCGATCCGCACGTCTTCCAGTCGCCACGACTCGGCGGCGGCCAGCGCCGCACCGTCGGCGAGGGTGAAGAGCCGCTTCCGCTCGAGGTACAGCGAGGTCGCGGAGACGACCACGAGCACGAGGGCGAGCGCGAGGACGCCGTAGAACATGGTGAGCAGGAGGGTCGAGCCGTCCTCGTCAGTAAGCCGACTCCTCCCAGCCGTCCGCGTCGTCCGCGTCATGACGGCCCGGTGAAGCGGGAGACCGTGTGCGTGGCGATCCCGTCGAGCTGCACCGTGCCGATGGAGCTCGCGGCGAGCGCCTGCGGCACGAGCGGGAGCGCGACTGCGGCGCTCACGCGGACCGTGATGCGGGTGCCCGGCTCGTCGCACGCCGCGGAGCAGTCGACGGCGATGGTGGCGGCGGCGGCGTCGATCCCGTAGTCGGCGAGCACCACGCGCACCGTGCGCTCGACGGATGACGCAGACCCGCCGTCATCCGTCTGCAGCACCGCGATGCGGGCCGCCTGCCTCGCCGCCCCCTCGACGCCGAGCGCGGCGGCCTGGATCGACGCAAGCGCGAGCACGAGGTAGACGAGCGGTACGAGGAGGATCATGCCGACCGTGAGGAACTCGAGCGACGCCGAGCCGTCGTCCGCGGCGAACCGTGGCCGCAGCCGGCGTCGCAGGGCGTTGAATCCTGAGCCCGGCGATACGGGCCCATCGGGATCAGCCGAGCGTCTCGACAGGGGCATGGCCCGTCACCTCCAGCGCGCGTTCCGGTCCGAGGAGTCCGACGACCGGGAGGGTCGTGCGGACCGTGACCGCGATCGCCGTCGCGCCGCCGACGTTCGTGGTCGTCGCGCTGACGTCGCCGGCGTAGTCCGCCGCGATCGCCGCGCCGATGAGCGCCCGGGTCCTCTCGACGCCGGCCGCGGGCGACGAGCCCGCGAGAGCCGCGTAGCGCGCTCCCTCTGCGGCTGCGTCCAGCACGGTGTTGCGGACGTGCAGGGCGAGGGCGAGCTGCACCACCGCGAGCACGAGCGCGGTGAGCAGCACGCCGACGAGCGAGAACTCCGCGACGGCCGAGCCGCGTTCGTCGCGGAGCCGCTCGGCGAACCCGCGGGACGTCAGAACCCCGTGACGCGTCCGATCGCCTGGTCGAACACCCCGCTGAGCGCCGGCCCGGCGAGGCCCCAGATGAGGATCACGAGTCCGGCCGTCATCAGGGTGATGAGCACCCAGCCGGGCACGTCGCCTCGGTCGTCGGTCAGGCGTCGACGGAGCGTCTCGATCATGCGGGGTCCTTTCGCGGTGGGCGGATCGGGTGGCGAGGCGGCGCATCAGAAGCCCGCCTGGAGGACGAGGTAGCCGGGGAACAACGCGAAGGCGATGGTGACCGGCAGGATGAGGAACACGAGCGGCACGAGCATCGCGATCTCCTTGCGACCGGCGAGCTCGATGATGCTGCGCTTGGCTTCGGCGCGTGCGTCGCCGGCCTGCGCGCGGAGCACCGCAGCGAGCGGCGCACCCCGGTCGAGCGCGCCGAGCGCCTGGTCGAGCGCGCGCGCCAGCCCGGGATGCTCGAGTCCGTCGCGGAGGTCGGCCAGCGCGACCTGCAGCGGGACCCCGGCGCTCACCGCGGAGACGACCTCGGCGAACTCGGCGGGCAGTTCCCCCGAGCCGGCACGGGCGACGCGGCGCAGGGCGTCGAGCATGCCCTCGCCGGCGGTGAGGCTCAGCGTGAGGAACTCGAGCATGGTCGGCAGCTCGGACGAGATGCGGCTGAGCCGACGGCGCGCCGCCCGCTGGAGGATCCAGTCGCGAGCGACCGCTCCGGCGGCACCGAACAGGAGGGGCAGGAGCGCTCGGACGACCGGCGGCGCCGCGACGAGCGCCGGTGCGAACAGCGCGAGGGCCGCGCCGAGCGCGAAGGTCCCACCCGCCCATGCGAGTTGTTCACCCCGGAAGCGCTCGACCGTGGCCGTGGAGCCGGCCTGGCGCAGGCGCCTGGCGATCGTGTCGTTGCCGCCGAGGACCGTGGAGAGGACGCCGCGGAGGCGCCGGGCTGCGGGGAGGACGAGAAGTCCGAGCACGCTGCCCGGATCGGCGGAGGGTCGTGCCCGCATCGCGCGGGCCTCGGCCGAGAAGTCGGTGATGTACGGCGCCACGCGGTCGACCAGCCGGGGGCGACCGAGCCGCGGGGCGGAGGCGACGACGAGCCAGAGCCCGAGGCCGAGCACGGCACCGAGCGCGGCCGAGACGGCGGGCGCGGCGCTCAGGTGAACCATCGGCGCTCCTCTGGGAGACGGCCGAGGCCGATCATGAGTCGGTACGCGATGAGCGTGACCCCGACGCCGCACAGGATGAGTGCCGAGCCCGCGGCGGAGTCGTAGGCGCGCAGCGTCTCCGGTCGGCTCGCGAGTACGAGCAGGAGGAGCCACGGAGCCGCCACGCCGAGCCGGGCGGCGTTGCGGATCCACGACTGCCGCGCGCTCACCTCGGCGCGCACCGCGGCATCCTCGCGCAGGTACACGGCGAGTCCTCGGAGAACCGCGGTGAGGTCGGTGCCGCCGACCTCGCGCGCCATGCGGAGGGTCTCGAGGATGCGGTCGGCGGTCGGGTCGGCGAGTCGCGCCTTGAGCGTGTCGACGGCGCCGCCGAAGTCCCCGGTGCGGCGGAACTCGTCGTCGAACGAGGCGAAGGCCGCCCGCGTCGCCGCCGGGCCGAGGTCGCCCAGCGCGCCGATGCTGTCGGGAAGCGACATCCCGGCGCGCACGCTGGCGACGAGGTGATCGACGACGTCGGGCCAGATCGCCCGATTGCGGATGCGGCGCCGGTTCGCGCGGGCGCGGATCACGACCGGAAGCAGCAGGAGGCCGAGGACGCCGCCGACCACGGCGAGCACCGTCACGCCGAAGCGGCCTGGCCGACGGCGGCGCCCACGACGGCGAGCACGAGGGTGACGGCGAGCACGGCCGGGATGGGCGCACCGGGGACGCCGGCGAGCGCGAGTTCGTCGGCCAGCGCCGAACGCCGACGTGTCGGAGGGGTGGCCTCGCCGCCGCGAGGAGAGGGCCACAACAGCGGCGAGACCACGAGGAGCAGGCCGACGCCGAGCGTCGCACCGAGCATGACGCTCACGCCGCGACCTCGCCGGCGTCGAGGACCACCGCGGGATCGAAGCCCGCGGCGGCGTACTTCTCGAGGCGGGCCGGGCGGAGGCCGGTCGCGACGAGGGCGTGCGAATGCGGATCGAGCCGGAAGATCGGCTCGGCGTCGACGCCGGCGCCGGTGGTCGCGCCGGTGGTCGCTTCGATCGACGCGACCCGGCGATGACCGCGGCGATCGATGGTGAGGTGGACGACCAGGTCGACGCAGGTCGCCACCGTCGGAACGACGAAGGCGGAGTCGATGTTGCGGCCCGCGAGCAGCGGCAGCGTGCACAGTTTGGCGAGGGCGTCGCGCGCCGAGTTGGCGTGGATCGTGCACATGCCGGGCACCCCGGAGTTCAGGGCGATGAGCAGGTCGAGGCTCTCGGCCTCGCGCACCTCGCCGACGATGAGCCGGTCCGGTCGCATGCGGAGGGCCTCCTTGATGAGACGGCGGAGGGTGATCTCGCCGGTGCCCTCGAGGTTCGGCTGCCGGCACTGCATCGCGACGAGGTCGCGCACGTCGAGGTCGAGCTCGAAGGTCTCCTCGACCGTGACGACGCGTTCCCCGGCTCGAGCGCCCGACATGAGGGCGTTGACCATCGTGGTCTTGCCCGTGTGCGTGGCGCCGGAGACCAGGATGTTCGCGCCGGCGAGCACGCTCATCCGCAGGAACTCGGCAGCGGGACGCGTGAGCGACCCGAGTTCGACGAGCTGACCCAGCGAGCGGATGCGCTGCTGGAACTTGCGGATGTTCACCGCCCAGTGCGCGCGCGTCACATCGGGGATGGCGACGTGCAGCCGGGAGCCGTCGGGCAGGGACGCGTCGACGAACGGCGATGACAGGTCGACGCGGCGCCCGGAGTGCTGCAGCATCCGTTCGACGAGGTCGCGCACCTCGCGGTCGGACAGCACGACCGTCGTCAGCTCGGGCACGCCGGCCCGGGCGACGAACACGCGGGTCGGCGAGTTGATCCAGAACTCCCGACGTGGCAACGGCAGACGACGGAAGAGGCCGACTCCCGCGAGATTCCGCGGAAGCCGACCCCCTCGATCGTTGGTCACCAGTGGCGATTAGTGACCATGCTGACGAACGGCTGACGAATCAGACGCGCATCCGGTGGTTGCAGTCGTTGCACGAGGCATTCGTGTCGAGCTGGAACCGCGGGTCGTGCGAGAGCTTCCCGCCGCACTCCTCGCACGGCGTCGGGATCGGCGCCGGCATCAGAACACCACCGCCGACCGCCCGGCGGGCTCGTCGAACTCCTCCACCAGGATGGGCACGCCCGGCGTCACGAAGATCCACTTCACGATGCCGTTCTTCGTCGGCACCTGGAGCCACCCGTCACCGCCCGCGGCCATCGCCACGCCGCCCCTCAGATCCTTCGGGTCGACCTCCGAGTCCACCGTGATCTTGTGCTCCCCATACTGCAGTCTGAGCCCCATACTGGCCCCCTCTCATCAATGCCCCGGACGAGGCGCCGATGAGTCTAGATCTGAGGTCCGACACGTTCGGGTCAAAATCAGCCCATGCGCGTGCACTGCTCGCAGCGCCGATTGCGGCCGGTGCCGCTCGCACGGTTGCGTGCGGGGATCTGCTGGCCCGTGGGACAGTCGCTGTGGTCGTGGTAGACGTCAGGGTCGCTCGGGTTGGTTGAGTGGTAGGCCGGGACGCGCATCGGTCGCTCCTTCTGGTTGAGGTTGGAGCCACCGAGCGTAGGACCGCAGCCGGGGGTCCGGGTCAGGGCCTACCCTGATCCTCGCCGACGCAGGTTCCGCTCGACCGCTTCCACGTAGTCCAACTCGAGTTGTGCCCGCTCCTCGTCCGTCATCGGAACCCGATCCTGAGGCCGCACCCGATGCCTCCGCAGGAACAGCTCCAGCACGTTCTCCGGCCGCTCCAGACGGTGATCCTCGCCCGCGTTTCGACCCGGTTTCGCGGGCGCCTCAGCAGCCTCAGCACGCACCAGCCGCGCGAGCACCGACTGATACTCCTTCAGCAGCGTCAGAGGGGCGCTCTCAGCCCCCTGCGCATCCAGACGACGCGCGAGATTCCGGGCCAGACCGATCAACGCCGCATGCCGGCCCCGCTCGTCCAAACCGGCCGCCGCGACCTGCCGATTCACCTCGATCAGGTGCTTCCTACCAGCCATCACAACCTCCTCGACAGTGGTGAAGAACTCGAAGCCCGGGGAGGGAGGACGACGCCTCCGAGGGGTTGTCCGCCTCCATCGGGGTTGCTGGATTTTCTGACGGTTTGGTCACTCGGGCGCCGGGAGGTCGTCGAACCAGGGACCGGGCCTGATGCCGCCGTTGGCCTCCAGCGCTGTGGCGATGAGTCCGCCTGCGAGGGCCCACGCCTCGGCGGGCGTGAAGCGCATCCGGCGGGCGCTCATCATGACGATGACCTCCGCGTAGTTCGGCGGTTCGGTGCCGAGAGTGCTGATGTGGACCACACCGGACGGGAGGCTCAGCGCGATCCGCTTGGTGGGGCGTCCTCGCTCGGGCTGGGGCTGCTGCTCGCTGGTCATGTTGTCAGGCTCTCCCGGTCGTGGAGTCCCACACGTTCGACGCGCCCAGCGCGCCCTGGATGGGATCGATCGGGAGGCTGATGCCGACCCGGTCGCGGATCTCGCGGAGCAGCTGCAGCGCGATCGGCGGGAAGGCCGGCGCCGGCATCGCCCGGGCGCCGCTCGTGAGGCCGCCGTCCGCCATCGGCAGCACGACGCCCATACGGCGCATCGCCTCGAACAGGATCGCCATGGACCGCGCGGAGCCGTCGAGCGGGATGTAGGCCTCCGCGACGTCGCCGCGGTCGCCGACGACGCGCCACGTGTTCGCGGGGACCATTTGCGCGATGGGCTGCATCGGCGTCAGCCCGCGGAGGCCGCCCTGCGCCATGAACTCGAGCACCGAGCCGTTGGCCTGCATGCCGACGTTGATCGGCCGGCCGGACGCGTCGACGTAGAGCTGCACGACGCGGCCGGAGTAGTCGCGGATGAACCCGTCGACCTTGCGAATCGCCGGCTGCGTGTCGGCCGTGATCACCACGGTCCCATCGGGCAGGGTCGTGATCCGGTCGGCGAGGGACTGCACCTTCCCCTTCTCCGCGTCGGCGTTGGAGCTGTACTCCGTCTTCGCGTCGGTCGGGGTCTGCAGGACCGTGTCGATCAGCGCCTGCGCCTGCTCCTTCGTCAGGCCCATCTGCGTGAGCTGCCCGACGAGCGCCTCCGTGCCGGCCCGGTACCGCTCCGCGAGCTCCTCCTGCGATTCGCCCGACGCCGACGCAGCGACCTGCTCGTCCTGCAGGGCGATCACCGCGTTGCGGATCTGCTCCTCGAGCTGACGCCCCGAGTCCGACGCGGACAGGTTCGCGAGGTTGATGCCGTCGAGCGCGAGGAGCGCCCCCTCAGCGTCGACACCGACCTGGCCGAGCGCGCCGGCGAGCCGCACCGACGCGTCGTTGAGGTAGCCCACCGCGATCGCGCCGTCCATGAAGCCGTTGAACTTGTCGCGGGTCCCCTCGAGTCCCGGGATCAGGTTCTCCCGGATCGCTCCGGCGGCCTCCGCGGTCTCGTCCTTGAAGCCCCGCATCTGCTCGGCGATACCGATCATCTCGCCACCGCCCTGCGGATTCAGGATCGCCATGGCGCGCCCGATGCCGTCGACGACGGTCGCGAGCGGGCCGGACACGAACTCGCCGAACGCCTCAGTGCCGGACGCGGCGGACTCGACAACCGAGATGCCGAAGTCGATCGCGCCGTTCACCAGGTCCGCGAAGAACTGCAGCAGCGGTCCGCGGTTCTCCGAGACCCAGTCGGCGAAGTCTCCGAGCGGCTCGGAGAACGCCGACGCGAGCGCGCCCTGGATTCCCTCCGCGGCGACCTCGATGTTCCGCTTCGCCTGCTCGACCTTCGCGGCGTCGTTGCCGGCGAGCGTGTCGAACATGGCCCGCGCGGCGCCCTCCACACCGTTGAGCTGCTCGACCGCAGTCGACAGATCCATCGCGAACAGCGCCTCGCCGAGGTCTTCCGCCTGCGTGCCGAAGAGCGCGACGGCCGCCCGTGTGCGGTCGGCGCCGGCCTCCATGCCGCCCAGCTTCGTGAGCACCTCCTCGAGGGCGTCGCGGGCGCCGGGCCCGCCCTCCGCGATCGTCTGCATCGCGGCCTCGGCGTTCATCCCGAGGATCTGGAAGCCCTCCGCGGCTGTCCCGTCGCTCGCGCGGATCTGGAATTCCTTCAACGCGTCCGCCGCGAGGTCGCTGTTACGCGCGCCGGCGTCGAGTCCCTGGTTGATCAGGCCGAGCGCTTCCGCGCCAGACAGGCCGAGGCGGGCGAACAGCGCCGGGTACTCGGTGAACGTGTCGAGCATGTCCTCCGACACGTTCACACCGTTGCGGGCGCCAGCAGCGATGATGTCGAACGCCTCGTCGGCCGACTTCGCCAGACCGGTGCGGAGCAGCTGCGTGACAGCCGCAGCGACCGGGCGGACGTCCTCGCCGAGCACGTCCGCGATGCCGGCGAGACTCTCGACGACGCGCTGCGCCGACCGGGTCGACGTGTCCGCGTCGATGAGGTCGAACTGCAGCGCCAGGCGGGCGGTGTCCATGTTGGACTCGATCGACTCGCCGAAGTTCGAGGCGTAGGCCTCCCCGGCCGCGCGCCCCAGTCGCAGCGCGTCCGCCTCGGAGATGCCCGTGAGCGCCTGCAACCGGTCGTACCGAGCCTCCTGAGCCAGCCCGTCGTTGAACGCGTCGATGAGCGCGCTCGCGGCTGCAGCGCCGACACCAACGATCGCCCCAGCGATCGGGATCGTCGCCAGCGCCGCCACGATGTTCGCGCCGAACTCCTCGCCGGCATCCTCGCCAGCGTCGCCCGCGATGTCCTTCGCACCCGCCAGGGCGTCCTCGGCCGGCGCAGTGTTCGCGTCGACCTCCATCACGGCGCGCGCGGAGCGGAGCCCGTCGAGGTTCCGCTGCACCTTGGAGAGGTTCGCCTCGGCCCGGCGGATGTCGGCGGAGACGTCGAGCTCGGTCTCCACGGACTTGAGATAGTCGAGGCGCTCGTAGACCCGCATGAAGGACTTCTCGGCGCGCTCGATGTTCGCGTCGACCGTGGCGATCGTCTTCGCCGAGACGATCCGCTTCGCCGACTCCTCGACGCGATCCATGCTCTCCAGAGCATCCTTCGCGTCCGCGTCGACCTTCGTCTTGATCGGCTTCTTCTCGAGCCGCTCGCCCGCCGACTTGACCGTCTTCTCCGCCTTCGCGACATCCGTCGTGTCCGCGGTGAACAGAATCTCGAGCTCAGCAGCCCTCAGGGCCATGGTCGCCTCCTCGGCACTCGTGAGAATGGGAGAGGGGCTCGCGTCGTCCGCCGCGAGCCCCTCGTGCGCTTAGGGCACTCACCCCGTTGCCGGAGCGAGGGACCGATCCCCGTTGCGCTGTGTCGGGTGCCGACCCCGCCCAAGCGTCGGCATTCCCTGATCGACTCGTGCCGGCCCCAGGCGTGGAGAACGACGCTGGACGGGCGGCTCGGGTCGAGGTCATGAGCTAGAAGGTGAACGGCCTCGAGACGACGCCGGCCGCGATCAGCTTCTCGTGCACCTCGGTGGGCGTGTTGAGGCGGAGGCCGCCGGCTGCGAGCGCGAGCCAGTCGATCGCGCCGTCGATGCGCTCGTGGAGGTAGTAGCGGCCCGTGGTGGACCAGTTGTCGCCCTCGGCGAAGCACACCGAGTAGTCGACGACCTGGCCGGCGCCGCCCATGGTCGGGATCGGGCCGTCGAACTCGTCCCGGGTGGGGCTCACGTCGAACGTCTCGCTGATCGCCTTCCGGAGCTGCACGATCGGGGCGATCGCGGCCAGCGCGTCGCGCGTGGCGCGCCATGCCGTGCTCGCGTTCTCGTCGGCCCGGTCGATGACCTGATCGGACGACGTCCGCGACGTGAACCGGAACTCCTGCGCCGCGACGACGAGCGGCTCAGCGAGCTCGGCGAACTTGGGGCGGAGGTCCTCGACGATCCGGTCAAGATCGGGCCGCACCGCCTCATGGACCTCTCGGAGGACCTGGCCCTGGAACTCCTGCACAGCGGCGCCGAGGCCGCGGCCGCCGCCCGGGCCGAGCGTCCAGAAGTGCGACCGCGCCGCGAGCGTGTCCACGCGGGCGCGAGCCTGCGCGTCGGTCAACTTCAGCACCGACCCGGTCGGCGGAGTGTCGTGCTCGGTCGCGATCTGCAGCAGCTCGAGGCCACGCGTGATCGCGGACGGCACGGGGATGTCGTTGAGTTCGAGCTGCCCCTTCATCAGGTGCAGGGCGCCCGGCGAGAGGGTGATCCGCTTGGCCATCTACTTCTCCTTCGTCGAGACGGGCTCGATGAGCTTGTTTGCGAGCAGGTGCTCGATGTGGTTGGGGTTCGCATCGGTGGGCACGAGAGCGCCGCGGGCGACGTCGACGAACCGGCCGTCGAGCCGCTTCACGCTCACGCCGTGCCGGATCACCTGATACCGCTGGCCGCCGCCGAAAAGGTAGCTATTCATGTCGCCGACCTCCTAGACGAACAGGACGTCGACGGTGGCCACGGTCGGGGATGACCCGGTCAGTGCGAGGCCGATGGGGAACGAGCCGGCGCCGAGCGCGGCGACCTGGCCGTCGGCCGCGGACGTGACCTTGTCGCCCGGGAGGATCGTGCCGGCCGGGATCAGACCGTGGACGCCGCCCGCGCGGGTGAACACGACCACCAGCTCACCCTCCGCTGCGTCGTTGCCGGCGACGCCGATCGCGCGGGAGTCATCCGCGCCGGTGTGCTCGACGAGCCGGTCACCGACCGCGGCGACCAGGCGGCCGCCGATGACGTCCGCTGCGGCGGTGAACGTGGCGGCCGCACCGGGGTTGAACTTGGGCAGGTAGTCGACCATGGGCTAGGCCCCCTTCGTGTCGGTCCAGCCGGCCTTCGCGGCCAGCGCTTCGTCATCCGCATCGAGCGCGGCCGGACTGTTCGTGCCCCACGCGGCCGGACTGTTCGTGCCCCACGCCGCCGCGTACAGGGCCTCGTCCGACGACGCCGTGCCGATCGGCGCCGGGCGGCCGGTGGGAGTCTGGCGGGCGGCCGGCTTCGCGAGCTTCGCGTCGAGCGCCGAGTAGATCGATCCCAGCGTCGGGCCGGAATCGGGGTCGATCCCGAGTCGGTCGCACAGCGCGACGAACAACGCGGACGCAGAGCCGCGGTCCTTGCCCGCCTGCGCGCGAACCGCGCGGTCCCGGCCGTGTCGGGTGAACGTCATGATGATCCTCCGAGGGTTGCGTCGAGATTCGACTTGCCGCGGGCCGAAGCCAGTTCGCGGTGACCCCTCGGGGATCTTGCGCGTTAGAGCGAGCCGTTCCGGCTCTCAATCGCGCTGAGAACACTCTAGGACCGCCCTCCGACATCGGCGGCGGCGGCCGCGGCGTGTCGTGCCACCTCCGCGCGGATCTGCTCCCAGGCGATGCGGCCCGAGCTCGCGTCGACGAAGCCCTCGCGGACCTGCGCCGGTACCTGCGTCGGGTCGACGCCGGCGGCCCCGAGCTCCTGGTCGATCAGCATCCCCTGCAGCTCCACGACCTGCGCCGCGTACTCGGCCGACCGGGACTCCTCCTCGCGCAGCCGCTGCCGGTAGGCCTCCGCCTCCCGGGACGCCTGCCAGATGCGCACCAGGGCCTCCTCGAGCGTCCTCGGCGCTCGCTTCCGTCTGGTCACAAGCCCCTCCCCACCACCTCAAGAACGGCACCCGGCCGACTCACCGAATCCGAGACCACTCCATCTCTCATCGACATCCCGCGCGCTCGCGCGCGTAAGAGTTCTAAGAGTTCTTCAACAAGAGGAATGGAATGGTCAGCCTGAGCCATTGGGCGTGCAGGATGACCCTTCCGCAGAATGGTCAGGCTGACCCTTCCGCAGCCCTGCTCGACAGGGCCGCCCACAGCCATCCCGGCTCGTCCTTCCGCTCCCAGAACTCGGTCGCCGGAACCCCCTTCAGGGAGAGCTTGTGCGCGATGTCCGGTGCAGCCCCGAGCCACTCGCGCCCCAGCCCGAGACGGGCGAGTTCGCCCTCCTCCCGACTCAACCGCTTCTCGACCTCGCGCGGCGACTCCGGCTCGAATGCCGGCGCGACCTCCTGGACCTCCTCGGCTTCCTCGGCAGGCCGGAGCAGCAGGAACAGTGTGCCGACCTTCCTCCCGGACGGGTCGAGCCTCGGCTGGCGCTCGATCAGGCCCGACTCCTCGAGCTCGGCGAGCTTCCGCTTGATCGACGCGCTGCTCAGGTTCGTTCGGCGCTGAATGTCCGCGTAGTCCGGCCACGCGAACCCCTTCCGGTCGTTGAACCGGTCCGCCAGGGCGAGCAGCACGTGGCACGCCCCCGGGCTCAGGGTCGGGTGCTCGGCCGGCACTCCCCAGGCCCACTTCAATGCCGAGTTCGACATCAGACACGGCCACCCTCCTCCTCCTCGCGAAGGATCCGCTCGGCCTCATCGAGGAGGATGTCCGCGGCTAGGGCGATCGCCTCAGCCCGCGAGAGCACGGTACGCCTCCGCGATGCTCACGCCCTCGTCAATCACTCGCCGCGCAATGTCGAGCGGGCTCGGCTCAGGGGTGACCCCGATGCTCGGCGGGTGGGCGCTGGTAGTCTTGTTCACGATCGTTCTCCTGTTCTGGGTGTTCGGTCCTTCGGCCCCGCTACGCGTTGCACCGCTGGCGGGGTCTTTCCTTGCCGCCGTCACTTCTCGATCGACGGGTCGCTGAGCAGCTCCTCGACGGCCTCCAGGATCACCGCGGCGAGCCCCACGGCATCCGCCAGCGGCACCTCGAGCTCCTGCCCGCTCTCGTCGCCGACGATCACCATCCTCCGCGGCGCAGTCGGCTCCCCGCCCTCGTACGACTGGAACAGCGACGCGAACGCGTGCACGCCGTTGGCGGTGCGCTTCTCGCCGTCGAAGCTCACGTGACCCGTGGTCGGGTCGCTCTTCTCGACGTGCTCGTCAGCAATGACCGCCCACTCCGGGCGGCTGATCTTCCTGGTCACCGTGCTCCTCCTTCATGTTCGCGCTGCTCGATGCGTGCGAGCTGGCGCTCCAGCGACTCCACGGCCTTCGGCAGCGCGTCGCGCATGCTCGTCGCCGAGACGGGCCCGCGCGCGACACGGACCGTCGTCGTGAGGCGACTCGAGCCTGCCTCCAGCGTCAGCCGGGCCTCGCCGGCGCCGACGCCCATCACGCACTCGCCTTCTCGGCGGCGTCCTTCGCGATCTGGGCGTCGACGTACGCGGCGACGTCCTCCTCGCGGAACATGCGCCGGCGGCCCAGCTTGAACGAGGCCGGCCCGGTCCCCTGCGCGATCCAGTAGCGCAGCGTGTTCTCCGGCACGTTCATGGCCTGCGCGGCCTCCGAGAGCTTCAACAGCTTCCCCATGATGGACTTCCCTTCGTCGTGTTGAGCCCTGACGCGGCCCGACAACAGCACGTTGCCATGGATTGTTCGCTGTGTCAACACGTGACACAACCAAACAATCGATGTACGCTCGCCTCATGCCAGTTGAGGTCTCCGAGGTAACGACGGCGGGTCGCTGCAGAGTCGACCCGGATGTCTCCGTGCCGAGAGAGCTTCGCATCGAGGTCCGCGACGATCCCGCCGTCGAGCATGACGTCGACATCGACGCCGAGTTCTCGGTATGGGAGCTCCGGTACGAAGTGAAGCGCCTCGAGGCGTTCCAGCGCCCAGAAGGCGGGGCCATCACGAGCGAATCACTGCGCCGCCTCCCGGTCCAGCGGCTGCTGCAGCTCGGCATCGACCTCGCGGTCTCCCTCGACGCCGGCGGCGTGCTGAACACGAGCGACCAGGAGCTCGCCGACATCGCCCGGCACGGACCAACCGACTACACGCTGCTCTGGGTCGCGAGGCTCTACACGATCGCGCACGTGCGCTTCGACCCGCCGACGAAGACGGTCGCCGAGCGGCTCGGCATCACTCACCGCACCGCCACCTACTGGGTGAAGCTCGCTCGCGATCGCGGCGTCCTGTGGCCACTGTCCACCGAGGAGGGCTCCGATGGCTAGCGTCCGGAAGCTGCCGAGCGGCCGCTGGCAGGCTCAATTCCGACCGGTCCCTGGCGGG
This sequence comes from Agromyces indicus, assembly GCF_031432295.1. NCBI lineage: Bacteria > Bacillati > Actinomycetota > Actinomycetes > Micrococcales > Microbacteriaceae > Agromyces > Agromyces indicus. The sequence continues at coordinate 257,158 of NZ_JAVKGS010000002.1, read as the reverse complement.
AAGCAGATCACGCGCACCCACGAGCGGAAAGCCTTGGTCGAGCAGTGGCTGCAGGAGCAGATCGCGGCGAAGGTCACCGGCACGTTCGTGAACCCGCGCGACGGCCGCACCACGTTCGCGAGCTACTACGCCGAGTGGTCGGAGCGGCAGATCTGGACGCACGGTACCCGCCGCGCGATGGACCTCACCGCGCGCTCGGTCACGTTCGCCGACGTCCCGCTGCGACAGATCCGTCGATCGCACGTGGAGCTCTGGGTCAAGGCGATGCAGACGCAAGACCGCGGCACCGACGCGGCCGGAGGCATCCGGCAGGGCCTCGCGCCGCAGACGATCAAGACGCGGCTCATCAACGCCCGTACGGTCTTCCGCGCCGCGATCGTCGACCGGAAGATCGCCACCGACCCGACACTCGGCGTTCGCCTCCCCCAGACCCGCAAGGCCGCTCAGGCGATGAAGATCCCGACGCCCGACGAGGTCCGCGGCATCCTCGCGGCCGCGGCGCCGCACCAGCGCGCCCTGTTCGCCGTCTGCGCGTTCGCCGGCCTCCGTCTCGGCGAGGCGTCCGCGCTGCAGGTCGGCGACATCGACTTCATGAAGCGCACGATCGCGATCCGCCGGCAGGCGCAGAAGACGCGCGGGAGCACGCTCGAGATACGCCTCCCGAAGTACGGGTCAGAGCGCGTCGTCGCGGCCGCTGACGGCCTCCTCACGCTCCTCGGCGCGCATGTGGCCCTCCACGGCCTGCAGGGCGCTCCGGGCGCCTTCCTCTTCGCCTCGGAGAGCGGCGGGCCGGCTGCACCCTCAACCGTGCACCACGCCTGGACGACCGCGCGCGACAAGGTCACCAGCGGCGGGTACCACCTGCACGACCTCCGGCACTTCTACGCCTCCGGGCTGATCGCCGCGGGCTGCGACGTCGCAACCGTCCAGCACGCCCTGGGGCACGCTTCCGCGACGACGACGCTACGGATCTACACCCACCTGTGGCCGAAAGCCGACGACCGCACCCGAGCGGCCGCGCAGGGCATGCTCGACGCCTCGCTCGGAGCTGTTGACGAATTTCTGACGAACGCCGCGGCCAGTTCCGCGTGATTCCGGGCCAGAACGGCCCTCCTGTGAGTTGATCCAGATCTCCTCGACGGTCGGGTCGTCGAAGAACGGCTGCAACGGCCCGTAGCCGGTGATGGATGCCACGACCTCGCGTGCCGCGTCGCGCTCGTCGACGAGCGGGGCATGGGCGCCGGCGAGCGCACGCTCGGAGTAGCGCTGCACCTCCTCTGCGACGTAGCGCGAGGCGAGTCCCTCGTCTCGTGCGAGGTCGACGCCCTCGCGCAGCACCCGACCGCGCACCCGCTCGGCGATGGTGCGCACGGGATCGGACATGCGCTCCATCTTGGAGAGCCGCGGCGATGAGCCCCCGAAGTTATCCACACCGGGGCCGCCGGACCGCGCTCAGCGGAGCGGATCCTCCATGCCGGCGGGATGGTGCGTGACGGCGAACGCGTACGCCACCTTGAGCAGGAACAGGGCCGCGGCGACGAGCAGCAGGAGCGGCGCGACATCCGTCATCGCCCAGATCACCACGCCGGCCAGGCCGAATGCGAGCACGAGACCGCCGACCGGCTGCTGTATCCGCGACGCGTGCAGCAGGTTCACGGCCGACGCCCCCACGAGCGTGTACGCCGTGACGGCGAGCGCGAACCAGAACCCCTCGCCCAGGGCGAGCGCGATGACCACCAGGTGCCAGTGCACGGCGATGAACATCCACCGGTTTCGGGGCCGCTCGGCGTAGTACCGGTCGGTACCGCGCGTGAAGTTCGCCACGGCGCCGCAGCAGATGTCGGCCACGAGCAGCACCGCGATCGCGGCACGCCACCACGCGACGCCGGCGAGCGACTCGACCCCGGCGAGGCACACGACCGCGGCGAGCGCGAGCCCGCCGACGACCACGAGCGCGAGCTCGACGGGCGACTGCACCTCGCCGAACACGTCGTGCAGCGCCTTCGGCATCCGGATGTCGCGCACCCGCGGCGCACGGCTCGTCATGCCGCGAGGCTACCGCCCGGCACTGTCCAGCGCCGCTCAGCGCGGCTCAGCGCCGCCCTGCGCCGCCCTGCGGGCGGACCTTCCCACACCGGCTCCGTCGCCGCAAGCCCGCGAGACCGCACCGCCGACGGCGGTACCGTCGGCGTGGTGCCGCAAGGAAGACCTCGATGAACACGCCTCCCGCCCTGGTCGCCGACCGCTATCGCCTCGTGCAGCTGATCGGCAGCGGCGGCATGGGCGTCGTCTGGCACGCGTGGGACGAGCGCCTCGAGCGCACGGTCGCCCTGAAGCTGCTGCGCACCCAGCCGGAGCTGACCGACGAGGAACGCGAGGTCACCACCAAGCGGGCCATGCGCGAGGCGCGGATCAGCGCCGGCCTGCACCATCCGCATGCCGTGCCGGTGTTCGACGTCGTCGAGCACGAGGGTCAGCCGTGCATCATCATGCAGCTCATCGAGTCGACGCCGCTGTCGGCGCTGCTGCAGGAGCACGGCACCTTCACGCCGCAGCAGACCGCGCGCGTCGGCGCCGAGATCGGGTCGGCACTCGCCGCCGCGCACCGCCGGCGCATCGTGCACCGCGACGTGAAGCCGGGCAACATCCTGATCCGCGAGGACGGGTCGGCGCTGATCAGCGACTTCGGCATCGCGCAGGCGCTCGGCGACACCACGATCACCGCGACCGGGCTCGTGCACGGCACGCCCGCCTACCTGGCACCCGAGGTGGCGCGAGGCGAACCGTCCAGCTTCGCCTCCGACGTGTTCTCGCTCGGGTCGACGCTCTATGCGATGCTCGAGGGCGGTCCGCCGTTCGGCACCGACCAGAACGCGATCGCCCTGCTGCACCGTGTCGCACAGGGCGACGTCCCGGTCGCCGAGCACGCCGGACCGCTCGAGCCGGTGCTGCGCGAGATGCTGGCGCCCGATCCGAAGCAGCGTCCCAGAATGTCCGTGGTCGCCCAGCGGCTCAGCGACCTAACCCAGCAGCTGGCGACGGATGCCGCGGAGCCGGCGGATCGCGACGAGCCCGCCGTGCCGACGGTTCCGCTCGCCGGCGCCGGCGCCGGAGGGGCCGCGGCCGCCGCCGGAACCGCCGCCGCTGCGGACGACGTCGACACGCGCGTCCTCGGCGCCACCGCCGCCACCGAGTCGCTCGACGAGTCCGGGGAGCGCGGCGAGCCCGGCGAGCCCGGCCAGGGGGCCGCCGACGCCGCGCAGGACGCCGAACCGGCCGTCGCGCGTCCGGACCGCCTGGCCGAACCGCTCTTCCCGTGGATGGCCGACACCCCCGCTGCCGCTGCCCCGCCCGCGGAGCCGGCCGCCGCCGACCGTCCGTCCGGTCGCCGCCCGGGACGCACGGTGATCCTGATCGGGGCGCTGGTCACCGCCGCGCTGCTGACGATCGGCACCATCCTGCTGCTCACCGGCCTGCAGCAGGACGGCGAGACCGCCGCGCCACCCGAGACGGAGCCCGCGGCGACGTCCGAGCCACCCGCCGAGACCGATGAAGCGGAGCCGCCGGCCCCGGCCGAGACCCCCGAGCCCGAGCCCGCCCCCGAGACGGCCGAACCGCCGCCCCCGAGCGAGGAGCAGCGGACGGTCGACGCGCTGCAGGACTACTACGCGCTGATGCCCGGCGACCTCGACACCGCGTGGACCCTCATGACCGCCGACTACCAGGTGAACCACGTGGGCGGCCGCGACGCCTACCAGGCGTTCTGGGGCGACATCACCGACGTCGCCATCGCCGACGTCGTCGCGACCGCACCGGGCGAGGCGCAGGCGACGCTGACGTACACGTTCGCCGACGGGCGGGTCGTGCGCGAGGTCACGGCCTACCGCCTCGTCGACGAGGGCGGCACCATGAAGATCGCCGCGAGCGAGGTGCTGAGCAGTACCGGCCTCTGAGCGAGCATGATGGGCTCATGACCGGTGTGCTGCTCGATCTCGACGGCGTGGTCTACGTCGGCGACGAGGCGATCGCGGGCGCTCCCGAGGCGGTGGCCCGCCTCGACGCCGAGGGCGTGCCGTACTGCTACCTCACCAATACGACGTCCCGTCCCCGCAGCGCCATCGTCGCGAGCCTCGCACGGCTGGGGGTCGGCGCCGACGCCGAGCGCATCCTCACCCCCGCGGTCGCCGCCGCCGCGTGGCTGCGCCGCGAGGGCATCGAGCGTCCGGCGCTCTTCGTGCCGGATGCCACGGCGACCGAATTCGCCGGCCTCGAGCCGCTTGCGCCATCCGCCGACGAGGGTGCGGGCGCCGTGGTCGTGGGCGACCTCGGCGAGGGGTGGGAATTCGCCACGCTGAACCGGGCGTTCCGGCTGCTCATGGCCGACCCGCACGTGCCGCTCGTCGCACTCGGACTCACCCGGTACTGGCGCGCGCCCGACGGGCTGCGGCTCGACGTGGGTGCGTTCGTGCGCGCCCTCGAGCACGCCTCGGGACGCGAGGCGGTCGTGCTCGGCAAGCCGGACCCGGCGTTCTACGGTGCCGCCGTCGCCGCGCTCGGCGTGGACCCGAGCGACGTCGTGATGGTCGGCGACGACATCCGCAGCGACGTCGACGGGGCGCAGCGGGCCGGGCTCACCGGGGTGCTGGTGCGCACCGGCAAGTTCTCCCCCGCCGACCTCGACGGCGAGGTCCGTCCCGATGCGGTGCTCGACTCCATCGCGGACCTGCCGGACTGGCTCGCCGCACGACGACGCTAGAGGGTCGTGAGGATCCGCCCCGTCGCGAGCACGAGGCCGAGGATCGCGAGCGCCGCCAGCCAGCGGCGCGTGCGGGTCCCGAGCTCGGGCGCCGCGATCTCGGCGAGGACCAGCGCGGCCATCGAGACCGGCAGGGTGAACCAGATGCCCGACACGTGCACGAGCGCCGACGCGCCGGCGACGACGAGCACCGCGGCCTTCACGCCCGGCGGCCACTCCCGCTCGAGCGTGGTCTCGGTGTCGACGCGTTCGGTCATCGGCTCCCCCTTCCGGGGAGGCTAGCGCGAGCGATCCGACCGGTCTCGGGGCTTGACAGCGGGCGACGGATGGCAGTGCGGGCGCGCGGCCGGGCGATTCGTGGGCCCGGGCCCGGCCGGTGCAGCGGTGTCGATCAGCGCGGTCGCTCGGCGGCGCCCGCGGCCGCCTCCGCTGCGTCGAGGTCGGCACTCGCGCGGTCGGCGGCGTGCGCGGCGGCTTCGCGCGCCCGGGTGGCGGCCCGAGCCTCGCGCTCGGCCTCGGCGAGCTCGTCGCGCAGCCGGTCGAGCCGCTCCTCGAGCTCGTCTCGCTCGGCACGCAGCGCGGCCACGCGCTCGTCGGCGGCGTCGAGCGCGTCTGCCGCCTCGTCGAGTTCGCGCTCGGCGGTCTCGGCGCGCTCCCGCGCGGCATCCGCCTCGGCGCGGGCTCGCTCGCGCGCGGCGGCGCGCTCGGCCTCGGCCCGTTCGGCCTCGGCCCGTTCGGCCTCGGCGCGGTCGCCGGCGAGGTCGGCGTCCTCCTCGGGCGCGGACTCGGCAGCTGGCGCGTCCCCTTCCGCGTCGCCGGCCCCGACCGACGCGCGCGGCGCGTCAGGGACTTTCCCCGCCACGGCGCCCGACACGTCCACCTCCGACCCGACGGCCTGCAGCGACCGCACCAGCCGGCCGGTCAGCACCGCCGCACCCGCCTCGGCCGACACCGTCGCCGCCACGAGGGTCTGCTCGACCTCGTCGAGCACCGCGCGCGACGGACTCCGGTCCGCAGCCTCCGCGAGCTCGGTCGCCTGACGAAGGAGCCCCGCGACCGCTCGCCGCCGCTCGGCGACGAGCGCCGTGAGCGCGCGGCCGTCGCCCGAGCCCTGCGCGTCGGCGAGCTCTCCGCCGAGCCCCACGAGGTCGCCCACGTCGTCGGCGTGCTCACGCGCGAGGCGGTTCACGATCCACGCCGCGGGCGACGGCCGCTTCAACGCCGAGATGCGCTTGGCCAGATCCCGGTCCGACGCCTTCGCCTCCGCCGCGCGGGCGTTGCGCGCCGCCGTGAACTCCTCCGGCACGAGCGCGTACAGCGCGTCGGCCGCGTCGGTCAGGGCATCGGTCGCCATCGCCCCATCATGTCGCGAACGGATGCCACGCGGCATCCGCTCGCCCTCAGACCGTCTCGAGGTACTGGTGCACGAGGCTCACCGCGAGCGCCCCCTGCCCGACGGCCGACGCGACGCGGCGCATCACGTCGTGGCGGACGTCGCCCGCCGCGAAGATGCCCGGCACGCTCGTCTCGAGCAGCAGCGGATCACGCCGCAGCGTCCACCCGCGCGGACGCCGACCGTCGTGCACGAGGTCCGGTCCCGTGAGCACGAACCCGTGGTCGTCGAGCTCGAGCAGGCCGCGCACGAGGTCGGAACCGGGGACCGCGCCGATGAAGATGAACATCGCGTCGGCGGCCAGGTCCTCCTCGGCATCCGTGACCGTGTCGCGCACCGTCATCGAGGTGAGCCGGTCCTCCCCCTCGAGCTCGGTCACCTGGGCGTGCGGTCGCACGGTGATGTTCGGCGTCGCCTCGATCTGGTCGATGAGGTACTGCGACATGCTCTTCGCGAGCGAGTCGCCGCGAACCAGGATCGTCACGTGCTCGGCGTACCGCGACAGGAACATCGCACCCTGGCCCGCCGAGTTCGCGCCGCCGACGACCACCACGCGGCATCCGCTGTAGCTGACGGCCTCGCTCGCTGCGGCACCGTAGTAGACGGATGCCCCGTTGAGCCGTTCCTCGCCGGGGATGCCGAGGGTGCGCGCCTCGACGCCGGTCGAGAGCACCAGCGCCCGGGAGCGCAGCTCGCTGCCGTCGTCGAGGGTGACGATCTTGTACGAGTCCTCCACCCGGATGCCCGTGACCGCCTGCGGATTCAGGATCTCCGCGCCGAGCCGCTTGGCCTGCGTGACGGCGCGGCGCGCGAGGTCGGCACCGCTGATGCCGTGCGGGAAGCCGAGGTAGTTCTCGATGCGGGAGCTCGTGCCCGCCTGGCCGCCCGGCACCTCGCGTTCGATCACGGCCGTCCGCAGCCCCTCGGACGCGCCGTACACCGCCGCGGCGAGACCCGCCGGCCCGGCGCCGATCACGATCAGGTCGTAGAACGGCGCCTGCGGCGGCGCGCGCAGCCCGATGCGCTCGGCGAGCTCGTGCAGGTCGGGGCACGAGAGCACCGTGCCGTCCGGCAGGAACACCACCGGCAGGCGGGTGCTGCCGGGCGTGGTCGCCTCGACGAGGGCCCGCGCCCCCTCGTTGCGCTCGATGTCGAGCCACTGGTACGGGATCTGGCTCCGCGCGAGGAAGTCCTTCACCGCATGCGTCGTCGGCGACCACAGCGCCCCCGCGACCCGGATGCCCTCGTAGACCGGCGGCGTGTTCGCCTGCCAGTCGTCGAGGAGGTCGTTCAGCACCGGGAAGAACCGCTCCTCGGGCGGATCCCACGGCTTCAGCAGGTAGTAGTCGAGGTCGATCTTGTTGATGCTCGTGATCGCGGCATCCGTGTCGGCGTACGCCGTGAGGAGCACGCGCTTCGCGTCGGGGTAATGCGTGATGGCCTCGGTGAGGAACTCGGTGCCCGACATGCCGGGCATGCGCTGGTCGACCACGAACAGGGCCACCGGCGTGCCGCGGCGCTCGAACTCGGCGATCGCCTCGAGCGCCTCCTGTCCCGAGCCGGCCTTCACGATGCGGTAGTCCTCGCGGTACCGCGACTGCAGGTCGCGGGCGACCGCGTTCAGCACCTGCGGCTCGTCGTCGACGGTCATGATGACGGGCTTCGCCATCCGATCACCCCTCCTCCTGCTGCAGGGCGCCGGCCGGCGCGCCGGTCTCGCCGTCGGGTGCGACGCCGATCGGCAGGCGCACCGTGAACCGCGTGCACCCGTCGCGCGACTCGAGGTCGAACTCGCCGCCGTGCTTCTTCACGATGATGTTCCGCGAGATCGCGAGCCCCAGACCGGTGCCCTCACCGGGGGCCTTCGTCGTGAAGAACAGGTCGAAGAGCTTCGAGCGGATGTCGGCGGGCACGCCCGGCCCGTCGTCCTCGACCTGCACCTCGACCCGGTCGCCCGCGCGTCGCGCGCGCAGCGTGAGCGTGCCCTGGCCGCCCATCGCGTCGATGGCGTTGTCGATGAGGTTGGTCCACACCTGGTTCAGCTCGCTCGCGTACGCCTGGATCAGCGGCAGGTCGGCGTCGAACTCGCGCACCACCCGCACGCCGTGCTTGAGCTTGTTGTGCAGGATCACGAGCGTGTCGTCGAGCCCCGTGCGCACGTCGACGTCCTGGACCGGGGTCTGGTCCATGTACGTGTACATCTTGAGCGCCCTCACGAGTTCGACGATGCGGTTCGTCCCCACCACGATCTCCGACAACAGGGCGTAGATGGCGGACTTCAGTCCCAGCCACTCCACGACGACCGGCAACCGCTCATCGCCGAACACCATGCCGAGCTCGTCCAGGCCGTCGCGCGTGACGCCGAGGTTCACGATCGAGGCGGCCAGGTCGCCGCCGGAGCGGACGTCGTAGCGCTCCAACCAGTCCTCGACCTCGGCCTCGCGGTCGCTGCGCTCGACCGCGCCGAGCTCGACCGGATCCCGCGCCCGCCGCGCCGCCAGCGCGTCGAGCTCCCGGAGCTTGTCGAGCCGGGAACCGTAGAGGCCGAGCCGTCCGAGCTCGATCTGCGCCTCCTGAAGCCGCGCGAACACCTCCGAGGCCTGGGCGGCGCCGCGCTGGGCAGCGGATGCCGGATTGTTCATCTCGTGCGCCATGCCCGCGCTCAGCCGCCCGATCGAGGCCATCTTCTCCTGCAGGAGCAACTGGTCCTGCATGCTGTTGATGCGCTGGATGGTCTCCTCGAGGGCGGCGTTGCGCGCCCGGAACTCCGCCTCCTTCGCACGGAACTCCTCCTCGCTGCGACGCAGGGCCGCTTCGGCCGCCCGGCGCTCCGCGAGGTCGCGGATGATGCCGGTGTAGTACCGGTCGCCGCCCACGGTCCAGGTCGACAGCGAAAGTTCCACGGGGATCTCGGCGCCCGACGCCGTGAGCGCCTCCAGCTCGACCGTCGTGCCGATGACGTGCGCCTCGCCCGTGGCCGCGTACCGCGCCATCCCGGCGCGGTGCTGCTCGCGATACCGCGCGGGGATCACGAGTTCGAGCGAGCGGCCGAGCGCGTCGGCCTCGCTGTGCCCCAGGATGCGAGTGGCCGCGGGGTTCCACGACACGATGCGCCCGGTGTGGTCGGCCGAGATGATGGCGTCGACGGCGGAGTCGGTCACCGACCGGAACCGCTCCTCGGCGCGCACGCGATCGCTGATGTCGCGGATGATCCCGGTGTAGTAGCGGTCGGCGTCGAGGAACCAGGTGCTGAGCGCGAGTTCGATGGGGAACTCCGTGCCGTCGCTGCGGAGCCCCGCGAACTCGACGGTCCGACCGATGAGGTTCGTCGGACCGCCGTGGCTGACGCGTTCGATCGCGGTGCGGTGCTGTTCGCGGAACCGTTCGGGGATGATGAGGTCGAGCGTCCGTCCGACGGCCTCCTCCTCGGGGTGACCGAACAGGTCGGCGGCGGCGCTGTTCCAGCTGCGGATCACGCCATCGGCGTCGGTGGAGATGATCGCGTCGATCGCCGACTCCATCACGGAACGGAACTTCGCCTCCGACTCCCGCAGCGCCGCCCGCGACCGCGAGATCGTCACCTGCCGCTGCACCCGCGCGAGCGCCTCGTGCGGATCGAGCGGCGTGGAGATCAGGTCGTCGCCGACCTGCAGCCCCCGCACCCGGCGCTCGACGTCGGACTCGGCGACGAGGAACACGACGGGCAGGTCGCGCGCCCGGCCCGCGTGGTGCAGGTCGGCGGCGAGCTCGAACGGGTCCGCCCGCTCCAGTCCGACGTCGACCACGATGAGGTCGGGCGCGGCCGCGAGCGCCTCGGTCGACCGCTCCAGGTCGCCGGGCGCGTGCACCACCTCGTACGCGTCGACGCCGAGCAGGTCCCGCAGTTCGCCGGCTGCCCGGGCGTCGTCGGAGACGACGAGGATCACTCCGCGGTCGCCCACGAGCCCCACCTCCCCCGCTGCATCGCGCCGGACGGCCCACCGCCAGAGTAGCGACGCGCCCGAGGCCCGGCCAGCGTCGACGGAGGCCCCGAACAGGGGTCGTCAGTTGCCGACGGTCGCGAACAGGATGAGCGCTCCCTGGGTGACGAACACGAACCCGCCGAGGATGATCGCGGCCATCGAGATCCATCCCGGTCCCGTCGACGGATCCTCCCGGAACCGTCGACGACCCTGCACGCCGAGCGCGAGCGCGATCCCCGAGACCCCGAGCGCCCAGAGTGCCGGCAGCGCCAACGAGAGGGCGGCGAGCAGCAGCCCGATCACCGCCGCGGGCGACACGGTGCCGAACCAGCGGAGCGCGCCGCCGCGCGGGGCACCGTCGGCGTCGCCGCCGCCATCCGGTCGTTGCACCATGCGCCCCAGTCAACCGCATCGCGCCGCCTAGACTGAACGGGCACTCGCGGGAGTGGTGAAATCGGCAGACACGCAGGATTTAGGTTCCTGTGCCTTCGGGCGTGTGGGTTCAAGTCCCACCTTCCGCACTCTGTTCTACGGCGCTAGCCCCCGGGAATCTCGCACCCACCGAGAGACGAGCACGAAAGGGCGTGAGCATGGGCAGGTCGGCCAAGAACGACGCGGTTCGTCTTACGCGCCGGCGTGAGCAGAAGCGGGAGTATCAGCGGCGGTATCGGGAGCGGAAGCGGCAAGAGAAGCGTGAGGCCGTCCGCGCGGCGCACGCGGCCGCTGAGGCGCCCGGGGAGATGTCGCGGGTGGTTGATGCGGCGGTAGGTGCGATGAAGTGGCTCCAGCCGTCTGACGGCGCTCTGATTGCTCAGGCGCGGTCGTTGGCTTGCACGATCGACGGTCTCGAATCGGCGGGTACGTCAGAGGCACGAGCGAAGGCGCTGCGATGCATGGGCTGCTCAGGCAGGTGCTGGTCGAGCCTGGTGGGACGCCGCGGGTGCGGATGCAGCACGAGCTCCGATCGGCGCGCGTGTCACGCGCCGCGGAGGCCCAGGCCGTTGCGTCTTCCCCGAACGTCACCCGCCTCCGCAGGCCATCGAAACGCGGCTAGCGGAAATCTGGCCCAACCAGATCCCCACAACGTCCGCGCCCGGCCCTACTATGTGGACTCATGGGGGACGCGCGTAGCTCGAATGCCAAGCGCATTCGCCTCACGGGCGAGCGCTTCCGTGGCGGGCGCCTGCCTATTGACTCGCTGATTGAGTTGCAGCGCTACCAGGACGCAATCCGGCGTCTAGCAGAGCACGAGTGGTACCACGATCACCCCGACGAGGCGCTGCCGGCGGACTTCGATGAGTCCGTGAGCCTGACGATTGAACGGATCGGCGACGGCAGCGCCGACGTCTTTCTCGCCTTCGAACAGCATGCGGCGTATGTGCAGTACCAGGAGGAAGCTCGAGACGCCGTAGATGCGACAATCGCGGCCGCGTATGCCGGCGAATCACTTCCCTACCTTCCATCACTGCCAAGGGACGCGGCAAACGAGGTCCGAGAAGAGCTCGCTCGCATAGGCGAGACACTCGAAGCCAATCAGGCGATCGAGTTCTTCGCATACGGAGAAGAAGCGCCTCCCGTGATCATCACGACGGAGACTAGGCCACGCGCCCAAGCGAACCTGATACTTACCGACTTCCTAAGCCCGCCTGATGAACTCGCGCCGCCGTCGACGCTCGAGACGCGCCAAGAAAGCCTCGTGGGCCGCGTGACCGCCGTGGACGCAGATTCCACGCGATTCGAGATGCTCACGAGCACAGGCAGGGTGCATGGCTGGTATCGAGATAATGTCGCGCTACTCGAAGACCTGAGGGCCGTGCTCAACTCGGCCGAGGAGGGACCCCTCACCCGAGTGACTGGCGAGCTGCAATTCAAGAACGGCGAGCCTACTCGCTTCTGGAAGGCGTCTCTCATAGAGAGATTCGAGTTTGACGAATCACCGACGGGTGAACGCCTCACTCAGTTCGCGATGCTTCCGAGCGGATGGGAGGACGGAGAGGGCAATCAGATCTCGTCCGTCGCGCTCGAGGGAGCCCAGAGTGTGCTTCGGCAGATCGAGCACGCCGGTCTGCCCTTACCCGGCTTGTTCCCGACCTCGGAAGGTGGTGTCCTGCTCGAGTGGGCGGACCTGTCATCGGTGATGAGTATCGAGGTGCTCGAAGACGGCGCGTTTGAGCTCTTCCGGCTGGTGGCCGACGAGCGACACGGCACGCATTCCGAAACCAAGAACGCCGAGGATGCCGTGTGGTTCATCATGGAGGGTTACCGACGATGAATGATGTCGACGTTGAACTCCTGGACGGCGAGTGCTTGATGACCGACGCCGACGAGCTGATCTTCCGCCAGATCACCGATCGGATGATCGATGGAGACAAGATCAACACCGAGGCGTTCGGACCGCAGACAATTGACAACGGTATGCCTTCGTTCTCCCGCTCCTCGATCGTTAGCGCCCAGGAAGCCCGGGACTGGCACACCCTCAACGCGCGCCGGCCATCAGTTGCGGTGTATGCAGTGACGGTGGGTGAAGTGATCGACGGTGGGCGCCACACGGTCGACGATGCCGGCGCTCCCGCCGAACCTGGATCGGTGCGCGCTCCCGGCCACTGCTTCGTGGACTACCGAGGACTGAACCGGCAGCGGCGCAAAGAGCTTCGCGCGCACCTGTACATGTGCGCAATGAGACGGCGCGAGATCCCAACACGCGCCACGACCCCCGTAAGTCAGCTGACCTTCGGCAATCGTGACAACACGACTGACAACACTCGACGCTGACTCGAAACCATCTAAATAACTGGACGCGGCCCTAGATCCCTGTGAATTCGCGGTTGTTGGCCCCCTCTGCCGTACCCGCGGGGGCTTGAGTAGGGTTCAAGTCCCACCTTCGGTCCTAATTCTCGCGAGTGGGAACAGCCGCACTTCAGCCCGGCAGTCGCTTGGTCATCGATGGAACGCAGAACGACTCCCCCGACGTCCGTCCGGGAGGGGCAGCTGTTGCGATTCGCGGTGCATAACGGCAGCATCACTGCGAGCTCTGGCGGTCATGTTCGGACTGAAAGAGGCGGCACACTGCCCGGCGCGGTCGATCTTGGTTGGACCACCCAGGATGCTTGCATCAGAGGTCGCACCATCCGCCGGCATGGCCTAGGCACCAGTACCGATCTTCTTGGTGCAACGACAGATCGATGCCAACGCGAGCGCATGTACCGCGGGTGAAGGTAGGAGGCTACCGCTCACCTAGGAGCAAGCTACGCAAGGCGGCGGCGTTACGCCCGCAATCGGTTGGTCAATGTGTCGGGCCCTCTCGGGCAGCAGAGCTCACTGTCAACGAATGCGCGAATGATGAGAGATGCTCGTTCGACGCCACACTTCACCCGCTGCGTTGACCGTCTGTGTGGAAGCCGCTCGCGTGGGTGGTTAGGCCGGTGAGAAGTGGGCCGGTTTCGCTAATGGCACCGTTGAAGGCAAGGCGGTCCCAGACGCATCGGCCGACCCCCTCAAGATAAATCGGCGTTGGCCGCCCGCGGACCACGAGGCCGACCAAACTTCCTCAAGAGGCAGACATCGATTATCGACTCTGGCTGACTTGCCTTGCTGAGTATGTCGGCCCACCCGTCGGTTATCACCCTGCGCCGTCGTCTTGGGCGAGACCTCGGAGCGCACCTCTTCCCGAGGCTCGCGGTGTCGGCGTCCCCTGCTATTTGGGACCTGTTCCGACTCGCACCGGGGAGGAGGGCACCGTGTTCCGAGCCGCTACAGGCGCTGTTGCAACCGCGCTCGCGCTCACTCTGATCGGATGTGCGGAAGGGCCGTCGCCCGAACTCGGCAGTGGGGCTGACGCACCGTCCGCTCAGACCTCACTTTCGACGAGCACCGCAACCCCGACACCGACCACAGATCTGATGGCGGGGCCTCTCACCGTCGACATGATCCAGGCGGCGTACTGGCCGGAACCGCAAACGTACGAGAACTGGCTGGATCACCTAACGGAACTCCGCGACGCTGTCGTCCGTGACTGCCACTCGAGACTGCAGCCCTTCAATATCGAGTCTCTCGAGGACATGCACGCGGAAGATGTCGCGAGGCTCGCGGAGAAGACAGGCAAGGTTGAGGGCGAGGACGCTGTGTTCTTCTTTCGCTGTACGCCTACTTCGTCCACATGGAGTGCTTCCCGGACAGCGACCTACCTGATGATCTGACCGAATCAGGCCCTTTGTCCTACAACTGACCCCATGCCCGGCGTACCGTGCACCGCAGTAGGACGCACTGCACCCGCAGCCGCCCACCGTCACTTGGAGGGCACCATGCACCGCACGATCGCCGGCGCAGCACTCGCTCTGCTGCTCGCAGGCTGCACCGCAGGGGGAGGGCAAACCGGTTCGGAGGGCACACCGTCGCCCGAACCGGTCCGCACTGCTGAATCGTCCGCGACTCCGTCACGAACCCCATCCGAACTACCCGACCAAGCGGCCGGAGATGAACCGATCAGCCAAGCCATGATCGAAGCAGCCCGCGGGCTGAACGCCACCACGTACGAGGCTCTCGCCGCGGCCTACAAGGTGCTGCACGAGGCTGCCCAGCGGCACTGCTACCCCGTCCTGGACGCCACAGGGGACCTCTCCTACAGCGCCGACATGGAAGCGGAGTTCGCCGAAGAGTTCACGCGCATCGCGCAGAGCACCGGACCGGTGTCGGCGAAGGACAAGCTTGAGCTGGGCTACGCCACCTCCGTGGCGGTGTTCTGCGGACCGAGCACCTGACCCGGCCTCCGCCACGGCCGCGTATGACCGCCCGCATCGCGCATTCACCGACTGGGCGAGCAGCCGGCACGGCCGCGTCACCCGGCTCAGTCGCGGCGACGCCACCACCTCGACCGAGTCGATCGTGCCGCCTGCTCCTGGCGTTCGCGCTCATCGGCCGCACGCCGGTGGCGCGCCTCGCGGCGTTCGCGCCAGGCGCGGACCTCACGGTCGGCATCGCGAGTCGCGGTGACGACGGGCGGCCCGCCCATCAGTTGGCGGCGCGCCTCGATCACGCGTCGGTTGAAGTCCTCGATCGCCTCGCGGACCTCCGACTCGCGATGCATCCGGTCGAGCCGATCGTCGAGTTCGGCGTCCTCCACGCGGAGGGTCAGCGCGGGCGGTCCGAGTCCGGTCAACTGCTCGCGCTCGATCTTCCGACGGATCCACCAATCCGCGTCATGCCGCCCGCTCAGTCCCTCGAGCGGCTTCCCCGCGCCGGGCAGGTTGTCGAACTCCCCGCGTCGGATGGCCTGCTGGATGACGTTCTCGACGTACGCCGCGCGTTCGGCCGCGTTGGACCAGCGGGGACCGTCCGGTGCACGCTCGGCCAGGTCGGGGTCCTCGCCGCGGGCGAGGGCCTCCTCTCGGGCGAGGCGATCCGACCGGTACTGCGCCGCGGCGCGCTGGGGATCCTCGCTCATCCTCGACCTCCTCGCGGCGACGGGCGTCCGTCTTCCACGATACGTTCAGTCCCGGGGTGGGCGCCGCAGTCGCTTCACGTCGGTCCGGCGCCTCTTCGCGTCCAGCCGCCGTTCCTTCGCGCCGCGGCTCGGCTTGGTCGGTCGCCGCGGGGGCGACGGCGGGCGCAGCGCCTCGGCCACCACCTCGGCCAGGCGAGCACGCGCCGCGTCCCGGTTGCGCAACTGCGCGCGGTGCTCGGACGCGGCGATGGTGAGCACTCCGCCGACGAGGCGATTCCCCAGTCGTTCGACGAGGCGTTCCCGCTGGACCGGGGAGAGGACGGCCGACGCCGCGACGTCCCACACGAGTTCGACCCGGGAGTCGGCGGTGTTGACACCTTGACCGCCGGGACCGGACGACCGCGAGAACCGCCAGCCCAGCTCCGCCTCGGGGATCGTCAACGCCGCGTCGACGCGAAGACCGGGACGGTGGGCGGCGGGCATGCCACCATCATCCACCGCCCGATGGCGCCCGTGGCATCCGTGACCGACCCCCGGCCCGCTCAACTCCCCCAGAACGGCCCGGTCAGCCCGACGCTCGCGAAGTACTCCCGCGCCTCGGCCGGCTCGCGGCGGCGGTAGGGGGAGTCCAGGCGGCCCTCGTACCAGCGCGCGGCGAGCCGCCAGAGCGTCGGCAGGTCCATGACGTACCCCCGCTCGTTGCCCGTACGGGAGAGCCAGGCCTCGACGCAGTCCTCGGAGCAGAAGATGCGCTGGTGCGAACAGGTGTGCACCACGTCGTCCCACACGTGCGCGACCGGCACCAGGAAGTGCGCGACCTGCGGCGCGTCGGGTTCCTCCGTCCGCGAGACCGTCCAGGCGTGCGGGCTCCCGCACGCGGGACAGGTCGTGGCGATGAGCGCGTGCGGCTCGTCGGGCACGAGGTGCGGGATCGCGAACGCATCCCACGCGCAGCCGCCCCACCAGATGGTGCGTCCGCCCATGACCGAGAACCCGAAGCTGCGGGTCGCGAACGGATGCGCGAGCACGATCCGGTGCTCCTCGTCGAACACCACGTGCCGCGCGGCCGCCAGGCGTTCGAGGGCACCGGCGACCTCGGCCTCGCTGAGCGAGGCGTGGGCGGCGAGGGCATCGTGGGCGGGCATCCGCCCGCTCGCGGCGAGCCCGCGGTAGACAGCGAGGCGGACCGCCTCATCGCGATCGTCCATGCCTCGAGTCTGCTCCCGAGCCGCCTGCGACCGCCAGTCCGACGCGTCACCTCGTCGCGGGCCGATAGGATCGGCACGTCGAGGCGCCCGACGCGCCGGTGCTCGGAAAAGGGGCACGAAGCGACGCAGCCGTCCGGCTCCTCGCGAGACACATACGGAACCCTTCCCCGTCCGTCATGTCTCGAGAGGCTTCGCCATGCCCACCGTCTCCGCGCACGTCGCCCGCACCCTCGCCGCCCACGTCGACCACGTCTTCGGGGTGATGGGCAACGGCAACGCCTACTTCCTCGATGCGCTCGAGCGCGAGACGGATGCCGCGTTCGTCGCCGTCCGCCACGAGGTCGGCGGGGTCGTCGCCGCCGACGCGCACTTCCGGGCGTCGGGCCGGCTCGCCGCGGCGACCGCGACGTACGGCGCCGGGTTCACCAACACGCTCACGGGCCTCGCGGAGGCCGTCCAGGCGGGAGTCCCGCTCGTGCTCGTCGTCGGCGACGAACCCACCTCGGGTCCGCGGCCGTGGGGCGTCGACCAGATCGCGCTCGCATCGGCGGTGGGCGCGCGCACCTACACGGTGGGGCGAACGGATGCCGCGGCGACGACGGTGATCGCGATCGAGCACGCCCTGTCGTACCGGGTGCCGACGGTGCTCGCGATCCCCTACGACGTCGCGTCGTTCGAGGCGGGCGATGTGCCGCCCACCGTGCCGCTCCGGCTGCCGGCGCCGCTCGAGCCGGCGGGCGACTTCGGCGCGACGGCGATCCGTCGCCTGGCGGAGCGGCTCGCGATCGCGGAGCGGCCGCTCCTGCTCGCCGGCCGAGGCGCGTGGCTCGCCGGTGCCGGTGCGGCGCTGGGCGAGCTCGCCGCGGCGACGGGCGCGCTGACGGCGACCACGGCGCTCGGACGCGGCATCTTCCCCGACGCGCGCTTCGACCTCGGGGTGGCGGGCGGCTTCGGCGCGGAGGGCGCGATGGAGCTCGTGCGGGAGGCCGACGTCGCGGTCGTGTTCGGCGCGTCGCTCAACCAGTTCACGATGCGGTTCGGCGAGCTGTTCGCTCCGGGTGCGCACGTGGCGCAGGTCGACACGGCGCCCACGGCGACGCATCCGCACGTCGGTGCGTACGTCCGCGGCGATGCGGCGCTCGTGGCGCGGGCCCTCGTCGCCGAGCTCGACGCCACCGGGGCGTCGCGAACCGGCGGCGGATGGCGCGAACGCGTCGACGTCGCGGCATCCGTTCGGCACGACCCCGGTACGGGCACCGCCGAGGAGGGCCGGCTCGACCCGCGGTCGGTCGCCGCGCGGCTGGCCGAACTGCTGCCGGAGGACCGCGTGGTCGTCTCGGACGGCGGGCACTTCATCGGCTGGGCGAACATGTACTGGCCCGTCGCCTCGCCCGACCGGATGATCATGGTCGGAACCGCGTTCCAGTCGATCGGACTCGGCTTCCCGAGCGTGCCGGGCGCCGCGGCGGCGCGGCCCGACGCGACGATCGTGCTCACCACGGGCGACGGCGGCGGCCTCATGGCGCTCGCCGATCTCGAGTCGGCGGTGCGCACCGCGGGCGGGCGGGGCATCGCCGTCGTCTGGAACGACGCCGTCTACGGCGCAGAGGTGCATGTCTACGGCGCGAAGGGCCTCGCACCCGAGCCGATGCAGATCCCCCAGGCCGACTTCGCGGGACTGGCCGCGGCGGTCGGCGCCGAGGCCGTCGTGGTGCGCGAGCTCGCCGACCTCGACCGGCTCGCCGAGTGGGCGGCGGAGCCCGTCGGCGAGCGCCGGTTCCTGCTGCTCGACTGCCGGGTCTCCGATCGGGTCGTCGCGCCGTACCAGCGGGAGATCCTGCACGCCAACCGCTGAGGGCGAGCGCACCTCGACCCCGCCTCGCACCGTCGGCCGCGGCGTCGGGGATGAGCGGGCCGCGGCATCCGTACCATGGGGCGGGTGACCGCCCCCGAACCGACGCCGGACATCGAACCCGGCCTGTACGAGCACTACAAGGGCCCCCGCTACGAGGTGCTGACCACCGCCCGGCACAGCGAGACGGAGGAATGGGTGGTGGTGTACCGCCAGCTGTCCGGCGATCGCGGCACCTGGGTGCGGCCCGCGGAGATGTTCGCCGAGACCGTCGTGCACGAGGGGCGCACCGTGCCCAGGTTCCGCCGTATCGCCGAGCCCGACGGCTGATCGCCGGCGGTCAGGCCAGCGAGAGCACGAACGACAGCACGAACCCCGCGGCCGTGCTCATCGCGACCGCCGGACCCCCGTGCTCGTACGCCTCGGGCATGATCGTGTCGGCGAGCGAGGCGATGACGGCGCCGGCGGCGAACGCGAGCGGCAGCGAGACGGTCTCCGGGTCCGAGTTCGCGAGCGGCCCGGCACCGACGACCACCGCGATCACGAGGAGCACCGCGCAGCCCGTCCAGAGGCTCAGGATGGAGGCGGTCGAGCGCCCCTGCGATCGCATCGACGACGCGCCGACGAGCGCCTCCGGCAGGTTCGAGACGAAGATCGCCGCGAGCAGCGCGAGCCCCCCGGAGCCGGCGGCGCCCAAGGAGACGCCGAGGGCCAGGTTCTCCGGCACCCCGTCGAGCGTCACCGCGGCGAGGAGCGCGAGGCCGGCCGTGCCGCGGGTCGACGCCGACGTGGGCGGCCGGTCGGACGCCGCGGCATCCGTGTCGAGCTTGACGCTCCCCTCGATCTCGGCGGTCGGCTTCGCCCGCCGCGTCGGCTGCGCCCAGCGGTCGAGCAACGCACTCAGCCCGGTGAAGACGACGGCGCCGGCGAAGAGGCCGATCGCGGCGCGCACGATGCCGCCCTGCTCGTAGGCGTCCTCGAAGAGCTCGAAGGCGAGCGCGGTGATGAGGGCGCCCGCCGCGAACGACAACAGCATGGCCAGCAGGCGCTTCGGGAACGTGACGCGCACGCCGAGGAACGCGCCCAGCAGCAGTGCGCTGGACGCGACCGCGCCGAACAGGAGCGCCGTGCCCACGGGCTCAGTATGGAGCGCCGCCCCGACGCCGCGGAAGTGGTTGACGGCGGCGGGTACGAGCGCCCGCGCCGTCCGGGGGCACGGACAACGGGGCGCCTCAGCGTTCGACGCCCTCCACGTCGGCACCCCCGAACTCCTCGCCGAGGCCCGCGTCGCCGCCGCGCGCGTTCAGCACCTCGATGCCGTCGACGTTGTCGACCTCGACCGACACCGGCAGCTCCGGCATCATCGGCTCGGCGCACGGCGGCTCCGGGATGTCGAGGACGGGCGGCGGCTCGATGCGGGCGCCGGTGCTCACGGCGAGCTCGGCAACGGCGCGTTCGAGCGCCGCGATACGCGCCGACTGCTGGGCGATCAGGCTCTGGTTGTGCGCAACGATCGGCAGCACGCCGTAGTTGAAGCGGCGCACGACGCCGGGGTCGGTCTCGACCGACGCCCCGGAGAACAGGCCCGCCCAGATGTTGTTCATGCGCGTCCGGTCGCTGTCGCTGAACATGTCATCCTCCACCATCAGAATCGCGGGCGCGGCTGAGGAGATCGCGAGGCGGATGAGCCCCATCGGGTCCTCGACCCGGCCCGAGAAGATCGAGTCGACGCTCCGGCCGAGCGTCGTGTGCGCATGGGCACCGGCCCATGCGGTGCCGGGCGAGTCGCCCGCACCGGCGACGTGGGCGAGCGTGTCGCCCGGTCGCACCCGCGTCCCCACCGAGACCGCGATGCCGCGCACGTGCGCCCAGCCCGCGAAGCGGCCTTCGTCGAGCTCGACGACGACGCAGCGGCCGAGCACCGATGATCGCGGCAGGCTCGCGACGCGACCCGGGAGGTAGGCCGGGATGGGCGTGCCGGCGCCGTGGATGAAGTCCTTGCCGCGGTGCCCCTGCGGCCCGTAGAACTGCGAGTTCGGCAGGATGCCGAAGGCGCCGCCGGGCGCTCGATAGAAGTCCTGCCACTCGGCCATCGCGTCCCCCCGATGTCGCGACGCATGCCGACCCTGTCGGTCGCGGCATCAGACTAGAGGATTCCTCACCTCGCGTCGTCCCCCGAGAGGGGGCTTTCGGTGCAGACGCCGACCTCGTGCTCAGTCCGCGTACGCGGACGTCGCAGAAGCGACCGCCAGGTCGAGCCCGAACGCCTCGGCCGCATCGCACACCCCGCGGGCCCGCGCGAGGCGCGGCAGGTCGCTGCCGTCGCGGATGCCGGACCGCTCGATGGTCTCGAGCACGCCCAGCGCCCACGCGATGTCGCTCGTGGACGGGCTCATCGCCTGGTGCACCGCACCCACCTGCTCCTCGCGGAGGCACAGGCGCCCGGTCAGGCCGACGGATGCCGCCTGGCGCGACGCCTCGGCGAGCACCGCCGCATCGCGGGCGACCGTCGGCCCGTCAACCGGCCCGGGGAGCCCGGCCGCCCGGCTCGTCGACACCAGCCGCGACCGCGCGTACAGCAGCGCCATGGGGTCGTCGGCGGCGCCCGTGTCGCGCCGGAAGTCGCCGCTGCCGAACGCGAGGCGGGTCACGCCGGGGGCCGACGCGATCTCCAGTGCCGACTCGACCCCGAGCGCGCTCTCCACGAGCGCGACGAGGGGCAGGGATCCCGCTCCCCCGAGCCCGTCGAGCGTGCGTCGCACGTGCGCCGCCGTCTCGACCTTGGCGAGCACGACGCCCGCGGCGAGGTCGCGGCCGCGCAGGAGCGCGACATCCGTTCGCCACTCGTCGGATGCCGCGTCGGCGATGCGCACCCACGGCCGTTCGGCGATGCCGGCGCGTTCCAGCTCGGCGACGGCCGCGGCGAGCGCACGTCGGGCCTCGCCCTTGCGGTCGGGCGCGACGCCGTCTTCGAGGTCGACCACGACGACGTCGGCCGACGACGAGCGGATGCGGTCGGCGAGCCGGTCCGCGGTACCGGGCACGAGCAGCCACGAGCGGGCGATGGCCGGTGCCACCTTCGTCGAGGTCGTGACGGATGCCGCGGCCGGCGCCGCCGGCGCGGGGCGTCCCGCGTCGACGGCGCCGGTCGTGCCGGTGACCTGCGTGCTCACCGGCGCGCTCCGGCCTTCTCGGCCTCGAGTTCGCCGACGATCGCGGCGATCGACTCGGTCGACGGACGCTGCTCGCGCTCGACCTCGGCCTGCTCGTCGGCGGAGAGGTGGTCGTCGACGCTCATGGTCGCCTCGTCGAAGGGTCGCTCCCCTGCGAGCACCGACCGCAGCTGCTCGCGGTCGAGCTCCCGGGTCCACGTGCCGACGAGGAGGGCGGCCACGGCGTTGCCGGTGAAGTTGGTGAGGGCGCGCGCCTCCGACATGAACCGGTCGATGCCGACGATCACGCCGACGCCGTCGACGAGGTCGGGGCGGTGCGCCTGGAGTCCGCCCGCGAGCGTCGCGAGGCCTGCGCCGGTGACACCGGCGGCCCCCTTCGAGGCGACCATCATGAACAGCAGCAGGCCGATCTGCTCGCCGAGCGAGAGCGGCGTGCCCATGGCCGACGCGATGAACAGCGACGCCATCGTCAGGTAGATCGCCGTGCCGTCGAGGTTGAACGAGTACCCGGTCGGGATGGTGATGCCGGCGACCGGCTTCGACACGCCCGCGTGCTCCATCTTCGCGATCAGGCGGGGCAGCACGACCTCGCTCGACGACGTCGAGACGATCAGCAGGTACTCCCGGCCGAGGTACTTCATCATGCGGAAGATCGACACCCGCGCGACGGCCCACAGCAGCGTGCCGAGCACCACGACGATGAACAGCGCGCAGGTCACGTAGAAGGCGATCATGAGCGTGCCGAGCGAGATGATCGCGGCGACGCCGGTGTTGCCGACGACGGCGGCGATCGCGCCGAACGCCCCGATCGGGGCGACCCACATGATCATGGCGAGGATCCGGAACACGAGCGCCTGGATCTGGCGGATGGCGCCGAGGATCGGCGTGCCCTTCGCGCCCATCTTCTGCAGCGCGAACCCGACGAGGAGCGCCACGAAGAGCACCTGGAGGATGTTGCCGTCGGTGAGCGACGACAGCATCGAGGTCGGGATGATGCCGAGGATGAACTCCGTCGTGGTCTTCGCCTCGCCGGTTCCGGCGTCGTACGAGGCGCCCGCGATGTTCAGGCCCTCGCCCGGGTGCACCAGGTTGCCGACGACGAGTCCGATGCCGAGTGCGAACGTCGACATGAGCATGAAGTAGAGCAGGGCGAGCCCGCCGACCTTGCCGACGGTCGCCGCCTTCGCGATCGAGCCGACGCCGAGCACGATGGTGCAGAAGATGATCGGGGCGATCATCATCTTGATCAGCAGCACGAACGCCTCGCCGATGGGCTTCAGGCCGACGGCGAACTCGGGGGCCGCGAGGCCGACGACGGCGCCGGCGACGACCGCCGCGATCACCGCGATGTAGAGGTAGTGCGACGGGTCGATCCTCCGCTTGGGCTTCGAGCCGTCGACGCGAGACTGGAGCGCCATTGCCGTCCCTGCCTTCCTTGGTCGGTTGTCGCCGGGGGCGACGAGTCGGGGTGTCGGGCCAGCATGCGCGAGCGGATGCCGCGCCATCCGCTTGTGTTCATACTGTTCGCGGTCGACGCGGCCCCGGCCGCCCCCGACGGTCGTAGGGTGAGACCGACGACGGCGTTGCGAGGAGGACACGGTGCGGCGGATCCGCGGGTGGAGCATCGCCGCGAAGCTGTTCGCGCTGCAGCTCGCGGTGATCGTTGTCCTCGCCGGGATCGCCGTCGCCCTGATCTGGGCCGACGCGCGCGCCGATGTCGAACGGGATGCCGTGTCGACGACGATGGCGGTCGCGCAGACCATCGCGAACGATCCGTTCGTGGTCGCCGCGGTGCAGGGCGACGACCCGTCGGCCGACCTGCAGCCCTATGCCGTCGACGTCATGCGCGAGGCGCGGATCGACTTCGTGACGATCATGGCGCCCGATCGCGTGCGCTTCACCCACCCGGACCCGGCCGAGATCGGCCGGGCGTACCTCGGCAACATCGACCGCGCGCTGGGCGGCGAGCCGTTCAGCGAGACGTACACGGGGACCCTCGGGCCGTCGGTGCGCTCGGTGGTGCCGATCGAGGATGCCTCGGGCGGGGTCGTCGCGCTCGTTGCCGCGGGCATCACGGTGTCCACCACGCAGGTGGCGCTCGGCGCGAGGATCGCGACCGTCGTGATCGCGGCGGGGGTGATGATCGCGCTCGGCGCGCTCGGCGCCTGGCTGCTCAGCCGCTACCTGCGACGGGTGACGTGGGGGCGCGGCGCCGAGGAGATGAGCCGCATGTTCGCGTACTACGAGGGCGTGCTGCACTCGATCGGCGAGGGACTCGTCCTGCAGGACGACCGGAACCGCGTCGTGCTCGCCAACGACCGTGCGGTCGAGCTGCTGGGACTGCCGAAGCCCGCCGGACGGGACGCCGCGCCCGCCGCCCTCGAGACGCTCGACCTCGCGCCCGCGGTCGCCGACGTGCTCGCCCGCGACGACGCCGTCGTCGACGAGATCGTGATCACGCCCACCCACGTGCTCGTCGTCGACCGCGACGTCATCGTCTCCCGAGAGCGCCCGGGCGACCGCGGCGCACGCCGCGTGGGCACCGTCACGACGCTCCGCGACCACACCCGCCTGCAGGAGCTCACGGGCGAACTCGCCACGATGACGACGCTCTCCGATGCGTTGCGATCGCAGGCGCACGAGTTCGCCAACCGCCTGCACACGATCATCGCGCTCATCGAGCTCGGTCGCACCGAGGAGGCCGTCGAGCTGGCCTCGAGCGAGCTCGCGCTCAGCCAGGCCCTCGCCGACCGGCTTCTCTCCGCCGTCGAGGAGCCGGTGCTGCTCGCCCTGCTGCTCGGCAAGGCGGCGCAGGCCGGCGAGCGCGGCATCCGCTTCGACGTCGACCTGCCCGAACGGCTCGCCGCCACGGGCATCGACCCGCGCGAGACCATCACGATCGTCGGGAACCTCATCGACAACGCGCTCGACGCCGCGGCGACGACACCCGCACCCGCGGTCGACGTCGCGATCGACACGCGCGACCGATGCCTCGTGGTGGCCGTCGCCGACAGCGGTCCGGGGCCGGCCGCGGGCGCCCGGGTGTTCGACCTCGGCGTCACGACCAAGCAGCCCACCGCCGGAGGCGGCGACCACGGGCACGGCATCGGCCTCGCCCTCGTGCGCCAATCCGTCGCGCGACTCGGCGGCGCGCTGGAGGTCGACGGGTCGCGGTTCGAGGTGACGCTGCCGCTCCCCGCGGCGGCGGCGACGGTGCGCCCGGAGTCCGCCGATGCCTGACGCGCCGATCCGCGTGCTCGTCGTCGAGGACGAGCCGCTCACCGCCGAGGCGCACGCGGCGTACGTGGGGCGCGTCGCCGGCTTCGAGGTCGTCGGGGTCGCTCACACGGGCACCGAGGCGGTGCGCGCCCTGCGCGACGCGCGGGACGCCGACGGGCGGGTGGCCGGGGTCGACCTGATGCTGCTCGACGTGAACCTGCCCGACACGACCGGCATCGAGCTCTGCCGGTCGCTCCGCGCGGCCGGCATCGAGATCGACGTCATCGCGGTGACGGCGGTGCGGGATGCCGCAGTGGTCCGCTCCGCCGTGTCGCTCGGCGTCGTCCAGTACCTCATCAAGCCCTTCGCCTTCGCGGCGTTCGCCGAGAAGCTCGGCGCGTACCGCGACTACCGGTCGCGCGTGCACGGTGCCGGAGTGACCGACCAGCAGGAGGTCGACGCGTCGTTCGCCGCGCTCCGCACCTCATCGGGCGGCGACCTGCCGAAGGGCCTCACGCGCGAGACGCTCGACCGGGTCCGAACGGCGATCCGGGACGCGCCGGAGGACGCCGGCATCTCGGCCGGCGAACTCGCCGCCGCCCTGGACCTCTCACGCGTGACCGCGCGGCGCTACCTCGAGCACCTTGCGGACACCGGGGCGGTCGAGCGCGCGAACCGCTACGGCGCGCCGGGCAGGCCGGAGGTGGAGTACCGTCGCCGGCACGCCGACGATCGGCCCGTCCGTCATCCGCTCGGTTGACTCCGGGACGACCCGGGCGTCGCGCCACCTCTCGCTCGGTAGACTGCACGGACACCACGCACCGTGACCGGCCCTCCGCCGGGTCCGTCGACAGGAGCCGTCCGTGATCCACACCGCGCTGATCCCCTGGTTGGATCCCGAGAACATCATCGGCGCGGCCGGCCCGTGGGCGCTGCTCGTGGTCTGCTTCATCGTCTTCGCCGAGACGGGCCTGCTCGTCGGCTTCCTGCTGCCGGGCGACACGCTGCTCATCATCTCCGGCCTGCTCGCGCACTCGACGCCGGCGCTGCCGAACGGCGTCTTCGGGGTCGCCGCCTGGGTCGTCGCGCTGCTCATCGGGCTCGCGGCGTTCGTCGGCGGCGAGGTCGGCTACGAGATCGGCCATCGCGGCGGGCCGAGGGTGTTCGAACGCAAGGAGAGCGGCGTCTTCAGCGTCAAGAACGTCGAGCGCACCAACGCCTTCTTCGAGCGCTTCGGCGGACTCACGATCATCCTCGCCCGCTTCGTGCCGATCGTTCGCACGTTCGCGCCCGTCGCCGCCGGCGTGGGACACATGCAGCGCGGCCGGTACACGCTCTACAACTTCATCGGCGCCGTGATCTGGGGCTTCGGCCTCACCATGTTCGGCTACCTCATCGGCTTCATCCCGCCCGTGGCCTTCCTCGTGCGCGAGTACATCGACGTGATCCTGCTCGTGGCCGTCGGCGGCACGGCGCTCGTGACCGCCTGGCACTACTTCCGCGAGCGTGCCAAGGCCCGCCGCGCCGAGCAGGCCGGTGAAGACGTCGTCACCGATGAGGACGAGGCCGAGGAGCTCGTCCTCGACCCCGACGTGTTCGACCGTCCGCCGCACTTCGACGGCGACCACGACGGCCACGGCCATCAGGGCCACGGCGACGAGCGGCCGCCCGGCGAGCGCTGACCGCGAACGGATGCCGCGTGGCATCCGCTCGCCTCACGCGTGGAGCTGCGGCTCCCGTCCGGCGCGCCCCTCGGGCTCGAGCTGGAACGTCGAGTGGGCGACGTCGAAGTGGTCGCTGAGGCAGCCGCCGAGCTCGTCGAGCAGCGCGCCGACGCGTCCCTCGGCGAACACCGCCGGCTCGACCTCGACGTGGGCGCTGAAGACGTGGGCGCCGGTCGTGATCGCCCAGACGTGCACGTCGTGCACCGCGACCACGCCGGGCGTGCCGAGCAGGTGGTTGCGGATCTCCGCGACGTCCGTCTCGGCCGGTGCCGACTGGCTCAGCACCCGCATGACGTCACGGAGCAGCATGATCGCCCGCGGCAGGATCAGGGCGGCGATGAGGAGCGACGCGATCGGGTCGGCCGCATCCCACCCGGTGGTGACGATGACCACGGCGGCGACGATGACGAGCGCCGAGCCGAGCGTGTCGCCGAGCACCTCGAGGTAGGCGCCGCGCAGGTTGATCGAGTCCTTCGCACCGCCGCGCAGCACGAACAGGGCCACGAGGTTCGCCACGAGGCCGGCAATCGCGACCGCGAGCATGGGCCCGCCGGCGACCTCGTGCGCCTCGCCCTCGCCGCCCGCGAGCAGCCGGCCGATCGCGCCCGCCGTCACGGCGACCGCCACGACGACGAGGATCACCCCGTTCGCGAGCGCGCCGAACACCTCGAACCGGCGGAACCCGTAGGTCTGGCGGTCGGTCGCCGGACGCGCCGCGACGACGGCCGCACCGAGCGCGAGGACGAGCCCGAGCAGGTCGCCGGCCATGTGCCCCGCGTCGGCGAGCAGCGCCAGCGAACCGCTGAGCAGGCCGCCGATCACCTGCACGACGAGGAACACGCCGATGATCCCGATCGCCACGCCGAGTCGGGTGCGGTTCGCGGCGTGTGCGGCGTGCGAGTGGTCGTGCGTGTGGGCCATGGTCCTTCCAGCGTAGGCGCGGATGACGCGCCCCCGCGCTGATGGGAATGAGAGCCGTTCTCGGGCGGCGGTCCCTCGCGTCAGTCGCGGCGCGCGGCCGCGATCCGCTCGAGCTCGGGCAGCAGCGCCGCGAACGCGCGGGCACGGTGGCTGTTCCGGTTCTTCACCTCGGGCGCGAGCTCCGCGGCCGACACGTCGAAGCCGTCGGGCACGAAGATCGGGTCGTAGCCGAAGCCGTTGACCCCGGCGCGCTCGGTGGCGATCCGGCCCGGCCACGTGCCGACGGCGGCGAACTCGTAGGGCGCCCCGCCCGCGGCATCCGGCACCACGAGCGCGATCGTGCAGTGGAAGTGCGCCGTGCGGTGCGGGTCGCGGATGTCGGACAGCTGCGCCAGCAGCAGCTCGAGGTTGCCCTCGGCGCCGCGACCCGGTCCGGCCCAGCGCGCCGAGAAGATGCCCGGCGCCCCGCCCATCACGTCGACGGCGATGCCCGAGTCGTCGGCCAGGGCGATGCGCCCGGTGTGGGATGCCGCGGCCCGCGCCTTGATGAAGGCGTTGTCGTCGAACGACGTGCCGTCCTCCACGGGCTCCGGCCCGTCGTAGGGCAGGACGGTCACGCCCGGCACGTGCTCGCCGAGGATGTGCTGGAACTCCTCGACCTTGTGCGCGTTGTGGGTGGCGAGGACAACCTCCATGAAAGTGCACCATTCCAATCACATGCGAGTCATCGGTTACGCCCGCCTGTCGCGAGCGGTCGACGAGTCGACCTCGATCGCCCGTCAGCGCCAGATCATCCAGAAGGCCGCGGATGCCCGCGGCTTCGAGCTCGTCGACACAGTCGAGGATAACGACGTCTCCGCCACGCGGACCCGCCTCGACCGCCCCGGCCTGAACGAGGTCCGCCGCCGCATCGCCGCCGGCGAGGCCGAGGCCGTCGTCGTCTGGCGACTCGACCGCCTCGTCCGCTCCGTGGTCGACGTCGGGATCCTCCTCGACGAGGGCCTCCAGATCGTCTCGGCGACCGAGAACCTCGACACGACGACGCCCATGGGCCGCGCCATGGTCGAGATCCTTCAGGTCTTCGCCGCCATGGAAGCGAAGACGATCGGCCTCCGCGTGAGCTCGTCGCGCCAGTACCTCCCGACCGTCGGACGCTTCCCCGGCGGGAATGTCCCCTACGGCTACCGGCCATGCCCGCACCCCGGCGGCGTCGGCCGCGCGCTGGAGCCCCACCCCGACGAGGCCCCCGTCGTGCGCCGCATCGTGGACGCCCTCCTCGCGGGCGAGCCCTCGGCGGCCGTGGCGCGCGCCCTGAACGCGGACGGCGTCCCGACGCGCTCGGCGCGGACCGGGAAGAACCCCGAGAGCCGCTGGCACCCGTCGACCATCCGCCTCATCGTCACCGGCGACGCGATCCTCGGCCGCGTGGTCTCGAAGGGCCGCCTCGTCCGCGACGATCTCGGCCTCCCCGTCGTGGCATGGCCGCCGCTGATCTCTCTCGACGAGTCCGCCCGCCTGCGCGCCCGCTTCGAGGACGACCCCGCCCGCGGCGAGAAGATCGCCGCCGGCCGCGGCCGGAAGGCGTCCCGGCTCCTGTCGGGCCTCATCCTGTGCTCGTCCTGCGGTCGGCCGCTCGTGGCCCGCAACGACACGCGCCGGAGCTCCGTCTACTCGTGCGTCTCGCGGAGCCGCGGCGTCCCGTGCGAGCGTCCCGTCTCGATCTCGGCGGACGCCGTCGAGGCCGAAGTGACCCGCCGCTTCCTGTCCCTCTTCGGCCGCTGGGACGTCGTCGAGGAGCAGCGCGTCGCCGTCGAGGACGCTCGCCTGTCCGAGGTCGAGGCCGCGATCCGCGACACGACCGACGAGCTCCGCGCCCCGGATGCCGACGTGCTCGCCCTCGTCGACCGCCTGAACGGCCTCCGCGAGGAGCGCGAGCGCCTCGCCACGCTCCGCCCGAAGGTCGAGACCGTGCGCGTCCCGACCGGCGAGACCTTCGTGCAGGCGTGGGAGTCCGCGGCCGACTACCGCGGCCAGCGCGAGATCCTCCTCTCGGCCGGCGTCGAGGTCGTCGTCGACCCGCCCACGAAGCACCCCGGCCGCCGCGCGGACCTCTCGCGCGTCCGCCTCCTGATCGCCGGCGAGGAGCGGCCGATCGCTGCCTGAGGCCCCTCGACCGCGCCGCTGAGGCCCCGCCCGGATCCTTCGCCGGCGCGGGCCTCCGGCGTCCCTGGACAGTCGTCCCAGATCAATTCCGAGGCCGTGCCATTCGTCCAGAATCGGCCCGAACAATGGGCAGACTTCGTGCCCCTGGCCCCCTCTATCTTCGAAGAGAGAAGTGGGGACGCTCCGCCTCGATTTGCCGACGCTCGTGGATCCGTCCAAGGAGAGCTCTTCGCAATGCTGGCGATCTCCTTCTACAGACCCCCTAGACGCTGGACGCGCTGCGGAGCCCTTCTCCCGCATCGGGGGTATCGCACTACGTCCCCGGCCCTGTAAGGCCGTCAATCAATCGCCTGCGGCTCCTCCGCTGGCATCATCCGACCTCGCCGCCGGCCCGTTTCTGGGGCTCCTTTCCAGCCAGCGGCGACCGAGCGCGCTCTGTCCTTTCGGCGCGCTCGGCACTGGGCGACCCGTCCTCAACGATGCGGGCGGCGTCGCCCGCTCTCTCTTTGCCCCCTTACCGATCGACCGAAAGTGAGGCCGAAGGATGACCGCCTACATCGCCCGCTGCGCCGAGTGCGCCGGTCTCTACGAGGCCCGCAACACCCGCTCGCGCTATTGCTCGGACGCCTGCCGCTCCCGCGCGAACCGCGCCCGCGTCGAGGGCCGCTCCGACGCCCTCGCCGATCTACTCCGGCGCTCCGCCGACGCCCTCGCGAACGGCGCTCCCGCCGGTGTCGTCGAGGAGCTCGTCGCCGAGGCCCGCCGCCTGACCGACGAGGAGCGCCGATGACCCCCTGAGAGCCTCTCGAAGGCCGTTTACACGCCCTCGGAGCCCCTCGGAGTGACGTTCGAGTGGTGAAGTGACGAAACAAACGCCACTCCCCCTATGTAGTCCTCCTGCTTCTTGAAGGTGCGTCTTCTGTTCACCCCACCCCGAAAGGATCCCTGCCCCATGCCGTCGACCCCCGCCACCCGAGCCGCTCGCGACCGCGCACGCCGAACCGCGGACCTCGCCGAGCGCGAGGCGACGACCCTCGCAATGCTCGGCGACCGCCTCCCGGACTACGAGCCCCGCGTCGCCTTCCCCGACCTCTGGCGCGACGTCAAGCACCTCCGCGGCATCCTGCCCCGTAACGCCTTCTACGCCTTCCTGACGACGCTCGACGGCGCGCACCTTCACGAGGATCTCCTCGTGCGGATCCGTCATCACGAGAGCGCCTCGCGCCGCTCCGTGCTGATCCGCACGCGCCGATCGTGGGAGGAGCAGCGCGCGTACCTCGGCCGCTACCTCGCCCGCGGCCGTCGTCGCCCGCCCCGGCCCGTCTCCTACAAGACCGCTCACGCCCGCGTGCGCGCCGAGCGCGGCCTCGCCTCGAACTACTCCTGTGTGGAGTGCGGCGAGCCCGCCGCCGAGTGGGCCTATGACGGCTTCAGCCCCGACGAGCAGATCGACTACGTGACCTTCACGACCGACGCCGGGATCGACCGCCGGCTCATGCTGTGGAGCCCGAACCCCGCGGACTACTCCCCGCTGTGCTGGCTTGACCACGTCCGCCGCGACGAGTCCGGCCTCGCCTTCGGCGTCGGCCCCGCCCCGTCGCCGAAGCCGCGCACCCTCCCGCCGGCCCCGCCGCTGCCCGCCGACGCCCCCGACTGGGTCCGGCGCATCGCCGCCGGCGAGTAACCCCGCACACGCGCCACGCGCCTCGCCCGCATGGCCGCCCGCATCGCTTCCACGCCCGCCGGCGCGCACTTCCTCGCCGACGTCCTGCCGATCGACGAGGAGCTCGCCGAGATGTCATCCAGGGTGTCGGAACATCAGCGCCATCCTCACCTGGCCGCAGGCGGTCGTAGCCACCGTCATCATCCTCGCCGTCGTCGTGCCTCAGGTGATCGCGCTTATCCAGAACCGCGACATCAAGCACCAGTTCAGGAACAACTCGGGCAGCACGATGCGCGATGCCGTGGACACGATCGAGAAGAAGCTCAACGCCGTTGACGACAGGCACACCGAACTGGAGCGCGCAGACGGCAAGCACCGGCAGTAGATGTTGAACTGCACGATGACCTCGCGTGCTTGTCGATGACGACGCGGATGCCGTAGGTGTGGTCGAAGATCGACTTGAAGTAGTCACTCGACATTCAAAGTGACGGCGTGGTTGTGCAGCGACATGGGGGATTGAAGGTCATAAGGTAGACACAACGAAGCGCCCGGCACACTGCGATTGTGCCGGGCGCTCGTCATTGGATCAGCGCG
Source organism: Agromyces indicus (assembly GCF_031432295.1). Lineage (NCBI taxonomy): Bacteria > Bacillati > Actinomycetota > Actinomycetes > Micrococcales > Microbacteriaceae > Agromyces > Agromyces indicus. The sequence goes on along the minus strand of NZ_JAVKGS010000002.1, from coordinate 225,090 downwards.
TCAGGTAGTGCATCACCACCACCAGCGCTGCCGGGCTCAGCCACGCCGCTGCAGCAGCTTCGTGGAGCCTGAGTCTGTAGCGGGTCTTTCTTCCTTTCTTGCCTGACCTCATGTTCACCTCCTCACGGGCCTCTGCGTCGAACGCCTCCCCCCATCCACTTGAACAGAAGAGTCCGACATCTGAGAACGCGACACGCGATGCGGCATCCGCTGTTCACACCGCGTGGTGTCCGACTGGCCTCCAAAGTCTTCATACGGGGTGGGGAACGGTTGTTCCCGCACCTCCACGTTTGCACGAAGGACCCACACCCGGCCCACCGACGAACCTGCGGCGTGTCGTTGTACCCCCCGGAGCCCCCGAGGCCGCCGCCGAGTGGCGCCGCCCTCGTGGCCGCCCGCGCCGCCTCGCGCGCTCGCGCCGACCTCGCCGAGCTTCAGCGCTCCGGCGCTCCACTCGCCGAGCTCCTCGCCACCGCCGAGCTCGTCGACTCGACGGCCCGCGACGCCGGCCGCGCCGTCCGCATGGCCCTCGGCCTCGCTCGGCGTCTCGACTACCTCCTCGATCCGCCGCCGGCCGGCACGGTCCGTGTCCGCGGCTGACACACCCCCTAGACCCCCGCGCGCCAAGCCCCGGCGAACGGTTCACCCCCGCCGGCATCCGCCGGCCCGACCCATGAAGGGACCCCGACCCATGGCAAAGTTCAACGCCTCCTTCGGCCGCGCTCGCTACGTCTTCACGACCTCGGAGCCCCCGGCATGGCTCATCGACGCTATCCCCGGCGCTCGCGACCTGCACGACGCATGGCAGGCCGAGAATGCTCGCGGCGAAGAGCTCGCCCGCGAGTGGCAGCGCTCCGGCCGCGAGCTCGCCGAGTTCCGCACGACCAACCCCCTCGCCGCTGACCTCGAACGCGCCGAGCGCGCGCACGCCGAGAAGCAGCGCGCCCTCGACGCGCAGGCTAAGCGCGCGCTGGCCGCTCTCCGGCGTTTCGACGAGCACGTCTCCGCGAACCTCGCCGAGGTCGACGGAAAGGCCCTCGCCGCCCGCGAGGCGCTCGCCGCGCACGCCGAGGCCGTCGAGGCCTACGAGGTCCTCCTCTCGGCGCTCGACCGGCGCGAGCAGGCCTTCGCGGCGGCCGGCCGCCCCGGCATTCGCGACTGGACCCGCACCCTCCGCAACCCGCTCGGCTCGAAGAAGCAGGCCGAGGAGACCTACCGCCGGATCCTCGAAGGGTTCGACCCCGTCGCCGTCGAGCGCGTCGCCGAGGGCGAGGAGGTCGCCTCGCGCGCCGCGCTCCTCGCGCAGGCCGCCGACGAGACCGAGGCACAGAACCGCCGCGTCGCCGCCGCGACCCGCAAGCGCGAGCGGGAGGGCCGCTGATGAGCCTTCCTGCACACCTCGCCCTGATCTCCACCCTGACCCGGATGGAGCTCAACCTCGACGCCGCCCTCGCCGGCGTCTCGAACCTGTCCAACCCCACCCCTGACAAGGAGACCCCGTGAAGCTCACCTATTCCGCCCTCGCCGAGATCGTCGGCGAAGCCAAGGCCGCGCACCCGATGCCCGAGGACTGGCGCGACCTCCCCGCCGCCATGCGCCGGCGCGTGGAGCGCGAGGCCCTCGCGGCGAAGCTGACGCCTGACCAGTACTGGCGCACGGTCCGCGACGCGGAGGCCGCCTCCGCTTCGGCGTCCGACGAGGCCGCCGCGATCGCGAAGGCCGTCCGCCGGCGCTAGCCACCGCACCCCCGAGGAGGCCGCAGGCCGCCCGCGCGCGGCCTCCTCGACCCCTTCCCACCCCTCGACTGTGCCGAGTGCTATAGGCCGGCACGCGGCCCGGAGAGCCGCAAAGCAATGACCACCGCCCCGACCCCTCGCCTCCGCTACGAGCACGCTAAGCGCGTCGCGTCCCGCTTCCGGCGCGTCGAGCCCTTCTCCACCGACCGCCCCGAGCAGGTGCCTGCCAAGCTCCTGCGCGTCGTCGGCGTGAGCCGCTCCGACTTCGTCCGTATGTCGCAGGCCGAGCGCCGCTCGACGCTCCGCCGAGCGCTCGCGTGGCAGATCGCCGACGAGCTCAATGCCCCGGAGCTCCGGCACGAGATCCCGACGACCACGCCCGCCGAGGCCCGCGTCGTCGACACGCCGCCCGAGACCCTCGCCACCCTCCGCGCGAAGTACCGCCCCCGCCCTCGCGTCGAGGCCGAGCCCACCCCGGCCGCCGAGTCGACGCCCCCGGCCTCGACGCCGTCCCCCTCGCCCGTCCCCGTCCCGGCGTCGCCGGCCGCTGTCGTCGCGTGCGTCGGTGGGTGCGGCCGGCTCTTGCCTGCGAAGCCCGCGAAGCCTGTCCGCGCGTATTGCCGCCACGAGTGCTTCCCGCCTCGCCCGAAGCGCCGGCCGCGCGTCCGCGAAGACTGGGAGCTCTGACCCGCGCCGCCTCGCCGGCGTCCCCGCCCGCGGGATCCCTCGCGCTCGCCCGCGCCGGCCGAGGGATCCGCGGGCCGCGGTGCTCGTCGTGCTCGGCGTGCTCGTGCTCGTCGTGCTCGGCGTGCTCCGGCGGCGGATGCCGCTCGCCCTCGTCGGCGAGGCCGCGACCCCTGGGGGCGGACTCCCTCCCCGCCCCCTCCTCCTAGACCGGTGCGGCATAGCGCGTCACGCTCCGTGCCGGCATGGGCCGGGTTTACTCCGTGGTGTCCATCCAGAATCGCCTCCCGCGGTGGTCGCGGCGAGCTTCGTAGCGAAGCCGGCGTAGGACCTCGGAGGCGCCGTCGTCGCTGGCGGAGAACCGCCGCTTGAACGCCTCGTGATCCCAATAGGATTCGGCGCGAACCGCTTGCTCCAGCGGTAGTGAGACCTCGCCCCCTCCACCATCCCGCCAGTCCTCGTACAATCGCCGGTTCTCTGCGTTCGTGCGCCGAACGGCGGCACCTTCTGCTTCGACGAGCATCGCAAGCACTCCCGGAGTCGGATCTCCGCCGAGCGCGGCCGCCACCGCGCCGACAATCGTCGCGAACCGCTGGACGTCGCCCCCGCCGCGTCCCATGAATCCCAGCGCGATTCGAGGCGGCGGCCCCTGTCCCTCTGCACCAAGGAACAACTCGACCTGCCCGACAGTGAGACCGTCCCCCTGATCCCACGACAAGAAGACGTCGTCGTCCGGGGCACCACCGATCCATAGCCAATGCGGAACCCATCCGCCAACGCGGAAGTCATGGTGAATCGGGTGCCCGGCGAAAGCCCTATCTAATGCCGCGTTGAACGGCTCGTCTGGGTCGCGGGAGACCACCTCAATCTCGAACGCCTCGCGAAACGGGTCGCCATGGACCCGGAACCAAGCCTTCAGCGCCATGGCAGCCACGGTAATGCGCCAACCGAACTAATCCGAAGGAGACACCTTGAACAACTTGTCACACCCCTCCCCACCCCGCCCTGCTGACGACTGGATCTTGCCCGAGGGTTGGACCGAGAGCGCTCGCGATCTCTTCCACGAAGTCCTGGACGAGCGGCCGGAACTCGCTGGCGCTGAGCTCGGCGCGCTTGAACAGGCCTGCGCCCTCGCGTCGGCCGCCGAGCGCCTCGACGAGGTCGCCCTCGCCGCTGGCATGATCGCGAAGGGCTCGACCGGCCAGACCATCGTCCACCCGGCCGTCGTGGAGGCACGCCTCGCTCGCACGGCCGCCGCGGCGATTCTCGCCCGCCTCGTCCCCGCCGGCGGCGCTGGCGCTCGGACCAACTCGCAGCGCGCGAGGGATGCCGCTCGCGCCCGTTGGGGGGCGAAGGCCTGATGAGACGCCCCGCCGGCGGCATCCGCCGCTCTTCGCTGACCATCGTCCCCCGCGACCGCTCCGGCGATCTCCCCGAGTGGCACCCGGCCGAGCCGCGCGGAGGCTGGACCCCGACGACCGGCCGCGAGGCCGCACGCGCCTACGCCGAGGAGATCGCCCCCGTGCTCGGCGCGGATCCTCGCCGCGTCGCGCGCTCGGCGTACCGCGCCCTGCGCGCGGCCGTACCGGCCCTGCATCACGCCGACGTGGTCGCCCGTCTCCGCGGCGAGCTCTCGCACGACGACGCTCCCGCGCATCACTTCAGCGCGCCGCCCGCGCCCTTCTGAGCGCCGCTTACGAGCCCCTCGACCTCTCGCAGGCCGGGGGGCTCTTCGGCGTTTGCACGAGCGACGCACCGATGACAAGCCGCCGAGCCTGTCGGACCTCGCCGATAGGGTCGCCACATGGAAAATGACGATCGTCTCCGGTCTACCCTGCCCACGGCGGGGCAACTGCTTAGGCACGTTGCCGACGCCCTGCGCGCCGGCGGCGGCTCCGCCACCAACTCCGAGATCAGCAAATACGTGGTCGATACGCTCGGTTTGACGGAGGAGCAGCAGGAGATCACTCGCGCGGACGGTCGCATCTCGCAGGTGGAGCAGTCCATCTCAGAGGCCAAGAGCTACCTGAAGCGCGCCGGGTTCGCCGATCGCAGCCGCCAAGGCGTCTGGGCGCTAACCGAGGCGGGCGAGCGAGCGAGCGACGACGACCTGGAGGATTCAGCCCGCGTCGCGTGGCGTCGATGGAGCGAAGAACGGAAGGCGCGCGCGGAGGCGGGCGAGAGCGTCGCCGACGATGCCACGGTGCCCGATCTCGACGACGAGACCGGCCCCTTGGGAATTGATTGGAAGCAGCAGGTAATCAGCGCTCTTCTGACCATGTCTCCCTCAGCGTTTGAGGATCTCGCCAAGCGGCTCCTCCGCGAAGCGGGATTCGTGAACGTGAAGGTCCGAGGCAGGAGCGGCGACGGCGGAATCGACGGCGAAGGCGTCTACCGTCCGCTCCCCCTCATCGGCTTTCAGGTCTACTGGCAGAGCAAGCGATACTCGGGGACCGTCTCGGCCGAAGACGTCCGAAACTTCCGCGGCGCAATGGTCGGCCGCGGCGACAAAGGCCTCTTCATCACCACGGGGACCTTTACCGGCCCCGCCCGCGACGAGGCGGCCCGCGAAGGCGCACCGCCGATCGACTTGATCGACGGGCCGGCGCTAGCGGAGCTCCTCGCGCAATACGAGCTCGGCGTTCGCCGGAAGCCCGTCACGAGCTACGAGCACTCGGTCGACGCCGACTTCTTCCAGTCCTTCTCGTGAAGCGAAGCGGCCTGCAAGTTCAGACGAGCCGCCCGTCGGCGCGGTAGGTCGCCGAGCTCCCGTCGGCGTATACGAGGATCCGCGCACTGTCGGCGTCTCGCACCTCGACAGGATCCGGAATCTCGACGACCTCGAAGGCTTCATCTGCGGCGCGCTCGGCCTCGATCAGCGCCCCTAGCATCGCATCCATGGCCGGCACTTTAGGCCGCTTCGCCGCCCGTTGTCCCTGCGTACCGCCTCACGCGAGAAGCCTCAAGAATCGACTTAGCATTGCCGCAATGAGCAGGATCCCGACCGACGAGGAGATCCGCGCCGCGGTCGCCGCGCGCCCGGACTCCGAGACCCTTCAGCAGAGCTACGCCGCCGCGGCCTACGAGGCCGCCCTCGCGGCACAGAATGCCGGCGTACCGGGAAGCATCCGCGCCGGCATCCTGATGGCCTACGCGACCGCGTGGCGCGAGACGCAGGCCGCCCTCGAAGCCGTCGAGTCCGGCGTGGAGCCGACCCCGCCCTTGTGACACACTTTGGTGTGAGTCGAGAGGACGACCTCGAGCGGCTGCGGCATCCGTTCGCCCCCGGTCACTCGCCCCGGCCCGGGAGGGCCGCTTCGAGCGCGTGCCGCTGGGCGGCGGCGAGGTCGGCGGTGCCCGCGAGCGCGAGGTCGAGCAGCGCGTCGAGTTCGCGGCGGTCGAACGGCGCGCCCTCGGCGGTGCCCTGCACCTCGACGAACAGCCCGCGCCCGGTCGCGACGACGTTCATGTCGGTCTCGGCGCGCACGTCCTCGACGTAGGCGAGGTCGAGCATCGGGGTGCCGTCGATGATGCCGACCGACACGGCGGCGACCGTGTCGATGAGCGGGGTCGCCTTCTGCGCGATGAACCGCTTGCCGCGGGCCCATTCGATGGCATCGGCGAGGGCCACGTAGGCGCCCGTGATCGCGGCGGTGCGCGTGCCGCCGTCGGCCTGCAGCACGTCGCAGTCGATCTGGATGGTGTTCTCGCCGAGCGCCTTCGTGTCGACGACCGCGCGGAGGCTCCGGCCGATCAGCCGGCTGATCTCGTGCGTGCGCCCGCCGATGCGGCCCTTGACCGATTCGCGGTCGTTGCGGGTGTTCGTCGACCGGGGCAGCATCGCGTACTCCGCGGTGACCCAGCCCGTCCCCTTGCCGGTCATCCAGCGGGGCACGCCGTTGGTGAAGCTCGCGGTGCAGAGCACCTTGGTCTGCCCGAACGAGATGAGGGCGCTGCCCTCGGCGTGGGCGCTCCAGCCGCGCTCGATGACGACCTCGCGGAGGGCGTCGGGTGTGCGGCCGTCGGCGCGCACCAGGTCGGGGTGGGAGTGCTCGGTCACGTGGTTCTCCTGTCGGTGACGGATGCGGCGTGGCCGGCCGGACCGCGGTCGCGGAGGCCGGGAAGGGTGAGGGCGCCCGTCTGCACGAGCTCGACGCTCGAGATGTCGGGGCCGATGAGTCGGTGCGCCAAATCGAGGAAGGCGGCGCTCGACCCGCCGGTCGCCTCGAAGCGGTGCACGGGCGGGGTCGGAGCGCGACGTTCGAGACCCTGCGAGACGAGCACGCGGTAGACGTCGTTGGCGGTCTCGACGTCGCTCGAGACGAGCGAGACGCCGTCGCCCATGACGTACGAGATCGCACCCTTGAGGAACGGGTAGTGCGTGCAGCCGAGCACCAGGGTGTCGACGTCGGCCGAGCGGAGCGGCGCGAGGTACTCCTCGGCGACGGCGAGCACCTCGGGCCCGGTCGTGACCCCCGCCTCGACGAACTCGACGAACCGCGGGCAGGCGGCCGAGGTGAGTTCGAGGTGCGGCGCCGCGGCGAACGCGTCGTCGTAGGCGCGCGACTGGATCGTGCCGGCCGTGCCGATGACGCCGACTCGGCCCGTGCGGGTCGCGGCGACCGCGCGCCGCACCGCGGGCTGGATCACCTCGACCACGGGCACGTCGTACCGTTCGCGCGCATCGCGCAGCATGGCCGACGATGCGGTGTTGCACGCGATCACGAGCATCTTCACGCCCTGCGCGACGAGGTCGTCGAGCACCGCGAGCGCGTACCGGCGTACGTCGGCGATGGGCTTGGGCCCGTACGGCGAGTGCTCGAGGTCGCCGACGTAGAGGATCGCCTCGTTCGGGAGCTGGTCGCGAACGGCGCGGGCCACGGTGAGTCCGCCGACGCCCGAGTCGAAGATCCCGATTGGTGCGTCCGTCACGGGTACCCAGCCTAGATGAGCGGATGCCGCGGCTGCCCGCCGGCCCGCGTGACGCGCATCGCCGCCCCGCGGCATCCGCTCGCCCCGGGGCTAGGCTGGGCGCGTGACGACCGGGTCTGCTGCGCTGTTCACCGACCGCTACGAGCTGACGATGGTGGATGCCGCGCTGCTCGACGGCACCGCTCACCGCGAGAGCCTGTTCGAGGCGTTCGCGCGCCGCCTGCCCGAGGGCCGCCGCTACGGCGTGGTCGCCGGCACCGGGCGGCTGCTCGAGCTCATCGAGCGGTTCCGCTTCGGCGATGAGGAGCTCGACTTCCTTCGCGAGCAGCACGTGGTGCGCGACGAGACGCTCGACTGGCTGGCCGACTACCGGTTCAGCGGCGACATCTGGGGCTATCGCGAAGGCGAGGCGTACTTCCCCGGCTCGCCGCTCCTGACGATCCGCGCGTCGTTCGCCGAGGCCGTCATGCTCGAGACCGTCGTGCTGTCGGTGCTGAACTACGACTCGTCGGTCGCGAGCGCCGCCGCGCGCATGGTGTCGGTCGCGCTCGGCCGGCCGATCGCCGAGATGGGGTCGCGGCGCACCAACGAGGGGTCGGCGATCGCCGCCGCGCGCGCCGCCTACATCGCCGGCTTCGACGCCACGAGCAACTTGGAGGCGGGCCGCAGCTGGGGCATCCCGACGATGGGCACCGCGGCGCACGCGTTCACGCTCCTGCACGACAGCGAGGAGGCGGCGTTCCGCGCCCAGGTCGAGGCCCTGGGCCCCGGCACCACGCTCCTCGTCGACACCTACGACATCGAGCGCGGCGTCGAGACGGCGATCCGGGTCGCGGGCACCGAGCTCGGCGCGGTGCGCATCGACTCGGGCGACCTCCCCACCGTGGTCGCGGCGGTGCGCGAGCAGCTCGACTCGCTCGGCGCCGTGCGGACCCGGATCACCGTCACGAGCGACCTCGACGAGTACACGATCGCGGCCCTCTCGGGGGCGCCGGTCGACGCGTACGGGGTGGGCACGTCGGTCGTGACCGGGTCCGGCTTCCCGGCGGCCGGCATGGTGTTCAAGCTCGTCGCCCGGCGCGGCGACGACGGCGAATGGGTCGACGTCGCGAAGGCGTCGACGAACAAGCTCAGCATCGGCGGGCGCAAGAACGCCGCCCGTCGACTCGATCGCACGCGCACGGCGCGCGAGGAGCTCGTCTTCGTCGGCGACGGACCCGGGGGCGAGGCGGAGTTCGCCGACGACGACTCGCTGCGGCCGCTCATGGTGCCGCTCATGCGCGAGGGTCGAGCGGATGCCGCGTACACGGGCCACGCGGGCGTGCAGGCCGCACGCGCCCACCGGGCCGAGGTCATGCAGGAGCTGCCCATCGAGGCGTTCCGGCTCGGCCGCGGCGAGGCGGTCATCCCCACCTCCTACCGCTGAGGCCCGCGGGCTCCCCGCCCCCGGACGGCGAGCGGGTCAGCCCTGCTTCAGCCGCTCGTAGATCTCCTTGCACGTCGGGCAGACCGGGAACTTCTCCGGGTCGCGGCCCGGCGTCCACTTCTTGCCGCAGAGCGCCTTGACGGGCTTGCCGGTGAGCGCCGACTCGAGGATCTGGTCCTTCTTCACGTAGTGCGAGAACCGCTCGTGGTCGCCGGGTTCGATGGCCTCCTCTTCGAGGAGCTTCTCGAGTTCGCGGTCGAGCACCGTAGTGCCGCCGCCGGGTGCGTCGGGGTCGGCGATGCTCGCCTGCACGGGACGGATCATGCGCTCGATTCTACGCGCGACTCAGGCGCGGACGGCGGCCTGGAGGATCTCGGGGGCGCGGCGGTTGAAGACGCGGCCGCCGACGAGGACGCCGAGCACGAGCACGATGAGTCCGAGGCCGACGCCCGATGCGAGCGACGCCGCATGCCAGGCGGGGTCGAGGAAGATCCCGAGGCCGGCGAACACGATCGCGGGCGCCGCGACCAGCACGGTGCCGAGCATCGTGACGGACTGCACGAGGGCGGTCACGGTGCCGCTGGACTGCGGCTGCTGGAACGGGCTGTCACCCGGCTTCACGACCGGGTACGGCAGCGCCGCGGACGTGATCGAGCCGATGCCGAGCCCGGCGAGCAGGAGCGCGGTGCTGACGCCGAGCAGCGACGGCAGCAGCCGCCAGTCGTTGATGACGAACACGGTCACCGCACTGCCGAGGCCGATGACGAGGACGCCGGAGACGAGCACGGGCACGAGGCGGCCGATGCGGTCGGCCACGCCGCGAACCCCGGAGGCCACGTGCAGCCAGACGGCGGTGCTGTCGTACGCGGTGTCGTTGTGGAGGCTCCAGCCCAGCAGCAGGCAGATGAGCGGCACGGGGATGAGCCCGAGGTAGGTGGCGGGCACGCCGGCGATGGCCAGCGGGACGATCACGAGCAGCGGGGTGACCGGCACCATGACGAGCGCCACCCAGTAGCGGGCGTCGCGGAACCAGTAGGTGATGCTGCGCGCGGCGATGGCGCCCGTGGCGCCGTGCGGCATCCGGCCGAACCACCCCAGCCCGTGGTACGACCGCGGCGCGGCCTCGCGGCCGGGGGTCACGAGCATGTGGGCGACCAGTCGTTCCCACGCGCGCCAGGCGAGCCACACCGTCGCCGCCGCGATGACGAGCTTCAGGATGGCCGGACCCCACTCGCCCGCCGCGGCGTCGCCGGGCACGGCGAAGGCGGCGCCCAGCGGGGTCCACGACAGGATGCCGCCGATCGCCGCGAGCGCGCTCCGGCCGGAGGAGGCCCAGTCGACGGTCGCGAGCGCGACGACGACGGGCGCGGCCATCACGACGAGCAGCACGCCGATGACGCCGCCCACCTCGCGCGCGCGGCGCGTCTCGAGGAGGAGCCCGCCGAGGCCGGCCGTGAGGCGCGCCGCGAGCAGGCACGTCGCGAAGGCGAGGGCGGCCGCGATGATCGCGAGCAGCGTCTCGGGGATCCCGCGGGACCAGGTCACCACCGTGCCGAGGAGGGCGATGGCGAGCGCGAACGCGGGCACCCCGACGGTCGCGGCGATCGCGAGCCCCAGCGCGAGCGCGCGGTCGGGCAGGCCGAAGAGCGCGAACCGTCGCGGGTCCATCGTATCGTCGACGCCGAAGACGAGCGGCACGAGCAGGAATCCGACGACGACGGCCGAGCCCGCGACCACGAGCACGTCGCGCACGAGGGCCACGTCATCGCTGCCGCGGAGCCCGGACAGCAGGAGGAACACGACGATGGCGGCGCCGAGTCCGTAGACGAGGCCCACCGTGACGCCGACGACCTGCCAGGCGCTGCGTCGGAAGATGTTCCGCAGCAGCCGGAGCTTCAGTCGGAGAAACTGTGCAACCATTCCAGCCCCTCCGCTGCCTTGCGTCCGCCGGCGAGCTCGACGAAGCGGTCCTCGAGGGTCTGCCCCTGGCGCACCTCGTCGAGCGGTCCGGATGCGAGCACCCGACCGCCGACGATGATCGCCGCCGAGTCGCAGACGCGCTCGATGAGGTCCATGCTGTGGCTTGACAGCAGGACCGTGCCGCCGCCCGCCACGTAGCGCTCGAGGATGTCGGTGAGGTTCGCCGCCGAGACGGGATCGACGGACTCGAACGGCTCGTCGAGCACGAGCAGCCGCGGCGAGTGGATCATGGCGCAGGCCAGCGCGATCTTCTTCGTCATGCCGGCGGAGTAGTCGGCGACGAGGCGGTCCAGGGCGTCCTCGAGGCCGAACGCGGTCGCGAGGTCGGCGCTGCGGTCGAGCACGGTCGCATGGTCGAGTCCGCGCAGCGAGCCGGAGTAGTAGAGGAGTTCGGAACCGGTCAGCCGGTCGAAGAGGCGGAGCCGGTCGGGCAGCACGCCCGTCGCGCGCTTGGCCGCACGCGGGTCCTTCCAGACGTCGATGTCGTTGATGTGCACCGTGCCGGCATCCGGCCGGAGCAGGCCCGTGACCATCGAGAGCGTGGTGGTCTTGCCGGCGCCGTTCGGCCCGACGATGCCGTAGAACGACCCGGCGCGCACCTCGAGGCTGATCGCGTCGACGGCGGTGGTGTCGCCGTAGCGCTTCACGAGTCCGTCGATGGCGAGCACGCGCGACGCGGCGTCCGGAGCCGGACGGGCCACCCGCAGGGTGCGCTTCTTGCGCGGAGCCGGCTTCGACGAGCCGACCGGGATCACGGCGACCCCGCGCTCGTCGCCCACGGCACGCGCGTCGTCGTCGACCTCCGACGGCGCTACGGCGGACTCGGCCACGGGCTCGTCGGCCACGGGCTCCTCGACCACGGGCTCCTCGGCCACCGGCTCCGCTGCCACGGCCTCGTCGGTCAGGGACTCCTCGGCGACCGACCTGCCGGCCTCGGGCTCCTCGACGACGACCTCAGCGGGCACCTCGACGACCGGCTCCTCGAGGACGGGCGCCTCGACGACCGGTGCCTCCTCCGCCACGGGTGTCGGATCGGCCTTCGCCGGCGCGACCGAGTCGTCGGAACGGCGCGGCGGGCGCTCGGCTTCGGTGGTGTCGGTGGTCATCGCGGCAGCGACGCGCTGGCGGGCGACGGCCTTCTTCCGTGCGTCCGCCGCGCGCTCCTTCGCCTGGGCGAGCGAGACGGAGGGCGTCCGGGCGTTCTTCGCGGCGGCCGTGCGCTTCGCTGCGGCCGACGACGACGCCGACCGCGATGCGGCGCTGCGCTTCGACGCGGCGGTCTCGGTCGGTACCTCGGCCGAGGCGTCGACCGCCTCGGACTCGACCTCGGCGACCTCGGCGGGCGCGGCCGTCGATCGCGACGATGGCTTGCGGGCCGCGGGCTTGCGGGCTGCCGGCTTGCGGGCCGCGGTGGTCTTCGCTGCTGCGGACGCGGGCGCCGCCGCCGACGTCGCAGCGTCACCGGGAGCAGCGGAGGCGGCCTCGGTCGCGTCGGAGTCTGCGGGAGCGGCCACCACGGGCGCCGGCGCCTTGGTCGCGGTCGTGTTCGGTCGGCGGGCGGTCGGCTTGCGGGCGGACTTCGGCGCGGCGTCGGTGCCGCTCGCGTCATCCGCCTTCGGCGCCTCATCCAGCTTCGCCGCGGTCGTCTTCGTGCTCGCCGACTTCGCGGTGCTCGTCTTCGCTCCCGACTTGGCGCCTGCCTGCTTCGACGTCGTCGACGCCTTCGTGCGCGCCGACGACGACCGCGCCGACGACGGCCTCGGCTTGGCTGCGGGCTTCGCCTTCGCGGGACGCGCCGGGCTCGCCGCCGCATCCGTGGGCTCGGGCGCGACGGACGCCCCCCGATCGGCGGACACCCCCGTGCCGGTGCCTTCGGGAGTCTCGTCGTCAGGGCCTGATCGCGAAACGGAAGTCACCACGACAACCTACCAAGTCGCGTGGTCGCCGCCTCCGAATCCCCTGCACGCCGCGCCGGGTTTCGGGCCACGAAACTGGGCAACGGCTGGGCGTCACATCACGAAAGCGCCACGACGGGCGCAAGGGGTAGGGCTCGAACACTCCGACCCGGTATCCTGAGGATCGGCATAACGGCGTGTCCACCCAACAACTTCCGGATGAACTCCTGGCGAACTCGTCGTGACACGGCGCGCCGCTTCATCCGACCGATGAAGGAGATGCAGTGACCACCCAGATCGTGATCCTCGCAGCCGGCATGGGGAGCCGGCTCGGGCGAAGCCTCCCCAAGCCGCTCACCGAGCTCAGCGACGGCCGCACGATCATGCGCCAGCAGTTCGACAACATCGAGCACGCGTTCGGCCGGAACGCCGCGGTCACCATCGTCGTCGGCTACAAGCTCGAGCACATCATCGAGGCGTTCCCGCAGGCGTCCTTCGTCTACAACGAGGAATACGACCAGACGAACACGTCGAAGTCGCTCATGCGCGCGCTGCAGGCATCGCAGCCCGGCGGCGTGCTGTGGATGAACGGCGACGTCGTCTTCGACCCGCGCATCCTCGACCGGGCGCTGCCGTTCATCGCGCGCGACCAGTCGTTCGTCACCGTGAACACCGCGAAGGTGTCCGACGAAGAGGTGAAGTACACCACGAGCGCCGAGGGCTACATCAAGGAACTCTCCAAGACCGTCAAGGGCGGGCTCGGCGAGGCCGTGGGGATCAACTACATCTCCAGCCGCGACAAGGCGACGCTGCTCGCCCACCTCCAGCGCGTCGGCGACCAGGACTACTTCGAGCGCGGCATCGAGCTCGCGATCGAGCAGAACGGCATGCTCGTCGAGCCGATGGACGTCTCCGACCTCTACGCGGTCGAGATCGACTTCGCCGAGGACCTCGAGCGGGCCAACCACTTCGTGTGACCTGCGCCCCACCGACAGCGTGAGAAGCGGATGCCGCGTGGCATCCGCTTCTCGCATGTCGGGGCCCGCCCGCGCGGTTCGGGAGCCGTGCGCCGGGCCTCTACGATGAGAGCCATGAGCTACGCCGACTCGCATCCGTTCTCGCGGACGCGGTGGTCGGAGTACCGTCACTCGCTCTGGTTGCTGACCACGCGCGACCTGAAGGTGCGGTACACCACGTCGGCGCTCGGCTACCTGTGGTCGATCCTCGACCCGCTGGTGATGGCGGCGATCTACTGGTTCGTCTTCACCCAGGTCTTCCAGCGACTGGTCGGCACGGAGCCGTACATCGTGTTCCTGCTGGCCGGCCTCCTGCCCTGGATGTGGTTCAACGGCGCCGTGTCCGACTCGACGCGGGCGTTCCTGAAGGACGCCAAGCTCGTGCGGTCGACCAAGCTGCCGCGGACCATCTGGGTCAACCGCATCGTGCTCTCGAAGGGCATCGAGTTCGTGCTCGCCCTGCCCGTGCTGGCGCTGTTCGCGATCTTCGGCGGCGCCCGGGTCGGCTGGGAACTCGCGTACTTCCCGCTCGCGATCGTGCTGCAGGCGGCGCTCACCGCTGGCATCGGCATGATCGTCGCCCCGCTCGTGGTGTTCTTCCGCGACCTCGAGCGTGCGACGAAGCTCGTGCTGCGGTTCCTCTTCTACGCCTCCCCCATCATCTACGGCATCTCGAACCTGCCCGAGCCGCTCCACTTCTGGGCCGCGTTCAACCCGCTCACGGGCATCTTCAGCCTCTACCGGGCGGGCTTCTTCCCCGGTGAGCTCGACTGGTTCGCCGTGGGCGTCGCGGCGGCCATGTCGGCGGCGTTCCTCGCCGTCGGACTCTGGGTGTTCCGCAACGCCGAGCGTCAGGTGCTGAAGGAGATCTGATGACTGACGCCGCCATCCGCACCATCGACCTCGGCATCCGCTTCCGCCGCAACCGCCGGGGCCGGCGCACCTTCAAGGACCTCTTCTCCCGCAGCCGTCGGAAGATCCGGCCGGACGAGTTCTGGCCGCTCCGCGGACTCAGCGTCGACGTGCTGCCCGGCGAGGCGATCGGCGTGGTCGGCCGCAACGGCCAGGGCAAGTCGACGCTCCTGAAGCTCGTCGCGGGCGTGCTGATCCCCGACGAGGGCGAGGTCGTCGTCAACGGCGGGGTGGCCCCCCTCATCGAGATCACGGGCGGATTCGTCGACGACCTCACGGTGCGCGACAACGTCTACCTCACCGCCGGGCTCCACGGCATGAATCGGGCGCAGATCGACGCGAAGTTCGACGAGATCATCGGCTTCGCCGAGATCGCCGACTTCCTCGACACCCCGTACAAGCACCTGTCCAGCGGCATGAAGGTCCGCGTGGCCTTCGCCGTGGTGTCCCAGCTCGACGAGCCGATCCTCCTCGTCGACGAGGTCCTCGCCGTCGGCGACAAGGCGTTCCGCGAGAAGTGCTACCGGCGCATCGAGGAACTCCTCGAGAGCGGCCGCACGCTGTTCTTCGTCTCGCACAACGAACGCGACCTGCGCCGCTTCTGCACGCGCGGACTGTACCTCGACAAGGGCCGCCTGGTGCTCGACGCGGGCATCGACGAGGTCATCGACCGGTACAACGCCGACTACGGCACACGCTGACCGGCATCGTCAAGCCCTGCGATCCTGCGGCGGGTTCCCACGATGGCGTCCTAGGATGCTCGCCATGTCCGACCGAGTGCACCGCATCACCTCGATGGGTCCCGGCGCCCCGCATGAGGCGGGCACCGAGGTGCCCGACGACCCCGCCTTCGCGAGCGCGGGGCAGCAGCAGCCGGATGCCGCGAACCGGGCCGAGGGGCTCGAGCGCGGGCTCGACCGGCTCATCTCGATCCAGCGTCCCGTGGTGCTCGCGCACCTGCGCACCATCCGGCGCAACCACCCGCACGCGACGCCCGACGAGATCGTGCGCATCCTGGAGCGCCGCTACCTCACCGCGGTGACGACGGGCGGTGCCGCCGTCGGTGCGACCGCCGTGGTGCCCGGCATCGGCACGGGCGTCACGCTCGCGCTCTCGGGGGTCGAGACCGCCGCATTCCTCGAGGCGACGGCGCTGTTCGCGCAGTCGGTGGCCGAGGTGCACGGCCTGCACGTCGAGAACCCCGACCGCGCCCGTGCACTCGTCATGACCCTCATGATGGGCCGCGAGGGCGTCGACCTGGTCAAGCAGTTCGCCGCCCGGGCCGTCGGCGGCGGTGTGAGCCGGGACGCCTACTGGGGCGAGATCATCACGAGCAGCCTGCCCAAGGCCGTGATGGGCCAGGTCGTCGACCGCCTGCGGCGGAAGTTCATCAAGCAGTTCGCGGTCCGCGGGGGCGCCGGCATCATCGGCCGCGCCATCCCGTTCGGCATCGGCGCGGCCATCGGCGGCGTGGGCAACCACGTGCTCGGCCGGCGCGTGCTCCAGCACGCCCGGCTCGCCTTCGGCGCGGCGCCCGCGCTGCTGCCCGTGGAACTCGAGCCGAGGGATGCCGGCGTCTTGGCCGTCACGCGGACCGCGCGACGCGGGGCGTCCATCGGGGCGGCCGTGGCCGGGGCGACGAGTCGCGGCATCCGCTCGGCCGGACGTGCCATCGGCCGGCGCCGACGCGACGACGAGCAGGCCGAGGTCGAGGGCGGCGCACCGGCGCCGGCACCCGACGCGCCCGAGGCCGGAGCCGACCGCTAGTCGACGTCGATCTCGTCGGACCGCTCGGCGACCTCGCCCTCCGCGTCGTGCTCCTCGATCTCCGGGTCGTCGGCGTGCAGCGCCGCGAAGCGCTCCCACTCGGCCATGAGGTGGTCGACCGCCGCATGGAATCGCGCGGTCGTCGCGCCCGGCGTCGTGTCGCCGAAGTACCGCTCGACCCAGAACCCCAGCCGCTGGAGCGCCGCCTCGTCGTGCGCCACATCGTCGACGCGCGCCGCCATCGCCTCGCCGTCGGCGGCGTCGAGCCACTCGCACGCCGACAGGTAGCCGCCCGTGTCGATCTGCGCCTCGGGATCGACCGGTCGCGTGACGAGCAGCGGCCGACCCGCGGCGAGACGGTCGTAGACCATCGCCGAGATGTCGACGATCGCGACATCCGCCGCGGCGAGCTGCCACCCGAGGGCCGGGCCGTCGTCGAAGACGTGCTGCGCGGTCGGGTCGGCCGCGTTCGCCGCCCCGATCGCCTGGATGATGGCCCGATTGGCGGCGCCGTACTCGTGGTCGACGACTCCCGACCGCGGGTGCGGACGGTAGATCACGCGGTGACGGCCCGTCGCGAGCAGGCTCGTCACGAGCGCGACGCCGTGCGAGGCGATCGACCCGTACGCCGCCGCTCCCCGGTCGCCCTCCCAGGTGGGCGCGTAGAGCACCACCTCGCGGTCGTCGGGCGTGTACGGCAGCGGCGAGCCGTCGAGGTAGTGGTCGGCCTGCGGCCGGCCGATCGGGATCGCGCGCTTGTCGAAGTCGTAGTCCCAGAGGACCTTCTCGAGGCGGGTGCGGGCGGCATCCCCCGCGATCAGCGCGTAGTCGTACGCCTTGAACTGGTTCGTGGTCATGTACATCTTGTCGGACTCGCCGTGGTTGATGAACACGTGCCAACGACGCCCGTACCGCATCATCTGGAAGTTCTTGGCGTTCTGGTTGACGTAGAACACCAGGTGGAGGTCCTGATCGTGGATGACCTGCTCGAGGTCGGCGACGCGGCGCACGTACGCGACGGGCAGCGGCGACTCCTCGAGGAGCTGGAGCGCGGCGCCGGAGGCCCGGCTGAGGATGAGCACCGGGTGCCGCTCGGCGAGCCGGGCGAGCGGCTGGTACCACTGGCGCAGCTGGTAGAGGTTGACCTTGCCGTCGGCGAAGTAGACGCCGATCCGGTACCGGTGCGGTTCGAGCGGCGGTCGGGCGGCGAGTTCCCGTGCCAGCCGTCGCTGCGCGCTCCGCGAGCGAACGACGTTCTGGACGAGTTTCACGGCACGACGCGCATCAGTCCTCAAACCCACCGTCCAAGGGTAGCCGCCGCTCGCGGGCCTCACACGACGGGCGGTCTCCCGGCCAGCGTCATCCGCCACACGGTGCGCCACGACATGGGGCGCCGCTGCCCCGGGTCCTCGCGCCATCCCGCCCGCCACCCGGCGAACCAGGCCGAGAGGGCCTTCGGATGCCGCGCCCACCGCAGCACCTGGATGACCGTCCACGATCCGACGTAGAGCGGCACGAGCAGCGCGGGCAGGTTGCGGCGCGCGAGCCACACCCGGTTCCGTGCATTGAGTCGGTAGTAGTACGCGTGCCGCGCCGGATCGATCACCGGATGCGCGGCCTCGAGGTCGCCCGCGTACCACGCGCGTCGGCCCGAGTCCCAGACGCGCCACGCCAGCTCGATGCCCTCGTGCGCGTAGAAGAACGGGTCGGCCCAGCCGCCGGTCGCGTCGAACGCCGAGCGCGGCATGAGCACCGCGCCCTCCCAGCACGAGAAGACGTTGCTCGAGTGCGCCGGATCGCCCTTGCGGATCCGCGGGATCCACCGGCGGGGGGCCGTGCTTCCCGTCGGGTCGACGACGCGGGGCTGCACGAGGCCCACGTCGGGATGCTCGGCCAGGAGGCGGCATCCGTCGGCGAGGAACGTCGGGCCCGGCAGGAACGCGTCGTCGTCGAGGAAGAACAGCACCTCGCCCGCGACGTGCGGGACACCGCGGTTGCGTCCGGCCGGGATGCCGAGGTTCTCGGGCAGGTGCACGGTGCGCACCTCGTCAGGCAGCCGCGGGTCGGCGGTCGCCGGGTCCCACCCGTTGCCGACGCACACGACGTCGACCGCGACACCCGCCTGGTCGAGCACGCTCCGGATGCCGCGCGCGAGCTCGACCGGGCGCCGCCCCTGCGTGAGGACGACGACGCCGACGCGCGGCACCGGCGAGAGATCAGGCCCGGACACGGCGGGACGCCATGATCGCGACGAAGTGACCGAGGAGCGCGAGCGTCGCGAGCGGCAGCAGCGCGAGGACCACGATGCGGTCGACCTCGGGCTGGCCGGCGACCAGGCCGACGAGCGACGCCGCCAGCGCGATCAGCGTGAGCTCGACCGAGTGGTAGAGCCGATGGAACGGGAGGAAGCGTGCGGCACGACGGAGCTTCGCGACCAGTCCGCCACGGGGGGCCGTCTCGCCGTGGGTGTCGGCGAGCTTCGGCAGCCCGGCGTTCGCCCGGGCCACGTGCACCATGTCGTTCAGCGCCTTGTTCAGCACGATGACGAGCGCGAGGAGCGCGCCGACCGTGGTCCACAGGAAGTCGGCCGGGAACTCGAGCGGATACGCGGCGGCGCGGATGCCGAGCGCGATCGGGATCAGCGCCTCGGTCGAGTAGTGGCCGACCTTGTCGAGGAACACCCCGGCGGGCGACCGCGTGCCGCGCCAGCGGGCGACCTCGCCGTCGCAGCAGTCGACGAGCATCTGCAACTGGCCGAGCAGGACCGCGAGGAGCGCACCCCACACGCCCGGGATGAGCAGGGCCGCTGCGGTCGACCAGCCGACGAGGATCATGAGCCCCGTCACCCCGTTCGCCGAGATGCGCGTGCGCAGCAGGAGCCAGGTGAGGTAGGGCGAGAGGTCGCGGAGGTACAGGGACGCCGTCCAGTGCTCCGCGTTGCGGCGGTTGCGCACCTCGGGCGGCTGCGTGACCGCGCGCAGCTCGGCGATGCTCGTCGGCCGCCCGCGGCCCGGCGAAGTCTCCGTCATGCTCACCTTCCCGTGTGGCTCGCGATGTTGCTCGTGAGGGAGAGGTAGCCGAGCACGAAGCCCGTTCCCCACGACACGTGGATGCACGGCAGCACCACGAGGAACCAACCGAACACGCCGGCGCCGCGACCGCGAGCGTACGCGAGCGCCGCGAGCAGCACGAAGAGGAGGTACACGACCGGCGCGGCGAAGCCGAGGAGCAGCCACGGGCTCGCGCCCACCGCGAGCTGCACGAGGCCGCCGATCCCGAGCAGGGTTCCGACGACGACGCCGACCACCATCAGGGGCGGCACGAAGTAGCGGATGCCGTTGTCGGCGGGGAACCGGCGCGCGAGCTCGCCACGCCACAGGCCCGTCGAGAGCATCTGCCGGGCGAGCCGCTCCACCGTGGAACGGGGACGATAGGTGACGGCGAGCTCAGGGGTGAACCAGACGGTTCCGCCGGTGTCGCGCAGGCGCCGGTTCAGCTCCCAGTCCTGCCCGCGCTTGATGGTCTCGTCGAACAGGCCCACGCGTTCGAGGGCGCTGCGCCGGAAGACGCCGAGGTAGACGGTGTCGGCCGGGCCCTCCTGGCCGCCGACGTGGAACGCCGCCCCGCCGAGGCCGACGGGGGTCGTGTAGGCGAGCGCGACCGCTCGCTCGAACGAGGTCTCGCCGCGGGCGTCCATGATGCCGCCGACGTTGTCGGCGCCGGTGCGGACGAGGGTCTCGACGGCGATGCGCGTGTACTCGGCGGGCAGCATCGAGTGCGAGTCCACCCGGACCACCACCGGGTGCACGGCCGCGCGGATGCCGAGGTTGAGACCCGCGGGCGTGGACCCGACCGCGTTCTCGAGCACGCGCACGCGGGCGTCGCGCTCGGCGAGGTCGGCGACGAGTTCGTTCGTGCCGTCGATCGACGGGCCCAGTGCGATGAGCACCTCGACCGGCCCGTCGTAGTCCTGATCGAGGATCGACGCGACGGCCGCGCGCACATGGGAGGCGTCGTTCAACACGGGCATGACGTAGGAGACGCCGATCGGCGGCGACAGCTCCGCCGGATGGTGCTGCTCGGGCATGGTCCTCACTCGTGCACTGGGTCGATCGAGCCTAGCAGCAGGGGGTGCGCCGACCGGGACGCGACGGGGCCCGGACCGCACGCGGTCCGGGCCCCCTCCGAAGGGACGACGACGCGATCAGCCCTCGAAGGTGCCGAGCGTCACGGTGACCGTGCTCGACTCGCCGTCGCGCGTGTACGTCACCTCGGCATCGGCGCCGCCGGGGAGCGCCCGGACCTGCGCGGTGAGGTCGGTCTGGTCGGTGATGGGGATGCCGTTCAGCGCCGTGACGACATCGCCCGCCTCGAGTCCCGCCGCCTCGGCCGCACCGCCCGGCGTGACCTCGGAGATGAGCGCGCCCACGGTCGAGCCCTCCCCCGCCGCCTGCGCGGACGTGACGGTCGCGCCGAGGAGGCCGTGCGTCGCCGCACCGTTCTCGATGATCTCGTTCGCCACGCGCTCGGCGAGGTTCGACGGGACGGCGAAGCCCACGCCGATGTTCCCCGCCTCGCCCGACGAGCCGCCCGCCGACAGGATCGCGACGTTGACGCCGATCAGCCGACCCTCGGAGTCGAGGAGCGCACCGCCGGAGTTGCCGGGATTGATCGCGGCATCCGTCTGGATCACCGGGATCGAGATGAGGCCGCTGCCCTGCGACTGCCCCTGCTGGCCGGGCACGTCGAAGTTCCAGAAGTCGAAGGGGCTCTCGCCCTGCTCGCCCTCGCCCTCGCCGCCGTCGTCGGGCGTCTCGGGCGCCGCGGCCGACTGCACGTCGATGCTGCGGTTGAGCGCGCTCACGATGCCGTTGGTCACCGTGCCGGACAGGCCGAGCGGTGCGCCGATCGCGATCGCGGTGTCGCCGACGTTGAGCTGGTCGGAGTCGGCGAACTCGATCGGGCTGAGGCCGGACGCGTCGACGAGCTTGATCACGGCGAGGTCGCTCAGCGGGTCGGTGCCGACGAGCTCGGCCGAGTACAGCCGGCCGTCGTCGGTGCGCACCTGGATGCTCGGGTCGCCGGTGGCGCCGTCGAGCGTCACCACGTGGGTGTTCGTGAGCACGTAGCCGTCCTCGGAGAGGATCACGCCGGATCCCGTGCCCTGGCCCTGGCCGCCGGACACCGCGATGGTGACGACGCTCGGGCTCGCCGCTGCGGCGACCGCCGAGATCTGGTTCACCGACTCCGTGTCGTTGATGACGATCCGCTCGCCCGAGGTGGACTGGAGCACGGTGTCGTCGCCGTCGTCGGTCATGAGCGCGGTGATGCCCGCGCCGGACGCGCCGCCGATGAGCGCGGCCGCGACGACGGCGGCGGCGATGCCGAACCCGGCCCGGCGCTTCTGCGGGCCCTCGGGGGCAGCGGATGCCGCGGGCGCCGGTCCGCCGAACGCGGGCGGCACGGAGCCGCCCCCATCGTCGGGGCGAGCCGCGGCGGGCGCCGCGTGGGGCGCGGAGGCGGCGGTCGCGCCGGCCGCAGCGCCCGTGAGCGGGGTCGTGGGGGCGGTCTCCCCGGGCGCGGGCGCGGTCGCCGGCTCGTGCCGGTACTGCGGCGCCACGTACGGCTGCGGCGCCTGACCCGGAGCGTAGACCGTGCCGGTGGGGCGCGGTGCTTCGGGCTCGGGCGCGGCGGACGGCGCCGGAGCGGCGGGCTCCGGAGGCGCCACGGGGGTCTCGGGCACCGCCTCCGGCTGGGCCGGCGCGGCGGAGGATTCGGGCGTCGCGGGGGCCTCGGGCGTCGCGGCCCGTGCCTCGTCCTGCGGGCGGGTGTCCGGGTCGTGCTCGTGCCCGCCGGGGGTGGTGTCGGTCATGTGTCGCTCCCTTCAGCGAATGCCAGCATCGCCCGTGGATCTGTGCGGGACTTCTGCGGTTCCTATGACCCGGCTGTGCCGGCACCGGGAACCGCCCGGACGCATCGGACAGCGTATCCGCCCGAGCGTGACGTACGGTGTGAGCGTGGATGACACCGGAGCACCGCATCTCGCCCCCTGGCAGCGGACGGCCGCCGGAGCGGGCCTGCTCGCGGCGAACGGCACCGTCGCGCCGACCGTGTTCGCCGAGATGAGCGCGCTCGCCCTCGAGACCGGAGCCGTGAACCTCGGCCAGGGGTTCCCCGACGAGGACGGCCCGCGCGAGGTGCTCGAGGCGGCCCGCGAGGCGATCGCCTCGGGCGTCAACCAGTACCCGCCCGGGCCCGGGATGCCCGTGCTCCGCGAGGCGATCGCGCGCCACCAGCGACGCTGGTACGACCTCGAGGTCGACCCGGTCCGCGAGGTGCTCGTCACCGCCGGCGCGACCGAGGCGCTCGCCGCCGCCATCCTCGCGTTCGTCGACACCGGTGACGAGGTCGTCACCTTCGAGCCCTCCTACGACGCCTACGCCGCGCTCGTCGCACGCGCCGGCGGCGTCCACCGCACCGTGCCGCTGCGCTTCCCCGACTGGGTGCCGGACCCTGACGAGCTCCGCGCCGCCGTGACCGACCGCACGCGCGTCATCCTGCTCAACTCGCCCCACAACCCGACCGGGGCGGTGCTCGATCGGGAGACCCTCGAACTCGTCGTCGAGCTCGCGCACCGGCACGACGCCCTCATCGTGACCGACGAGGTGTACGAGCACCTCGTCTTCGACGGCAGGCATGTGCCGATCGCGACGCTCCCCGGCGCGTGGCAGCGGACCGTGTCGATCTCGTCCGGCGGCAAGACCTTCAACACCACCGGGTGGAAGATCGGATGGCTCACCGGCCCCGCCCACTTCGTGACCGCGGTCCTCGCGGTCAAGCAGTACCTCACGTTCGTCAACGGCGCGCCGTTCCAGCCCGCGATCGCGGCCGGGCTCGACCTGTCCCACACCTACTTCGCGGATGCCGCAGCGGCCCTCGCCGCCAAGCGGGACGTGCTCGTGCGCGGGCTCGACGCCGCCGGGTTCACGACGGCGGTGCCGCGCTCGGGGTACTTCGCGGTCGCGGATGCCGCGCCCCTCGGCGCCTCCGACGCGGCCGCGTTCTGCCGTGAGCTTCCGCGCCGCGCGGGCGTGGTCGGCGTGCCGGTGACCGCGTTCGTGCACCCCGACCGTCGCGACTCGGTGCGGACGCTCGTGCGCTTCGCGTTCTGCAAGCGCCGTGAGGTGCTGGAGGAGGCGTCGGCTCGGCTCGCGTCCCTCAGTCGACAGCGGGGTGCGGACGCTCGGCGACCGTGAACCGGCGCAGGCGCAGCGCCGGATTCAGCCGGCGCACCGACTCGATCCGCTCCCGGGAGAGCCACGCGACCGCGACATCCGTCTGCTCGCCGACCGTCGCGACCTCGACGCCCATCGGGTCGACGACCATGCTGTTGCCCGCCCCGACGGGCGGCGCGTGGTCGGCTGCGGCGACGTAGATCGTGTTCTCGAGTGCCCTCGCCGTGGTCAGGGTGCGCCAGTGGGCCTCCTTCAGCGGACCGCGCACCCACTCCGCGGGCATGCAGATCACGTCGGCGCCCGCGTCGACGATGCGACGCGACACCTCCGGGAAGCGCGCGTCGTAGCAGGTCTGCAGGCCGAACCGCAGTCCGCCCGCCTCGAACAGCTCGGGCGGGGTGACCTCGCCGGGAGCGACCCACTCGGATTCGCGCTGCCCGAACGCGTCGTACAGGTGCAGCTTGCGGTAGCGCGCCACCACCCCGGCACCCGGCGCGACGGCGACGACGGTGTTGGCGACGCGTCGCTGCCCGTCGAGCCGTTCGATCATGCCCGCCACGAGGTGCACGTCGAGCCGGTCGGCGAGCGCGGCCAGCGCGGCCGTGAACGGCCCGTCGACCGGCTGGGCGGCGTCGAGCCACGCCTCCGACGGCGAGGCCGTGAACCAGCTCGAGTACTCCGGGAAGACGACCAGGCGCGCACCCCGCGCCACGGCGAGTTCCGCGAGGCGCTCGATCTCGGCGAGGTTCGCCTCGGCGTCGTCGTCCGGGGCGAACTGGGCGACGGCGAGCGCGAAGCCCGCGGCATCCGTCTGCATGCCCTTCAGCCTAGGCCCGGCCCTGCACGATCCGGGCGCGGACCCGGTGGATGATGGCGTCGAGCTCGCGTGTCGTGGCCTCCAGTTCGTCGAACGCATCGAGCAGGTCGGACCGCCGCGCGCCGTCCTCCCCGGACAGCCTGAGATCGGTTCCGATGTTCAGGGCGGCGGCGCGCGTGCTTGCGGCGAGGGTCGCCGCGGCCGTGCCGACGTCGGCCAGGAGCAGGGTGCTCGTGTCGTCGACGAGTTCCTCGAGCACGGGGACCAGGTTGGCGGCGAATCGGCCGAGCGCGGCCGACGACTCGGCCGCCGCGAGGCTCGCCTCGCGCATCGCCGTCGCGCGGCTCTCCGCGTCGTCACGCCGATTCGCGTCGGCGAAGCCCGACGAGGCGGCCGTGTCCCGGTCCGCTATCCCGGGCGCGGTCTCGCGCATCGCCGCCGAGAACGCCGCCAGGCACTGCTGGCGGATCTCCTCCTCGGGCGACGCGTGGGGCCTGCGATGCGCCACGACCATCTCGACGAGGGCTGCCGCCATCCCGGTCATCAGCGCGGCGGCCGCACCGCCGCCCGGGTTCGCGCCGGTCGAGGCGAGCGCGTGCAGCCACTCCGAGATCGGCTCGTCGGCCGTCAGTCTGCGTCCCATGGCTCGACGGTAGCCCCTCGCGTGCGGCATCCGTCACCGTCGCCCGAGACCGCCGGGCTGCCGAGGGCGCCGCGGAGGCGTAGTCAACTCGATCGCTCCGCCGAAGACAAGATCTGTCTTCCTCGCCCGCGACGTGGTGGACTGTGCCCGTTCAGGCGCGCGACCGAACCCGGCCGTGTCGCACGATCGGTCCCTACGCCGACGGACGAACCATCTCGGGCAGCGGGGCCACGACAGATGGGAAACCCCGTGCTCAGAGCACCACGACGCTCCATCGGCGCCTTCGCCGTCGGAGCACTCGCCGCGAGCTTCCTCGCGGCGACCGCGGCGCCGGCGAACGCCGACGACCACGAGAACCTGCCCGGCGAGCCCACCATCACGCTGCCGATCAACGACAGCGCGGCGGGCGGCACCTACGACCAGGACTTCACCCGGGTGTACGCCGGCGCGACGCCCGACGGGACGCCGGTCTACCTCTACGTCCCGGCCGGGACGCCCCTGGACGGCAGCGCACCCGTCGGCGTCGACAGCCTCGACCCGGCGTTCGACCACAACCCGGACGACGACTTCGTGCCGTGCGCCGACCGCGACGTCGCGGACTTCACCCTGACGCAGGCGCAGATCGACTACATGGGCGACCAGCTCGCGAACCAGATCGTCGCTGTCGACGAGGAGCACTTCGGCCCCATGGATGCGGCCGATCCCGACGTCCCCGAGAGCGACTCGCTCGTGATGCTGGTCTACAACGTGCAGGACGACAACTACTACGACTGCGCGGCGACGAGCTACACCGCCGGCTACTTCGCACCGGACTTCATCGACTCCGCCGGCATGAACACCATCGTGATCGACGCGTTCGACTGGGCCAACCGCGTCGGGCCGAACGACGCGGAGTGGCGAGACGACGACCCGGCGAACGACCTGCCGACGCTGTACGAGGGCGTCATCGCGCACGAACTCGAGCACCTGCTGCACAACTACAGCGACCCCGGCGAGCTCAGCTGGGTCGACGAGGGCCTCGCCGACTTCGCGGTGTTCCTCAACGGCTACGACGTCGGCGGCTCGCACCTGACGTACCACCAGGTGTTCTACGCCGAGACGTCCCTGACGCGCTGGGCGGGCGGCCTCGAGAACTACGGCGCCGCCTACACCTACATGCAGTACCTCTGGGAGCAGGCGGGCGGCAACGGCGACGGCACCTACGAGCCCGACCTCGAGTACGACGGCGCGGGCGGCGACCTGCTGATCAAGCTCATCTTCGAGAACCAGGCCGACGGCATGGCGGGCGTGCAAGCGGCGATCGACGAGTTCAACGCGGCCACGGGCGCCGACCTGCGCTCGGCCGAGGAGCTCTTCCAGGACTGGGCGGTCGCGGTGTACCTCGACGACGAGGACTCCGAGCGCTTCGACATCAAGGCCGTCGACTTCGGCGACCCGGCGTCGACGAGCTGGACCATCGACATCGCCGACGACCAGTTCTGGGACGGCCGGGGCTCCAACCAGGGAGCGCAGCCCGACGCCAAGTGGGAACGTCGCAAGAACGGCCAGCCCGACACGGCCCTGCCGTACGGCATCCAGGTCGAGCGCTTCCGCAACCCGGGGCCGACCGTCACGGTGGGCCTCGACGGTGACGACACCACGCAGATCGCGCCGCACACGGGCGACACCCACTGGTACGCCGGGTACGAGAGCCAGGCCGACAACATCCTCGACGTCGAAGTGGCGGATGGTGCGGCCTCGACGCTCGACTTCTGGTCGTGGCACTTCATCGAGGAGGGCTGGGACTACGGATTCGTGGAGGCGCTCGTCGGCGACGAGTGGGTGACGGTGCCCCTCACGGACGACTCGGGCGCGACGGTGACCACCGACACCGACCCGCACGGCAACAACGAGGAGGGCAACGGCCTCACCGGGACCTCGGGCGGCGAGTACTTCGTCGACGAGCCCGAGTACGTGCACCTCTCCGCCGATCTCCCGGCGGGCACGACCGACGTGCGCTTCCGGTACTCGACGGATGCCGCGTACCTCGACACCGGGTGGTTCGTCGACGACGTCATGGTCGACGGCGAGGCCGCCGCGGTGTCCTCGGCCGACGGCGAGTGGATCGAGACGACGGGCCTCCAGGACAACAACTGGACGCTCCAGGTCGTCGCGAGCTGCGACCTCACCCCCGGCGTGGAGTCGGACTTCGAGATCGTCGACGAGGCGGGCAACCACGTGTACCGCCTCGAGGGCGACGACATCTCGATGTCGGGCCTCGACACGTCGTGCGCGAAGGGCGAGAACCGCGACTTCGCGACGCTCGTCTCGAACCTGCCCACCGGCGACCTCGACACGCTCGACGCGGGCTACTCGCTCGGCGTGACGAACACCGGCAAGGGCAAGCGCGGCTGACGCCGCACCGCCGGCAGGAGGCCCCGGTCCGCATCGGACCGGGGCCTCCCGCCGGTTGCGGGCGCCGTGGCGAACGGATGCCGCCGCTCGACCTCGCCGCGGGCGCGGCGCATTGTCCTCCGCTCACCGCCTCGTGGGAACCCCCTACGCCGATCGCTCGGCGCACGCTGATGATGACGAGTGACCAATGCCCGGATGCGACATCGAAGCCGAGCCGCACGTTCCGACACCAGCCGAGCGGTGGCCTTCAGCGACGCCGTCATCGCCATCGTCATCACGCTCCTGGCACTCGAGCTCAAGCCGCCCGACGCCGAATCCGGCGAACTGCTGGATGCCCTGCTCGGCGAGTGGCCCACCTACCTGGCGTATGCGGCCTCGTACCTCTACCTGGCCGTGATCTGGTTGAACCACAAGGCCGCCTTCACCCGGATCCGCGAGATGGACCGCGGCCTGCAGTGGGCGAACCTCGGGATCCTCGCGACCCTCGCGCTCGTGCCCTGGCCGACCGCGGTGATCGCTGAGACCGCCAGGACGGGCGACCTCACCGACGAGCGGGTCGCCGTCGCGCTGTACGCGCTCGTCGGCGCGGTGCTGTGCCTGGCCTGGCTGGCGTTCTTCTCATACCTGGCGCGGCATCCGGATCTCACGAACGACGAGGTGGACGACGCGTACTTCGCGCGCGAGCGCCCGCGAGCGCTCATCGGGTTCGTGCTCTACCTGGTCGCCGGAGCGGCCGGCATCCTGATCCACCCGCTCGTGGCGTCGGTGGGCTTCCTGCTCGTGCCCGTCTACTGGGGCGTGACCAGCCACGGCGTCGACCACTTGCCGGCATTCCTCCAGCGCGGCGGTCGCAACGGGCGCATCAAGGCGCACTGACGGATGGCCCGGAGCGGGGCCGGAACGACGAAAGCCCCTCCCGAAGGAGGGGCTTTCCGAGGCGATTTCTCGCCACGTGGTGGCGGGTTCGGGGAATCCGGAGGGCCTTGCGGTTGCTGGGCTGTTTCAGCGTCGGGGTTTCAGCCTTCCAAGCTAAGCGCCAGATCTTTCCAGCGCTCCCCTCCCGCGACCATGCGGGATCGAGCCTGACCTCACCCCGGGTGAAGGCGATGCGGTCGAGCACCCAGACGAGCCCACCGAGTTCAAGGATCGCTTTCCTGCACGCAACGCTTCCCCGCCCACAGCGATCGAGCAGCCGCCGGCCCGAGCGGTGCCCGTTGACGTGACCGAACAGCTGACGAAGCTGGCTTCCCTCCGAGACGCTGGCATCCTCACCGACGAGGAGTTTCTCGCCAAGAAGACTGAACTGCTCGCGCGGCTCTGACTCCCACTCACGCGACGTACGTCTCGAATCGACTTCACGGCTGGCTCGCTGCTCATTGCCACGTTCAGCGCCGAGGAGGCCAGCTCTACGTCACCCACTTCAACGGCCCGTCGGCCGCAGCTCCCTGTTCAGCCGCTGCGATCGCCGTCAACTGGCGAAGTGGCCTGGGAGTACGTCAAGGCCGGATGGCTCAGCGTCATTTGTCGGTTGAGCTGGTACATCGCCGCCTGCGTGCGACGCTGCAACCCCAGTTTGGTCAGCAGGCTGGAGATGTAGTTCTTGACTGTCTTCTCCGAGATGCCGAGCTCGTTGCCGATCTGCCTGTTGGACATCCCGCGCGCGATCCGCTCGAGGACCTGCCGTTCGCGTTCGACGAGCGAACCATAGCGCGGGTCGTCGAGGTCGGCACTCCGCGGATGCTTGGCCGTGGTTGCAGCTGCATTTCGCGGGAGAATCGCCCTGCCAGCCGCTAATGTGCGGACGTCGCCGATGATCACGCTGCCCGGAGCGCTCTTCGCGCGGTACCCGGCTGCTCCTGCCCACGCTGCGGACGCCGCCGCATCGCTCTCGTCATACGCGGTGAGGATGAGGCATGCCACGCCCGGGCTGCTCGACCGCAGTGAGCGGCACAGTTCCAACCCGCTCCCATCCGGCAGCCGGACGTCGAGGATGGCCACGTCCGGCTGGGTCGATACGATCGCACGAATCGCATCGGATACCGTCGCCGCTTCGCCGATCACCTCGATGTCTGGTTCCCGTCGAAGGAGCTGCAAGATGCCGCGTCGGATGACCTCGTGGTCGTCCACGACGAAGACCCTGATCATGGCGCAGCTTCCGATGCGGTCGCGCATGCTTGCGAAGGCGCGAATCTCTTACGGCCAGTCGCCAGTACTGGCAGCTGGCGGGCACTCGTCCGATCCGACAGCTTCAACCGTTCCCCCAAGTCGGCCTTGGCCAGACTCTAGCACCGGGGCCAGATCGCCGGAGCGCAGCTCAGCGCTTTGTGTGACGAGGTGGCCCACCGTCCCGTTGCCGCTCATCCTGATGCAAGCGCCTTCGCCGAGAGGGCAAGACTGGTGCGGAGCAGGGCCGCCTGACGCCCGGCATCGCTACGAACGATGCGGTCGGGAACCGGTCGTCGGGGTCCAAGAATGCGGTGTCGCCCGGCTCGAGCGTCGGGTCGGCGAGGATACCCGCGATCTGCTCGCCGACTCCTTCGGGGCGTCGGATGCTGCGAGCGTACAAGGGCTTCATGATGACGCGCAGCAGCCTCGGAACTTCGCGGCGGATGCTCGTGTCCACCGCTCCGGGGCCGTATCCGACGGCACCAATGAGCGGCACGAGACGAACGAGGATGACGCTCGGTCATCCCATCGATCGCGGCGCAGATCCTGATGAATTCGTACCGCCCGTCAGCGACGACGGTGAGTGCATCGACAGCGGGACGTCAATCGGCGCTTCAGCGGGGCGCCTCCTGAACCAATCGCATACCCCACAAGTCGCATCGCAGGTGCGCTGGCATCACGCGTGCGAGCGTTCACGCTGTCGGCGAACGCGAGTCCACAGCTGATCGAGCAGCACGGCCAGTCCGATGATGGCGAGCAGGGCGATAGCGGTCCGCGGCTGCTCGACCAGCGTGGTCGTGCAGAACACCACGAAGGTCACCGCCGTCGTAATGAGCGCGATGATCAGCACGATGAGACTGGCCCCCGTCTCGCGGTAGACGCGGAAGTGCGCGATGGTGACCGCTGAGAAGACGATCAACGCGACAGCGCTGCCCAGTGATGCGATCGCGTTGAGGTCGAGCAGCAGCAGTTGCACGATGGTGAGCGCCGCCATCACCAGCAAGCCGACCGGCACTCGGCCGAGAGAGCGCGAGAACGCGGACGGGAACAGCCCGACTGCAGCGAGATGCTGCGTCATGCCGACGGATGGGTAGAGGCCAGCGTTCACGGCGCCCATCGTGGAGAAGATGGCCGTCACCACGATGAGCGAGTACCCGAGATCGCCGAGTACCGGTTTCGCGGCCTCCGCGATGGCTGTCTCGCCGTACTCGACCACCTGGTCGGCGGTCAATGTACCGAAGACGCCGAGCGATACCGCCACGTAGATGGTCGTCGCGATCGCAATGGCGATGTACATCGCACGAGGCAGCTGTCGCTTGGGATCCGGGAGATCGCGTGCCGTGAAGGTGATCACGCCGAAGCCGAGGAATGCGAAGAAGGTCAGCGCGACGCTCGCGATGATCTGCTGGAACCCCGGGTATTGCGTCGGTGCGAGCAACGTCGGATCGAGGTTCGCGATGGTCACGACGGCGAACACCGCGAGGATCGCCAGCACCACCTTGACGATGACGGACTGCACGCGGGCAACGGCCTGCGAGCCGATGGCGTTCAGCCCGGTCATGACGAGGACGAGCAGGATGGCGAAGACGGTCGCCCAGACCGGGTCGTCGTCGGTGAAGGCGGTGCTGACGTACCCGCCAAACGACGCGGCGACCATCGCGGTCACGATCGAACCCGCCGTGTAGAACAGCCAGGCGCCGACCGCGGTCACGTGACCCTCGCCGAACCCCTTCGACAGGTACGTGAGGAGGCCACCGCCCGACGGGTACGTCGAACCCAGTTTGGCGAACGAGTAACCCTGCAGCGCGGCGATGATTCCCGCGATGAGGAACGACAACCACACGGCAGCGCCGGCGACGGCGCCGGCCGAGCCGAGCAGGGCGAAGATCCCCGCACCGACCATCGAGCCGACGCCGATGAACGTCGCCTGGGTCACCGTCATCCGCTTCGACGACTTCACCTGCGACATCCGAATCCCCGCTCTCGCCCGATCGTGGAGGCCACCGCGCCCACAACGCCGAATGCGAGGCGACCGTCGGCCGATATTCAAGCGGATGTCTGCTTCAGCAGACCCGACGAAAGTCCCGCCTGCCGGCGCACGTCGGACCTCGGGCCTTTCGTCCCGCGATCTGCGCATGCGATCGACCAGACTGCTGGCTTCAGCCCGTACCGGCTCGTCGTCGACTCGGCATGCTTCGGCACTCAGTCGGATAGCTGATCGAGGCGGACGAGAGCGAGCGTCTCGAGCACCCGCGCCCCGCACACGACCGGAGGAGGCAGCGATGACCGGCCCATCCGCACACGCCGAACCTGAGCCGTTCAACGCCGCCGACTATGCGGCGAGGCTTCAGCGGGCGGCGCGGTCCGCGAATGCCGCGGGGCTGTCCGGGCTGCTGCTCACCCCCGGGCCCGACCTCATCTATCTCACCGGCTACGCGCCGGTCGCCATCACGGAACGCATCACCATGCTCGTCGTCCCCGTCGACGGCGAGGCGACGATGATCGTCCCGCGGCTCGAACGACCCGACGCTGAAGAGACGCCGGGCGCGACCGTGTTCCGGCTGGTCGACTGGCCCGACGGAAGCGATCCCTACGCGGCCGCCGCGAAGCTCCTCGGCCCGGGCCGCTACGCGCTGTCGGATTCGGCATGGGCGATGCACCTGCTCGGATTGCAGGGCCGGCTGCCCGACACGTCGTTCGTGTCGATGACGACCGCGCTCCCGATGCTGCGTGCGATCAAGGACGACGACGAACTCGACAGACTAGCCGCGGCCGGCGCAGCAGCCGACGCGGCGTACGGGGAGATCCTCAAGGCGCGCTTCGCCGGCCGGAGCGAGACCGACGTCGGCAACGACCTGGCGAGCCTGCTCCGCCAATTCGGGCACTCGCAGGTGGACTTCACCGTGGTCGGCTCCGGTCCGAACGGGGCGAACCCGCATCACGAGATGGGTGACCGGCTGATCGAGCACGGCGACATGGTGGTGCTCGACTTCGGCGGTCTCATGCATGGCTACGGATCAGACACGACCCGCACGGTCCACGTCGGCGAGCCCACTGACGAGGAGCGCAAGGTGCACGAGATCGTGCGCCGAGCCCAGCAGGCAGGATTCGAAGCGGTCCGTCCAGGGGTCGAATGCCAAGAGGTCGACCGAGCCTCACGCGCCGTGATCACCGAGGCCGGCTACGGGGAGTACTTCATCCACCGCGTCGGCCACGGGATCGGCCTGACCACACACGAGCCGCCGTACATGGTCGAGGGGGAACATCAGTCCATGCAACCCGGCATGTGCTTCTCGATCGAGCCGGGTATCTACCTTCCGGGGCGATTCGGTGTCCGTATCGAGGACATCGTCACGGTGACGGCCGAGGGCGGTCGCCGGTTCAACCGGACGCCCCGCGAAATGGCGATCGTCGAGTAGTGGCCGAGGTCAGCGACCGTGCGGTGCTCCGCCGATTCCTTCTCGGGCTCGCGGAGGCACTGAACGCAGCCTCCGAGACGGTCGACGGGATCCGCGACAGGATGCTGGCCGTGTCACGCGCGTACGGTCGCCCCGACACCGACATCCTGGTGCTTCCGACGGCCATCTTCGTGCAGACCGGCACCGCGGAGGAAGGCCGAGTCGCACTGCGCTCCATGCTCACCCCGTCCTTCCGGTTCGACCAGATCGCGGCGCTCTACACGCTGGTGGAGCAGGCGAAGCGGGCCGAGATCCAGCCGCTCGAGGGCATCAAGCGGCTGAACGACATCGGAGCGATGCGACCGCGCTACGGCTGGCTCGTGCGCACGTTGGGGCACGCGCTCCTCGTGACGGGTCTGGCGCTCCTGCTGACGCCCACCTGGCAGGGAGCGTTCGTCGCCTTCGTGCTCGGCGCGTTCATCGGCCTCGCGAAGCTCGTGCGATCCCAGACGCTGCAGCTGGTGTTCCCCGTCTTCGCGGCGTTCGCGTGCGCGCTGGCAGTGTTCCTCATCGCGCCGTACGTCGAGATCGGCGATCCCATCAGGCTGCTCATCGCCCCGCTGGCGACGTTCCTGCCCGGTGGGGCGCTCACGACGGGGACCGTCGAGCTCGCCGCCGGGCAGATGGTCGCCGGCGCCTCGCGGCTCGTCTTCGGCCTCGTGCAACTCGCGCTGCTCACGTTCGGCATCATCGCGGCAGGTACGTTGGTGGGGATCGAGAGCTCAGCCTACCTCTCGCTCGGCGGATCCGAACCGTTCCCGTGGTGGGCGGCGATCGGAGGCGTGCTGCTGTTCGCGCTGGGCAACTACCTGCACTTCTCAGCCCCGTCCTCGACGTTCGGATGGGTGCTGTTGGTGCTGTTCGTGGCGTACGGGGGCCAGCAGGTCGGGCAGGTGCTCATCGGATCGACGGTGAGCGGGTTCGTCGGCGCCCTCGCCATGACCCCCGTCGTACTCTGGATCGCGAGTCTCCGCCATGGGGTGCCGTCGCAGCTGACCTTCCTCCCCGGCTTCTGGCTTCTGGTGCCCGGGGCCGCCGGGCTCGCGGGCCTCACCGAGGCGGTCGGCACGAGCGAGGGCCTCGAGGACTTCGCCACCGCGCTCACGTCGGTGATGTCGATCGCGCTGGGCGTGCTCATCGGCACGGCGCTGTATCGCGTGGTCCATCGCGGGGCCGAGGAGATTGCCGCGTTCCACGTCGACCTCCCGGCGGCATTGACCGAGGAAGTGGCGCCGCCCCTGTGGGCACGCATCATGCCGGGCACCCCGAGGTCGATATGGGGCCCGCGCCGGCGTGGACCACGGAACCCGGACCCGGGTGGCGCGAACGCCGGCCCTTGGGCGTCAGATGCCTAACCGCGGCCGGATCTGTGAACGGCCTTAAGTCCCGAAACCGGGCCTCCGCGCAGCGATAACGTGCCGCCATCCGGCACGCGAGCCGGCATCGAGGGGGCGATCATGATCACGCAGTCGGGCACAACCTGCCATCGCGCCGGCGCGACGTCGGCCGGATACACTGCGAAGTTCGGGCGGTGCGAGCGATGAGCGCCGCGGATGCCACGGCCGGACGGGCCGACGCGGCGGGCATGGCCCGCACCAAGGCACCGGCGGTCGCGTACATCTCGTGGATCGCGCTCGCACTGATGACGACCGCCTCGGTGGCGAGCCTGCGCCCGTCGCCGACGATGGCCGTGTACGGGCTCGCGTGTATCTTCCTCTACGTCGTGCCCGCGATCGTCTTCTTGCTGCCGACGTCGCTCGTCTCGGCGGAGCTCGCCTCGGGCTGGAAGGGTGGCGTCTACAACTGGGTGTCCACCGGCATCTCAAAGCCCATGGGCTTCCTCGCGGTGTGGTGCCAGTTCGCGATGACGATCTTCTACTACCCGACGCTGCTCGGATTCGTCGCGTCGACTCTCGCTTATGTGATCAATCCTGCCTTGGCGAGCAGCGGCGTCTGGACGGCGCTCGTGATCGTGGTCTGCTATTGGTCCGGCGTGTTCATCTCGTCGCGTGGCACCAAGGGTGTGGCCGGCCTCGCCAGCTGGGGCCTGATCATCGGCACCCTCATCCCCGGTGCCCTGCTCGTGCTGCTCGGGGCCGTCTTCCTCGGCCAGGGCAACGAGTCGGCGGCGCCGATGACGGCCGAGAACCTGCTGCCGCAGTGGGCGGGTCTCGCAAGTCTCGTGCTCATCGTGAACAACTTCCTGTCGTACAGCGGCATGGAGATGAACGCGGTGCACGTGTCGTCGCTGAAGAACCCCGGTAAGGAGTTCCCGAGGGCGATCTTCCTCGCCATGGGCCTCGTCCTCCTCATCTTCATCCTGCCGGCGTTGGCGATCAGCTGGATCGTCCCGGCCGAGCAGCTCTCCCTCACCGCCGGCGTGATGCAGGCGTTCGACGCGGTGCTCGCGGTGTTCGACTCGCAGTGGCTCACGCCGATTATCGGCATCGCGCTGGTGGCCGCATCGCTCGGCGGCATGCTGACGTGGCTGGCCGGGCCGTCGAAGGGCCTTCTGCTGATCTCCCGTCAGGAGGGCTACCTTCCGCCGTTCCTGCAGAAGCTCAACAAGAACGGCGTGCAGCAGAACCTGCTCGTGACCCAGGGGATCATCACCACGATCATTGCGCTCGGTTACGCACTCATCCCCCAGGTCTCGAGCGCGTACTGGATCTTCTCGGTGATCACGACGCAGGTGTACTTGATCATGTACCTGCTGATGTTCGTCGCGGCGGTGCGCCTGCGGCGCACGCACGCGGACCATCCGCGCGGCTTCCGAGCGCCGCTGCTCGTCACCATGTGCGTCGTCGGCTTCACCGCCTCGCTCGCGGCGCTGCTGGTCGGGTTCATCCCTCCGTCGCAATTCAGTGAGGGCAACCCCCTGATCTACTTCGTGATCGTCGCGGGCGGCGCGCTCGGACTCGGTTTGCTCGTTCCGTGGCTCTTCTACCGGTTCCGGAAGCCGTCGTGGAAGCAGCCCGATGCGGCGGCGCAGACGGAAGCGGAGGTGTCGGGATCATGAGCACCCACGTGGAGACGCAGCCGACACGCGAGCGATCGATCATCTACATCATCACCGTGGCCGTGCTGGTCGTTCTCGGGGCGATCGCGGTGTTCACCTTCCTCGCGGCCCGCGAGGAAGCGCGCGGGGTCGACAAGGCCGAGGAGCTGATCACGTCCCTCGAGGACGCCGGCGTGGACGTCACGCTCACGGCACAGCAGATCGCCGGCGTTCTTGGCGACGACGGCGGTGTGGTGTGCGCGGACCCGAATGCGGCCCTCAGCCGGGCGGCCCTGCTCGATCGGCTGTCGAACGGCGCCAGCGGTCCGGGTCAGCGTCCGATCCTCGCCGAGGACCGGCTCGTCGAAGCAGGAGTCCTCATCATCCAGACGTACTGCCCCGATGAACTCGAGGAATACCAGCAGTTCATCGACGGCCTGGAGCTCACGGATACGGGGAACTGATCGTGGGCGACCTTCGTTCACAGGTCGGCGAACTCATGGCCGCGACCGGGCGGTCCGAGCTCGCCGAACTCGTCGCGATCCGCTCGGTCGCGGACCCGCGCCAGTTCCCCCCCGAGGAGTGCGAGCGGGCGGCGCTGTGGGTGCGGGACCGGTTCGCCGAGCTCGGCTTCATGGATGCTCGGCTGGAGACGACGCCTGATGGCAGCAAGGCCGTCGTGGGCTCGCGCGCCTGCCCCGAGCCGGATGCCCCGACAGTGCTGCTCTACGCGCACTACGACGTGCAACCGCCGCTCGATGACTCAGCCTGGAGGACTCCGCCGTTCGACCTCACCGAGATCGACGGGCGCTGGTACGGCCGCGGTGCCGCCGACTGCAAGGGCAACATCCTGATGCACCTGCTCGCACTGCGCGCGCTCGGGGACGACATCCCGGTGAACTTGAAGCTCGTCGTCGAAGGCTCGGAAGAGCAGGGCACGGGCGGACTCGAACGGTTCGTCGAGGCGAACCCCGACGTGCTGCGCGCCGACGCCATCCTTGTCTGCGACACCGGGAACGCCGCCGTCGGACGACCCGCCGCCACGGTGACCCTGCGGGGCATGGTGAACATCGTGGTGCGGGTCGAGTCCATGGTCTCGGAGGTGCACTCCGGCATGTTCGGCGGGCCCGCGCCCGACTCGCTCGCGGCGCTCATCGCGATCCTCGCGTCGCTGCGCGACGAAGACGGCAACACGACGATCACCGGCCTGGACGCCTCCCGGCGCTGGGACGGGGCACCATACGCGCCCGAGCAATTCCGGTCCGATGCCGGGGTGCTCGAGGGCGTCGCGCTGCTCGGCGACGGGACCGTGTCCGACATGCTCTGGGCACGACCCGCCGTGACGGTGCTCGGCATCGACTGCCCGCCGGTGCTCGGCTCCACCGCAGCGATCGTGCCTCGCGCCGCTGCTCGGCTGAACCTCCGGATCCCACCGGGAATCGAAGCGGATGACGCGCACGCGGCGTTCGTGGCGCATCTGCGCGCAGCGGCACCTTGGGGCGTGCACATCGACATCGAGACCGAGGCCGTGGGATCCCCGTTCTCGGCAGACACCGACGGGCCGGCCTACCGCGCCATGGCTGCCGCAATGCTCGAGTCGTACGGCGTGCCCATGACGACGCTGGGCCAAGGCGGATCGATCCCGCTGTGCAACGTGTTCGCCGACACCTACCCGGACGCGGAGATCATTCTCATGGGGGTCGAGGAGCCGCTCGCCCTCATCCACGCGCCGAACGAAAGCGTGGACCCGACCGAGATCGAACGACTCGCCCTCAGCGAGGCATTGTTCCTCCGCGGGTACGGCTCGGCGCGCCACTGACCGCGAATCGGCGCGAGGGCACCGGGGGCGTCTGATGCCAGACGACTGGATCACCGCGCGGATGTTCTGAAGGCGAGGATGGCACCTGCTCGATGTCGCGAAGCTGCAACGGTGCCGCCATCGGGTCGAGAATCCTGAACCGGGTCAACTTCGATGTATCCGTGGGTCAATTACCGTGACGACTTACACATCCCTCCCACTCGTCCAGTGGGGACTCGGCCTTCGGATAGCAGCGCTCTCCATCACCGCGCTGCTAATGCCCGGGGCAAGTGAACGCCATTTCGGCTGACGCTCGCCGTTCGGCGGCTTCCGTGCGACGGATGCCAGCGCGCCGGTAGCCTTGCGATATGTCCCGCACCCCCCGGTTGAGACCGATCGACCTAGCCCCTGGCTGGCCCGATCAGCGCTCCAAGGATCCGGCGGGTGAGGCTGCGCGCCAGTTTGCTCTGCGACTTCGCGAAACGATCGGCGACGGCAGCATCCGGGGCACTGCGAGAGCCGCGGGGCTGAGTCACGGGGCGCTGCTCGGTTACTTGAAGGGCACGAGCTGGCCGGACCTGTACGCGATCGCACGGCTGGAGGCAGCGCTCGGCGTGTCGCTCTGGGACAGTAGCCGGTAGCGGTTTCTCCACGCCGCCCGGCGGTGCCATATCGTGACGGCATGGTTGGCCATAATTATGACCGCACGACGGAGCGGCGGATTGCCGAGTTCCGAACCCGACTCCGCACCGCTGTCGAGAACCGCGAGCTCGGGGAGGTCGCCGAACGCTCGGGCCTGTACCCCGACGAGATTGCCGACGCGATCTACGGAACGGATGCGCCGGACCTCTTCCTGGTCGCTCGCCTCGAGCACGCGCTCGGCGCCGAGTTGTTTCCACGCTTCGAGAGCCGACCAGACATCCGTCAGGACCACCGCGATGGACCGTCAGGGCGACCCGGGCCGGATAGCCCATTGACGCTCTAGCCACGCGGGTCGGACAGAGGTATCGTCGCCACATGTTCGGTAATTCTAATGACCAGCCATCAGCGGCCCCTGCGGGCGACGCTGAATCCATCGAGGATCTTTCGACCGTCACCAGCGGCAGGTGGATCGTCCACACGCTCACTGGCAGCCGCCACCTGTTCGATCTCGACGCCGGCACGGTGCACCGCTTCCCAGCGCCCGAGGCGGCACCGTTGCAGCTTCCCGACATCGAGCGGCAGATCCGCACGATCGATCGCGTCCAGGTGGGTGAGGCCGGGTACTACACCATGCACTCACCTGAGTGGCTGATCGACTACCTCTGGCACCAGACCTCCACGGTGCTGCGGATCGTTCGCGAGAAGTGAGCGAACACCGTGAAACACACCTGCCGAGACGAGACCGCCTGTTGGAATGCGATCCGATTCTGTGCCTGGCAGCACGGCGTCGACGCTGCGGGCGTCATACGAGAAGCGCAGCGCCGCAACGTTCCCGCCCGCGAACTCCACGAACGATTCGAGCGCAGCGCTCGGCACATCTTGACCACGTTCCGAGCCCGGGTCGCCAATGACGCGTTCACGCCCGGGATCTTCCACATCGAGGTTCTCGACCAGACCACATTCTGGATCGACGGTCTCGGTCGAGTGTGGCGAATCAGCAGCCCGGACTTCTCCACTGATCACCTCATCAACGCGACGCTGTTCCTCCGCGAGATGGCACCGCAGCTCATGGAGATCCTCCAGCCCCTGCAAGACCTCACCTACAACCAAGCAGCCGAGCAGATGAGAGCGATACCGCTCATGGGTGCCCTCGTCGCCGAGACGTGGCGCCGCGTCGACAGCGCGCCCGACCGTAGCCGCTGAGCGGGCCTGTATCGGTCGCCGCCGCTGCGGTCACGAGTCAGCGATCCGCAGCAATTGGCGCTCGGACGCTGTCACAAAACCGCTTTCAGTGGACGGCTGCGATCATCTCGTCGGCGCCTGCCGTCAGTTCTGCTTCGCGACCGAGTTCCGTGACAAGACGCTGGGCTGCACGCAGGAACGATTCATCCCGTGCTGGGGTCGCGATTTCCTCGAACCGAGCAAGTTCGGTATCCGGAACCGAGATCACCACGTCCATGACGAGCGCATGACTGGTTCTGAGACCGACGACCCGTGCGTGAGCCTGACCGCGGGCGTTGATAACTTTATCAACGCACTCAAGCGGCGATAACTTTATCAAGACCCCAGCACGGGCATCGGTCCCGGGGAGGTCAAGTGCCTGCGACGTAGCCCTTACCGCCGTTCGGGGCACCGCCTAGCGCATGCGATCGCACGAACACGTGATGTGCCGCCTCGAGCGCGGCGCGCAGAGTGCGGTACCGCCCGACCAAGCGCGTGTCGGACTCGGCGAGGTACCCCACCTCGGACCCGACACGCACGATCCGCACACGCGCATAATCGCATCCCATCGAGTCGACAAGCGTCCAGACGCCCGGTTCGCGCTCGTCGGCGGCGAGGAACGGATGCCAGCGCGGGCGATACTCGACGGGCAAACCGGGGCGGCTCCTCTCATGGGAGCGCGCCGGCCCGCGCAGGCTCACATGCTATGGGGACCCACCGGCGATCGACGCCCACTCACGCCGTCAAGGTTGAACCTCGCCGATTCCTACAAACGACCGAACGAGGTTAGCGAGCACCGCCGAGACCGCGTTTCGGCCAACGCTCGAGCGTGCGAATCCAAGATCACGCCAGGTCGGTGAACCTCATCCGGTGCGTGACATGGCGAGCCCCACCGAACGGCACCGACGGATACGCCGCCCGGGGAATCCACGGTCGCAGGACCGAGCTCGAGATTGCACTCATCAGGTTCAAGTCGACCCAACCGAGCCAGGTCCTAGGGGGATCCGGAACAAGGGGCCGACGATGAGCCACAGCAGGAGGGACAGCGGCGCGACGAGCCAGAGCAGAATCCCGCGGATTATCAAGAGGAAGAACCCGGCGTACTCACCTATGCGCCGGGCGTCATCTTTCACCACGAGCCATCAGCCGATCTATCCATCTGTCGCCCGCTGGCAACTGTTGGAAGCCTATATCGGCGACCCGAGGGAGAATGGCACTCTCGACGAATAGCTGGCCGGGCGACTGCAGGGACAATCCCTCAGTGGGATCCGCTCGCCGCTCGGCTGGACGGCTCTGGGAGACTGCCGACTGTGTCCAATCTCGCAACACACCTGCGCGTCGTCGGCGACACGTCTGAACCTCTCCAACGACGCGTCGCTAACCTCTCCAGCGCGGTCGAGCGTTTCCGCCCCTTCGGATTCTCCCCGACGTTCGCGCTGATCTACCGCGCCACCGGAGCATCGCCCGAGAACTGGACTCCGGAGCAACTCGATCTCGCAGCGCGATTGATCGAGGACGCGCATGCTTCCTGGGCCGCCTTCGCACAAGAGGAGCAACAACGAGCTCGGCAGGCGAAACGTGGTCCCGGCTACAAGCCGAGGTCATCGGACGCGGTGGTCCAAGCCTGGTGGAATGACTATCTCGAACTGCCAGGGAAGCGCGCTTTCTGGAAGCTCGATGAGTAGCTTCGCGGCAACCATCCCTCAACGAGCGTTTGCCCGATATCTAATCGTGCACCGGCGGTCGGGCCTTCAACCTCCCAGCCCCGGCAAGATGGGTCGAGTGACGAATGCGCCTGACGAAGACTCGATCAATCGCAAGTGGGCAGAGATGGCCGCGTCCGTTGACCGCTTGGCTGAGCGGATCGGCGATCCCGACGATTTCCCAGTCTTGGCGGGAAGCTCTCTCGCTGGAGACGACGACGTTTCCCACCCCTTCGAGGTGTCGCAAGCCGTCCGTCACCTGGTCAATGCCTCGGTCGATCAACTTCATGGGATCAAGACGCTGCTCCATGAGACGCAGACACAGCATCTTGCCGTTGGCTCGACCCTTGCGCGTGCGGCATTGGAGAACACAGCGGCAGCAATGTGGATACTCGGCCCGCGTAGCCGAAACCTGCGCATAGAACGGGTGCTGCGCTGGCATGCGCGAAACTACACCGATCAACGAGCCGTGGTCGGTCACCTGCTACCGAGCGATCCGACCGACAACCTTGAGCTCATTCGAACGGTGGCCGCATCACGAGGCATCGATCCCAAGGTCGCGGCCTCGGGGTACAAGATCACTGGGCCGATCGAGGGAGCCGAGGAGTTCACTTCGATCGAGGTGAAGTTCCACTGGGCCGTTGCGTCGGGGTTTGCGCATGGACGACCGTGGGCCTTCGGGCTATTGGCGCAACGGAGGCTACGGATCGACGACGGTCACGAGGTACGCCGTATCACTCCGAGAACCGACCTCGCGATCTGGCTACCTCTGCAGGCGATGCACCTTCTCGGTGAGCTGCTGCGACTGCGCGACCGTCGTGCAGGCTTACCGATGCCGCCGATGCCTGATGGGACGCCGGACTCGGAGTTTCGGCTGTCGACGGCTCGGTGATCGATCCCTTAGCGGTCAGCCGAGCTCAACCGACGTCTGGTCATCCGTTTCGTGGCCTCGTCCGCAGCGCCATTCGCACCGAACAGATAGAGTCCTGCGGCCACCGCGCCGCTGATACCGCAGGCGACGCTCAATGGGTCCCATGCCTCGATGCCGGCACCAACCGCTAAGCCAAACCCCCCGATGGCGGCCGTGACCGTAGCAACGAGGCCGGCGCGACCGATCCACGGCAGTGCCGCCTTATGCGCTCGCACCCACACCTCATCGGACTCGCGAGCGTAGCCGGGGAGCCCGATGTATGGGTTCCGAGGAAAGCGTCCAGTGCGAATCAGAACGTACTGAATCGCACATACGAGCGCACCGAGAGCGAACCCCAGACAGAGCACGAGCAGCATGCGAGACACCGCATCATCCTAGGCCGAGGCCCGGTGCCCGTGCCTCATCGTGGCGGTGCCGTCCACGCCCAGCGAAGCCGCCGTCCGGTAGCCGGTCCGCCGGTGACGCCGAGATCACGCTTCCTGCGCTCTCTACCGCCGTGCCCGTCGCACCTCAGATCGCGCTCCTTCGGAGTAAGGAGCGTGACCGAGGAGATCTCTCAACTCGTCTGCGGCGGTCTTCGCAGATCTCCACCACATCGCCGTGGCAGGAAACTCCCGGACCTTCCCTCGCTGGTCTTCGAACTCGAACATCAGGACAGCCCAGGTGACGAAGTCGGTTCCGCCCCCGCCGGTCCACATCGTGGCGAACCCGTTGTAGTTCTGCAGGGTGACCCGTTTGAGCGAATCCCGATCTATCCGGTAGGTCCAGTACCAGGAGACGACCTTGACGGTCGAGGCGTCGACGTAGACACCGAACCACCAACTTCTGACAATCACGGCGGCCGGAAGACCGACGAAGATCCACGCCCCCAAGGTTCTCCAGTCGGGCACCCCGGAGCCGACCACGGTGGCGGCGATGCATCCGCCGAATACCACGATCGCCAAGAGTCGCGCAGCGGCTCCGCTCCGACGAATGCGACGCCAGCGTCGCGACCGCAACGAAGACGGTCGACCGACTCTCTTCACACTTGCATTATCCAGGCCGTGAGTTGCGCGACCGCCCGGTAGCCGGTCCTCCGGCGAGGCACGGACAGTCGCCGCCCGGCCCGACTCCCGACAGCGTCCCAGGAGCGCCTTCCACTAGACGACCCCGGCCGCCGGTACCTGCCATCGGGGTTCGGAATTGCGTATAGCCCGCCCGAAATGGCTCGCAATGAGGGGACGCTGAGCGGACACCGACAGCGACCACCACGACCGCCACGGCAGGGCAGCTCGAGCGCCAGGACCGAATCTGGACAGATCGACAACCCTGCCTTCAACACCGACCACCTGCCCGACGCGACGGACGTGCCCCGAGAGGCCGCGGACGACCTCTACTGCCACCTCCCCACCGCAGCCGTCGCGGCCGGTAATGACTCGGCCGTCGCCTGGTTGTCGCCCACGGCGCCGATGCTGGACTGCGGCCGAGATCAACCGACGCCCGGCGGCCATAGACACGGGCTACGTGCTGGGCAGGTGCCGTTCACGCGGTTCTCGCCGTTGAGCATTGCTCGCATGGGTAATTAGAATGCCCAAGCAGCACGAGGGGGTGGTTCATGACGTCTGTGAGCTCCGTTCGTGTTGGGTTGCGACGTATCCCCGTCACCCTGCCGTAGCTGGGCCTCGGACAGTCTCCGGCGAAAATTTTCGATCGAAAGCACGAGGCTGCTGAAACCGCCGCACACATAGGTCCGCATGACCATCCCCGCGGCCACTCAGTTCGCCAACTTCACGCATTTCCCGATCTCCACGA
Source organism: Agromyces indicus (assembly GCF_031432295.1). Lineage (NCBI taxonomy): Bacteria > Bacillati > Actinomycetota > Actinomycetes > Micrococcales > Microbacteriaceae > Agromyces > Agromyces indicus. The sequence goes on along the minus strand of NZ_JAVKGS010000002.1, from coordinate 180,945 downwards.
GCGTCACCGCTGCGCGGCCGCGACGCCTGATCGACCTCGACTCAACTGACAGCTCGGACTACCCGAGCACGACCTCGGCGGAGGTGATCAGCGCCGTGGAACGCTATGAGCCCAGCCGCGGGCAGGCCGGATGGGAGCGCATCAAGCCCTTCGTCCGTCAGCTCGCAGCAATGGCGGCTTCTGAGGCCCCTGACGCCGCACGCCTCATGATCGTGCTGAACGCCTTCGTCCGTTGGGCCGTGACCGAGCAAGGTCTCCCGATGACCGTCGAGGGCCTCTTCACGCGGCGTGTCATCGACGCGTACTGCGCGGAGAGCCCGACAAGTGAGGGAACGCGCGCGACTTATCGATCGAAGCTGGTCTCAGTGGCGGAGGCTCTGAATCCGGGCGGCATGCCACGCCGGTTGGAGCCGATTCCGAGGCGAACCATTCAGCCCCCCCTACAGTCCGGCCGAAATGGCGGAGTTCATGAGCTGGGCGAACGGTCAACGAACCGACCTTAAGCGGCGCAAAGCTCGCCTCATGCTCGCGCTGTGTGCCGGCGCCGGGCTCAGGGCAGGCGAACTCGATCTGCTGCGCAGCGACGTGACGGTCGACACGCACGGCATCCTTCTGAACATCCGCTCCGGCGAGTCACCGAGGCAGGTGCCGCTGCTGCGACAGTGGGAAGCCTTGGTTACCGCAGAGCTCGCTGGCTTGGCGCCCGACGCCCCGCTGTGGATGAGCGATGGGCAGAAGAAGAACAAGAGCCTGCTGAACGGCTTCACCGACAAAACCACCGGCAAGTCACCCAACGGGACGAGGCTCCGCGCGACCTGGATCGTGACGCATCTGGCTGCAGGCACCCCCATCAAGGAACTCATGCGCGCAGCCGGCATGGCACAGTTCAACAACCTCCACCATTACCTCGAGTACGTGGGCGACGTCGGCGAACTTGCGTATCGCTCCGAACTGCGCGGCTCGGTGGACGAATGAGTACAGTGTCCGCCGCCGCCGAGAGCCCAGGTCGCAGCAATGAGCCGGGCGGTCATCTCCGCCTCGGCGAACGATTCCAAGCAGCCTTCGGACGTACGCCCCAAGCGTTTGAACGCGAAGTCGCACGAGACACCCTGCCGAAGGTGTACCTCCAGACCGCGCACCGCGTGGTGACCGAGTCTGGCGCGCCCGAGCTGCTGCACAAGTGGAAACAGGCCGACCGAGCCTCCAACGCGGGTGCAAAACCCCTCATCCCCCTGACTGCCGTCCTGACGCTGTTCGTGGCACATGCCCTCGCTGGGAGACCGATCACGTACGACGAACTCGCGTCGACACTCCGCCTGCGCCTCGACCACGACGAACGCGTTCTCCTCGGCGTTTCGCACAAACCAGGCACACAGGATCAGTGGTACGACCGGGCCTGGGCGGCCGTGAACCGCGTGATCGCGCTCGTGGACCCATACCCTGGCCCGAGGAACGTGATCCTTCGGGGCGGCGCATGGGAGTCCTTCCGTGACCGCACCCAGACTCCCGCCTACGCGGCGAACACCGCGCTGATGCTCGAGCGCTTCGACGAACTCATCAACGCGGTTGTCCAGGCATCGATATCCCTCGTGCCGCCTGACATCTGGTCCGCCTACGAGGGTTCCATCGCGATCGACGCCACACGCGTCAGGATCACTGGGCGACCGAACGCTGCATCAGCGAACGGAGACCGCTCGAACCCCGACCCTCTATCCGGACGGTACACCCGCCTCGGAAGCCATCAGGGACTCGGCGCCGGCACCGATGAAGCGGCCTACGAACTCGAAACCGCCGTCTCCATTTGGAACCGGCCTGGAGAGAGCGACCGCTTCCCCTCGCTCGTCACTGCAGTCACGATGCACAACCCCGGGCAGCTGATCGGCCATGGGGCACGCCTGATCGGATTCCATAAGCGACTCGGCTTCGACCGGTTCCTCGTGTGCGTCGACCGCGCCTACAACGGCGGCACCATCGAGACCTTCCATGTCCCAGCGCGGTTGGCAGGTGCTGAACTGGTCATGGACTATCAGCGCCCGGAGTTGGGCCTGCAGGGGTGGTATGAGGACCTCTTCATGGTCGACGGCAACTGGCACGTGCGGTGGATGCCGTGGGACATGGTCATGGCCGGCCGTGACCTGGAGGAGCTCAACGAAAAAGTCGCGCGAGCCCGCGGCGCTCTGAAGGCTGCATCCCGGGACGAGGAGGGGACTCGAACCCCGGAACAATTGAAAGAAGACGCTGACAATCGGGCGCTGGTGGACTCCGCCCCGGAGCTGCGCGTCGCCTTGCTGAAACTGCTCCACAACCGTTCTCGATACCGGATGAAGCCCCATGGCCTCCCGGACGCCGACGGGGCGCAGAGATACACCTACCCCAACGAAGACCGTCCCCTCGTCGATGCGACGCCACTCAAGAGGCGCCAATCGGTCACGATCCCGATGCTCATCCCCGAAACGGACGCACCGCCGCGGACCGAAGCTCCTCGCCCCAGCGGATCGCCACGAAAGCCTCAACCCATCCGGTTCCTCCAGAAGTTCGCGCACAACACACCCGAATGGGACGCGCACTACGGAATGCGGAACCTCGTCGAGGCTTCGAACCGTCTTCTCAAGAAGGGTACGAGGTTCAACATCGCGGATCCCGACCAACGATCCGGCCGAGGCTACGCGTTCACCTACCTCTCGGTCGCCCTGGTGGTCGTCGCGGATAACATTCACCGGATCCGCGTCTTCTTCCATGCTGAGGCCAAGCGTGCCGACGATGCGTCGAAACCCAAGACCCGAGCGAGGCGCCGAAAGGACGCGAACGGCAATCCACTGCCCCGCCGGCAAACGACCAACACCGGCCCGCCACGATGAGCTGAGCGCCGCAACCTCCCACACCACCATCTGAACAACGAAACGCTTCAGCCTGCCCTCGTGGCAGGCTTTCGTCGTTTCCAGGCCGAAATTGGCTGCGCTGGCGGGCATCTGAGCGCCGTCAGGCGTTGCGGAGCCAGGAAAAGCAAGAGGCCGGCGTCGGACTTCTCCGATACCGGCCTCTTCTGCGCCATTTCCCGAAGATCAGAAACCGATTCTCCGAGTGCGCCGTGGTTGCGGGGGCAGGATTTGAACCTACGACCTCTGGGTTATGAGCCCAGCGAGCTACCGAACTGCTCCACCCCGCGGCACGAGAGATAACACTAGCACGGGCCGGGACCGCGGTCGAATCGGGGGCGCGGGCCGGGCGTTTCGGGTCTCGAACGGGTGCGGCGCGGCTCGCTCGAGCACCTCGAGGCGGTCTCGATATGGGCGTTTCGCGCCCTACTCCCCCGCTCGCGTGCGCGGGGCCGCGGCGACCACCTCGTACGACAGCGGGAGCCAGCGGCGGTCGGGCCAGCCGTACATGCCGTCGCCCTTGGGCACCGTCACGGGGAAGATCTGCCACGGCACCTCGTAGTGCTCGGTGAACGACTCGATCCGCAGCCCGGCGTCGCGCAGGGCCCCGAGCACCTCGTCGAGCGGATGCATCCACTCCCAGGTTCGCGTGTGCTGGATGCGTGCGTCGGGGTCCGCGTAGTCGCTCGGGTCGTCGATGACCTCCGGTCCGCCGGCGGCGTACGGGTAGGCGAACTGCGGCATCCCGTCCGGCCCGCCGTCGCCGTCGAACACGAACGCGGCGGGGTGACCGTCGGCGAAGAGGAGCCGCCCTCCCGGCGCGAGGAACCACTCGATGATGCGGGCCCACTCCGCGACATCCGGAAGCCAGCCGATGGTGCCCCAGGTGGTGAAGACCAGGTCGAACGACTCGGGTTCGGGCAGCACGTGCCGGGCGTCGTAGATGTTGGCCTGCACGAACCGTGCACGGTCGGCGACGCCGAGCTCGTCGGCCATCCGCCGCGCCTCGACGACCGCGGGCTCCGAGAAGTCCAGGCCCACGGCCGTCGCGCCCGCGTTCACGAGCGAGAGGGTGTCCGACCCGAAGTGGCACTGCAGGTGCAGCACGCGGACCCCGTCGAGGCCATCCGGGAAGAGCTGCTGGACCCCGGCGCGCGTGATGGGATCGAGGACGCTGCCGCCTTCCCGGAGCCGGGCACGGTCGTAGAACGTCGAGGCGACGTGGACGGGCACGCGCTCGTCCCAGTTCGCCCGGTTGTCGTCGAGCCAGTCCCCTCCTCGGAGGTCGACGCTCACTCTCCCTCCGCGGGCGGTTCAGCGGCGGGCGTCTCGACCGCCTCGTCACCCGCGAGGACGATGAGCTCGGAGATGATCTCGGCGAGCTCGGCGTCGGCCCGGCCGTACTCGACCCAGTCGCCGGCCTGCAGCGCAGCCTGCTTGTCCTCGATCGCCTGGCGGGCCCGGTTGAGCAGCGCCTGCAGTTCGGTGTCGGCGGTGACCGGCGTGTCAGTCCCGTCTCCGTCGCCCTCGCCCTCGCCCTCGCCCGGCTCGGTCGGCTCGACCTCCTCGTCACCCGCGGCCGCACCCGAGTCACCTCCGAAGAGCACGTTCAGTGCCTCGTCGAGCGTGTCCTGGAAGGCGATCTCGTCGCCGAAGGCCACGAGGACCTTCTGCAGCACGGGGTAGCTGGTCTCACCGGTCGAGCGCACGTACACCGGCTGGACGTACAGCAGGCCGCCGCCGACCGGGATCGTGAGCAGGTTGCCGTTGATGACGTCGGACTGGCCCTGGCGGAGGATGTTCAGCTGTGCCGAGATCGAGGTGTCGCTGTTGAAGGTGTTCTGCACCTGGCCGGGGCCGGGCACGTTGTCGTCCTCCGGCAGGTTCAGGAGCCGCAACTTGCCGTAGCCTTCGGCACGCTCGCCGTCTTCCGATCCCGCATCCGAATCCACCGCGAGGTATCCGCGCAGCACGTTGCGGCTGGCCTGACCTCGCGCTTCGGGGATGAACGTCGAGTAGATCGAGTACGTCGGCTCCTCCTGGCCGGGCATCTGCATCGTCAGGTAGTACGGCGGCTGCAGGAGCGTGCTGCCCTGCCCCTGCGTGGGGTCGAGCGGCGTGGTCCATGCGTCCTCGCGCGAGTAGAAGGCGTCCGCCTCGGTCACGTGGTACCGGCCCAGCACGGCGCGCTGCATCTTGAAGAGGTCGGCGGGGTAGCGCACGTGGCTCATGAGCTCTCCCGACATCTCGCTCAGGGGGCGCACCTTGCCCGGGAAGATCTTGTCCCACGTCTGGAGGATGGGGTCCTCGTCGTCCCAGGCGTAGAGCGTCACCTTGCCGTCGTACGCGTCGACCGTCGCCTTCACGGAGTTGCGTACGTAGTTGACCTCGTCGAATGCGAGCGGCGATGCGACCGTGTCGCTGTCGGAGATCGCCTCGCTGTAGCTCACCTTGTTCGAGTACGGGTACTGATCGGAGAGCGTGTATCCGTCGACGATCCACACGATGCGTCCATCGACCACGGTCGGGTAGGTGTCGGTGTCGAGGGTGAGGAACGGCGCCACCTTGCGCACGCGGTCGATCGGATCGCGGTCGTAGAGGATCTGCGACTCCTCGTTCACCTGGTCGGAGAGGAAGATCTGCTCCGACTGGAACTTCAGCGCGTAGACGAGCTTCGTGAAGACGTTGTCGAGCTTCGGCCCGCCGTCGCCCTGGAACGTCGTCTGCTGGGGTTCGCCGTCGCCCCCCGCGGGGAAGTCGAGCTCGATCTCACGAGCCCCCTCGGGGGCGCCGACGATCGAGTACTCGGGCGAGTTCTCGCCGAAGTACACGCGCGGCTCGAATTCGGGCAGGGTTCCCGTCGAGGGAATGCCCGACTGCAGGAAGACCGGCTGGCCGTCGCTCGACCGCTGGTTGCCGGCCGCGGCGACGAGGCCGTAGCCGTGCGTGTAGACGAGGTGCGTGTTGAACCACGTCTGCGCGTCGCCGAGTCCCTCGAGGTTCAGGTCGCGGATGGCGACGATCGTGTCCTGCGACTGCCCGTCGATCTCGTAGCGGTCGACGTCGAGCTGCTCGGGGAACTGGTAGTACTGGCGGAACTGCTCGAGCTGGCGGAACGCCGGGCTGATGATCGCCGGGTCCATCAGGCGGATGCTCGCCGTGGTCTCCGCATCGGAACGCAGCGCGCCGGGCTCGGCGTCCGTCTTCGCCTCGTACGGGATCTCCTCGATGTCGGCGACTCCGAACGCGTCGCGCGTCAGGTCGATGTTGCGTTGGATGTAGGGGGCCTCCAGCGAGCGCGCGCTCGGGTCGACCTGGAAGCGCTGCACGACCCACGGGTAGAGCGAGCCGATCAACAGGCTCGACACCACCAGCAGCACGGCGCCCACGAGCGGGAGGCGCCAGCGTCCGAGGAACGCGGTGACGAGGAACAGCACGGCCACCACCGCCGCGATGACGGCGAGGATCTGCCGGCCGGGGATCGTCGCGTTGACGTCGGTGTACGACGCACCGGTGATGAGCGAACCCACCTCGGTGACGGTCGCGTACTGGTCGAGCCAGATGCTGACGGCCTGCAGGAGCAGGTAGACGCCCGCGGTGATGGCGATCTGGATGCGCGCGGCCTTCGAGATGACCACCTCGCGTCCGCTGATGCGGATGGCGCCGTAGAGGTAGTTGGTCGCGATGACGAGCAGGCCCGAGAGCAGCACGACCGCCGAGGCGAATCCGACGATCGAGCGGTAGAACGGCAGCTCGAAGACGTAGAACCCGACGTCGAGGCCGAACTGCGGGTCGGTCGTGCCGAACGGGGTGCGGTTCAGCCAGGTGAGCACCGAGTCCCACCGGCTCGCCGTCGAGACGCCGGCGAAGATGCCGAGCACGATCGGCACGCCGAACATGGCGAGGCGCCGCAGCGGCTCGAAGACCTCCTGGTAGCGGTCGAGCTGCGAATTGAGCTTCGCGTACACGGGCCGCGTGCGGTAGGCGATCTGGATCGAGGCCCAGACCGGCACGGCCATCGCCACGAAGCCGATGAGGAACAGCACGATGCGGGCGACCCATTCGGTCACCAGCACCTCGACGAACCCCAGCTGCTGGTACCACATCACGTCGGCGTAGATTCCGGCGAACACGAAGAACGCGACGACGAGGGCGCCGACGATGCCGATCGTGATCGCGATCGGCGCGCGTCGGCGCGGCATCCTCGGTTCCTGCGGCTGTGCTGTGGACACTTCTCGGCCTCATTCGGGTCGGGACGGGATCGAATCCCCATCCTATGGTCGGCAGTCTTGGAAACGGCTGGTGGGAAGCGGCTGCCCGGGCCCGGGGAGATAACGAACCGGTACCGTTCGATCCCACTCGCCCGACGGCACGGGAGCGCCCTCGATCAGCCCGCGGCCTCGCACCGGGCGAACGACGACGTGTCGCCGCCCTCGCCCGCCGCCTCGACGATCGCCCGCGCCTCGTCGAGCGTGGTCACGGCGAACACCTCGAGCCCGTCGGGCACGTGCCCGACGACCTCGCCGCAGTTCGCCTCGGGGGCGAGGAACCAGTCCGCGCCGCTGTCGACGGCGCCCCACAGCTTCTGGCGGATGCCGCCGATGCCGCCCACCTCGCCGTCGGAGTCGATCGTGCCGGTGCCGGCGACGCGCTCGCCGCCCGTCATCGCACCCGGGGTGAGCTTGTCGACGATCCCCAGGGCGAACATCATGCCCGCGCTGGGACCGCCGACGTCGTCGAGGCGGATCTCGACGTCGATCGGGAACTCGTACCGCATGCGCACGCCGATGCCGATCACGACCTGGCCGTTGCGCTCGACCGGCGTCACCTCGACTTCGGCGGTGCCGTCGCCGCGCACGACCTCGAGCGTCGCGGGCGACTCGGTCCCGTGCTCGGCCAGGGCGCCCCGCAGCTCGCCGACCGAGCGCACCGGCTCGCCGTCGACCGCCGTGATGACGTCGCCGATCTCGAGCACGCCGTCGGCGGGCAGGCCGTCGCCGACGCCCTGCACGACGACCTCGCGCGGGAAGTCGTAGCCGAGTTCGACCAGCGCGGCCGCGATCGCGTCCTGCTGCGAATCGACCATCTGGGCCTCGTTCTGCGAGTCGCGATCCTCCTCGCTGATGCCGGGCGGGAAGACCGCCTCCACGGGCACGACCGCGCGACGGGTGTCGAACCACGCCACCGCGACGTCGAGCCAGCCGGGCGTGCGGCCGGGCCGTCCGACGGCGGAGACGGTGAGCAGGTCGAGCGAGCCCTCGGTCGGGAAGGTCTCCTCGTCGGGGATCGAGATGAGCGGGATCTCCTCGCCGTCCGCTTCGGTCGTGCCCAGGGTGTCGAAGACCGGACCGGGCTGCTGGATGACGTACGGGGACGGCAGCAGCGCGATCAGCAGGCCGAGGACGGTCGCGACCGCGATCGCGCCCCAGCCGATGCGCTCGCGACGGCTGCGACGGGACGCGACGGCGGACTCGTCGGAGTCGCCGGTCGGCGCGGCATCCGCTCTCGGTCCTGACAGCACCATGCCGCGTTCATCCTTCCCAGGGCGCCGCAGAACCGGTCCGCGCCGACTCGTGCGGCGCTGTTCGCGACGGGCGGACACCCGGAACGTCAGCCTAGGCCAATTCCCGGGGAGGAAGACCGGGGGCGGCGGTAGCGTGGAATTCCGATCGAGGGAGGTGGCCTCCGTGGCCGAACGCGACGACCAGCCCGACCGGAACCCCGAGGACGAGTTCCGCGACATGCTGCGCGAGCTGCTGTCCGGATCCGGCGGCATCGATCCGTCGAGGCTCGCCAACGCGGCGGGCCTGCCGAGCGACCCGGCGAGCCTTGCGGCGATCTTCAGCCAGCTCCAGCAGGCCATGCAGCGCTCCGACGACGAGGGCATCGACTGGTCCCTCGCCCTGCGGCAGGCCGAGCAGCGCGCGGCATCCGGCCAACGCCAGGTCGACGCCGCCGACGCCGAGCGGCTCCATCGGGCGACGCAGGTCGCCGCCCTCTGGCTCGACGAGGTCGTCGACGTCGCCGCCCTTCCGACGCCGCCCGAGCTGCTCACGCGGCGCGCCTGGGCCGCCGCGACCCTGCCCATCTGGTCGCAGCTCGCGGAACCGGTCGCGCTGAGCATCGCCGACTCGCTCACCCGGGTCATGTCCGAGCAGGCGCCGGAGGAGATGCGCGAGATGGTGCAGGGCGCCAGCCGCATGATGCGCGGCATCGGCGGCGCGATGTTCGCGATGCAGCTCGGGCAGGTGGTCGGCCAGCTCTCCACCGAGGTCGTCTCCGGCGGCGACGTGGGCATCCCGCTCCTCGACGACGGCCGCGCCGCCCTGCTGCCGCAGAACATCGCCGAGTTCGGCGCCGAACTCGACATCCCCGACGACCAGGTGGAGCTCTACCTCGCGGTGCGCGAGCTCGCGCACGCGCGACTGTTCCGCCACGCCCGCTGGCTGCGGCTGCACCTCATCTCCGCGATCACCGCGTTCGCCCGAGGCATCGACGTCGACGTGGAGCGCCTCGAGGAGCTCGCCGAGGGCTTCGACCCCGCCAACACCGACGAGCTGCGCGACGCGGTCGCGAACGGCGCCCTCCTCCGGCCCAAGAGCCCCGAGCAGGAGGCCGCCCTCGGGCGCCTCGAGACCGTGCTCGCGCTCGTCGAGGGCTGGGTCGATGTCGTGACGGCCGACGCGACGCAGCGGCTGCCGAAGTCCGACGCCGTGGCGGAGACCATCCGCCGCCGCCGCGCGACCGGCGGGCCGGCCGAATCGGCGCTCGCGACCCTGGTCGGCCTCGAGCTGCGCCCTCGTCGCCTGCGCGACGCGGCGGCGATGTGGCGCGCGGTCACCGACGCGGTCGGGGTCGCCCAGCGCGACGCCCTGTGGTCGCATCCCGACCTGCTGCCGACGGCGGCCGACCTCGACGATCCGGGTCCCCTCGCCGCGCGCCTCGCCGCGGGCGGGCAGGCCGCCGGCGAGGCCGACGCCGCCTTCGACGAAGCGCTCGAGGCCCTGCTGCGCGGTGAGACCGGCGGCGACGACGGCGACGACCCGAGCGGCGGCTCCGACGACGAGCGCGGGTCCGCCGCGAGCTGAGGCCGTCGCACCCGCTGCGTCCGCGGCCCCCGACCTGTGGACGACCGACGAGCCGTCGGCCGACGGTCGGGCATGCTTCCGGCATGACGCCGCGACTCGACCCCGCACTGCCCCTCGTCTGGCGCTCGCACGACGCCCTCCAGCTCGGCGGCGTCCGTCCGGTCGCGGTCCTCGAGCGTCCCGGGCCGTTCGAGGAGGGGATCCTCAGCGCGCTCGCCTCCGGCGCGAGCCGGTCCACGCTGGCGACCATCGGAGCGGCGCTGGACGGCTCGCCTACCGACCTCGACGACCTGCTCGAGCGGGTCGAACCGGCCCTGCTCCCCGCCGCGCCATCCGCCGGATCGCCCCGCGCCGGAACGGTCGCCATCGACGGCGAACCCGACCACGTCGCCGCCCTCGCCGCGCAGCTCGCGCGGCTCGGTCACCGACCGGTCCACGCGCCGAACGCACCGGCCGACGCGGTCGACGCGGTCGTCGTGATCGCCTCACGCGTGGTCGCCCCCGCGGCCCACCTGCCGTGGCTGGCGGCCGACGTACCGCATCTCGCGCTCGTGTTCGACGAGCGCGGCGCCGAGGTGGGCCCCTTCGTGCGCCCCGGGTCGGGTCCGTGCCTGCGCTGCGTCCACCTGGGCCGACGCGACGCGGATGCGGCGTGGCCGGCCGTGGCCGCCCAGCTCGCGGCGGCCGCCGCCCCGCCTCGCCGCCCGCGCGTCGAGCACGAGGCGTTGGCGCTCGCGGCATCCGTCGTCGACGACCTGCTGCGGGACGGCCGCACCGCCCTCGACGCGGCCTGCGTGCTCGTCAGCGACGCATCGGCACGCCGCCCACGCGCTCCCGAGCCGGTCGCTGCGCATCCCGAGTGCGGATGTCGAGCTCCCGGAGGAATCGCGACGGCTCCCGCTCGCCTCGATGCGCGCCGGATCGGGCCGCCCAGCTCAGCGTCAGCCGACGCCGTGCCCGCGTGATGCCGACGTAGAGCAGGCGTCGCTCCTCGTCGATCGCCTCGAGCCCGGTCGCGTAGGCGATCGGAAGCATGCCCTCGGTGAGGCCCACGAGGTGCACCTCATCCCATTCGAGGCCCTTCGCCGAGTGCAGCGTCGCCAGGGTGACGGCAGCGATCGCCGGTTCGTGCTGGGCCTGGGCCCGCGCCGACAGGTCGTCGGCGAACGCGCGGAGGGTCGTGCCCGCGGGCACGTCGTCGACGAGGCGGGCGAGCGCGTTGAGCGACTCCCACCGCGACCGCACCGCTCCGGGGCCAGCGGGCGCCTCCACCGACCAGCCGAGCGAGCGCAGCACGTCGCTGACCGTCTTGAACAGCGGCTCGCCCGTCGCCGCGAGCGCCTGGGCGCGGATGGCGTGCACGGCCTGCTTCACCTCGGGCTGGTCGAAGAACCGCTGGGCCCCGCGCACCCGCGTCGAGACGCCGACCTCGGCGAGCGCCTGCTCGAGCAGCGCCGACTGGGAGTTGACGCGCATCAGGACGGCGACGGATTCGGGGGGCGTGCCCGCGTCGATGCGTTCGCGGATCCGCGTGGCGGTGCCGCGGGCCTCGGCCAGCTCGTCGGGATAGGCCACCACCTCCGGTGCCGGCCCGTCGGCCACGCGTCCCCGGGCGGACGCCGCGCGCTCGGCCGCGACCGTCGCGTCGCCGGTCGCCGCATCCCCGGCGTCGGGCGCGGCCGCGACCAGCCGGAGCGCGCCGGGACGACCGCGCACGAGGCGGTTCGCGACCTCGACGATCTCGGGGGTCGAGCGGTAGTTGCGTTCGAGGCGCACGATCGTGGCATCCGGGTACCGCCGCTCGAACCCGAGCAGGTGCTCGGCCGACGCGCCCGCGAAGGAGTAGATGGTCTGGCTGGCATCGCCGACGACGCACACGTCGCGGCGGTCGCCGAGCCACAGGTCGAGCAGGTGCTGCTGGGCGGGCGAGACGTCCTGGTACTCGTCGACCACGAAGTGGCGGTAGCCCTCGCGGACCTGCATGGCGACCGCCGGCTCGGTCTCGATCATGCCCGCCGTGGCGAGCAGGACGTCCTCGAAGTCCATCGAGCGGCGCTCGTCCTTCAGCTGCTCGTACGCGGCGACGAGGTCGAGGAACTGGTCGGCGTCGAGCGAGCCGGGCGCCCCGCGCGAGGCGAGGCGGGCGCGGTACTCGTCCATGCCGAGCACGCTCACCTTGCGCCACTCGATCTCGGCGGCGACGTCGCGCAGCGTCGCCGTGTCGACCCGCAGGCGGCACCGCTCGGCCGCGAGCCCGAGCAGCCGGCCCTTGAACTCGAGCACCCGCGGCGCCGGACCGCCCGCCACGATCGGCCAGAAGTGGTTCAACTGCGCGAGCGCCGCGGCATGGAAGGTGCGCGCCGGCACGCCGCCCGCGCCGAGCGCGCGCAGGCGCGACCGCAGTTCGGCGGCGGCGCGGTTCGTGAACGTGAGGGCCATGACGCGGGCGGGGTCGTAGGCGCCGGATGCCACGCCGTAGGCGATCCGGTGCGTGATCGCGCGGGTCTTCCCCGTGCCGGCGCCGGCGAGCACGCAGACCGGTCCGACGAGGGCCTCGGCCGCGACGCGCTGCTCGTCGTCCAGCGCGTCGAGGAGCGGATCGCTCGTGGTCATGACGTCGACCAGGGCAGTGACGACGCGAGCGGACCCCCGTACCACTGCTCGAGCATCCAGCGCGCGATCGAGGTCTCGCCCGGCAGGGCCACCCGGCCCAGCGCCCCGCGCAGCTCGGTCCGGTCGAACCAGCGCAGCTCGACGATCTCCTCGCCATCGGGCACCGGCGCGACCGGCGCCCCGTCGACCACCCGCGCCCGGAAGGCCAGCATGAGGCTCGCCGGGAACGGCCAGGGCTGCGACCCCAGGTACTCGACCCGGTCGACCTGCAGGCCGGTCTCCTCGGCGATCTCCCGCACGACGGCCGCTTCGAGCGACTCCCCCGGCTCGACGAAGCCCGCGAGCACCGAGAAGCGGTCCTGTTCCCACATCGCATTCGAGCCGAGCAGGACGCGATCGTCGTCGTCGGTCACGATGACGATCACCGCCGGGTCCGTGCGCGGGAATCGCATGCGGTCCTCGGCGAGGCAGCGACGCGCCCAGCCCGCGGTCACGACCTCGGTCGCGCTGCCGCACGAGGCGCAGAAGGCGTGCGTGGCGTGCCAGTTGGCGAGGGCCACCGCCTGGATGGCGAGTCCGGCGTCGCGGTCGTCGAGGACCGTCGCCACCGAACGCAGGCCGCGCCAACGGTCGTCGTGCCCGAGCGCCGGCGCGTCGGCGTCGGCGAGCACCCACGCCTCGACGGGGCTGCCGGCGGGCAGCGGCTCGCCCGCGGCATCCGTCGACGCGTCGAGCGTGCGGCCGAGGTACATGCGCACCGCGGGCCGGGGCAGGGCCGACGGATGCCGCAGCTCGAGCGCCTCGGGCGCGCCGGCGCCGACGAGGACGCGCCCGTCTCGGACCACGAGCACGCGGGCGTGCGGGTCGGCGTCGAAGGCGGCCTCGCGAGCCGGATCGGTGCGGCCGACGGCGTCGCGATCGAGGTGCTCCCGCGCCAATGGCGGTGCCTCGGCCGCGAGCGGCGCCCGGGTCGGATGCGGCGCGGCGTCGGGGTCGGACGCGGCCTGCTCGGGCGACGCGGGTACGGACACGGTCACCTCTCGCTTTCGTCCGGAGTCGTCGGGAAGGCGTGGCGGTCGCCGGGCGGGCGCGGACGCGTGCTTAGGCTGTGTGCCATGGCCAGACCCCCACTCACTCTAGCCGCGTTGGCCACGGCCGCGGTGGCGGGACTCGAGGTGCGGGCGGCCCGGACGCACACCTACGGGATGTCGGGCGCGTTCGATGCCGTCGAACTCCACTCCACCGACGGTCGGAGGCTGTTGATCCGCGTCCCGCGCTCGCCCGCCGCCGAGAACGAGCAGTCCGCCGACCTCGTCGGGTTGCGCGCCCTGTCCACCGGCATCCGCTCGCGCCTGCCGTTCGCGGTGCCCGAGTTCGTCGGCCAGGCGCCGATCGGCCCCACTCGGGCGGTCGTCACCGAGTTCATCCCCGGCACGGTGCGCTCGGCGGACGACCTCACGGCCACCCCGGCGCTCGCGGCCGAGGTCGGCCGGGCGATCTCCGCGATCCACGCGCTTCCCGCGGGCTTCATCGGCGAGGCGGGGCTTCCGCGGCGCTCGGCGGAGCAGGCCCGCGAGGCGGCCGTCGAGGTCATCGACCGCGCGGCGGACACCGGGCGGCTCCCTGCGGCGCTCGTGCGCCGCTGGGAGGAGGCCACCGACGACGACACGCTGTGGCGGTTCGCCCCCACCGTCGTCAACGGACAGCTCGGCGCCGACTCGTTCCTCGTCGAGGGCGACCGCGTGACGGGCGTGCTCGGCTGGGCCGGCCTCGCGCAGGACGACCCCGCACGCGACCTCCACTGGGTGCTCACCTCCACGGGCGCCGCGGCCGAGGAGACCCTGGCCGCATACGTGACCGCTCGCGCCGGGCTCGCCGACGCCGAACTGGCACGGCGCGCGCTGCTCTACGGCGAGCTCGAGCTCGCGCGCTGGCTGCTGCACGGCGTCGACACGCACGACGACGCCGTGATCGACGATGCCGTCGGTCTGCTCGACGGCCTCGTCGCGCGCGTGCACGACCACTCGTCCGAGTCGCTCACGACCGACACCGGTCCGGTCCTCGCCGTCACGGACGTGGAGCGCCTGCTCGAGACCACGCCGCGGGGCACCGCCGCCCGCGAGCCCGGGACGAGCATGCTCACCGACAGCTACGACGTCGAGGAGCTCCGTCGCCACCTCGACGGCGGCGAGGCGCCCGCCGCGGGACCCGGCGACACGCGCGCCGCCGAGCGCGCGCCGGCCATGGACGAGACCGCGCCGATCCCGCTCGACCTCAGCGACTGGGGCGACGCGGCGCCGCGCCCGGCTCGGGCACCTCAAGCCTCGGCGACCGCCGAACGCACCTCGCCCGGCAGCGCGTCGAGCGTCGGTGCGGAGGACGGCGCGGCAGAGACGGCGCGCTCGGACACCGACGCCCACGCTCGCCGCAACGCCTCCTCGTCGTAGAGGCGTTCGGGTCGGAGCACCAGGTCGTCCTCCACGTAGTAGAAGACGGCGTCGATCTGCTCGACCGGCACGCCCGACCATCGCGAGTACGCGAGGCGGTAGAGCGCGAGCTGGGTCTGCCGCAGCTCGAGCTCGCGCTCGTCGCGCGGCGCCGCACCGGTCTTCCAGTCGACCACCTGGTAGCGGATGCCGCGCTCCGCCGCATCCGTTCCCGGCGTCACCTCGTAGACGGCGTCGAGCTTGCACACGAACACGTGACCGTCGAGCGGGAGGTGCAGTTCGAGTTCGACCGCCTCCGGGCGCCGGTCGCCCCACTCGGACGCCGCGAACGTCTCCCGGAGCGCCGCCAGTCGCGCCTCGGTCGGGTCGGCGACGACCTCGCCCTCGGTGTCGAGGTCGAGCTCGACGTCGAGCGTGTCGAGGTCGTCGCCGGCTCCGGACGACGCCCCCTCGCCGAGGGCGCGCTGCTCGACCCAGGAGTGGAAGAGCGTGCCGATGCGCGTGGCCCGGTAGGGGCGCTGCGGCATGGGGCGCGCGAGCTCCGCGGCGACGGCACCGGGGTCGTCGACGTAGTCCTTGAACCGCGAGGCGGGCACGCGGACGGGGACCCCCCCGCCGCGCCGCGGATCGCTGCGCCGCCGGCGCTCCTCCAGCAGCATCCGGATCTCGTCGGCGAGCTGCGGCCCGATGCCGGTTCCCGACGGCAGCGACGCGGCCTCACGGACGAGACCGGCGGCTCGCTCGACCGACCCGCGTCGCGGCCCGAGCGGATCGAGCGGCCACCGCACGCGCGACGACTCGGACGCGCGCGGGTTCTCGTCGTGCTCCGGCGCCGGCGGGAGCACGTCGGCCGCGACCGCGCCGACCTGGACGAGTTCACGGAGGAACACGCTCGGCGAGCGCGGCGCCTTCTGCGTCGCCCACCACGACCCGGCCAGCAGGAGTTCGGCGCGCGCCCTCGTCACCCCGACGTAGGCCAGCCGGCGTTCCTCCTCGGCGTGCCGGTCGCGGTTCTCGGCGGAGTACGCGCGCACCGCCTCGTCGAACTCGGCCTGGCTCTGCACCCCGCGCCACATGAGCTCGGGGATCTCGTCGCGATCGCCCCGGAACTCGTCGGGCAGCGCACCGAACGTGAGCCAGCCCTTGCCGCTCCGCGGCTTCGACGGCAGCTCGTCGTCGACCATGCGCGGGATCGCGACGAGGTCCCATTCGAGGCCCTTGGATCCGTGGATGGACAGCACCTGGACCGCACCCGGCTCGGGGTCGTCCTGCCGGGGGCTCAGCCGGTCGCGCTGCTCGGCCTCGGTCAGCCAGCCGAGGAAGGCGCCGAGCGTGGCGTGCTCGGCGGTGTCGACGAACCCCGACACGAGCTCGTCGAACGCCTCGAGGCTCGGGCCGCCGAGCGGTTGGGCGGGGTTGGCGGCGACCTCGACGTCGAGCAGGAGTTCCTGCTGCACGAGCGTGACGAAGTCGACGAGCCCGAGTCCGGTGCGGCGTCGCAGCGCCTGCAGCTGCGTGCCCGATCGGCGCATGCGGCCCAGCCCCTCGGGGGTGATCGCCGCGAGCGCGCGGTGGTCGTCGGGCGCGGTGAGGATGAAGTCGAGCGCGTCGACGATCGAGGGTGATTCGTCCGGGGCGATCGAGCCGCGGATGCCCTGCCGCACCTCGTCGGCGAGACGACGCGTGGAGAGGTCGCGCTCGGCGAGCCACCGGGCCAGGGCGCCGAGGGCGGCGAGGTCGGCGGTGCCGATCCGCCACCGGGCGCCGCCGAGGAGGCGCAGCAGCTCGGACCCGGCCGTCGGGTCGTGCAGCACCCGGAGCGCGCACACGAGATCGGCGATCACCGGCTGGTCGAGGAGGCCGGCCACGCCGAGCACGTGGACGGGCACCCCCCGCGCACGCAGCGCGTTCGCGAACAGGTCGACGTGCGCGAAGGTGCGGCAGAGCAGCGCCGCCGTCCGGCCGCCGGGACGGAGCCGGTCGGCGAGCCACTCGGCGACCTGCTCGGCCTCATCGTCGATCGTCTCCGACCAGGACACGTAAAGGCGGCCGGGTCCGGCGAAGGGCGACGGGCGCAGCGGCGCCTTGGGGATGCCGCCGTCGAGCGGCGCGATGAGGGCATTGGCTGCGTCGAGGACGACGACCGGGTTGCGCCAGCTCGTCGAGAGGTCGTACGCCGACGCCGTGCCGTCCGCGCCGAAGTCGCGGCCGAACCGCGCGAGGTTGGCGGCACTCGCGCCGCGCCATCCGTAGATCGACTGGTCGGGGTCGCCGACGGCCATCACGGGGTGGTCGCGGAACAGCGTCGCCAGCAGTCGGGTCTGGACCACGCTCGTGTCCTGGTACTCGTCGAGGAGCACCGTCGCGTAGCGGTCCCGGTGCTCGGCGACCACATCCGGATGCGACGTGCAGATCTCGAGCGCCAGCGCGACCTGGTCGGAGAACTCGATGTACCCGCGCGACCGTTTGGCGGCGGCGTACGCGTCGGCGAGGTCGAGGAGCGGCGGCAGGGCGTCGACCACGCCGAGCGCCGAGGTGAAGCTCTCGAACGGCGTCCGCTTGCGCGGTGCCTCGATCGGCAGGTCGGCCATGGCGAGGAAGTCGCGTGCGAACGCCCGCACGTCCCGGCTGTCGGTCACGTTCTCGGCGAGCGCGCGGCTGAGCGAGAGCACCGCCCCGGTGACGCGATCGAGGGAGGCGTCGATCTCGACGAGCCTCGGATCGGCGGAGTCCGCCACGATGCTCCGTGCCAGCTGCCAGGCCGCCGCCTCGCCGAGCACCACCGCGTCGGGCTCGCGGCCGATGCGCAGTGCGTGTTCGCGATAGATGGCGCCCGCGAACGCGTTGTACGTGCCGACGGCGGCGGACTCGAGCGGATCGATGCGGACCTCGGCGAGCCCCTCGTCGACGAGCTGGCCGATCCGCTCGCGGATCCGGTCGGCGAGTTCGCCCGCGGCCTTGCGGGTGAACGTCAACCCGAGCACCTCGGGCACGTCGGCGTGGCCGTTGGCGAGCAACCAGACGACGCGATTGGCCATCGTCTCGGTCTTGCCGCTGCCCGCGCCGGCGACCACGATGCTCTGGCCGTGCGGGGCGGCCTCGATGACGGCGCGCTGCTCGGGCGTGGGCTGGTGGAGGCCGAGTCGCAGGGCGATCTCGTCGGCCGCGAGCCGGACTGCGGTCATGCGCACACCGCCGGAACGAGGTGGACGCGGTACTGCCAGTCGCCGAACCGGGAACCGTGGGCGAACTCGATCGGCGATTCGAACGTCGCTCCGGCCATGACCCGGGCGACCTCGTCGAGGCGACTCCGGAAGGCTGCCTCGGCCTCGTCGTCGAAGGGCTGCTGGGCGCGCTCGGTGTAGAGGCGGCTACCGACCGGCCGGGCCACGTAGACGAGCTTCGCGCCGCCGAGACGCCCGGCGTTCGGGAGGGCGCCGGCACGGGCGGCGAGCTGGTAGGCGGCGAGCTGCGGGTGCTCCGCGGTCTTCGCGGCGCTCGGGGGCGTGCGACCGGTCTTGAGGTCGACGATCACGGTGGTGCCGTCCGGCGACGCCTCGACGCGGTCGATCGTGCCCGTGATGCGCACCCGGCCGGTGACGAGCGTGAACCGCCCCTCTGCCCCGAGGACGACGACCCCGTCGTCCGCGGCGCTGCGGAGATAGTCGGCCGCTCCCTCGGTCATGCGCCGTGCGCCGCGACGCTCGCGTTCGGCGACCCAGCCCGCATCGAACCGGAGGTCGCGCCAGCGGCGCTCGACGGAGGCCCAGAGCGTCTCGACGTCGAGGTCGCCCTCCGTGGTCGAGGCCTCCTCGACCACGGCGTGCACGATGGTGCCGATGGACGCGGCGAGTCCCGACGGCGGGGACGCCACGCGGTCGACGAACCAGCCCAGCGGCGATTCCTCGACCCGGTCGATCTGCGACGGCGACACGGCGACGAGCGCTTCGGGATCGCCCTCGAGGTCGACCAGCGGGGCGACGGTCGACGGGGCGAGCAGGCCGTACCAGTCATCCGGGTGGGCGCCGGGGACGCCCTGCTCGGCGAGGAGCGCGATCGCCGCGGCGGCCTCCCGATCGCCTCCGGCCGCGTCGCGCCGCAGGGCGCCGACGAGCCCGCGCAGGTGCAGCGGCCGCCGCCGCCGCGCCACGCGATGCTCGGCGGCGAAGGCCATCAGCACGGACGGCTGCTCGTCGTCGTTCGCGGTGCACGCGAGGACCACCTGGCGGCGCGCGCGGGAGATCGCGAGCGCGAACAACCGCAGCTCGTCGGCTCGCACGGCGGCGCGCACGGCGGCCGCGGAGTCGGGTTCGGGCGGCTGCTGCCCGGCGCGGGCCGCGGCCACGGCGGGACCGAGCGATCCCGCGTGCAGCAGCGTGCCGCGCGGACGCAGGTTCGGCCAGACGCCGTCCTGCAGGCCCGCCACGACGACCACGTCGAACTCGCGTCCGATGAGCGCCGGCGGCGTCGCGAGCACGACGGCGTCGTCGCCGCGCTCGGGAGCGAGCGAATCCTCGGGGAGGGCGTTCTGGAGGAGCTCGTCGACGAAGCGACGCGCCGGGGCTCCCGGCTCGCGCTCGACGAAGCGACGCGCGGACGCGAACAGGGCCACGACGCCGTCGATGGACCGGTCGGCCTCGTCGGCGAGCACCCCCGAGCCGGCCGCCTGGCCCGCCCATTCCGCCTCGAGGCCGCTGTCGTGCCACAGCTGCCAGAGCAGCTCCTCGACCGTGGCGCCCCGCTCCGCGGACCGACGGGCGGCGTCGAGCAGTCGCGCGAGGCGCGCCGCGCGGCGACCGGCCGGCGCGTCGATCGTGGCGAATCCGCCCGCGACGCCGAGCGCCTCGACGAGCAGCTCGTCGGCGCTGCGGACGCCGCCGCCGGAGAGTTCCTCGTGCCGGAGGGCGAGCCGCAGCCGACGGAGTCCGACGCGGTCGAGCCGACCGAGCGGGCCCGTGAGCAGCGCCGTGGCCGATTCGGGCGTGAGCGGCTCGATGCCGAGCACGCAGGCCACCGCGGCGATGAGCGGTGCCGCACCGGGGGCTTCGCGCAGCGCGACTCGTGCGTGGCGGCCGGACACCGGCACGTCGGAGGCGGCGAGCGCGCGGGCGAAGGCCGGCAGCTCGGCGCCCGAGCGGAGCACCACCGCCATCGACGACCACGGCACGCCGTCGAGGAGGTGGCGCTCGCGCAGCAGCGCCGCGACCTGCGCCCCCTCTGCGGCGGCGGAGGCGGCTTCGATGCCCACGATCGGCGCGAGCGGATCATGTGCGGGCTCGGTGCCCGCCGCAGCCGCGGCGAGGTCGGCCCCGCGGTGGCTGCCGCCGAGCGCCGCGCCGACGTGGGCGGTCACGGAGGCGAGCAGGTCGCGATGCTCGGCGCGACCGCGGTGCACGCGAGGCAGCACCACGCGGCGCACCTCGCGTGATCCGAGCACCGATCCGAGCGAGCCCAGCAGGTCGGCGCGGCCGCCGCGGAAGCCGTTGCTGGCCACGTCGGGGTCGCCGAGCGCGACCACCCGGACGCCGCGGGCCGCGAAGGCCCCGAGCAGCGCCGCGGTGGCCTCGGTGGCCTCCTGGGCGTCGTCGACCACGATGAGCCGGAGCGCCGCCAGGTCGCCGAGCGCGGCGGCGTCGGCGGGGTCGACGAGGCTCCGACGGACGATCGCGGCGGCGTACGCGCCGAGCTCGGCCGAATCGAACTGGGTCGGTCGGAGCTGCTCCTTCACCTCGGCGTACTCCGCAAGGAATCCCGCGGCGGCGCACCACTCGGGGCGCCCGGCGAGCCGGCCGAGGCGGTCGAGCTCTGCGGCGTCGACGCCCTGCTCGACGGCGCGCATGAGCAGGTCGCGCAGCTCGGACCGGAACCCGCGGAGCGCCCGGACCTCCTCGGAGAGGACCTCGGGCCATGCCGGCCCGCCGCCGTCGACGGCCTGCGCCTCGAGCAGCTCGCCGATGACCTGGTCGTGCTCGGCGCCGGTGAGCAGCGTCACCGAGCGGCCGCTGCGGGCGCGCACGAGGTCGTACGCGACCGCGCTCGCGGTGCGGGCGAGGGCGCCGCGCGTCGGCACGCCGAGGCGGACCGCGAGCGTGTCGCGCAGGCTCGATGCGGTGCGACGGGTCGCGGCGAGCGCGAGGACCTCGCCCGGGTCGCCGCCCGAGGCCACGTGCTCGGCGACGAGGTCGACGGCGAGCGTCGTCTTGCCGCTGCCCGGCGCCCCGAACACCGCCGCGTGCCCCGCTCCGACCAGGTCGACGAGCGAGGTGGCGGGCTGGACGAGCGGCTGCATGCGGCCAACGGTATCCGTGTCCGCCGACAGTGAACTCGTCGGGCCGGGTGCCGCGCGTGTCGTAGTGTGCTGTCAACGACAGAAAGGCGCACCGTGGACCTTCGCATCGGCATCCAGAACTCCCCCCGCGAGCTCGGCTTCGAGACCTCGCAGACGGCGGAGGAGGTCGAGCAGGCCGTCGCTGCCGCACTGACCGGACAGTCGCCGGTCCTGCGCCTCACCGACTCCAAGGGCGCCGTCTTCGTGGTGCCCGCCGCCGCGCTCGCCTACGTGGAGATCGGCACCGAGTCCGCTCGCCGCATCGGCTTCGTCGGCTGATGGAGCTGCTGTTCATCACGCTCGGCGGCGCCCTGCTCGGCATCGCCGCGCGGTACGCGATCCCGCGCCGGAGCATGCACGGCGTGCTCGTCGTGCCGGCCGTCGGCGCGGCGGTCGCGGCGGTGGTGTGGGTCGCGCTCACGTGGCTCGGCCTCGCGTGGGACGGCGGCTGGATCTGGGTGATCTCGCTCGTCGCCTCGGGGCTGGCGGCCGCGGCCGTCGCGCTGTTCCTCGGTCCGCGCCGTGAGCGCGACGACGCCGAGACGTTCACGCGCCTCGCGAAGGCGGGCGTCGCCCGCTCCTGAGCCGGGCAACGCACGAAAAGGGCTCAGCCGCCCGGCGGACGGCGACGATCGTCAGGCCGTGAGGCCGAGCGCGTCCATGCGCCGGGTGTGCGCGGCGATGAGCTCGGTGAAGACCGGCTCCACGTCGGTGCCGAGCGCGCCGTTCGCCTCCGCGGCCCGGAGGGCCGACCGCGCGATGAGCAGCGTGTCGCCGACGAGGCTGCGACCCCACAGGGCGAGCCGGTCGTCGAGCCCGGGCTGCGTGGCGATGGCCTCGGAGAGCTCGCGTTCGATCACCTCCGACGCGCCGCGTTCCTGCAGGATGCCGCGCACGCGCGCGCCCAGTTCGGCCGGGAGCCCCTCGGAGAGCTGCCCGAAGTAGTCGTCGAGCATGCCCGAGGTGATGTGGATGCCGAGCAGGAGCTCGTACCAGTCGGCGCCCGAGGTCGCCTGGCGGAACCGGTCGGTCGCGGGCGCGAACGGCGCCATGACCTCCGCCGGCTCGGCGCCCAGGCGCCGGAGTTCCGCGATGAGGTCGTGGTGCTTGCGCAGCGCGACCCCGGCGGCGGCGCTCAGCCCCTCCTTCGCGGCGAGGTCGGGCGCGGTCGCGACGGCCTTCGCGAGGCTCTCGAAGAACTCGAGCTGGATGTAGGCGGCCTGGCCGAGGAACGCGACCGGTTCGGGCACGATCTCGGTGAAGTCGATGCGCGTGAGCTCGGTCGGCACGACGCGGGGCCGCATGCGCGGCGCCTCGGGGCGCGGGAGGCGCGCGCGGGACCAGTTCGCCATGTCGGACAGCATATCCGGGCGCTCACAGCCGCCTCGGATAGGCTGTGCGTGCACGCGGGCGATGGAACCGCGGCCGTGCGCCTGGGATCGGAACAGGGCGCACCTCTTCATTCCGCATCACCGACAGGCAGACATCTTGACCACGTTCACCGAACTCGGCATCGCGCCCGACATCGTCGAGGCCCTCGCCGGGAAGGGCATCGTCGATGCCTTCCCCATCCAGGAGCAGACGATCCCGCTGGCGCTCTCCGGCCAGGACATCATCGGCCAGGCGAAGACCGGCACCGGCAAGACCTTCGGCTTCGGCCTCCCCCTCATCCAGCGCCTCGGCGACGACCCCGAGGGCGGTGTCAAGGCGCTCATCGTGGTGCCCACGCGCGAGCTGTGCGTGCAGGTCACCGAAGACCTCGAGCTCGCGGCATCCAACCGCCCCACCAAGATCGCGTCGATCTACGGCGGCAAGGCGTACGAGGGCCAGATCGAGCAGCTGAAGGCCGGCGCCCAGATCGTCGTCGGCACGCCCGGCCGCCTCCTCGACCTGGCCAGCCAGCGGCTGCTGTCGCTGAAGAACGTCAGCGAGATGGTGCTCGACGAGGCCGACAAGATGCTCGACCTCGGCTTCCTCGCCGACATCGAGAAGCTGTTCTCGCAGACCCCCGCCACGCGCCACACCATGCTGTTCTCGGCGACCATGCCGGGCCCGATCGTCGCCCTCGCGCGCCGCTTCATGCTGCGCCCGATCCACATCCGGGCGACCGATCCCGACGAGGGCCTCACGCAGGCGAACATCAAGCACCTCGTCTACCGGGCCCACTCGCTCGACAAGGACGAGGTGATCGCCCGCATCCTGCAGGCCGAGGGCCGCGGCAAGACCGTCATCTTCACGCGTACGAAGCGCGCGGCGGCGAAGCTCGTCGAGGAACTCAACGACCGGGGCTTCAACGCCGCAGCCGTGCACGGCGACCTCAACCAGGACCAGCGCGAGCGCGCGATGGCCGCGTTCAAGGCCGGCAAGAAGGACGTCCTGATCGCGACGGATGTCGCCGCCCGCGGCATCGACGTCGACGACGTGACGCACGTGATCAACCACACCATCCCCGACGACGAGAAGGCCTACCTGCACCGGGTCGGCCGCACGGGCCGCGCGGGCAAGACCGGTATCGCCGTCACGTTCGTCGACTGGGACGACCTGCACAAGTGGGCGCTCATCAACCGCGCACTCGAGTTCGGCCAGCCCGAGCCGACCGAAACCTATTCGTCGAGCCCCCACCTCTACACCGACCTCGACATCCCCGAGGGCACGAAGGGCCGCCTCAAGCCCGCGCCCACCGCCCCGCCGACCCGGTCGAGCACCGCCGGTCGCCGCGAGGGCGAGGCGGCGACGGATGACGCGTCCCGCCCGTCGCGGTCGCGGTCGCGTCGTCGCACCCGCGGCGGCCGTCCCGACGGCGAGCGTCCGGCGGCGACCGCTGCCGACGAGCTCGCCGCCGCCGAGGTCAGGGAACCGGGCGCCGGCACCCACGACGGCAAGGGACACGAGCACCACGACGGCAAGGCCGCTCCGCGCCGCCGCCGTCGTCGCGGCGGTCGCTCGGGCGGCGGCACCGCCGCGCCCGCAGCGCAGGCCTGAGGCGACCGGTCAGCGTGCCGCGCGTTCCCCCGCGCGCGGCACGACCGGCGACGACCCGGTTCCCTCCGCGACGATCCGCGCGACGACCTCGGGGTCGGTCGTGCACTCCCCCAGTCGGTTGGGCTTGCCGAGTCCGTGGTAGTCGCTCGACCCCGTGACGGCGAGCCCGTACCGGTCGGCGAGTCGGCGCAGGCGCGGCTTGGCGGCATCCGTGTTCTCGGGGTGGTCGATCTCGAGGCCGAAGAGTCCCGCGTCCACGAGCTGGCGGATGCGCGACTCCGGCAGCACCTCCTCGGCGCCGCGCGTGCCCGGATGCGCGAGGACGGGCACGCCGCCCGCGGCGCGGATGAGGCGGATGCCGGTGAGCGGGTCGGGCGCGTAGTGCGGCTGGGCGTACCCCGATCGCCAGTGCAGGATGCCGGCGAAGGCATCCGACCTCGTCGCGGCGTGGCCGCGGGCCACGAGCGCGTCGGCGATGTGCGGCCGGCCGATCGTGGCGCCCGAGCTCGTCTGCGCGAGCACGTCGTCCCAGGTCAGGTCGTAGTCCACCGCGATGCGCTCCACGATCCGCTCCGCGCGCGTCAGGCGCGACTCGCGGATGCGGGCGGTCTCGGCGAGGAGGCCCCCGTGCGCGGGATCGACGAGGTAGCCGAGCACGTGGACGCTCGCGAACTGCACGCGGGTCGACAGCTCGATGCCCGGGATCATCGTGACGCCGTGCTCCTCGGCAGCGATGCGCGCCGCAGCCCAGCCCGCCGTCGAGTCGTGGTCGGTGATCGCGAACGCCTCGAGCCCCGACCGCGCGGCGGCCGCCACCAGCTCCGCCGGTGAGTCGGTGCCGTCCGAGACCGTGGAGTGCGTGTGCAGATCCGCCCGGACGGCGACGGGGATGTCGGCCATCCCCCCATCGTACGGGCGCGTTCACCGCGGACTCCCAGCGGACATGCGGTCGGCTCGTGCCCCGCGCACGGGGGCGCTGGCCTACGCTGGAACGCGATGCTCCCCCGCACCCTCGGCTGGGCGTTCCTGCTCGGCACCGCCGCCGTCGCCGTCGCGCTGCTGTGGCCGCAGGCGTTCGGACTCCAGAACCAGTGGATCGCGGCGCACGTCGTCGCCCTGCGCGGCGCCGCCGCGGTGTGCGCGGCCGTCGCCTCGGCGTTGTTCGTGGCGCTCGCGCTCGGCCGTTCGGCACGGTGGTTCGGGGCGGCGATGGGCGCGATCCTGATGCTGTTCGCCATCGGCAACGTCGGCGTGCTCGCCGCGCGCGGCCTGGGGCTCGGCGGGACGCCCGCGGTCGCCGCATCCGGTTCGGTCACCGTGCTGTCGTGGAACACCCTCGGCGAGGTGCCGGACGCGGCCACCATCGCGGATCTCGCCCTCGCGGAGGGCGCCGACGTGGTGGTGCTCCCCGAGACGACCGCGCAGCTGGGCGAGGATGTCGCGGTCGCCATGCGCGAGGGCGGCAGTCCGATGTGGGTGCACACCCAGGCGTTCGACGAGATCGCGAAGGCGCGCTCCACGACGATCCTCATCACGCCCGACCTCGGCGACTACGAGGTCGTCAACGCGCAGTTCCCCGGCCCGCCGGGCAACACGAACACGCTGCCGAGCGTCGTGGCCGACCCGGTCTCGGGCAGCGGGCCGCGCATCGTCGCGGTGCACGCCGTCGCCCCCATCCGCTGGGAACTGCGCAACTGGCGCAGCGACCTCGACTGGCTGGCCGAGCAGTGCGCGGGCGACGACGTGATCATGGCCGGCGACTTCAACGCGACGCTCGACCACTTCGCCGGGCGCGGCGTCGACGGCGGCGACCTCGGGCGGTGCGCGGATGCCGCGGCCGCGGGCGGTGCCGGCGGAGTCGGCACCTGGCCCACGGGGTTCCCGGCCCTGCTCGGCAGCCCGATCGACCACGTGATGGCGACACCGTCGTGGTCGGTCGAGTCGTTCCGCGTGATCGAGGCACTCGACGACGCGGGAAGCGACCACCGGCCGGTCGTGGCCACCCTGGTCCGCAGCTGAGCGTCGTCGCCCGGTGCGAGAATGGACCGCATGACGAACACCGGCGACGCCACCGCGACGGCCCACGAGGCCCGCTCCCTCGACGAGACCACGGCCGAGGAGTCCGGCCGCAACGCCAACCGGTCCACGACGCCGGAATCCGAGGGGTTCAAGACCTTCATCCGCGGCGGCTGGGCCGATCGCGACGAGACGCTGCCGGCGCCGCGCGAGCAAGCGGCCTTCGCCGCATCGCGTCGCGAGCGGGTGTCGGCGGCGTTCCCCGGCCAGCGGCTGGTCATCCCCGCCGGCGACATGAAGCAGCGGGCGAACGACACCGACTACCCCTTCCGTGCGCACTCGGCGTTCGCCCACCTCACCGGGTGGGGCTCCGACTCCGAGCCCGGCGCGGTGCTCGTGATGGAGCCCGCGGGCGACGCCGGCCACACGGCGACCGTCTACTTCCGCGAGGGGGCGGGCCGCGACTCCGAGGAGTTCTACGCGAACCCGGCGATCGGCGAGTTCTGGATCGGCGCGCGCCCGTCGCTCGCCCACGTCGCCGCCGACCTGCAGCTCCAGGCGCGCGGCATCGCCGACCTCGACCACGTGGTCGACGCCGTCGACACGGCCACCCTCGTGCTGCGCGAGGCCGACCCGGCCGTCACGGAGCGGGTCGACCACGCCCGCCTGCGCTACGCCGCCGAGGCCGCGCTCTCGACGAACGCGGCCGACACCCCGTTCAGCCTCGAGGTGAACGCCGAGCACGAGCCCGACGCCGAGCTCGCTCGGGTCCTGTCCGAGCTGCGCCTTGTGAAGGACGACTACGAGGTCGCCGAGCTGCGCGCCGCCGTCGATGCGACCGAGCGGGGCTTCGCCGAGGTGCTCGCAGAGCTGCCGCGCATCACGAGCGAGGTCCGCGGCGAGCGCGTGATCGAGGGGGTCTTCGCGACGCGCGCCCGCCTCGACGGCAACGACGTCGGCTACGCCTCGATCGCCGCGGCCGGCCCGCACGCCACCATCCTGCACTGGACCCGCAACGACGGTCCGGTCGTCCCCGGCGACCTCGTCCTGCTCGACGCGGGCGTCGAGCGCGACAGCTACTACACCGCCGACATCACGCGCACGTTCCCGGTGAACGGGACCTTCTCGCCCGTGCAGCGGCAGGTGTACGAGGCCGTGCTCGAGGCGGCGGATGCCGCGTTCCGCATCGTGCGCCCCGGTGCGATCTTCCGCGAGATCCACGCCGCGGCGATGGAGGTCATCGCGAAGCGCACCGCCGAGTGGGGCTTCCTGCCCGTCTCGGCTGAGGAGTCACTGCGCCCGGAGAACCAGTTCCACCGGCGCTACATGGTGCACGGCACCAGCCACCACCTCGGCCTGGACGTGCACGACTGCGCCCAGGCGCGGCGCTCGATGTACCTGGACGGAGTGCTCGAGGCGGGGATGGTGTTCACCATCGAGCCGGGCCTCTACTTCCAGCCCGACGACCTCACCGTTCCGGAGGAGTTCCGCGGCATCGGCGTCCGCATCGAGGATGACATCCTCGTCACCGCCGACGGCGCCGAGAACCTCTCGGCCGGCATTCCGCGCACGGCCGACGAGGTCGAGGCCTGGGTGCGGGGCGCGCGCGGTTGAGGCCGCCGGCCGGCGCTGCGACGGAGGTCGCGGCGCCGGCGTCAGGCGCCGCCGGTGTCGCGCTCCTCGCGCGCCGCGCGTCGGCGCGCATCCTGCGCCTCGCCGTAGGTGAGCGGTCGCGCCTCGTCGACCGGGGCTGCGGGCTCGTCGCCCGTCGGCGGACCGGCCGGGGCCGTCGGGTCGGCGGCCGGAGCGGGCGGCGGCGCGGCGGGCGGCTGCGCGGGCGGCACGGGCGCGGCGGGCGGCGCCGGCGCCGTGGCATCCGTCACCCCCAGCACGGTGCGGGCCCGGGCCACGTGACCGGGGTCGCCGATGATGGCGTAGCGCGTCGCGAGCACCTGCATGACCGAGGTGAAGTCGCGGCGGCGGCGGTTCAGGGAGTACG
Organism: Agromyces indicus; assembly: GCF_031432295.1. Lineage (NCBI taxonomy): Bacteria > Bacillati > Actinomycetota > Actinomycetes > Micrococcales > Microbacteriaceae > Agromyces > Agromyces indicus. Next base: position 152,596 of record NZ_JAVKGS010000002.1, on the reverse strand, counting down.
ACACGACGCTGAAGATCATGCCGAAGCCCGCGCCGATGAGGATGGCGGCGCCGAGCACGCCGAGTGACGTGCCGGTCGGCGAGAAGATGAACAGCAGGAGCCCGAGGAACGTGCCGAACCAGGCTCCGGAGAGGGCACCGGCGCCGGCCGCGCGGCCCCACGTGAGCTTGCCCGTGATGCGCTCGACCGTGGTGAGGTCGTGGCCGACGATCGAGAGTTCCTTCACGGGGAACTCGGCCTTGGCGAGCTTGTCGACCGCGGCCTGCGCCTCCTGGTAGGTCTCGTAGCTCGCGATCGTCTCGCCCTTGGGCAGCGTCGGGTAGGCGCGGCCGAGTCGGCCGCCGAACGGGCTCTGCGTGCTCACCCGGCCATTCTCCCATGCGGCCGCCTCGGCGGGCCGGAAGGGAGGCCCCCGGGGTAAGTTGGGGGTGTGAGCGCCACGAGAGTCTTCGTCGCCCGACTCGCCGGGTGCCCCGTCTTCGACCCCGCGGGCGACCGGGTGGGCAAGGTGCGCGACGTCCTCGTCGTGTACCGCAAGTCCGACCCGCCGCGCGTCGTCGGCCTGATCGTCGAGATCCCCGGAAAGCGCCGCGTCTTCGTCTCGATCGGGCGCGTCACCTCGATCGGCGGCGGGCAGATCATCACCACCGGGCTCATCAACCTGCGCCGCTTCGAGCAGCGCGGCGGCGAGGTGCGCGTGATCGCCGAGATGCTCGGCCGCAAGGTGGCGTTCAACGACGGCTCCGGCACGGCCACCATCGAGGATGTCGCGATCGAGGAACGCGACCAGGGCGAGTGGGAGGTCGACCAGCTGTTCGTCCGCCGCCCGAAGACGAGCGCGTCACCGTTCGCCAAGGGGCCGTCGGCCTACGTGACGTGGCGCGAGGTCCGCGAGCTGACCGCCGCGGGCGAGGCGCAGTCGGCCGAGCAGCTCATCGCGACGTACTCCGAGCTGAAGCCCGCCGACCTCGCGAGCACGCTGCTCGACCTGCCGCCTCGCCGCCGGCAGGAGGTCGCGGCCGAACTGCCCGACGACCGGCTCGCCGACGTGCTGGAGGAGATGCCCGAGGCCGACCAGGTCGACATCCTCGCCAAGCTCGGCGACGACCGCGCCGCCGACGTGCTCGACCACATGTCCCCCGACGACGCCGCCGACCTCATCGCGCAGCTCCCCGAGGAGCGCGGAGAGCACCTCCTCGAGCTCATGGAGCCCGAGGAGGCCGAGGACGTCCGGTTCCTCCTGTCGTACGGGCCCGACACCGCGGGCGGGCTCATGACCACCGAGCCGATCATCGTGTCGGCGGATGCCACGGTCGCCGAGGGCCTCGCACTGATCCGCCGGCACGACCTGCCGCCGGCCCTCGGCGCGGCGGTCTGCGTGACCCTCCCGCCGTACGAGCCGCCGACCGGCCGGTTCCTCGGCATCGTGCACTTCCAGCGGATGCTGCGCTACCCGCCGCACGAGCGGCTGGGCTCGCTCATCGACCAGGGCCTCGAGCCCGTGACCGCCGACACGTCGGCGGCCGAGGTCAGTCGCATCCTCGCCAGCTACGACCTCGTGTCGGTGCCCGTCGTCGACGAGAAGCACCGCCTCGTGGGCGTCGTCACCATCGACGACGTGCTCGACTACCTGCTGCCCGATGACTGGCGAAGTCATCCCGACTCCGAGTCGGAGGTGACCAGACGCGCGACCGCCCGCGCCCAGCTCGCCACCGGCAGTATCCCGATCGCACCCGGAAGGAGGGCAGGAGATGGCACGCGCTGACGGCGACGACCGACGGTTCGACACCCCGAAGGGCCTCGGCCGCTCGGGCTCTCCCCTGCGACTGTCCGGGGACCGCGACCGGTTCGGCCGGTTCACCGAGGTCGTCGCGCGGGGCATGGGCACGCCGTGGTTCCTGCTGGGTCTCACGGTGTTCGTCGCCGCGTGGATGCTCTGGAACACGCTCGCCCCGGCGAACCTCCAGTTCGACCGGGCCGACTACGGCTTCATCGCGCTGACCCTGATGCTCTCGCTGCAGGCGTCGTATGCGGCGCCGCTCATCCTGCTCGCGCAGAACCGCCAGGACGACCGCGACCGCGTGCAGATCGAGCAGGACCGCCAGCGCGCGGAACGGAACCTGGCCGACACCGAGTACCTCGCGCGCGAGGTGGTGGCGCTCCGCATCGCCGTGCGCGACCTCGCGTCGAAGGACTTCATCCGGCAGGAGCTGCGGCAGGTGCTCGACGAGCTGGACCGCCGCGACGACGAGGACACCGCGAATGGGTCCTGACCGGTCGGGGGCGACGGACTCGGACGCCTCGCGGTCGCCTGCGGAGGTCGAAGCCGCCGTCCGCGCCGCCCTCGCGGGGGTCATCGATCCCGAGATCCGGAAGCCCATCACCGAGCTCGACATGGTCGAGGCGGTGGCCGCGACCGCGAACGGGGTCGACGTCGACATCCGCCTGACCATCGTGGGCTGCCCCGCGTCGGACCGCATCGAGCGCGACGTGCGCCTCGCGGCCGAGCAGGTCGTGGGGCCGGGCAACGCGGTGGTGCGCCTCGGCGTCATGACGCCGGAGCAGCGGCAGGCCCTGACCGAGCGGCTTCGCGGCGGGCGGGGGGCCCGCGGCAACCCGTTCGGGCCGGGCACGCTCACGCGCGTGATCGCGGTGACGAGCGGCAAGGGCGGGGTCGGCAAGTCCACCCTGACCGCGAACCTCGCCGTCGCCCTCGCCGCGCGCGGCCTCTCGGTGGGGCTCGTCGACGCCGACGTGCACGGCTTCTCGATCCCCGGTCTCCTCGGGCTCGTCGACGAGCACGGCAACGCGCCCCGGCCGACGCGGGTCGACGACATGATCCTCCCGCCGGTGGCGCACGGGGTGAAGGTGATCTCGATCGGCATGTTCGTCGAGCCCACCAGCCCGGGCGGGCGCGGTTCGTCGGTCGCCGTCGCGTGGCGCGGGCCGATGCTGCACCGCACGCTGCAGCAGTTCCTCACCGACGTGTACTTCGGCGACCTCGACGTGCTCCTGCTCGACCTGCCCCCGGGCACCGGCGACGTCGCGATCTCGCTCGGCCAGCTCCTGCCGAACGCCGAGGTCGTCGTGGTCACGACGCCCCAGCCCGCGGCGGCGGATGTCGCCGAGCGCTCGGGCCTCGTGGCACGCCAGACCGGCCAGCACGTGGTCGGCGTGGTCGAGAACATGGCCGGCTTCGCCCAGCCCGACGGCTCCGTGCTCGACCTCTTCGGCGAGGGCGGCGGCTCCGAGGTGGCGCGCCGGCTCTCGGAGGGCGTCGACGAGGCGGTGCCGCTGCTGGCCTCGGTACCGCTCAGCGTGGGGCTCCGTCGCGGCGGCGACGACGGGGTGCCCGTGGTCCTCGCGGAACCCGACGACCCGGCCGCGCGCGCGATCGAACAGGTCGCCGAGGCGCTCGCCCGGCGTCCGCGCTCGCTGGCCGGCCGGCCGCTCGACATCCGGGTGCGGTGAGGCGGATGCCGCGGGCACGACCGGCCGGCGCGAATGCGCTCGCGGTCGTCGTGGCGGCGCTGGTGCTCGCCGGATGCGCCACCGGTGCGAGCGCGCCGGGCGACGCCGGTCCCGAGGCGGTCGGCGGGACGATCCGGGGCCTGTCGGTGGAGGTCCGCCAAGGTCGGTTCGACGTGCCCGACCGCGTGCTCGTGGTGTCGTTCGCGAACGACGGCGAGGAGCGCCTCGTGATCGACCGGGCCGAGGTGGTCTCCCCCGCACTCGAGCCGGGGATGACGCGCTCGCGACCGATCGAGCTCGATCCGGGCGACCGGCTCGACGCCCGGTTCCCGCTCACCGCGAGCGTGTGCGACGCCGCCCCCGACACGACGGTCGACGTGCTCGTCCGACGCGGACCGGACGTCGGCGCCGACGACGGGCGGCGCGCCGCGGTGGTGCCGAGCGACCCCTACGACACCATGGCCCGCATCAACGACCGCGACTGCCTCGCCGACTCCGTGGCGGCCGCGGCCTCGATCGTGCTGCCGGACCGCCTGCGCACGACCGGCGAGGGCACGGACGCGCGAGCGGTCATCGACGTCGGCGTCGAGCCCGCGGCATCCGGCGACCTGGCGCTCGAGATCACGCAGGTGCTCGGCACGACGCTGATCGGCTCGGAGGCGGGCGGGGCGTGGCCGGTCGGCCTCGACGTCGCGGCCGGCGACCCGGCGACCACCGTCGAGCTCCCCGTGCGACCCGCCCGCTGCGACGCGCACGCCATCGCCGACGACAAGCGGGGCACCATCCTGCCCTTCGAGGTGCGCACGTCCGACGGCCGGTCGGGCGTGCTCGAGCTGCCCTCCGGCGACGCGCTGAAGGCCGACCTGTACGCCTACTACGCCGAGCGCTGCGGCCTAGACTGACCGCGTGTCCATCGCCCCTGCCCGTACACCCGTCCGCTCCTCGGTCGATGCCCTGACCGCCGACCTCGTCGCCTCCACCGGACGGACCGTACCGATCCCGTCCCCGGCGACGGGCGAGCCCATCTCGGACCTCCCGCGGTCGAGCGCGGACGACGTGCGCGGCGCCGTCTCGCGGGCCAGGCTCGCGCAGCTGGCGTGGGCGCGACTCGGCTTCGCCGAGCGGCGGCGGGTCCTGCTCCGGGCGCACGACCTCCTCCTCGACCGCCGCGAGGAGCTGCTCGACCTCACCCAGCTCGAGAGCGGCAAGACCCGAGGGCAGGCCTTCGAGGAGGTCTTCCAGGCGGCATCCGTCACGCGTTGGAACGCCCTGATGGCGCGCCGGGTGCTCGGCGGGGGCCGGCGTCGGTCGGGCATCCCGCTCGTGCTCTCGACCCGGGTGCGCTACCGCCCCAAGGGCGTGGTCGGCGTGATCACGCCGTGGAACTACGGCGTGAGCCTCGCCGCGATGGACGTCGTGCCCGCCCTCGCCGCAGGCTGCGCCGTCGTGCAGAAGGCCGACGACCAGGGCGCGCTGTCGGTGCTCGCCCTGCGTCGCGCCTTCATCGACGCGGGCCTGCCCGAGGCGGTCTGGGCGGTCGTCGCGGGCGATCCCGGCGAGGCCGGCGAGGCGCTCACCGACGAGGTCGACTACATCTGCTTCACCGGCTCGACGGCGACCGGGCGGCGCATCGCCGAGAAGGCCGGGCGGCGACTCGTCGGCGCCTCGCTCGAGCTCGGCGGCAAGAACGCCCTCATCGTCCTCGACGACGTCGACGTCGAGCAGGCCGCAGCGGATGCCGCGCACGCGTGCTTCTCGTCGATGGGACAGCTGTGCGTCTCGATCGAGCGCATCTACGTGCACCGTCGCGTCGCCGAGCCGTTCACCGCGGCACTCGTCGCGCGCCTGTCCGATCCCCGGATCGGATCGGGTCTCGACCACGACGCCGACTACGGCAGCCTCGCGACCGAGGCGCAACTGCAGCGCGTGCGTTCCCACCTCGAGGACGCCGTGGCCAAGGGCGCGCGGGTCGTGGTCGGCGGACGCGCGCGACCCGACATCGGGCCGTGGGCATTCGAGCCGACGATCCTCGCCGACGTGGCCCCCGACATGCGCGCCGCGAACGAGGAGACGTTCGGCGCGATCGCGAGCATCGCCGTGGTCGACGACGAGACCGAGGCCGTGCTCCTCGCGAACGAGTCGGAGTACGGCCTGAACGCCTCGGTGCTCACGGGCTCCACGCGCCACGGGCTCCGCCTCGCCCACGAGATCGACGCCGGCAGCGTCAACGTCAACGAGGGCTACCGCGGCAGCTTCGGGTCGGTCGACGCGCCCATGGGCGGGCTGAAGGAGTCCGGGATCGGACGTCGGAACGGCGTGGAGGGGCTCCGGCGGTTCGTCGACCCGGTGACCATCTCGATCAATCGGCGGCTGATCCCCCTGCCGCACACCGGTCGCGAGTACGCCCGGCTCGTCGGCCCGCTCGTGCTGCTCGCGCGCGTGCTCCGGGCGATCCGGCGCGCCTGACGGCGACGAGGTCGGCCGGACGGGCCTCGCTCAGGTGGCCTCGGAGTCGAACGGGGCGCCCTCGCCCACCGCGAGCGTCTCCCGCTTGCGCTTGCGCTGCAGGTAGGCGGAGTTCTCGTTGACGGCCGCGCGGGCGACGACGGGCTTCTGCGGTTCGGCGAACGGGTCGACCTCGGTGAGTGCCTCGCGGATGATGCGACGCGGGTCGTACTGCCGCGGATCGAGCTTCTGCCAGTCGACGTCGTCGAACTCCGGACCCATCTCCTGGCGCATGCGGTCCTTCGCCCCGTTCGCGAGGTCGCGGAGCGAACGGACCATGCGGCCGAGCTGCGCGGCGTAGTGCGGCAGGCGTTCGGGGCCGAGCAGGAAGACGGCGATCACCCCGATGATGAGGAGTTTGTCGAAGGTGAGGCCGCCCATGTCGTCAAGGATAGTGGGCGGCGAGGCGTGCAGGGCCACCCCCGGACGGCCCCTAGGCTTGGGGGTCGAGAGAACCCCGGGAGCCGCCACGTGTCCGAACACGACTTGAACTGGAAGTACGTCGACGAGTCGGTCGTCGAATCCGAGTCGATCGCGAAGGCCCGTCAGCAGTCCCTCGAGCTCGGCGTCGAGCCGGTGTCGCCGGCCGTCGGAGCGCAGCTCGCGGTGATCGCCGCGGCGGCCGGCGCTCGCGCGATCATCGAGATCGGCACGGGCGTGGGCGTGTCCGGGCTCTGCATGCTGCAGGCGGCCCGCGGCGCGCACCTCACGTCGATCGACACCGAGACGGAGTACCAGCAGCACGCGCGCGAGCACTTCACCGAGGCGGGCGTCGCGCCGGCGCGGGTGCGCCTCATCGCGGGCCGCGCGAGCGAGGTGCTGCCCCGCATGAACGAGCGCTCGTACGACATCGTGTTCGTCGACGCCGACGCGCCGTCGGTCATCGAGTACGTCGAGCACGGGCTCCGCCTGGCGAAGCCAGGGGGCAGCGTGCTCGTGGCCCGAGCGCTGTGGAAGGGGCGGGTGGCCGACCCGGCGCGGCGGGACGACGCGGCGACGGCGTTCCGCGGACTCATCTCGGAGCTCGCGGCCTCATCCGCCGTCGTCACCGCCATCTCGCCGGCCGGGGACGGCCTGCTGCAGATCGTGAAGCTGGGCGCCTGAGGTCAGGCCGCGTTCACGACGCCGCCGAGGACGTCGTAGAGCTCCTTGGCCTCAGCGTCGTTCACCGAGACGACGAGACGACCGCCACCCTCGAGGGGCACGCGCACGATGATGAGGCGCCCCTCCTTCACAGCCTCCATCGGTCCGTCTCCAGTGCGTGGCTTCATAGCCGCCATTGAGCTACCCCTTTCGTGGCTGAACCTCCATTATCCCGCACCGTGCTGTCCGCCGGGAAATCCTCTCCGGTTGTGTCCGGCCGGTTGCGGGTCCGTTCACGCGGCGTCCGCGCCTCGTTCACGATCACGGTGGCGTCCAGTCCCTGCCGTCGATGCCCCACGCGATGAGCAGCCAACCCACCTGCAGGGCGAGGAAGAGCAGGACGAGGCCGCCCCGCCACCACGGCGAGCGCGGCACGGCGAGGGCGCCGGCCATGGGGAACAGCGGCGCGAGGATCCGGAACGTGCTGGACTGCGGGAAGAACACGGCGAAGACGTACAGGGCGTAGCTCACGAGCCAGAGCCGGATGTCCACGCCGAGTCGCTGCACCCACGGCGAGGCGATGGCGAGCCCGAAGGCGATGACGAGGGCGATCGGCACGACCGTGCCCATCGGCTGGCCGAGCCACCATTCGCCGGACTGGAACCACGGCGTGAGGGGAACGAGCTCGACGTACCCGATGTAGGCCGAACGCCACGCGAGCTCGGTGTCGGTGTACGCCGTGAGCGAGCCCGTCGCGGCCCAGGCGATGCCGGGCCAGGCGAGGCCGACCACGCCGGCGAAGGCGGCGACGGATGCCACCACGATCCGCTCGCGGACCGGGAACGGGTCGCGTCGCCGCGTGGCCCACCGCACGATCCAGTGCAGTCCGAGCGTGAGCGCGAACGCCAGCGCCCCCGGCCGCGTGAACGCCCACACGGCGAGGACGGGCACGAGCCAGCCGTAGCGCCGGTCGACGAGCAGGAGCAGCGCGATGGCGAGCCAGAGGAACCCGAGCGACTCGGCGTAGCCGAACTGCATGATCGGCGCGACCGGTGCGACGCAGAACAGCACGACCGCGAACATCGCCTGGTCCGGTTCGAGGAACCGCGACATGAGCCGGTGGAACACGAGCGCGGCGCCGAGGCCCGCCGAGAGCGCCACGAGCACGGCGGCCACGTCCCACGGCACGCCAACGGCGGTGAACAGCCGGACGACGCCCGGGAAGACGGGGAGGAACGCCCACGCGTTCTCGGCGACGTGGCCGTCGTCCGTGCTGGGCAGCTCCGTGGGGTAGCCGACCGCGGCGATCACCTGGTACCAGCGCGAGTCCCAGATGTTCGCGTACTCGAAGTAGCCCGGCTGTGCACCGGTCCACGGGTTGGCGCCCTGCTCCCGTGCGAGCAGCATCACGAACACGGTCGTGAGGAGCCGGGATGCGGCGTACACCACGATGACGCGACCCCACCACGGCAGGAGCCGCCAGCGCACGCGCGGCGCCCAGCGGCCGTACCGGACGGCGTCCGGTCGCCGGGGCTCGACCTCGATCCCGCTCACCGCTCCCCTAGGCGGCGGATCCGGTGAGCCAGTCGCGCAGCGCCCGCTCGCAGGCGACGATCTCGTCGCAGTCGACGCGTTCGTCGTCGGCATGGGCCAGCAACGGGTCGCCCGGGCCGAAGTTGACCGCCGGGATGCCGAGCGCACTGAAGCGCGCCACGTCGGTCCAGCCGTACTTGGGGCGCGCCTCGCCGCCGACGGCGCGCACGAACTGCCGGGCGAGCGGGTCGTCGAGCCCGGGCCGGGCGCCTTCGGCGGAGTCGGTCACCGTCACCTCGTACTCGGGGAAGAGCTCGCGCACGTGGGCCGTGGCATCCGCCACCGATCGACTCGGCGCGAACCGGTAGTTGAGCGTCAGCACGGCCTCGTCGGGGATGACGTTGCCGGCGACGCCGCCGTGCACGAGTACCGCGTTCAGGCCCTCGCGGTAGTCGAGCCCGTCGACGCGCACGGTCTCGGCCTCGTACGCCGCGAGCCGCTCGAGCGCGGGCGCGAGCCTGTGGATGGCGTTCTCGCCGACCCAGCTGCGGGCCGAGTGCGCGCGGCGGCCGGTCGCGCGCAGCTCCGCGCGCAGGGTGCCGTTGCAGCCGCCCTCGACCTCGGCGCGCGTCGGCTCGCCGAGGATCGCGAAGTCCGCGTGGAACAGCTCGGGGTGCACGCGCAGCACGCGTCCGAGCCCGTTCAGGTCCGCCGAGACCTCCTCGTGGTCGTACCACATCCAGGTCACGTCGACCGCGGGCTCGGCGAGCTCGTACGCGAGCTTCAGCTGCACCGCGACGCCGGCCTTCATGTCGACCGTGCCGCGCCCCCACAGGATGCCGCGCCCGTCGACCTCCTCGTACTGCGTCGGCAGGTTCTCGTTGATCGGCACGGTGTCGAGGTGGCCCGCGATGACCACGCGCCGGTCGCGGCCGAGGTTCGTGCGGGCCACGATCGTGTCGCCGTCGCGGACCACCTCGAGGTGCGCCGCATCCGAAAGCGCCTCGACGATCAGGTCGGCGAGCGGCCCCTCGTCGCCCGACACGCTCGGGACGTCGCAGATGGCCCGCGTGATGGCGACGACGTCGGCGGAGAGGTCGAGCGCGGCCGTGGGACGGACGGGAGCAGCCATGCGGTCGAGTCTACGGCGGCGGCCGGGGGCGAGCGGATGCCGGCGACGGGCGCCGTCGTCACGCGCCGACCCGGCGGCATCCGGCTCGATACCCTTGAGGCATGCCCGCAGACACGCCGAACACGACCGCGCCCACCGCCGCCTGGGGCGATGGGCTCGCCACCATCGCCGCCGACGGCACGGTGCTCGACACGTGGTACCCCGCCCCGCAGCTCGGCGACCTGCCGTCGCCGGAGCCCGCCGCGTGGGAGCCGCCCGCGGGCACGGTCGGCGACGACGAGCGGCGGGGCGTGCGGGTCGAACCCGTCCGCATCGCGATCCGCCTCGCCGAACCGCCGGCCGACACCTCGGACGCCTACCTCCGCCTGCACCTGCTGTCGCACCTGCTGGTCCGACCGAACTCGATCAACCTCGACGGCATCTTCGGGCACCTGCCGAACGTCGCCTGGACCAACGCCGGCCCCGTCCACCCTGACGACCTCGACCGCCTGCGGCCGGTGCTGCAGCGCGCGGGCATCCACGTCACGGGCCTCGACAAGTTCCCGCGCCTGCTCGACTACGTGATCCCCGAACGCGTCCGCATCGCCGACGCCTCGCGCGTGCGGCTCGGCGCCCACCTGGCTCCCGGCACGACCGTCATGCACGAGGGGTTCGTGAACTTCAACGCGGGCACGCTCGGCACGTCGATGGTCGAGGGCCGCATCTCGCACGGCGTGGTCGTCGGCGACGGCAGTGACATCGGCGGCGGCGCCTCGATCATGGGCACGCTGTCCGGCGGCGGCACCGAGCGCGTCACCATCGGCGAGCGCGCCCTGCTCGGGGCCAACTCCGGCATCGGGATCTCGATCGGCGACGACTCCGTCGTCGAGGCGGGCCTGTACGTCACGGCCGGCACCAAGGTCGCCGTGCGCGGCGCCGCCGGCGAGCGGGACCGCGTCGTCAAGGCCGTCGAGCTCTCGGGACGGCCCAACCTGCTGTTCCGGCGCAACTCGCTCGACGGGCGCGTGGAGGTCATCTCGCGTTCGGGCGAGGGCGTCGTGCTGAACACGGAGCTGCACGCCTGAGCACGCGCCGCCGCGCGGCATCCGTCGGCCCACCCGGCCGGGTACAGTGATCACCCGAGGCCGCCCCACGGGCGGCCACCCGCATGCGCATGGCGGCGCGGCGGCGAGCACGAGGGAGTGACGTGGGGACGGACGCGCCGAGGACGGCTCGACACCGGTGGGGCCGGTTCCTGGTGGGGCTGCTCGTCACCGTGCTGGTCCTCGCGGTGGTCGCCGCGGGCATCGGCTGGTGGACCGTGCAGCGCTCCTTCCCCGCCGCCTCGGGGCGGGTCGTCGTGCCGGGGCTCACAGCCCCGGCGACCGTGTACCGCGACGACGCGGGCGTGCCGCACATCGTCGCCGAGACCGACGCCGACCTCTTCTTCGCGCAGGGATTCGTGCACGCGCAGGACCGCTTCTGGGAGATGGACCTGCGCCGCCACGCCACCGCGGGCCGGCTGGCCGAGCTGTTCGGCGAGTCGCAGGTCGCGAGCGACGCGTTCGTGCGCACCCTCGACTGGCGCGGCGTCGCCGAACGCGAGTACACCGAGCTCGACGCCGACACGCGTGCCGCATTCGACGCGTACGCCGAGGGCGTCAACGCCTACCTCGACCGCCGCTCGGGCGTCGAGCTGTCGCTCGAGTACGGCCTGCTCGCGTTGCAGCGGCCCGGCTACGAGCCCGAGCCCTGGACCGCGGTCGACTCCATCGCGTGGCTCAAGGCGATGGCCTGGGACCTCCGTTCGAACCTCGGCGACGAGATCGACCGCGCGCTGCTCTCGGCCGAGCTGCCGCCCGAGGAGGTGGCGCGGCTGCACCCCGGGTTCCCGTTCGATGCGAAGCCGACGATCGTCGACGGGCCCGTGGCCGCGGCGCCCGCCGCCACGGCCGTCGAACCGATCGTCCCGGATGCCGCCGGGCACCTGGACGCGCTCGCCTCGCTCGCGACCACCATCGACGCGCTGCCGGAGCTGCTCGGCCCCGAGGGCGGCGACCTGGGCTCGAACTCCTGGGTCGTGTCGGGCGCGCTGACCGAATCGGGACTGCCCCTGCTCGCGAACGACCCCCACCTCGGGCCGGCGATGCCCTCGATCTGGACGCAGACGGCGCTCCGGTGCGCCGAACGCAACGCCGCCTGCCACTACGACGTCTCGGGCTTCGGGTTCGCCGGACTCCCGGGGATCGTCATCGGGCACAACGACCGCATCGCGTGGGGCCTGACGAACATGGCGCCGGATGTCGCCGACCTGTACCTCGAGCGCGTGCAGGGCGACTCGTACGAACTCGACGGCGCGCTCGTGCCGCTCACCGTCCGCGAGGAGGTCATCGAGGTCGCGGGCGGCGATCCGGTGTCCGTGACCGTGCGCGCGACCGAGCGCGGCCCGATCGTCACCGACATCTCCAGCGACTTCGGCCGGGTGGCCGAGGACTACGCCGCCGTGGCCACCCCCGGCGAGCCGCCGGCAGCCGAGGGGACCGAGGCGGAGGTCTCGCTGCAGTGGACGGCCCTCACCGCCGGCACCACCTCGCGCGCGATCCTCGCACTCAACCGCGCCCGCGACTGGGACGAGTTCCGCGATGCCGCGGCGCTCTTCGACGTGCCGGCCCAGAACCTCCTCTACGCCGACGTCGAGGGCAACATCGGCTACCAGGCACCCGGGCGGATCCCGGTCCGCTCCGCGGGCGACGGCACCCTGCCCCTCCCCGGCTGGACGAGCGCGAACGGCTGGTCCGCCTACCTCCCGTTCGACGCGCTGCCGACCGCGCTCAACCCTGGTCGGGGGTACTTCGTCGCGGCGAACAACGCGATCGCGGCCGACGGCGCCGAGCTCACGCAGGACTGGGACCTCGGGTACCGCGCGGAATCCATCGACCGTCGACTCGGCGAGCTCATCGCCGCGGGGCAGCCCATCACCGCCGAGCACATGGCGGAGATCCAGCTCGACACGCGCGACGCGAACGCCGAGGCCTTCCTACCGGTCATCGCGGAACTCGAGCTCGACGGCGACGCCGCGCGAGGGGCGCGACTGCTCGAGGGGTGGGACGGCGCCGCCGACGCGGACAGCGCCGAGGCGGCGTACTTCGCCGTCGTCTGGCGGGAACTGCTCGACCGGATGTTCGGGGACCTGCCGGAGGGCACCCGGCCGCAGGGCGGCGACCGCTGGTTCTCGGTCGTGCAGACGCTGCTGGGCGAACCCGAGAACCCGTGGTGGACCGACGAGGGGGCCGGTGCGACCGGACGCGACGCCGTGCTCGCCGCCGCACTCGCGGGCGCCTGGGCCGAGGCATCCGATCTCATGGGCGACGACGCCGCGGAATGGCGGTGGGGACGCCTGCACACGCTCACCCTCGAGCACTCGTCGTTCGGGTCGTCGGGCATCGACGCCCTCGAGCGGACGTTCAACCGCGGACCGTACGAGCTCGGCGGGGGCTCGGCCATCGTCAACGCCAACGGATGGGACGCGAGCGTCGGCTACGAGGTCGACTGGGCGCCCTCGATGCGCATGGTCGTCGACCTCGACGACTTCGACGATTCGACCTGGGTGAACCTCACGGGCGTCTCGGGCCACGCGTTCCACCGGAACTACGACGACCAGGCCGAGCTCTGGCGCGAGGAGCGCATGCTGCCGTGGGCGTTCAGCGTCCGCGCCGTCCGCGAGGCGACGCGCGACGTGCTCCAGCTCCGGCCGCCCGGCGACTGACCCGCTCGGTCAGCGCAGCACGGAGCTGAGCAGCAGGCTCGTCTCGCTGTTCACGACGCCGACGATCGAGCGGATGCGCCCGAGCACGCGGTCGAACTCGCCGAGGGTCTCCGTGCGCAGCTCGGCGACGAGGTCCCAGCCGCCGTTCGTCGTGTGCAGCGCGATGATCTCGGGAAACCCCCGCAGGCGGCGGATGACCTCGTCGGTGCTCCGCCCCTCGACCTCGATGAACGAGATCGCGTGGATCGCGAGCGGGTCCGCCTCGTCGCGCACGCGCACCGAGAATCCGATGATGGTGCCGGATGCCACGAGCCGGTCGATCCGGCCGGTGACCGTCGCGCGAGCCACGCCGAGCCGGCGCGCGAGCTCGGCCACGGGCGCCCGTCCGTCCTCGCGCAACAGCGCGAGCAGCCGGCGGTCCAGCTCGTCCAAGTGGTCCATGGACACATCGTATCTTCGTGGTGTGCAATTCGATCGTGTCGGCGGCGATCCGTGGGCAGAACGGTCGTTGCCGTTGCATATCGACGGGTCCTAGCCTGATCGCAGGCAACTGGAAAGGAACGTGATGACGAGCTTCGTCGACGTACGCAACATGGTCGGCTGGGTCGCCAGCACCGGACCCGAGCGCATCATCGCCGGGATCATGGAGTACCTCGAGCAGGACTTCGCGCGGTGGGAGAGCTTCGACAAGACCCCGCGCGTGGCCAGCCACACGCCCTTCGGCGTGATCGAGCTGATGCCCACGAGCGACCACGAGTCGTACGCGTTCAAGTACGTCAACGGCCACCCCTCGAACCCGGCCCGCGGCTACCAGACGGTGACCGCGTTCGGCGTGCTCGCCGACGTCCACAACGGCTACCCCACGTTCCTCGCCGAGATGACCGTGCTCACCGCGCTGCGCACCGCCGCGACGTCCGCCTTCGCGGCGAAGCTGCTCGCCCGGCCCGACTCGCGCGTCATGGCGATGATCGGCACCGGCAGCCAGGCCGAGTTCCAGGCACTCGCATTCCGCAGCGCCCTCGGCATCACCTCGCTCCGCGTGTTCGACGTCGATCCCGACGCGATCGCGAAGTTCGTCCGCAACATGCTCCCGCTCGGGTTCGAGATCGAGGTCGCCGGGAGTGCCGCCGAGGCGCTCGACGGCGCGGACATCGTCACGACGTGCACCGCCGACAAGGCACGCGCCACGGTCGTGTCCGACGAGTGGGTGCGCCCCGGCATGCACCTGAACGCGATCGGCGGCGACTGCCCCGGCAAGACCGAGCTCGACCCGGCGATCCTCGATCGCGCGAGCGTCTTCGTCGAGTACACGCCGCAGACGCGGATCGAGGGCGAGATCCAGGCGAAGGCGCCGGACTTCCCGGTGACCGAGCTCTGGGAGACGCTCACCGGTCGCGCCGCCGGCCGCACCGGCGCCGACCAGATCACCCTGTTCGACTCGGTCGGCTTCGCCATCGAGGACTTCTCCGCCCTGCGGTACGTGCGCGACCAGGTCGCGGGCACGAACTTCGAGCAGCGGATCGACCTCGTCGCCGACCCCGAGGACCCGAAGGACCTCTTCGGCATCGTCGGCGCGTTCTCTCCCGTGAGCTGAGCGGATGTCCGTCCAGTCCCCCGCTGCGGTCGTGATGGTCCGGCCGCACCACTTCGCCCCGAATCCGCAGACGGTCGCCGACAACGGCTTCCAGCCGAGCACCGACGGCCTCGACGAGCACGCCTTCGCGGCATCCGCCTACGAGGAGGTCACGCGCGCCGCAGCGGCGATCGAGGCGGCCGGCGTCACCGTGCACCTGTTCGAGGACGAGACCCGGCACCGCCCCGACAGCGTCTTCCCGAACAACTGGATTTCGACCCACTCGGGCGGCCACATCGCCCTGTACCCGATGTTCACGCCCAACCGCCGGACCGAGCGCCGGTCCGACATCGTCGAGCTGCTGAAGACCACCTACCGCGTGCAGGACGTCATCGACTACTCGGGACTCGAGTACGACGACGTCTTCCTCGAGGGGACGGGGGCGATGGTGCTCGACCACGAGTCGCGCATCGCCTACGCGGCGCGCTCGAACCGTGCCGACCCGATCGCCCTCGAGCGCTTCTGCACCAACTTCGGCTACGAGCCGATGGTGTTCGACGCGGTCGACGGACGCGGCATTGCCGTGTACCACACCAACGTGATCATGAGCATCGCGACCGAGTACGCCCTGCTCGCGACGGACATGATCGTCTCCCCGGTGCGCCGACAGGAGATCATCGACCGGCTCTCGGCGCGCGGCCGCCGCGACGTCATCGCGCTCACCAACGAGCAGATCGACGAGTTCAGTGGGAACGCGCTCGAGCTCTGGGGCTCGCAGGGCCGCGTCCTCGCGCTGTCGCGGCGCGCGTACGATGCGCTCACCGCCGACCAGCGTGAGCGCATCGAGCGCTCCGCGCGTCTGCTGCCCCTCGACGTGCCGACGATCGAACTGGCCGGCGGCTCGGTGCGGTGCATGCTCGCGGGCATCCACCTCGACCCGCGCCCCGGGCTCGTGGAACGGCATGCGACGCCGGCCGACGCCGCCTCCGCCGACGAGGTCGCCGCGCTCTGACCGGGTGACACGGGCCCCGTGGCAGCGACCGACGACGACGGCCCCGCCTCCCTCGGGAGGCGGGGCCGTCACTCGTCCGGCGTCAGCGGTGCGGGTACGGGCGCTCGAGCAAACCCGTGTACAGCTGCTGCGGGCGGCCGATCTTGGTCTGCGGGTCGAGGTTCATCTCGCGCCAGTGCGCGATCCAGCCGGGAAGGCGGCCGATCGCGAACAGCACCGTGAACATGCGCGTCGGGAAGCCCATCGCCTTGTAGATGACGCCGGTGTAGAAGTCGACGTTCGGGTACAGGCGACGCTGCTTGAAGTAGTCGTCCTCCAGGGCGAACTGCTCGAGCTCCTTGGCGATGTCGAGCAGCGGGTCGTTCACGCCGAGGCCCTCGAGCACGGCATCCGCGCTCTGCTTGACGATCTTCGCGCGCGGGTCGTAGTTCTTGTAGACCCGGTGGCCGAAGCCCATGAGCTTGACGCCGTCCTCCTTGTTCTTCACGCGCTCGACGAACTTGCCGACGCCCTCGCCGGAGTCGCGGATGCGCGCGAGCATCTGGAGGACCGCCTCGTTCGCGCCGCCGTGCAGCGGACCGGACAGCGCCTGGATGCCGGCCGAGATCGACGCGTACAGGTTGGCCCCGGTCGATCCGACGAGCCGGACGGTCGAGGTGGACGCGTTCTGCTCGTGGTCCTCGTGGAGGATGAGCAGCCGGTCGAGCGCCTTGGCGAGCGTGGGGTCGATCGAGTACGGCTCGGCCATGTTGCCGAAGTTCAGCCGCAGGAAGTTCTCGACGAAGTTCAGCGAGTTGTCGGGGTAGAGGAACGCCTGGCCGATGCTCTTCTTGTGGGCGTAGGCGGCGATGACCGGGAGCTTCGCGAGCAGGCGGATCGTCGTGAGCTCGACGTGGTCGAGGTCGTGCGGGTCGGACGAGTCCTCGTAGTACGTCGAGAGCGCCGCGACGGCGCTCGAGAGCACGGCCATGGGGTGCGCGGTGTGCGGCAGGGCCGAGAAGAAGCGCTTGAGGTCCTCGTGGAGGAGCGTGTGCCGGCGGATCTTCTCGTCGAACTCGCCGAGCTGGTCGGCCGTGGGCAGCTCGCCGTAGATGAGCAGCCAGGCCACCTCGAGGTACGTGGAGTGCTCGGCGAGCTGCTCGATCGGGAAGCCGCGGTACCGGAGGATGCCCTGCTCGCCGTCGATGTAGGTGATCGACGAGCGCGTGGACGCGGTGTTCACGAAGCCGTAGTCGAGCGCGGTGAGGCCGGTCTGCCGCGTGAGCGTCGAGAGGTCGATGCTCGAGTTGCCCTGGGCTGCGGCGTGGATTGGGAACTCGGCGGTGCCGCCGGGGAAGGCCAGCGTGGCGGTGTCGGGACGGTCGGCCCCGGGCGCGGTGTTCACGACGTCGCTCACGGCATCTCCTGTGATCGTCACTTGCGGGGTCACCTGCTTTCCGGCCCCGTGCCGGTCGGCGTCGGCGGCCCGCACTACAGCCTAGACGGGCCGAGCGGGCATTGTCGCATCCACCAAGAGATCGCACCTTCGGTTGACGGATGCCACAGATCAGCCCGCCGGATGCCCCCGCGACCTCGCCCGGACCGGGTCAGCGGACCGCGGTGGCGCGAAGGCGCGCCGCCGCGGAGGCGACCCGTTCGTCGGGCGCGGTGAGCGACAACCGGACGTGCTCGGGGAAGTGCGTGCCGTAGAAGTGCCCCGGACCGGCGAGGATCCCCAGGTCGGCGAGTCGACCGATCGAGTCCCAGGCGTCGCGGCCCTCGGTCGCCCACAGGTAGAGCCCCGCCTCGCTGTGGTCGATGCGGAACCCTGCGTCCTCGAGGGCGCCCCTCAGCTGCTCGCGGCGGCCGCGGTAGCGCTCCTTCTGCTCGGCGACGTGCGCCTCGTCGCCGAGCGCGACCGTCATCGCCGCCTGCAGGGGCGCCGGAACCATGAGGCCGGCGTGCTTGCGCGCCGTCGTGAGCCGGGCGATCGAGTCGTGGCATCCCGCCACGAACGCGGCGCGGTAGCCGGCCATGTTCGACTGCTTCGACAGCGAGTAGATGGCGAGCACCCTCGAGGTGTCGCCGCCGGTCACGCGCGGGTCGAGGATGCTCGGCACGGCACCCTCGCGCCACGGACCCTCCCACCCGAGTTCGGCGTAGCACTCGTCGCCCACGATGACCGCGCCGAGCTCTCGCGCGCGACCGACCGCCGCCCGGAGCTCCTCGACGTCGAGGACCCGGCCGTCCGGGTTGCCTGGCGAGTTGAGCCACACGAGCCGGGTCTCCTCGGGCCACTCGGCGGGGTCGTCGGAGGCGATCGATCGGGCCCCGGCGAACACGGCGCCCATCTCGTACGTCGGGTACGCCGCACGGGGATGCACGACGACGTCGCCCTGCCCCACCCCGAGCATGAACGGCAGCAGGGCCACCAGCTCCTTCGACCCGATGGTGGGCAGCACGTCGTCGGCGGCGAGACCGGTCACGCCGCGGCGGCGCTCGTACCACGCGACGATGGCGCGACGCAGCGCCGCGGTGCCCACCGTGGTCGGATACGCGTGCGCGTCGGTCGCCGCCGCGAGGGCCTCTCGCACGACGGGCGGCGTGGGGTCGACCGGCGAGCCGATGGACAGGTCGACGAGCCCGTCACGATGCGCGGCGGCGCGCTGGCGATACGGGACCATGAGGTCCCAGGGGTACTCGGGCAGGGCGCCGAGCGCCATGCTCAATGGCCCTGGGGCGGCAGGGCGGCGACGAGCGGGTGGTCCTTGGCGATCACGCCGACCTTGGCGGCACCGCCGGGCGAGCCGATGTCGTCGAAGAACTCGACGTTGGCCTTGTAGTAGTCGGCCCACTCGTCGGGCAGGTCGTCCTCGTAGTAGATGGCCTCGACGGGGCACACGGGCTCGCAGGCGCCGCAGTCGACGCACTCGTCGGGGTGGATGTAGAGGGAGCGTTCACCCTCGTAGATGCAGTCGACGGGGCACTCGTCGATGCAGGCGCGGTCCTTCACATCGACGCACGGCAGGGCGATGACATAGGTCACGGTGGGTCGGTGTCCCTTCGATGAGGCTGGAAGGCCAGTCTACGCGTGCGTCGCGCGCGGCTGCGCTACGGCGGCGCCGCGTGACGGGAGCGACGGCCACGCGACGACGAGGACGGCGATGAGGGCGGGCGCGACCGACCAGATGGTGCCGACGATCCCGCTCGCGACGAGGACGGAACCACCCGGCCCCGGGAGGGACAGGAGGGCGACGGCGGCGACGACGCCTGCCGACGCACCGATCGCCGCCACGCGTCCGCCGGCCACCATGCGGATGCCGATGAGCAGTGCCGCCACGCCGACGAGCCCGGCGAGCAGCCCCCACGGGATCGAGACGTCGCCGATCTGCCACGCGTGGCGGTGGCCGACCGTCGCGACCGTGCCGTAGACGACGCCCACCACGACCGCGATGGCGATCGTCCGCACGCGCGCGGAGATCGACGTGCGCGGTTCGCGATCGCGCTCGACCGGGGCGTTCCCGCCGCTCATGGCGCGACGCTGACGGCGTAGCTCACCGTCGTGCCCTCCCCGGCGAGCACCACGAGGTGCTCGCCGTTCGAGTAGAGGATGCCTGACGCCGACTGCGCCGACCCGGAGGTCTGCTCGGTGAATCCGGCCTGCTCGAGCGCCGCCGCCGCCTCCCCCACGGGGTCGGCCGCCGACGAGGTCACCACGACGACCCACCCGGCAGCGCCGCCGGAGCCGCCGCTCAACTCGATCTCGCCGTCGATCACGGGGACCGACGCCGGGAAGTCGGCCGGCAGGTCGCCGCCGAGGCTCACGTCTCCGCCGATGGCGCCCTCCACCGCGTCCTCGACGTTGCGGTTCACGAACTCGTCGACCGGGGTGCCGGTGCACCCGGCGAGGAGGCCGACGGAGAGGGCGGCCGTGAACGCGGCGCGGATCGCGCGAACGCGTCGGGGGAAGGCAGGCATGCGGCCGAGTCTACCGTCGGGGCCTGCAGCGGCGGATGGCGTAGCGTGGTCGCCGTCGGGCACCGGCGCCCGTCGGGAAGGACCAGGAATGACCGAGCATCCTGCAGGCGATATCGCGACGCCCGCCGTCCGCGTCGAACGCGACGGCGTGGTGGCGACCGTCGTCATCGATCGCCCGTCGGCGCTGAACGCCCTCTCCCCGGAGGTGCTGCGCGACCTCGCCGAGGCGTTCGACGGACTCGTGGCCGAGGGCGACGCCGTGCGCGGCGTGATCGTCGTCGGGGAGGGCGGCCGTGCCTTCGTCGCGGGCGCCGACATCCGCTCGCTCGCCGGGCTCACCCCGAAGGAGGGCGCCGACGCCGCACGCCTGGGCCACCGCGTGGCGGCGGCGATCGAGGCGTTCCCGGCACCCGTGATCGCGTGCGTCGACGGGTTCGCGCTCGGCGGCGGCCTCGAGCTCGCGCTCGCCTGCGACCTGATCTACGCGACGGATGCCTCGGCCTTCGGCCAGCCCGAGGTGCGCCTCGGCCTGATCCCGGGATTCGGCGGCACGGTGCGCCTGCCCCGTGCGGTCGGCCTCGCCCTGGCGAAGGAGCTCATCTACACCGGTCGGCGCATCGGCGCGGCGGAAGCCGAGGCCGCCGGACTCGTCTCCCGGCGGTTCCCCGATCGCGAGGCGCTGCTCGAGGGCGCACGCGCGACCATCGCCGAGGTGGCGGAGAACGCGTGGACGGCGGTCGCGCTGGCCAAGCGCGTGCTCGTCGCAGCGACCGGCACGCCGACCGCGGTCGCGACCGACCTCGAGATCGAGGGCTTCGCCGATGCGTTCCGCACCGACGACATGCGCGAGGGCGTGGCGGCGTTCCTCGAGAAGCGCTCGCCCCGATTCGCGGGGCGCTGACCCCGGAGACGACGAAGCCGGGCGCCCCGTCGACGGGGACGCCCGGCCTGCGCCGAGGTGCCGCGGGTCAGCCGGTGACGTTGGCCTGGAGCCAGGCCATGCCGTCGAACCGGACGCCGTCGGCGCCGTACATCTCGAGGTGGAGGTGCGGCCCGGTCGACTGGCCGGTCGAACCGACCGCTCCGAGCGGGTCGCCGGCGCTGACGCGCTGGCCCGCAGAGACCTGGATGGAGCCGTACTGCATGTGGGCGTACAGCGAGGTGATCAGCACGCCGTTGATGTTGTGCTGCACCTCGACGTACGCGCCGAAGCCGCCGCCCGCCTCGGTCGCGGTGATGACCACGCCGTCGGCGATGGAGACGATGGGGGCGCCCGCGCCCGGGTTGAAGTCGACGCCGTCGTGCTCGGTCGAGCAGCCGCCGCAGGGGGCGACGCGCGGACCGAAGCCGTCTGAGGTGCGCGAGGGGTCGACGGGCCAGACGATGCGCGGCGACTCGAGCAGCGACACGTCGCCGACACCGGCGACGCTCGACTCGATGGGCGGCGGAGCGGCCTCGACATCCCACTCGCCGATGTCGATCGGCTGCAGGGTGGCCTCGGCGCTCACTTCGAGCGTCTGGGAACGCTCCGAGACGGCGCCGCTCTCGGGGGCGTACACCGAGGCGCGGACCTCGGTGTCGGTGGCGGACACGGCGAGCGCGGGAACGCTCGTCGCGAGCAGCATGCCGCCGGCGAGGGACATCGCGGCGAGCGACATCGCGGACCGGACGGGGGCGGTGCCGCTGCGACGCGCTCGGGGGGCGCGGTCGCGTCGCGGGAGGAGGGCGGGGCGGGGGCGTGCGGCCGCGCGGCGGCCATGGGGGCGATGGGTCATGAAGTCACAAGGGGGGGTTTCGTACGTAACAATTGCGTAACTGGCGTATCGGGTTTCGAAGAACCCGACAACCATACGACCCCGTTTCTGTGAACTTCATCAACCGGGCGAGCGGATGCCGCAGGCGGAGGCCCGCGGCATCCGCTCGGACCGCCGGCTCAGCCCTGCTTCTTGAGGCGCGAGGCAGCACGAGCACGTGCCGTCGCGTCGAGTTCCACCTTGCGGATGCGCACCTTCTCGGGCGTGACCTCGACGCACTCGTCCTCGCGGGCGAACTCGAGGCACTCCTCCAGCGTGAGCTGGCGGGACGGCGTCATCGACTCGAACGTGTCGGCCGTCGACGAACGCATGTTCGTGAGCTTCTTCTCCTTGGTGATGTTCACGTCCATGTCGTCGTTGCGCGAGTTCTCGCCGATGACCATGCCCTCGTAGACCTCCTCGGTGGGGTTCACGAAGAAGGTCATGCGCTCCTGCAGCGCGATGATCGCGAACGGCGTCACCACGCCGGCCCGGTCGGCGACGATCGAGCCGTTGTTGCGCGTCGTGATCGTGCCCGCCCACTCGTCGTACCCGTGCGAGATCGCGTTGGCGATGCCCGTGCCGCGCGTGATCGTGAGGAATTCGGTGCGGAAGCCGATGAGCCCGCGGCTCGGGACGACGAACTCCATGCGCACCCAGCCGGTGCCGTGGTTCGACATGCCGTCCATGCGTCCCTTGCGCGCGGCGAGGAGCTGGGTGATCGCGCCGAGGTACTCCTCCGGCGCATCGATCGTCAGGTGCTCGTACGGCTCGTGCACCTTGCCGTCGACGGTCTTCGTGACCACCTGCGGCTTGCCGACGGTGAGCTCGAAGCCCTCGCGGCGCATCTGCTCGACCAGGATGGCGAGCGCCAGCTCACCGCGGCCCTGCACCTCCCAGGCGTCGGGCTTGCCGATGTCGAGGACCTTCAGCGAGACGTTGCCGATGAGCTCGCGGTCGAGGCGGTCCTTGACCATGCGCGCCGTGAGCTTGTGGCCCTTCACCTTGCCCACGAGCGGGGAGGTGTTGGTGCCGATCGTCATCGAGATGGCGGGGTCGTCGACCGAGATGGCCGGGAGCGGCCGCACGTCCTCCGGGTCGGCGAGCGTCTCGCCGATGGTGATCTCGTCGATGCCGGCGACCGCGATGATGTCGCCGGGACCGGCCTCCTCGGCCGGGTGGCGCTCGAGCGCCTTCGTCTTCAGCAGTTCGGTGATGCGCACGTTCGAGTGCGAGCCGTCGTGGCGCACCCACGCGACCGTCTGCCCCTTGCGGATGGTGCCGTTGAACACGCGGAGCAGCGCGAGGCGGCCGAGGAACGGCGACGCGTCGAGGTTCGTCACCCAGGCCTGCAGCGGCGCCTCGTCGTCGTACGTCGGCGCCGGGATGTGGGTCAGGATCGCCTCGAACAGCGGCTCGAGGTCGTCGCTGTCCGGCAGCGAGCCATCCGCGGGCTTGGTGGTCGACGCCCGGCCCGCCTTGCCCGACGCGTAGACCACGGGCACGTCGAGGATGGCGTCGAGGTCGAGGTCGGGCACGTCGTCGGCGAGGTCGGAGGCGAGGCCGAGGAGCAGGTCCTGGCTCTCGGCGACGACCTCGTCGATGCGTGCGTCCGGCCGGTCGGTCTTGTTGACGAGCAGGATGACGGGCAGGCGCGCCTCGAGCGCCTTGCGCAGCACGAACCGCGTCTGCGGCAGCGGCCCCTCGCTCGCGTCGACGAGCAGGACGACGCCGTCGACCATCGACAGGCCGCGCTCGACCTCGCCGCCGAAGTCGGCGTGCCCCGGGGTGTCGATCACGTTGATCGTGACCGGGCCGGATGCCGCGTGGCGTCCGTTGTACTCCACCGCCGTGTTCTTGGCGAGGATCGTGATGCCCTTCTCGCGCTCGAGCTCGTTGGAGTCCATCGCCCGCTCGTCGACGTGCGCGTGCTCGGCGAACGAGTGGGTCTGCTTGAGCATGGCGTCGACGAGGGTCGTCTTGCCGTGGTCGACGTGGGCGACGATCGCGACGTTGCGCAGGTCGTTGCGGGTGGCCTTGGCCATGGTTGGTCCTCGCGTGGCCGCCGGTCGCCGTGGGCTCCGGGGCGCGGATCGGCAGCGCGGAAGGCGCTGGATGGGGTCGGTGGGAGCGCGGTGGGCCGAGCGGCACGGATCGCGCCAGACCAGCCTACCCTGTCGCCGGAACGGCGGACGCCCGGCATCCGTCTGGCGGATGCCGGGCGTCCGGCGGTTCAGACCCTCGGCGTCAGGCGCCGAGCTTGAGGTTCGCGCCCGGGATGGCCGCGAGCAGGTCCTTGGTGTACTGCTCCTTGGGGTTGTCGAAGACCTCGTCGGTCGTCGCCGACTCCACGATGCGGCCCTTCTGCATCACCGCGACGTGGTCGGCGATGACGCGCACGACCGCGAGGTCGTGCGTGATGAAGAGGTACGTGAGGTCGAGCTCGGCCTGCAGGTCGGCGAGCAGGCGCAGGATCTGGGCCTGCACGAGCACGTCGAGCGCGGAGACGGCCTCGTCGAGCACCACGATCTCGGGCTTCAGCGCGAGCGCGCGCGCGATGGCGATGCGCTGGCGCTGGCCGCCCGACAGCTCGTTCGGGTAGCGACCGACGAGCGTGCGCGGCAGCGACACCTGGTCGAGCAGCTCGAGCACGCGGGCCCGGCGCGACGCGGCGTCGCCGACCTTGTGCGTGTAGAGCGGCTCGGCGATCGTGTTGCCGATGTTGCGGAGCGGGTTGAGCGAACCGTACGGGTCCTGGAACACCGGCTGCATGCGGCTGCGGAGTTCGAACAGCTCCGACCGGCTGACCTTCTCGAGGTCCTTGCCGCCGACGATGATCTTGCCGCTCGTGGCATCCTCGAGCTTGAGGAGCATCTTCGCCACCGTCGACTTGCCCGATCCGGACTCGCCCACGAGCGCCATGGTGGTGCCCTTGGGGATTTGGAACGAGACGTCGTCGACCGCGGTGAACTCGCCCGACCCGCGGATCTTGAAGACCTTGGTCAGGTTCTCGACCACGATGGCCGGCGCCTTCGACGCGGCGGCCTCGACGGCCTCGTGCCGGGCCTCGGCCGTGGCGATGAGGTCGATCGCGTCGCCCGCGGCGGACGCGGCGTCCTCGGACATCGAGGCCTCGGCCGCGCTCACGCTGCCCGTCGCCTGGATGCGGCGCGAGGCGAGGCTCGGCGCTGCGGCGACGAGTCGCTGTGTGTACGGGTGCTGCGGGTTCTGCAGGATCTGCAACGACGGGCCCGACTCGACGACCTTGCCCTTGTACATGACGACGAGCTGCTCGGCGCGCTCGGCCGCCAGGCCGAGGTCGTGCGTGATGAACAGCAGCGTCGTGCCCAGCTCGCGCGTCAGCGACTCGAGGTGATCGAGGATGACGCGCTGCACCGTGACGTCGAGCGCCGAGGTCGGCTCGTCGGCGATCAGCAGCTGCGGGTCGGCCGCGAGGCCCATGCCGATGAGCACGCGCTGGCGCATACCGCCCGAGAACTGGTGCGGGAACTGCTTCAGGCGCCGGTCGGCGTCCTGCAGGCCGGCCTGCTTGAGCACCTCGATCGCGCGGGCCTTGACCTCCTTGCGGCCGGTGGCGATGCCGTTCGCGCGGATCGCCTCCTCGACCTGGAAGCCGATGGACCACACCGGGTTGAGGTTCGACATCGGGTCCTGCGGGACGAAGCCGATCTTGCGACCGCGGATCGACTCCATGTCGCGCTGCGACGTCTTCGCGAGGTCCTGCCCGTCGAGCAGGATCTGGCCGCCGGCGATGTGCCCGGTGCCGGGGAGCAGGTTGATGATCGCGTGTGCGGTCGTCGACTTGCCCGAGCCGGACTCGCCGACGATGGCGAGGCTCTGGCCGCGGTAGAGGGTGAAGCTCACGCCGTCGACGGCGGTGACCTTGCCCTCCTGCGTGTTGAAGGCGACCTCGAGGTCCTTGACCTCGAGGATCGGGCGCTCCTCGGCGCCGGAGGTGGACTGCTGCACGTCGGATCCGTTCACGGTCGAGGTCATCGCTGCGCCCTCGCCTTCGGGTCGAGCGCGTCGCGGATGACCTCGCCGAGCATGATGAAGCTCAGCACGGTCACCGACAGCGCGATGGAGGGGAGGATCAGGGTCTGCGGGTTGGTCCGCAGGTCGACCTGGGCCTGGCTGATGTCGTTGCCCCACGACATGGTCGTCGACGGGAGCCCGACGCCGAGGAACGACAGGGTCGCTTCGGCCACGATCGCCGACGCGAGCGAGATCGTCGTGATGACGAGCACGGGCGCGATCGAGTTGGGCAGGACGTGACGGAGCAGGATGCGGAACCGCGAGACGCCGAGCGCCGTCGCGGCCATCACGAAGTCCGCGTTCTTCACGCGGAGGATCTCCGCGCGGAGCACACGGGCCGTGGCGGGCCAGGCGAACGCGCCGATCGCCAGCGAGATGGTCCAGACGTTGGCGTACTGCGAGAACACCGACATCACGACGACCGCCGCGAGGATGTAGGGGATCGAGAAGAAGATGTCGCCGATGCGCGAGAGCACCGCGTCGAGCCATCCGCCGTAGAACCCGGAGAACGCGCCGAAGATCACGCCGAGCAGGGCGACCAGGAACGACACGATGAGGCCCACCGCGAGCGACGTCGACGTGCCGTGGATGATCCGCGAGAAGATGTCGCAGCCCTGGCGGTTGTAGCCGAGGAGGCTGTCGCCACCGGGACCCTGGTTGCTGAGCGAGAGCTGGCAGTACCGGGGGTCCACGCTCGTGAAGAGCGTCGGGAACAGCGCGACGATCACGAGGATCGCGATCATGACCGCGGAGATCCAGAACATCGGGCGCTTGCGGAGGTCGCGCCACGCATCGGTCCAGAGGTTCGAGGGCTTGCCCTCGGCCTTGACGGAGTCGATGGCGACGAGGGGCGTCTCCTCGATCGGCGCGACGTAGTGCGCCTGGCTGGGGCGGGTGTTACTTGGCATAGCGGATCCTCGGGTCGAGAACGGCGTACAGCAGATCCACCAGCAGGTTGACGACGAGGTAGATCAGCACCATGACGGTCACGAAGGAGACGACGGTCGGTCCCTCTCCTCGGATGATCGCCTGGTAGAGCGTGTTGCCCACGCCCGGCACGTTGAAGATGCCCTCCGTGACCGTCGCGCCGACCATGAGCACGCCGAAGTCGACGGCGAGGTAGGTCACGACGGGGATGAGCGAGTTGCGCAGGATGTGCACCGGAACGATGCGGCGACGCGACAGGCCCTTGCTCGCGGCGGTGCGAACGAAGTCCTGGCCGTCCGTCTCGATGACCGACGACCTTGTCAGTCGGACGATCTGTGCGAAGCTGCCGGCCGCGAGCACGATCGCCGGCAGCACGAGGTCGCCCCAGGGCGCCCCGGGACCGACGGTGGTCCGGAACCAGCCCAGCTGGATGGCGAAGACGAACTGCGCGACGAAGCCGATGACGAAGATCGGCAGCGAGATCAGGATGAGGCTGACGACGAGCGCGCTGGCATCGAAGATGCCGCCCTTGCGCAGGCCCGAGATGAGGCCGATGAGGATGCCGCCGACCATGAGGAACAGGGTCGAGAGCAGCGCGAGGCGCAGCGTCACGGGGAACGTGCGAGCCAGGATGTCGCTCACGGGCTCGCCCGAGAAGGAGATGCCGAGGTCGCCCTGGAAGATGCCGCCGAGGAAGAGCAGGTACTGGACGATGAACGGCTTGTCGAGGTTGTACCGTTCGCGCACCGCCTCGAGCACCTGGGGCGGCGGGGTCTTCTCGCCGAACAGGGCGACGATCGGGTCGCCCGGCATGGCGAAGACCATGAAGTAGATCAAGAACGTGGTGCCGAGCAGCACAGGGATCGCCTGCAGCAGTCGGCGCAGGATGTAGCCGGCCATGGATCAGGCCCCGCGCTCTGCGTGTGTTGACATTGTTGAAGAAACCTCACCGTTGTGGAGTGCGACCACACGATGTTACGCGCTCTGGCTGCACCCCGGATACGTGGGAGTGGGGCGGCGATCCGAATGACCGCCGCCCCACGGGCGTCAGAGAGTCTAAACCCCCTCACACCATGATCGAGAATTACTCCTCGCTCTTGGTCACCTGGTAGTACAGGGGCACCGAGTTCCAGCCGAACTCGACGTTCTCCACCTGCTCACCCCACGCGCCGTTGACGGTCGAGTACCAGAGCGGGATCGCGGGGAGGTCCTCGAAGAGGATCTCCTGCGCCTGCTGGAACTTCTCGATGCCCTCTTCGACATCGGTCGCACCGAGGCCGTCGGCCATCAGCTGGTCGAACTCGGGGTTCGAGTAGTCACCGTCGTTCGAGCCGGCACCGGTCTGGTAGAGCGGCGCGAGGAAGTTCGACAGCGACGGGTAGTCGGCCTGCCAACCGGTGCGGAACGCGGTCTGGATGGCACGGTCGGTGATCGAGGTGCGGAACTCCGCGAAGGTCGGGTACGGAGCACCCGTCGCGTCGATGCCGAGCTCGTTCTTGATCTGGTTGGCGACTGCGTCGACCCAGGCCTGGTGGCCACCGTCGGCGTTGTAGCCGATCTGGAACGAACCCTCCCACGGGCTGAGGGCGTTGGCCTCTTCCCAGAGCTCGACCGCGCGCTCGGGGTCGTACTCGAGGACCTCGGCACCCGGGATGTCCTCCGAGTAGCCGTCGATGACGGGCGAGGTGAAGTCCTTCGCCGGGGTGCGGGTGCCCGAGAAGATCACGTCGGTGATCTCCTCGCGGTTGATCGCGTGCGAGATCGCCGCGCGACGGAGCTTGCCCTCTTCGCCGCCGAAGTGCGGGAGGCGGTCCGGGACGACGAACGACTGGAAGATCGCCGCGGCCTGGCTGACGGAGCGGTCGCCGAACTCGTCCTCGTAGGTGGCGAGCGCGCTGTCCGGGATGGCGTCGATGATGTCGAGGTTGCCACCCTGCAGGTCGGCGTAGGCCGCGTCCTGCGTCGCGTAGAAGATGATCTCGAGACCACCGTTGGCAGCCTGGCGGCCACCCTGGTAGTCCTCGTTCTTCACGAGGTCGATGCGCTCGTTGTGCTTCCAGGCGCCCTCTTCGGCCAGCTTGTACGGGCCGTTGCCGATCGGGTTCTCACCGAACGCCTCGAGGTCCTCCCACGCCGCCTCGGGCAGCGGGTAGTACGCCGAGTAGCCCAGTCGGAGCGGGAAGTCCGACTCCGGCTGCTTGAGGGTCACCTCGAAGGTGCGCTCGTCGACGACCTCGAGGCCCGACATCTCCTCGACGTTCTCGTCGTAGGAGAAGCCCTCGATGGACTCGAAGAAGTAGCTCGAGAGCTGCGCGTTGTCGAGCGCAGCGCCGTAGTTCCACGCCTTCACGAAGGACTCGGCCGTGACGGGCTCACCGTTGGTGAACTCCTGGCCCTCCTTGATCGTGATCGTGTAGGTCTGCGAGTCCTCGGTCTCGATGGACTCGGCCATGTCGTTGACCGGCTTGCCCTCGGCGTCGTAGTAGATCAGACCCGCGAAGATGGAGTCGAGGATCTTGCCGCCGCCGGTCTCGTTCGTGTTCGTCGGGATCAGCGGGTTCTGCGGCTCGGAGCCGTTGGTGGTGATGATCGCGGACGAGTCACCCTCGGGTGCCGCGGGCTCGTTGCTGGTCGAGCAGCCGGAGAGCGCGAGCGCGCCGGCCGCCGCAAGAGCAATGGCTGCGACGCCGATTCTCTTGATCTTCAATGTTCCTCCTGTGAGATGAGCGCACGACAGCACGATTCGCGTCGGTAGGACTCGAAGGTCGGGTCTGGGGGCGCTGGTAGGTGAATCGAGACTATAAGCGCGTCCCAGTCAGGCAAACCCGATGGCGGAACCGTTACCGAGGCGCAATCTAGGACGGCCGGTCTGCTCAGATGAGCGCGGCCGAACGCACGATTCTTGCGTAGCGCGGCGTCGTGCGAGGATTGCCGCATGTCCCCGTCGCGGCGCCTGCGGCTCGAGATCGCGATCGTCCTGGCCCTCTCGCTCGGCGCTTCGGCGGTCTACTCCATCGTCTCGATCGTCGCGCGCCTGACCGATGAGCGCCCGCTGGGCCAGCAGTCGGCCGCGATCAACCAGTCGCGCGCGGCGCGCGAGTGGCTCGACTTCACCTACCAGTTCCTCGACGTGATCTTCGGCGTGGCCGTGGTGGCGCTCGTCCTCTACCTGCTGTGGCTACCGGGCCGCGACCCGTTCCGGCGGATCGGCCTGGACTTCACGCGACCGGGGCGGGACGCCGCATCCGGACTGCTGCTCGCGGCGGTCATCGGCGTGCCCGGCCTCGCGCTGTACGCGGCGGGTCGCGCCCTGGGGTTCACGGTCGCGGTCGTGCCGCAGTCGCTCGACGCGTACTGGTGGACCGTGCCGATCCTCGTGCTCGCGGCGCTGAAGGCCGCGCTCGTCGAGGAGGTCATCGCAGTCGGCTACCTCTTCACGCGCCTGCGCGAGCTGGGGGTGGGGCCGTGGGCGACGATCCTCTCGAGCGCGCTCCTGCGCGGCACGTACCACCTCTACCAGGGCTTCGGCGCGTTCGTCGGCAATGCCGTCATGGGCGTCGTGTTCGGCTGGGCCTACCTCCGCTGGGGCCGCACGATGCCGCTCGTGGTGGCCCACTGGATCCTGGACATCGTGTCGTTCGTCGGCTACCCGCTGGCGCTCGGCTGGTGGCCCGAGCTGTTCGCTCCGCCGGCCGACTGAACCGGCGGTCGGGCCGCAGGCGCCACCGGCGGCGCCGACGGATGCCGCGGCCGCGACGTCTCCGCGACGTGACGGCCCCGCGCGAGGGCCACGACGGTGGCCGGCATGGGCGGCAGCGCCTCCTCGGGCGGCTCGACGCGCAGGTCGGCGTCCGCGGAACGGACGCGGGCCCCGTCCATCCAGCTGCGCCGGCTCGGCGTGCAGACCGCCGAGAACGCCTCGGGGCCGGTCGCGAACCCCCGGGTGAAGTCGCCCATGGTCTCCGCGCGCCGCAGTGCCTCGGCGAGCGCGGGATTGCGGCGCTCGACCAGCCCTGCACGCTGCTGCAGTCCGAGCGACCCGGATCCGGCGAGCGTGCAACCCACCATGACACCGGCGAAGGCGACCGTCGCGACCGCGGCGACGAGATCGATCGGGACCATGCGCACCCCCATTGTGCGAGAGATCCTCAGTGTACTCCCGGGGGTCGCTCGAGGGACCGTCCGGATCCGGCGGCAGGCGGTCGCGACCACCCTGATCCTCGGACCGCCGCGCGCGGTCGGACGGAAGGGATCGGCCATGGACCTCGCACACGCGCTCGCAGCCGCCGGCGTCGCCGCACGACGCACCCGACGACGCTTCGACGACGAGGAGGAGGTGCGCGCCGCGGAGCGGCGGGTCCTCGCGCGCCGCAGCGCACTGGTCGCGGCATCCGCTCGCCCCGAGCCCACCGAGCGCGGACGCCACGTGGCGCCGCGCCCGGCGAGCGCGTGACGCCTACGCGAATGCCTCGATGGGCGGGCAGGCGCACACGAGGTTGCGGTCGCCGTACGCCTGGTCGATGCGGCGCACGGGCGCCCAGTACTTGTTGCGCACGAGCGAGTGGACGGGGTAGACCGCCTGCTCGCGCGTGTACGGGTGGGTCCACTCCCCCGCGATGACCGATTCCGCCGTGTGCGGGGCGTTCCGCAGCGGGTTGTCGTCGGCGGGCCACTCGCCGCGCCCGACGGCATCCGCCTCGGCCTTGATCTGGATCATCGCCTCGATGAACCGGTCGAGCTCGGCGAGGTCCTCCGACTCGGTCGGCTCGACCATGAGCGTGCCCGCGACCGGGAACGACATCGTCGGCGCGTGGAAGCCGTAGTCGATGAGCCGCTTGGCGACGTCGTCGACCGTCACGCCGGTCTCGGCGGTGAGGGGCCGCAGGTCGAGGATGCACTCGTGCGCGACCAGGCCGTTCTCGCCGGTGTACAGCACCGGGAAGTGGTCGCGAAGGCGCGTGGCGACGTAGTTCGCCGCGAGCACCGCGGTCGCGGTGGCCTGCTTGAGCCCCTCGGCGCCCATCATGCGCACGTACGCCCACGAGATCGGGAGGATCGACGGGCTCCCGTACGGCGCCGCCGAGACCGGACCGCCGTCGTGCGACACCCCGCCCGCGTGCGCGTTGCGCTGGGCCAGGGGGTGGCCGGGCAGGTGCGGCGCGAGATGCGTCTTCGCCGCGACCGGGCCCACGCCCGGCCCGCCGCCGCCGTGCGGGATGCAGAACGTCTTGTGCAGGTTGAGGTGCGACACGTCGCCGCCGACGTCGCCGAAGCGCGCGAAGCCGAGCAGCGCGTTGAGGTTCGCCCCGTCGATGTACACCTGCCCGCCCGCGTCGTGCACGGCCTTCGTGATGTCCTTCACGTCGTGCTCGTAGACGCCGTGCGTCGACGGGTACGTGATCATGAGCGCGGCGATGCGGTCGGCGTGGTCGGCGATCTTCGCGCGCAGGTCGCCGAGGTCGACGTTGCCGAGCTCGTCGCACGCGACGACGACCACGCGCATGCCCGCGAGGACCGCGGAGGCCGCGTTCGTGCCGTGCGCGCTCGACGGGATGAGGCATACGTCGCGCTCGGCGTCGCCGTTGGCGAGGTGGTAGCCGCGGATCGCGAGCAGGCCCGCGAGCTCGCCCTGGCTGCCCGCGTTGGGCTGCAGCGAGACGGTGTCGTAGCCGGTGACCTCGGCGAGCCACCCCTCGAGCTGCGAGATGAGCTCGAGCGAGCCGTCGACGTCGGCCTCGGGCGCGAACGGGTGCAGGTTCGCGAACTCGGGCCAGGTCACGGCCTGCATCTCGGTCGCGGCGTTGAGCTTCATCGTGCACGAGCCGAGCGGGATCATGCCGCGGTCGAGCGCGTAGTCGCGGTCGGCGAGGGTCTTGAGGTACCGCATCATCTGCGTCTCGGACTGGTGCGTGTTGAACACCGGGTGCTCGAGGTACGACGAGGTGCGGCGCAGGGCCTCGGGCAGGCTCGACGGCAGCTCGCGCACGGCGTCGTCGAACGCGCCATCCGTCGCCCCGAACGCCCGCGCGACGGCACCGAGCTCGGCGGCCGTCGTGGTCTCGTCGACGGCCACGTGCACGGTGTCGTCGTCGCCCTGCCAGAGGTGCACGCCGGCCTCGCGCGCGGCCGCGACGATCTCGGCGGCGCGACCGGGCACGCGCACGCGCACCGTGTCGAAGAACGACGCGTGCACGGGCTCGAGCCCGGCGGCGCGCAGCGCGTCGGCGAGCGATCCCGCCTTCGCCGCGGTGGTCACGGCGATGTGGCGGATGCCGCGCGGCCCGTGGTACACGGCGTACATCGACGCCATCACCGCGAGCAGCACCTGGGCCGTGCAGATGTTCGACGTCGCCTTCTCGCGGCGGATGTGCTGCTCGCGCGCCTGGAGGCTGAGCCGGTACGCGGGGTGGCCCGCGGCATCCTGCGACACGCCCACGAGGCGACCGGGCAGCTGCCGCTCCAGCCCCTTGCGGACGGCCATGTACCCGGCGTGCGGGCCGCCGAACCCCATCGGCACGCCGAAGCGCTGCGAGGTGCCGACCGCGACATCGGCCCCCAGCTCGCCGGGGCTCGTGAGCAGCGCCATCGCGAGCAGGTCGGCCGCGACGACGGCGAGCGCGCCCTGCTCCTTCGAGGCGGCGATGACGGATGCCGGGTCCCAGACCCGCCCGGAGGCACCCGGGTACTGCACGAAGAGGCCGAAGTGCTCGCCGAGCGCCGCGGCATCCGTCGTCTCGTCGAGCTCGACCTCGACGAGCTCGATGCCCACGGCACCGGCCCGGGAACGCAGCAGCGCGAGCGTCTGGGGCAGCGCGTCGGCGTCGACGACGAACCGGTTCGAGCGCGACTTCGACGCGCGACGCGCGAGCAGCATGCCCTCGACGACCGCGGTGCCCTCGTCGAGCATCGATCCGTTGGCGGTGTCGAGACCCGTGAGGTCGGCGACCATCGTCTGGAAGTTGATGATGGCCTCGAGCCGCCCCTGCGAGATCTCCGGCTGGTACGGCGTGTAGGCCGTGTACCAGCTCGGGTTCTCGAGCACGTTCCGCTGGATGACCGCGGGCGTGATCGTGCCCGAGTAGCCGAGGCCGATCATCGACGTCCGCACGGCGTTCCGGTCGGCGAGCGCGCGCAGCTCCGCCAACGCCTCGCGTTCGGTCGCGGCCTCGGGGATCACCGAGTCGACGACCTCCTGCATGCGGATGGCGGTCGGCACGGCGGCGTCCATGAGCGCGTCGAGCGAGTCGTAGCCGAGCGCCGCGAGCATCCACTCGTGGTCGCGGGGGGTGGTGCCGATGTGGCGCCGCCCGAAGGCGTCGACATCGAAGGCCGGTGAGGTGCTGGCGGTCATCGTCTTCCTCGGTCGGGGTTCGGACTACTCGCCCGTGAGGGCGCGGTACTCGTCGTGGCTGAGGAGCTTGGGCAGGGACGCAGCGGTCACCTTGAGCAGCCATCCCTCGCCGAACGGGTCGCTGTTGACGAGCTCGGGCGAGTCGACCACGGCCTGGTTCGACTCGACGACCTCGCCGTCGACGGGGGCGAAGAGCTCGCCGACCGACTTGGTCGACTCGATCTCGCCGACGACCGTGCCCGACGTGATGGCGGTGCCCGCGGCGGGCAGGTCGACGTAGACGACGTCGCCGAGCTTCTCGGCGGCGTAGTCGGTGATGCCGATGGTGACGGTCTCGCCGTCGACCTTCACCCACTCGTGCTCTTCGGTGTACTGCAGGTCGGTGCGGTCGGTCATGGGGTGCTCCTCGTGGTCTCGTGCGGTCCGGTTGCGGTGCTGGTGCGGTCGGTGGCGCGGGGCTCAGGCGCCGCGCTTGTAGAAGGGAAGGGGGGTGACGGATGCCGCGATGCGCGTGCCGCGCACGTCGACGAACAGCTGCGAGCCCGGCTCGGCGGCATCCGGTGCCACGAACGCCATGGCCACCGGGTGGCCGAGCGTGGGCGACAGGGCGCCCGAGGTGATCTCGCCGACCCGGCGCGCGTCGTCGCCGTCGCCGTCGTACACCTCGTAGCCGGCGCGCGGGGCGCGGCGGCCCTCGGCGGTGAGGCCCACGAGCACGGGCGCGCCGTCGGCCGGACCCTGTTCGATCGCGGCGCGGCCGACGAAGTCGCCCTCCTTCGACAGCGCCACGACGCGGCCGAGGCCGGCCTGCACCGGGAGGATGTCGCGCGAGAGCTCGTGCCCGTAGAGGGGCATGCCGGCCTCGAGTCGCAGGGTGTCGCGGCTCGCGAGACCGCACGGCACCACGCGCGGACCGCCGGTCTCGCGCAGCGCCTCCCAGAGGCGCGCGGCGCGGTCCGGCGAGAGGTACAGCTCGAAGCCGTCCTCCCCCGTGTACCCGGTGCGGGCGACGAGCACGGGCTCGCCGTCGAACTCCGCGGCGAGCGCCCGGTAGTACTTCAGGCCCTCGAGTGCGGCGTCGAAGTCCTCGTCGTCGTTGCCGGGACCCTGGATGCCGAAGCCCTCGGTCTCCTGCAGCACCTCGAGCGCGTCGGGACCCTGCAGCGCGATGAGCGCGACGTCGTCGGACTCGTCGAACACCTCGCACTCGAACGGCGACGTGCGGTTTCGGAGCTCCTCGGCCACGACCTCGCGGTTGGACGCGTTCGCGACGACCATGTAGCGGTCTTCGCCGGTGCGGTACACGACGAGGTCGTCGACGACGCCGCCGTCGCGCGCGAGCAGCAGCGAGTACTTCGCCTGGCCCTCGGCGATGGCCGACAGCTTGCCGGCGAGGGCGTAGTCGAGGGCGTCGGAGGCCTCGGGGCCGACCACGAGGATCTCGCCCATGTGGGACAGGTCGAACAGCCCGGCGTGCTCGCGGACGGCACGGTGCTCGGCGAGGTCGCTGGAGTAGCGCACGGGCATCTGCCAGCCGGCGAAGTCGGTGAAGGACGCACCGGCCGCACGGTGCACCTCGTCGAGGGGGCTGCGTCGTTCGGTGGCGGTGCCGGGGTCGGTGGTGCCGGTTGCGTCGGTCACGAGTTCTCCATATCGCGCGATGGCGCGGCGGTGCGCCGCTCGAGAACTCCCCCTCTGTCATGGGCCTGAGAGCTTCGCGCGCCCCGGGGAGCTTGCTTTCACCTTCGGCGGGAGGCAGCCCGGAGGCGGCATCCGCTTTTCAGAGTGGCCTGGTCATCGCGGTGATGCGACCTGAGAGATTGGCGGGGAGGCTTGCTCCTTCGGTGCCGGCGATGTTGGCTGCCGGCTCTCCCGCGATGCGTCGATGGCCCGATGTGCGGTTGTCGTCGCAGTCTACAACCCGCCGCACGTTGCGTGCTCCCGGGCGGCGGGCGTCATCCGATTCGCGTTCGTGTCACGGTGACTGTAAGCTGGTGCCAGTACTTAGCGTCATCTTGACACTAAGGCCACGGTGAAGGGGTGAACGGATGCCGCAGCACGACGCGCAGGCGCGCCTGGCCGTCTCGACGGTCATCTTCGCCCTCTCGCCCGAGACCGACGGCGACGGCGTCGAGCGCCCGAGCCTCCGCGTGCCGCTCGTGCGCCGGCTGCGCGAGCCCGGCCTCGGCCGGTGGGCGCTGCCCGGCGGCTGGCTGCCCGTGCACGAGTCCCTCGACGCGGCCGCCGCGCGCACGCTCAACGAGACCACGGGCCTCGCTCCGCGCTACCTCGAGCAGCTCTACACGTTCGGCGATCCCGACCGCTCCCCCGGCGAGCGCGTCGTCTCGGTCGTGTACTGGGCGCTCGTGCACTCCGACGAGGTCGAGCGGGCGGTCTCCGACGAGAACGTGCGCTGGTTCGACGAGGACGACCTGCCCGACCTCGCCTTCGACCACGCCGCGATCATCGAGTACGCCCTGCGCCGACTCCGCACGAAGCTCGAGTACTCGGGCATCGCCCACGCGCTGCTCGGCGAGACCTTCACCATGGCCGAGCTGCGCGGCGTGCACGAGGCGGTGCTCCGCAAGCGCCTCGACGCCGCGAACTTCCGCCGCACCATGGAGGCCTCCGGCACCCTCGTCGACACCGGTGAGCGCCTCGCCGGCACGCGCCACCGCCCGCCCGCCCTGTACCGCTTCGATCCCGCCCACTCCCCCGTGGCGTCGCCCTCACCGGCGTCCGCGGCGCCGCAGCACGCGGCATCCGTCACCGCACCCCCCGCCCCCAGGCCCGGCACGCACAGCAAGGACACGCCATGAGCACCACCATTCCCGTCACGACGGCCGACGCCGAGCGGCGCATCCGCGACGCGGCGTCGGTCGACCGCAGCATCCGCCTGATCACGACCGGCGCAGCCCGCGGCGAGACCTGCACGCCCGACCTCGCCCGCGGACCCTGGGAGTTCGACCGCGGGCCGGCCGGATACGGCCCGGGCTCGTCCATGGGCGACGTGATCCCGGCCGGCGCACCCCGCCAGGGCGCGCTGCCCGCCAAGTACCGCGAGGCGTCCGCCGCCGAGCTCGACGAGCGCGTCCGCGCGGCGAAGGCGACGCTCGGCGACCGCGTCGTCGTGCTCGGGCACTTCTACCAGCGCGACGAGGTCGTGCAGCACGCCGATTTCACGGGCGACTCCTTCCAGCTCGCCAACGCCGCGAAGTCGAAGCCTGACGCCGAGGCGATCGTCTTCTGCGGCGTGCACTTCATGGCCGAGACCGCCGACATGCTCTCCCGGCCCGAGCAGGCCGTGATCCTGCCGAACCTCGCCGCCGGCTGCTCGATGGCCGACATGGCCGACACGTCGAGCGTCGAGGAGTGCTGGGAGCAGCTCGAGGAGGTCTACGGCGACCTGACCGCCGTCGACGAGACCGGCCGGGTGCCCGTCATCCCCGTCACGTACATGAACTCCTCGGCCGCGCTCAAGGGCTTCGTCGGCCGCAACGGCGGCATCGTGTGCACCTCGTCGAACGCGGTCACGGTGCTCGAGTGGGCGTTCGAGCGCGGGCAGCGGGTGCTGTTCTTCCCCGACCAGCACCTCGGCCGCAACACGGCCAAGGCGATGGGCGTGCCGCTCGAGGCCATGCCCATGTGGAACCCGCGCAAGCCGCTCGGCGGCAGCACGGCGGAGGAACTGCAGGACGCCCGCGTCATCCTCTGG
Organism: Agromyces indicus; assembly: GCF_031432295.1. Lineage (NCBI taxonomy): Bacteria > Bacillati > Actinomycetota > Actinomycetes > Micrococcales > Microbacteriaceae > Agromyces > Agromyces indicus. The sequence continues at coordinate 114,743 of NZ_JAVKGS010000002.1, read as the reverse complement.
CACGGGTTCTGCTCGGTGCACAAGCGCTTCACCGTCGACCAGATCGAGCAGGCCCGGCGCGACCACCCCGGCGTGCAGGTCATCGTGCACCCCGAGTGCCCGATGCCCGTCGTCGACGCTGCGGATGCCGCAGGCTCGACCGACTTCATCGTCAAGGCGATCCAGGCCGCGCCCGCCGGCTCGACCTTCGCGATCGGCACCGAGATCAACCTCGTGCAGCGCCTCGCCGCCGAGCACCCGGAGCACACGATCTTCTGCCTCGACCCGGTGGTGTGCCCGTGCTCGACGATGTACCGCATCCACCCCGGCTACCTCGCCTGGGTGCTCGAGGAGCTCGTCGCCGGGCGCGTCGTCAACCGCATCGAGGTCGCCGACGACGTCGCCGAGCCCGCCCGCGTGGCCCTCGAGCGCATGCTCGCGGCGAAGCCGCCGGCATCCGTCACCGTGCCCGCGGGCTCGACCATCGCGGCGGCGACGGATGCCGCGGCCGCGCCCGTCGGAGCCTGACATGACCCGCGTGCTCGTCGTCGGCTCCGGCATCGCCGGGCTGTGGACGGCGATCCGGGCCGCCGAGGCGGGATGCGACGTGACCGTCGTGACCAAGGCCGACCTCGGCGACGGGGCCACCGGCTGGGCGCAGGGCGGCATCGCCGCGGCGATCTTCGCCGACGACGCTCCCGCGCGGCACGCGGCGGACACGCTCGCCGCGGGCGCCGGGCTCGGCGACTCGGAGGCGGTGCGCGTCCTCACCGACGACGGCGCGGCGCGCATCCGCGACCTCATCCGCTTCGGCGTCGCGTTCGATCGCGACGACTCCGGACTCGCACGCGGCCTCGAGGCGGCCCATACGCGCGCACGCATCCTGCACGCCGGCGGGGATGCGACGGGTGCGGCGATCCAAGCGGCGCTCGTCGGGACGGTGCGACGACGCGGGCTGCGCGTGCTCGAGCACACGACGCTCGTCGACCTCGTCGTCGAGGGCGGTCGGGTCGTTGGGATCCGCGCGATCGCTGCGGGTCGGGCGGGCGGTGCGTCGCCCGTGAACGGCGGCGCCGTCGTCACGCTGCGGGCCGACGCCCTCGTGCTCGCGACCGGCGGAGCCGGATGCCTCTACCGGCATACGACGAATCCGGACGTGGCGACGGGCGACGGCGTGGCCGCCGCGGCCCGCGCGGGCGCCGTCGTCGCCGACCTCGAGTTCGTGCAGTTCCACCCGACCGCGCTGGCGATCCCGGGCACCCCCCTCATCTCCGAGGCCGTGCGCGGCGACGGCGCGGTGCTGCGCGACGCCGAGGGCCGTCGGTTCCTGCTCGAGGTCGACCCGCGCGGCGAGCTCGCGCCGCGCGACGTCGTCGCGCGCGCCGTGTGGCGTCGCATGGCCGAACAGGGCGGCGCCCCCGTCGTCCTCGACGCGACGCACCTCGGGGCCGACCGACTCGCGGGGCGCTTCCCCGGCATCGACGCCGCCTGCCGCGCGGCGGGCTTCGACTGGTCCCGCGAGCCGGTCCCCGTGGTCCCCGCGGCGCACTACGCGATGGGCGGCGTCGCGACCGACCTCGACGGGCGGACGAGCCTGCCCGGCCTCTGGGCCGTCGGCGAGGTCGCCCGCACGGGCGTGCACGGCGCGAATCGGCTCGCCTCGAACTCCCTGCTCGAGGGCGCGGTGTTCGCCGAGCGCGCGGCGCGCGACCTCGCTTCGGCGGCCGCCGTTCCCGCGTCCGTACCGGCTGCAGGAGATCCGACGGGACACGCCGGGCCGGATGCCGCGGCCCGCGGCGTGTCGGAGCGGAACTCCTTCGACACGCACGAGGGCGCCGCCGTGGTCGTTCGCGAGGCGTTGCAGGCGCTCATGTGGGAGCACGTCGGACTGGAGCGGGACGCGGCCGGGCTCGCCGCGGCATCCGCTCGCCTCGACGCCTGGCGCGCCCCCGACGTCGTCGACCGCCGCACCGCCGAGGACCGCAACCTGCTCGACCTCGCCCGGCTCACGGCCGCCGCGGCACTCGCCCGCACCGCGAGCGTCGGCGCCCATACGCGTCGCGACGCCCCCGTCCCCGCACTCGAGAGGCAGGCCGCCTGATGACCGAACCCCGCGAGATCGAGCGCATCGTGACGATGGCGCTCGACGAGGACGCGCCGTGGGGCGACCTCACCGGCGAGACGCTCATCCCCGAGCAGGCGACCGCGACCGCGGAGATGGTCGCGCGCGAACCGGGCGTGTTCAGCGGCGCGCGCGTGGTCGAGGCGACGTTCCGGCTGGTCGACCCGCGCATCGCGGTCGAGGTGCTCGCCGCCGACGGCGACCGGTTCGCGGCGGGCGACGTGCTCGCGCGCGTGCAGGGCCCGGCCCGCGGCATCCTGCGCGCCGAGCGCATCGCGCTGAACCTCGTGCAGCGGATGTCGGGCGTCGCCACGCTCACCGCGCGGTACGTCGAAGCGGTCGCGGGCACGCGCGCGCGCATCGTCGACACGCGGAAGACGACGCCGGGACTGCGCAGCCTCGAACGCCAGGCGGTGCGCGACGGCGGCGGGCGCAACCACCGCCGGTCGCTCTCCGACGCGGTCATGGCGAAGGACAACCACCTCGCCGTGCTCACCGCGGGCGGGGCCGACCTCGCCGCGGCGCTGCGCGAGGCGCGCGAGCGGATGCCGCACACCGCCCATCTCGAGGTCGAGGTCGACCGCGTCGACCAGATCGAGGCGGTGCTCGCGGGCGGCGCCGACACGATCATGCTCGACAACTTCTCGCTCGACGACCTGCGGGCGGGCGTCGAGCTCATCGCCGGCCGGGCGATCGTCGAGGCCTCCGGGGGCGTGAACCTCGACACGGTCGCGGCGATCGCGGCGACCGGGGTCGACGTGATCTCGGTGGGCGCGCTCACCCACTCGGCGCGAGCGCTCGACCTCGGTCTCGACGTGGCGATCGAGGCGAGCGGTGCCGAGCCGGCGGATGCCGCGGCCGAGGGGTCGCCGTGATCTTCGCCGACCACGCCGCCACGACCCCGGTGCGCCGCGAGGCCGTCGAGGCGATGTGGCCGTTCCTGACGGGGGCGTTCGGCAACCCGTCGAGTCGGCACGGCCTGGGCGAGGAGGCGGCGCGGGCGCTCGCGTGGGCGCGCGAGGAAGTCGCGGCGGTGGTCGGCTGCCGACCTGGCGACGTGGTGTTCACGTCGGGCGGCACCGAGGCCGACAACCTGGCCGTGAAGGGGCTCGCGCTCGCGAATCCGCGCGGCCGACACGTCGTCGTCTCGCCGGTCGAGCACGAGGCGGTGATCGCGGCGGCGGACGCCCTGCGCCGCCTGCACGGGTTCGAGGTCGACGAGGTCGAGGTCGATGCGACGGGCATGGTCACGACGGCGGCGCTCGAGCGCGTCATCCGGCCCGACACCGCGCTGGTGTCGGTGCAGCTCGCCAACAACGAGGTGGGCACCGTCAATCCGGTCGCCGAGCTGGCCGCCGCGGCGCACGCGGCGGGGGCGGTCATGCACACCGACGCCGTGCAGGCGGCCGGCTGGCTGCCGGTCTCGATCGGGGCGCTCGGGGTCGATGCGCTGTCGCTCGCCGGGCACAAGGTCGGAGCGCCGAAGGGCACGGGCGCGCTCGTCGTGCGCGGACGCCTCCCGCTCGAGCCGGTGCTGCACGGCGGCGGCCAGGAGCGGGGCCGACGGTCCGGGACCGAGAACGTGGCCGGCGCGGTGGCGTTCGCGACGGCCCTGCGGCTCGCCGAGGCCGACCGCGCGGATGCCGCGGCGCGCGTGGCGGCGCTGACGGAGCGGTTCCGCGCCCGGGTCGCCTCGACGGTGCCGACGGCCACGCCGACCGGGCATCCCGACCGCCGTCTGGCGGGGACGGTCTCCTACGTCTTCCCCGGGACCGCGGGTGAGGCGGTCCTGCTCGAGCTCGAACGTCGCGATGTCGTGGTCTCGAGCGGCTCGGCGTGCGCTGCCGGCAGCGACGAGCCGTCGCACGTGCTCACCGCGATGGGGTTCGATCCGGACCTCGCGCGCACGGCCGTGCGCTTCTCGTTCGGTGCGGACGCCACCGACGACGACGTCGACGGCGCCGCCTCCGCCCTCGCCGACGCGGTGTCGGCGGTCCGCGATATCGTCCGCTGACCGGCCCGCCTCCGCCACGAGGCGCATGCATGCGCATGGTTCGGCGGAAACGGGAATAGCGCACCTCCGGATCTCGGTTGCATCTCGCGTTCGCCGTGGCCATCCCCGCATGGGCGCGGGCCGGCGACACGACGCACACGATCGAGACAGACGAGGACGCCCGTGACCGAACGCACCGCACCCGAGACCGGCTCGATCACGATGCCGCCCGGCGACGCCGCCCTCGGATCCGAGGAGGCGGTGCCCGGCTCACGGCACCCCGCCACGCCGACGGCGCCGACCTCGCCGGCCGATCGCGAGGCGCGCGACACGCGGGTGATCTGGCTGCTGCTCGCGGCGACGTTCGTCGTGTTCCTCAACGAGACGATCATGAGCGTCGCGATCCCCGAACTGGTCGACGACCTCGGCGTCACGCTCACCGCGGCCCAGTGGCTCACGACCGCCTTCATGCTCACGATGGCCGTCGTGATCCCGATCACCGGGTTCCTGCTGCAGCGGTTCCGCACCCGCCCCGTCTTCGGCACCGCGATGAGCCTCTTCTCGGCGGGCACGCTGCTCGCCGCGCTCGCACCGGGCTTCGAGGTGCTCCTCGCCGCGCGCATCGTGCAGGCGACCGGCACCGCGATCATGATGCCGCTGCTCATGACCACGCTCATGACGCTCGTGGCCCCGTCCGATCGCGGCCGCATCATGGGCCGAGTGTCGATCGTGATGTCGGTCGCGCCCGCCATCGGCCCGGCGATCTCCGGGTTGATCCTCAACTCGCTCGGCTGGCGGTACATGTTCTGGCTGGTCCTGCCGATCGCCGTCGCGATGCTCGTCATCGGCCTGCGGCGCGTGACCGACGTCGGCCAGACGCGCGTCTTCCCCATCGACCTCGGCTCGGTCGTGCTCTCCGCGTTCGGCTTCGGCGGCCTCGTGTACGGGCTCAGCCTGGTCGGCGGCGTCGTGAGCGGTCGGGCGCCTGGCGACGCCGTGCCGATGTGGCTCGCGCTCGCGATCGGTGCCGTCGGCGTGCTCGCGTTCATCCTGCGCCAGGTCGCCCTGCAGCGCACCGATCGAGCGCTGCTCGACCTGCGCACCTTCCGGACCCGGAACTTCGCGGTGTCGATCGCGATGATGGCGGTGATGATGGCGGCGCTGTTCGGCACGATCATCCTCCTGCCCATCTACCTCCAGGACGTGCTCGGCCTGGAGCCGCTCGCGACCGGGCTCCTGGTCCTGCCGGGCGGCCTCGTCATGGGCCTGCTCGGCCCGACGGTGGGCCGCCTCTACGACCGGGTGGGCCCCACGCCGCTGCTCGTGCCCGGCAGCATCGTGGTGAGCGGCGTGCTGTGGTCGCTCACGCTCGTGACCGAGACGACGCCCCCGTGGATGGTCCTCGTCGCGCACGTGACGCTCTCGACGGCGCTCGCGTTCATGTTCACCCCGCTGTTCACGAGCGCGCTCGGCTCGGTCGAGCCGCGCTTGTACTCCCACGGGTCCGCCATCGTGGGCACGCTCCAGCAGGTCGCCGGAGCGGCGGGCACCGCGATGTTCATCACGGTCATGACCGCCTCGGCGGCCACCGCCGAGGCGGGCGGCACCGATGCGATCGCAGCGCAGGCCGCGGGAGTGCGTGCGGCGTTCCTCGTCGGCGCCATCGTGTCGGTCTTCGCGATCGTCGGCGCGACGATGGTCCGTCGCCCGGCCGACATGGTCCAGGCGCCCGCCGCGCACTGAACGACGTCAGCCGGCCTTCGCCGTCAGCCGCAGTCGGGGCGGCAGGTGCGCTGCGAGATGGCGTCGACCAGCACCGTGCCGAGATCCTCGGGCTGCGCCGCCGAGTACGCCCCGCCCTTGGTCGCCTTGGCGATCTGCTGCATGGCCTGGAGGTCGGTGTCGGGTCCGAAGCCGATCATGATGACCGGAACCGGCTGGTTGGGGTCGTCCATCTTCGCGAGCTCGGCGAGGAGCTGCTCGAGGCTGATGCCGTTCTCGTCCTCGTTCTTGCCGTCGGTGATGACGAGCACCGAGTTGACCTTCTCGGGGTCGTAGGTCTCGCGCACGCGCTTCACCGCGTCGAGCGTGGTGTCGTAGAGGCCGGTCGCGCCGCCCAGTCGCGAGGGCAGGGACTGGATGATCCCGGCGATGCGCTGCGTGTGCGCAGCATCGGCGAGCGGGGCGATCGGGGCCACGTCCTCGTAGTCGAGGTTGCCGTTGCGGGCCGTCGAGAACAGCCAGACGCCCAGCTCGGCCTCGCCCGAGAACTTCTGGACCGCTCCCATCGCGGCCTGCTGGAACACGTCGATGCGACGGAGTCCGTTCGCCGCGGGGTCCTGCATCGACCCGGAGACGTCGATCACCGCGAGCATGCGACCGCGCATGGTGAGCACACCCCACGACCGCAGGATCTCGATCTGCGAGGCCCCGTCGAGCTCGCCCTGCGCGGGCGGCGCGGTCGCGGCCACCCCGCGGGCCTCGAGCTCGCCGGTGCCGTCGGGGGCGCGGAAACCCGCCTCGGCGAAATGGTCGCCGGCCTTCGAGAGCGCCGTGCGGAACGCGTCGAGGTTCTCGGTCCGCTCCTTCGCCATGCGGACGAAGGGATAGTCGAGCGCCACGGTGCCCTCGGTGGGGTAGGCCGCGACGAGCGGCTCCGCCGACTTATCGGCGTTGTGGGCCACGACCCGCGCTTCGCTGGTGAGCGTGATCATCGGCGTGGACGACGAGGTGACGGTGGCCATGGCGGCATCCGTCGACGCGGGGATCGACTTGCTGAGCGCGATCATCGCACCGGCGAACTGGCGCGGGTCGTCGGGCGAGGTCTGCCCCTTCAGCGCGTACAGGCTCGCGAGGCTCGCGGCGGATGCCTCGGGGTCGGGCAGCAGCGCGGGGAGCTGGCCGCTCAGCACGCGGGCCCAGCTCACGGGCTCCTTCGCCAGCTCCTCGGCGTCGGACGCGGCCGCCGCGAACACGATGGGCGACGACACGATGGAGTCGCCGACCTCGAGGACCGGCGCGCCGAGGCCGAGCGACGTGGCCGTCGCGCGCGTGCGATCGATCCACACGGTCGAGTCGGGGATCCAGACGTCGGCGTCGGCGGTGCCGGCGGCGACGGATGCCGCGGTGTCGGCCGAGTCCTGCGCGCGCACCTCGGTCGCGACGCATCGCTTCGGGTCGGCGTCGAAGTCCTCGGCGAGCTGGGCCACCGACTTGGCGATCGACGTGTCGGCGACCACGACGACCTGCTCCGGCTCGTCGCAGGCCGGCTGGTCGGCGGCCGCGAGGAGCGGGTTCAGGTGACCGCCCACCCACAGGTAGACGCCGGACGCGACGAGGGCGATGACCGCCACGCCGGCAGCGACGGACAGGATGAATCGGCGGCTCGGCGCCTTCGCCGGAGCCGCGACGCTGTGACGTCCCACGGGGCACTCCAAGTTGAACGGCCGCGCGGGGGAGCGCGCCGATCCCAGTCTGAACGGGTTCCCCCGTTCAGGGGGAAGGGTGCTGACAGCATATGCGAACATGAGCGAATGGCGAACTCGGCCGACGGCGGCGCAGCCGGGCACGGGACCGGAGCGTGATCCGGTTCGCCGACCGGCGTGACGCGGGCCGCCGGCTCGCGGAATCGGTCGCGCGGCTGGACCTCGGCGACGCCGTCGTGCTCGGGCTTCCACGCGGCGGCGTCCCGGTCGCCGACGAGGTCGCCCGCGTCCTCGGCGCTCCGCTCGACGTACTCGTGGTCCGCAAGCTCGGGCTCCCCTCGCGACCCGAGGTCGCCATGGGCGCCGTCGGCGAGGAGGATGCCGAGATCGTGAACGAGGACGTCGTCGGCCTCGGCCGCGTGACTCCCGAGGAGTTCGCCGGTGTCGAGCGCCGGGAGCGGGCCGAGCTCGCGGCCCGGGTGCGGCGCTTCCGGGGAGACCGGCCGCCGGTCCCGCTCGCGGGACGCACCGCGGTCGTCGTCGACGACGGCGTCGCGACCGGGGCGACGGCCCGGGTGGCCTGCCGGGTCGCCCGTGAGCGCGGTGCAGTGCGGGTCGTGCTGGCGGTGCCCGTGGCCTCGCCGCGGGCGCTCGAGGGCATCCCCGAGGTGGACGAGGCCGTCTGCCTGGAGGCGCCGCCGGGCTTCATGTCGGTGGGCATGCACTATCTCGACTTCCGGCAGACGGAGGACCGCGAGGTGTCCGACATCCTCGCCCGCGCGCACGCCCGCCGGCGCGGCCGGGACGACTCGCCGACGCCCTGAGCACAGCCGGAGCACGCCGCGCAACCCCGTTCACGTCACGGCCCGTCCGCGGTTGAGTGTGTTCGAGCCCGAACGGGAAGGTGGAACAACCGTGGAGATGGACACCAGCACCATCATCTGGATCGTCGTCGGCGTGATCGCCCTGATCGCCCTCATCGCCGTCATCGCGTGGATCGCGACCTCCAACCGGCGTCGCGAGAAGCAGGTCGAGGGCCGGCGCCACGAGGCCGCGGAGATGCGCGATCGAGCGGCCGAGGTCGAAGAGGCCGCGCGCGAACGCGAGGTCCGCGCGGCGAAGGCGGACGCCGCTGCCCGCGACGCGCAGGCCAAGGCGGCGGAGGCGCAGCTCGAGGCCGAGCGCCTGGCCGACCGCAGCCGCGAGCACCGCTCCGATGCGGATCGGCTGCGTGCCGAGCGCGATCAGCACGCGCGCGGCGCGGAAGCCGTGGACCCGGATGTCCTCGACGGCGGCGACCGCGCGCCGTCCGAAGGCGAACCGCGCCGCTAGTCCACGGTCCGGACCCCGGTCATCCGAACACGTGACGGATGCCGAGCGCCTCGTCGACGCCGGCGTGCACGTCGTCGAGGCGGCATCCGTTCGGGCATCGGTAGGAACTGACGGCCAGGCCGGCGTCGCCCATCGTGGGGACGACGGTCACGAGCGCGGCGGCGGTCGCACCGCAATCGGGGCAGGTCACGCGGGTCCATCGATCGGTCACGGGTGCGTCTCCTCGGGGTCGTCGGTGGCGTCGGTGCTGTCGGTGCTGTCGGTGCTGTCGGTGCTGTCGGTGTCGTCGGCGGTCTCGGCCGCTTCGGTACCGGTGCTCGGCCGGGCCGTCCCCTCTCCGGTCGCGAGGCCCTCCCCCAGCGAGGCGAGCTCGGCGTCGAGGTCGTCCTCGGCGGTCCAGGCCGCGGTGAGGACCTCGCCCGCGCCGTGGGTGAGGTCGATCAGGCCTACGAGCAGGTCGCGGAGGCTTCGCGAGCCGAGGAGCCGGACCTGGTCGAGCGGCGTGAGGGGCGCGATCCCCGCGAGCTGCCACGCGGATGCCACGGGGTCGTCGCTGAGTCCCACGTCGGCGTCCCACGGCAGTTCCACGAACTCGCTCGCCCTGGCGATGGTCCGCCGGACGACGAGTTCGGCCTGCGCCAGGAGCGGGGCGAGCGACGTATCCCATTCGAGCTCGGGCACGTCGCGGACGATGGCCGCGGGATGCGGATCGTCGTCGAGCCACTCGACGACCTCGATGCGCCGACCGCCTCGCGCGAGGACCGCGAGCATCCCGTCGGTCTCGCCGAGCTCGGTCACCTCCGCGACCGTCCCGTGGCGGAAGCGTCGCTGGGCCTCCGCACCGGCGGCCTCGCGTCCGCTCTCGATGAGCACGACGCCGAACTCGGCGGGGCGGGCGCCGAGCACGCGCGACATCATCACGAGGTAGCGCTCCTCGAACACGCGCAGCGCGAGCGGCATGTGCGGGAACAGCACGCTGCCGAGCGGGAACATCGCGAACGGGGCCATGCGGCGAGTGAACCACCGTGCGGCTGGGAACGGGGCCCGAATCAGCGGCCTCGCGGCATCCCCTCAGCCCTACTTCAGCAGCCGGGAGCGCACGCGATCCGCGAGCGGCTTGCCGCCCGTCTGGCAGGTGGGGCAGTACTGGAACGTCGAGTCGTGGAACTCGACCTGTCGGATCGTGTCGCCGCAGACCGGACAGGCCTCGCCGGTCCGGCCGTGGACGCGCAGGCGCCGGCGCTTCGCGTCTTTCAATTCGGCGGCGGGCCGCCCGGATGCCTCGGCAAGGGCTTCACCGAGGGTCTCCCGCATCGCCGCGTAGAGCCGCGCGACCTCGTCGGGCGTGAGGGACGCGGCGAGCTTGTACGGCGACATCTTCGCGGCGTGGAGGATCTCGTCGGAGTACGCGTTGCCGATGCCCGCGAGGACGGACTGGTCGCGAAGCAGCCCCTTGACCTGCGTGCGCCGGCCGGCGAGCAGGGCGGCGAACTCGTCAGGGCCGAACCCCTCGGTCATGGGATCGGGACCCAGCCGGGCGATGCCCGGCACCTGCGCCGGATCGCGGACCACGTACGCCGCGAGCGACTTCTTGGTGCCGGCCTCGGTCAGGTCGAATCCGGAGCCGTCATCGAGGCGGACGCGCAGGGCGATCGGCGACTTGCCCGGACGGAGCACGGTCGCAGGCACCTCGTCGTACCAGCGCAACCACCCGGCGCGCGCGAGGTGGAAGGCGAGGTGCAGCGAGTCGACCGCTCCGGCGTCGGCATCCGCGCCGAGCTCGAGGTCGAGGAACTTGCCGTGCCGGGAGACCGCGGTGATGGTTCGACCCTCGACCGCCTGGAGCGGCGGGTCGAACGTCTTCAGCGCGGAGATCGCCGCCACGCGTACCGAGGCGACGGCACGCCCGACCGCGCGCTCGCGGAGGAACCCGGCGAGCGCCTCGACCTCGGGCATCTCCGGCACTCCCCCATCGTGTCACCGGGGGCCGACATCCGCACGGGTTCACGGGGCGGGATGCGTCGCGACGTGGACCGGAGGGTCTAGGACGGGCCGACGGCCGACTCCGCGGCATCCGTCGTCTCGCCGTCGATGGCGCGCAGGGCCTCGACGAGATCCGGCGTGAGCTGCAGCCCGCGGACCGCGTTCGCCGCCATCATGAGGCGATTCATCCAGCGCCGGTCGAGGTGGGGCTCCTCGTCGCTGTCGTATTGAACGAGGATCGGCATGGTGGGGTTCACCATGACCTCGTCGTGGTGGCCGTCCTCGGCGATCCAGCCGACGATCACGGGCTCGCGCACCCGCAGCTTCGCGATGACCACCGCGTGGACGTGCGCGAGCACGTCGTCCGGCAGGTCGATCCGGACGATGCGGCCGAGCATGAGGTTGCCCAAGGTGGTCCTTCCGATGCGGGGAATCGGTCAGGCCGCCGGTCGCCCGGACGCTTCCGGGGCGTGCACGGTCGAACTCGTGCGCGGACCGACGGCCTGTCACGGGCTTCGGGTGCCCGCGCACTCATGTCTATGCACTGGATCGCGATCCGGGGAGGGTCTTGACACGGGTCGTCCGCGCATGGCATGGGCACCCGGCCGCTCCGCACCGTATGATCCACGCTGTGGACCCGAACATCGCGCGGCAGGTGCTGCGCCTCGACGCCGTCGCCCCCCTCTCCCCCGCCATCGTGGAGGACGCCTTCGCCCGCGAGTCGTGGGAGCGCCATCCGTCGCGGTATCCGGATGCCGAGGGACGCGCCTCGGCCGAAGCATGGGCGGCCACCCTCGCCGAGGCGCGCGCGGTCCTGCTCCGCGAGGCGGGGTCCGCGGCCGGGGGCGCGGGGCCGGGGTCGACGGATGCCGCGGGGCCGGCGCCGGCACGACGCGGACTCTCGCGCGGCGCGGTCGTCGGCATCGTCGCCGGATCCGTCGCACTGCTCGCCGTGCTGACGGCGGCCGGGATCGGCGCGGCGCAGCTCGCGACGACCGCGTTCGAGCAGGCCCGCGTCGCCGCCGAGGAGGACGCCGCCCCGCGCGCGGACGGCGACGCCGGCAGCACCGACGCCGGCAGCACCGGCGCCGGCGACGACGCGGCGGCCGCCGACGAGCCCGCCGACCTGGAGCGCTTCGAGGCGGACGAGACCTACTTCACGTTCCCCGCAGCGCTCGAGATGTACGCCGACGGCCGCTACGACGGCCGGTGCGGGCTCGAGCATCTCGAGGGGTGCTGGGAGGGGGCGCTCTTCGTCGAGGCGGACTGCGCGTCCCTCGAGATCGAGCTCGGCTTCACCAACGACGAGGACGTCTGGGCTCCCGCCGACGAGACGCGGACCCTCACCGAGACCGGCGTGGTCGCGGGCGAGGCGTTGCCGGTGGTGTTCGGCAACGACGCCTACGACTTCGGGTGGATCCAGGACGTCCGCTGCGTCGCGGCGGCGAGCTGACGCAGTCAGGATCGCGCGCCGGATCGGGTCGCGCGGTCAGTTCACGGCGTGGGCGGCGTCGAGCAGCGAGGTGAGCTCGTCACGGAGCCGCTCGAGGCGCTCGACCGAGTAGCCGAGGCGCTCGACGACCTCGCCGGGGACTCGGAGCGCCTGTTCGCGCAACGCCGTGCCCTCGTCGGTCAGCGCGATGTCCACGGCGCGCTCGTCGGCGGCGCTGCGCGACCGGGTCACGAGGCCGGCCGCTTCGAGCCGGCCGATCAGGGGGCTCACCGTCGCGGGTTCGAGGTGGAGCCGTTCGGCGACCTCCCGCAGGCGCTGCGGGCTCCGTTCCCACAGCGCGAGCAGCACGAGGTACTGCGGGTGGGTGATGCCGAGCGGCTCGAGCGAGGGCCGATAGAGCCGCACCACCTCGCGGCTCGTGGCCGCGAGCGCGAAGCAGAGCTGGCGGTCGAGTTCGAGCGGATCGGTCATGCTCCCAGAATAGCGAGTACACTAACTGTTCGTGCACGAACAGAAGCTGCCCAACCCGTGGCGCGACGTCCCTGGCTTCTGGGCGCGCGTGAGCCGCGTGCTGTACCCGTTCGCGGGGCCCGCCGAGGTCGGCATCGGCCGACCGGAGGAGCCGTACCGCCCGCCGGCCGATCCCACCTGTCCGGTGTGCGGCGCGTCCATGGCCGAGCACCGCATCGAACGCGGCGACGCGACGACGCCGACCCGCCTGCACTGCCCGACCGGAGACGACCGAGCTGCGTGAACGGCGCGGCGCCTCGGACTCGATCGAGGCGCCGCGCCGAGGATCACCCGAGCGTCACGCCTCGTGCGGAGAGGAACGGCACGGGGTCGATGCGGGTGCCGTTCTGGTACACCTCGAAGTGCAGGTGGCATCCGGTCGAGGCGCCCGTCGTTCCCGAGTACCCGATCAACTGGCCGACCGAGACGGTCTGGCCCACCTTCACGCGTATGCCCCCGTCGACCAGGTGCGCGTATCCGGTATCGATGCTCGAGGCATGCGCGATCTTGATGAAGTTGCCGTAGGTGCCGACCCAGCCGGCCGTGCTCACCTTGCCGGACGTGGCGGCGTAGATCGGCGCGTTGCAGCCGGTCGCGAGGTCGACGCCCGCGTGGAACGACGACGTGCAGCCGCCCGACGTGCAGATGGGCTCGCGAGGTCCGAACGTGCTGGTGATGCGCCCGTTCGCGGGCTTCGCCCAGTCGGTCGCGCACGCCGTGTTCTGCGCCACGGCGTCGCCGACGACGCCCGTGCTGCCGAGGATCACCCGGGCCGGCGGCGCCATCTCGCGGAGCGCGTTCCACGCCGGGTACGGGATGCACGTCGCCCGGGTCAGATACAGGGGCGACCCGAGCGCGCCGGCGAGCGCGGCGCCCGAGAGCGCGTCGGCGAATTCGATGCCCGTCGCGAGGAAGGCGCTCCCGACCGCCGACGACGTGCTGCGGAAGACGGCCTGGTTGATCGCCGTCGCGGTGAGGTACCGATCGGCGCCCTCGTGGCGGAGTACCGTGAAGCCCTCGGAGGAGAGCTGCCTGGCGATGCCCTCGCTGACCGCGCCCGCACTGCCGGCGATGCGGACCGTGCGCACGCCGAGCGACTTCATCGCGGTGATCGTGCTGGATCGGGCGGACTGCGCGAGACCCTCGACGAGGAACACCGGTGCGCCGATCGCGCCGGCCGCAGCGGATGCCGCGAGCGCATCGGGGAAGTCCGCGCCGGTGGCGATGAAGGCTTCCGTCGCGCTCGTGAAGGCGCTGCCGACGACGAGTTCGCCGGTCTGGTATCGATCGTTCCCGCCGAACCGGCTGACCTGCGGTGTCAGGCCGGCGAGCTGGTCGTAGACCGCCGGGGTGATGACGGCATCGCTGCCGGCGACCACGATGCGCTTGGGCGCCAGGCGGACGATCTCGGCCCGCACGACCTCGGGGATGGCGTCGCCGCGGGTCAGGAGCAGCGGCCCGCCCGCCTTCGCCGCCGCGGCGGCGGCGGTCAGACCGTCCGGGAAGTTGAGGCCAGTGGCCACGTACAGGACCGGGACGCCCGCGGCGAACCGCTTCGAGATGGCCACGGCCGTCTCGTACCGGTCGGCGCCGGCGAGCCGGTGCACGCCGGTACCGAAGGCCTCGATGACCGGCTCGGCCGTCGTCGTCGTCGCAGACATCATGGTGGTGGTCTGCTCGGTCGTGCTGCCGGTGGACGACTGGGTCGTCTGCTCGGTGGTCTTCGCGCTCGAGTCGCCGGGCTTCTTCGGCGACGTCGTCTCCGCGGGTGCGCCGGATACCGGGCCGGAGACCGTCGGGGCCGGCGTCGTGGGAACCGGCGTGGGCGCCGGCTCGGTCGTCGGTGGAGTCGACGCGACCACCTGCTGATCGGACCCCGCGACGGGCTCCTCCGCCTGTGCCGGCACGGCGGTGCCGAACACCAGCGCGATCGCCGCGGCGACCCCCGTCACCGCCCGAACACGGACCCAACCAGCCATCTTCGCCTCCCCCCGGAGCGAGCGTGCGCAAGGGGAATCGCGCGACGCTCGTCATCGCAGTGTAGGGGGCGATGGCGAAAGTGTGAAGTTCACGTAGAACGTTCGTGTTGAATCGATCAGATTACGGAGCGGGCATCCGCCGTCGCGTGAGGGCGGACGGCGTGTCGCGGAACGGGTCCCGAGTGGTCGATCGTCCCGCCGCGCGGGGTCCGGGCGCGTGGTCTCGCCTGACGCTAGCGCGCCGGCCTCACGCTCGTCTTGTCCCATCTTGTGAGGACCGACGGTCGCCCCGGCCGACGCGCACGGCTCGCACCCCGCTGCACCGCCGCGCACGTTCCGGACATTCCGTTCCCGGCATGCGAGGTCGCGTACGGTGGCCGGATGCTCCGACGATTCATCTCCCGCGTCTACTGGGCCTGCAGCAGGTGGACGCTCGCGGGCGAGCCGGCTCCCGACCGGCCGTCGGTGCTGATCGGCGCCCCGCACACGTCGAACTGGGATTTCGTGCTCATGCTCGCCATCGCCTGGCGGTACGGCATCGACATCCGCTGGCTCGGCAAGAAGAGCCTGTTCCGCGGATGGCGCGGGTCGATCATGCGCCGGATCGGCGGCATCCCGGTCGATCGCGACGACCCCAGCCGCGTCGTCGGCGAGGTCGTCGAGCGGATCCGCGACGGCGAGGTGTTCGGCCTCGTCGTCACGCCGGACGGCACGCGTGGGGCGAACGAGTACTGGAAGTCGGGGTTCTACCGCATCGCGCGGGAGACCGGGCTTCCGGTGACCCTCGGCTTCGTCGACCGCACCACGATGACCACGGGCCTCGGACCGACGTTCGACCTGACCGGCGACGTCCCGGCCGACATGGACCGGATCCGGGCGTTCTACGCCGACAAGGCCGGCCTGCGGCCGCACCTGCGCACCGAGCCGCGCCTGCGTGACGAGCGCCGCACGGCGTAGCGCGAGGGTCAGTCGTCGAGCCGGAACCCGACCTTCAGCGTCACCTGGAAGTGCGCGATGTTCCCGCCCTCGACGTGACCGCGAGTGGAGATCACCTCGAACCAGTCGACGTTCCTGAGCGTCGAGGTCGCCCGTGCGATGGCGTTCCGGATGGCGGCGTCCTGGCTCTCGGAGGAGCTTCCGACGATCTCGGTGACGCGGTAGACGTGGTCGTGCATGGCCGGCTCCTGACTTCCCCGCGTCGGCGCGGGATTCCTCGACCCTAGTCGGGCACGCGGCCGAGCGACAGGATCACTCGACGGAGAAGTCGAGACTCGACTCCGCGACCGCGATGACCGACCACGTGCCGCCGTCGGCGTCGGTGAACTCGTACGCCGGCACCACCAGGACGCTGCCGTCGGGCTGCCACTGGCTCGCGAGCCCGAGCCGCGCCTCGACGATCTCCACGTCGTTCACGGGCCACGACACGGCGACGCCGGGCTCCGGTGCCGCGGGCGGCTCGGTCGGCGGCACCCACTCCGGCATGTCAGTCACGGGCAGGTCGCGCGCCTCGGCGGGCAGCGCGATCATCGTCGACGCGAACCGAGGGTCGGACAGCCGCTCGAACGCCTCCTGCTCGCTCACCACGGGGTAGTCGCCGAGTTCGACGAGGTCCGCGAGCATCCCGGACGCGCTGACGATGCCGCGGTCCGACAGCTCGACGCCCCAGGCCTGGTCGATCCGCTGGCCGTCCACGACGGGCCAGGCCTGCGCCGTGCGCGTCACGGCACCCTCCCACGTCTCCGAGGCGAACTCGAACGCGGCGGCGTCGCGCCCGGTGGACTCGATCAGGGAGCGCAGCGCGTCGATCGCCGCCTGCTCGCTCGGGATCTCCCCGGCCGGCTCGCAGGTCTCCGCGCCGTCGCCGCACTGCCACGGGCTGTTCGCCGGATCGGAGTACCAGAATCCGAGCGTGCCGTCGAGCGAGACCCCGAGCGCGGGGCCGGTGCCGTCCTTCGGCCCGACCGACCAGGATCCGTCCGCGAGTTCCGGCGTGCCCTCGACACCGAGGACCCCCGCCAGCGCGGCGACGGTGTCGGCATCGGATGCCGCGCGGGCGTCGTACCCGTAGGCCGCTGCCGTTCCGCCCGAGGTCGAGAGTCCCGACGCGCTGAACGAGTTGCGCCCGCCGCCCCATGATGGCCAGCTCATCCCCTGGGCGCCTGGCTCCGGCATCATCCGGTCGCCGGTCGCGATCTCGGGCATGGCGCCGCCCTCGGTCGCCGCGCCCTCGGGCGGGCCCTGCAGGGAGATCGG
This sequence comes from Agromyces indicus, assembly GCF_031432295.1. Lineage (NCBI taxonomy): Bacteria > Bacillati > Actinomycetota > Actinomycetes > Micrococcales > Microbacteriaceae > Agromyces > Agromyces indicus. The sequence continues at coordinate 97,714 of NZ_JAVKGS010000002.1, read as the reverse complement.
CGGCGCGGCCCCCCCGGCGAGAACGGCCGGACCCGCGGTGGCGGAGCCGATGCCGTACCCCACCGCGCCGACGACGACGAGCGCGGCGGCCGCCGCAGCCACCGGCATCCGCGCCGGTCGCCGGCGGGCCCGCTCCGCGGTGAGGTCGGCGACGGGGGCCGATCCGCCCGTCTCGGCCGCGGCCCGCGCCACGACCTCGTCGGCGAACCCGTCACGGGCCTCGACGCCCGCAGCCGGGTCCGCGGCGCGCAGCCGTTCCATCGGGTCGCGCTGGTCGTCGTTCATGTCGATCACCTTCCGTGGCATCCGCTCTCACCCATGCCTGTGTGCCGCGTGAGCCGAACCTTGCAGGAGTCGCTAGAACGACATCCGCTCGCCCCACGCCTCGCGCAGGCGCTTGCGGGCCCTCGAGAGCGCGGCGTCGGCGCCCGACCGCGAGATGCCGAGCACCTGCGCGAGCTCCTCGCCGTCGAGGCCCTCCCACGCGTGCAGCAGGAGGATGCGCCGGTCGCGTTCGCCCACGCTCATGAGCGCGCCGCGCAGTTCGTCGTCGAACAGGGCGCTGAGCTCGGGATCGGTGCGCACGCGTGCGTCACCTGCGTCGGGCACCTCGTCGACGGGGAGGTCGACGAGCTTGCGGCGGTGGTTCGCGAGCGTGAAGCCCGCCGTGCGGTACAGCCAGGGCAGCACGGCCTCGCGGGGCACGTCGTCGCGCCGGCGCCACGCGGTCGCGAACACCTCGGCGGTGAGATCTTCCGCGTCCTGGCGGGGTCCGCGGCGAGCGAAGTACTTCACCAGCGCCGTCGAGTGCTCGCGCACCACGTCCGTGAACCACGCGAGCGCATCGGTGCCGTCCTCGACCGGCTGCGGCTCGGCGCGGTCGGGCATCGGCTCCCCCAGGGTCGAATCGGCGTCTGCGGCGTCGGTGCTGGCGATCCTCACACCCTGCCTGTGTCGCGACTGCGCCGAGTCTTGCACGGCGCGCCCGCCCCGAAGATCACGGATCGGTCGCGATCGGGGAACCCATCGCTCCAGCGGACCACGCCTTGAGCCGCGGCAGGACGCGCGAGTACCCTCTCCGCATGTCGGCGGTCCCGGTGGAGGTGTGGGGCTCCGGCGAGCGCGTCGTGCTCGTCCACGGGTCGCTCGCGACCGGACCGGCCGAGTGGGCGGCGCAGCGACCGCTCGGCGATCACGGCTACGAACTCGTCATCCCGACGCGACGGGCGTACGCCGGCGAGCCCGGCGCCGTCGGCGAGGACTTCCTCAGCGACGGCGACGACGTGGCCGCGCTGCTCGGCGACGGCGCCCACCTCGTCGGCCACTCCTACGGCGGGCTCGTGGCGATGGTCGCCGCGGCGCGACGACCGCACGCGGTGCGCTCCCTGGTGCTCGCCGAACCCCCGGCATTCGACGCGGCCTCCGCGCACCCGGCGGTGCGACGGCTGCGACGCGACATCGAGCAGGCGCTCGTATCGCCGGGAGACGACCGCGAGTTCCTCGACGGGTTCCTCGAACTGGTCGGATCGCCGGTCGACGAGATCCCGGCCGACGTCATGCGCGACCTGACCGCACTGGTCCCGGCGCTACGCCGCGCGCGTCAGCCGTGGTCGGGCGCGATCCCCGTCGACGAGGTGCGCGACGCGGCGTTCCCCACGGTGGTCGTCTCCGGCGACCATCACGAGGCGTTCACGGCCATGTGCGACGGGCTCGCCCGCGACCTCGGCGCCGACCTCCGAACGGTGACCGGCGCCGGACACGAGATCCAGCTCGCCGCCGCCGACTTCAACGCCCTGCTGCTCGCCCTCTGGCGATCGACGGCTCCGCGCTGAGCGGATGCCGCGTCAGACGTTGAAGCGGAACTCCACCACGTCGCCGTCCTGCATGACGTAGTCCTTGCCCTCCATGCGGGCCTTGCCGCGCGCGCGGGCCTCAGCGACCGAGCCGGCGTCGACGAGGTCGTCGAACGAGATGACCTCGGCCTTGATGAAGCCCTTCTCGAAGTCGGTGTGGATGACGCCGGCCGCCTGCGGCGCCTTCCAGCCCTTGCGGATGGTCCAGGCGCGCGACTCCTTGGGGCCGGCCGTGAGGTAGGTCTGCAGTCCGAGCGTGTCGAAGCCGACGCGCGCGAGCTGGTCGAGGCCCGACTCCTCCTGGCCGGTCGACGCGAGCAGCTCCGCGGCATCCGCCGGGTCGAGGTCGATGAGCTCGGACTCGATCTTCGCGTCGAGGAAGACCGCCTCGGCGGGGGCCACGAGTGCGGCGAGTTCCGCCTTGCGGGCGGCATCCGTCAGCACCGCCTCGTCGACGTTGAAGACGTAGATGAAGGGCTTGGCCGTGAGCAGGCCGAGTTCGGCGATGGGTGCGAGGTCGACGGATGCCGCGGACAGGGGCGTGCCCTGCTGCAGCACCTCCTGCGCCTCCTTCGCCGCGGCGAGCACGGACGGGTCGAGCTTCTTGCCCTTGACCTCCTTCTCGTAACGCGTGATGGCGCGCTCGAGCGTCTCGAGGTCGGCGAGGATGAGCTCGGTGTTGATGGTCTCCATGTCGTTCTTCGGGTCGACGGCGCCGTCGACGTGCACGACGTCGGAATCCTCGAATCCGCGCACGACCTGCGCGATCGCGTCGGCCTCGCGGATGTTGGCGAGGAACTTGTTGCCGAGCCCCTCGCCCTCGCTCGCGCCCTTGACGATGCCGGCGATGTCGACGAACGACACGGCCGCGGGGAGGATGCGCTCGGAGCCGAAGATCCCGGCGAGCTGCTCGAGTCGCGGGTCGGGCAGGTTCACCACGCCGACGTTCGGCTCGATCGTCGCGAACGGGTAGTTCGCGGCGAGCACCTGGTTCTTGGTGAGGGCGTTGAAGAGCGTCGACTTGCCGACGTTCGGGAGACCGACGATTCCGATGGTGAGAGCCACGGGGGTCAATCGTACCCCGCGGCTCCCGCGTCCCCCGTGCGTCTCGGTGCGGTCCCTGATGCGGCAGCGGATGCCGGGACGTAGCGTCGCCGGAGCGGGGAACGACTCCCCGCTCGACTGCGCATGGAGCGCACACCGGGAGGGGTACGGATGCTGCAGGAAGGACGTGCCGCCGTCGAGGCGCACGCGGAGGCGCAGGTGAAGCCGATCGTCGCCGTGGGCTCGGCCACCACGGTGCGGGTCGTGCTGACCGCCGCCCCGCACGCCTCGAGCCGAGCTGCGGATGGCACGGCGACCGGCGGCCGCGCGGTCGAGCCGGCGACCCGTCACCTGTCGGTCAGCGTGGAGCCGCACGGCCTGAAGCTCGCGCTCGGCGTCCGCCGCACGCGCTCGCTGCGGCTCTCCCCCGGCGGGCGCGCCGCCGCGACGTTCCGCCTCGTCGGCGTCGAGCCGGGCCCCGGAGCCGTGCCGGTCGTGATCCGCAGCGACGACGGCGACGCGCTCGCGACGCTGCAGTTGACGGTCGAGGTGGTCGGCTCCGGCGATCACGACCAGACGGGCGTGGCTCGCGTGTCCGCGGTGGTGCCCGCCTGTCCGGTCCTCGCGGAATCCGCCCCGGCGCAGGACGAGCCCGAGCAGCGCGCCGAACCGGTGCCTCCGGCCGGCGAGGTCACGGCCGCCGGGTCCGGAAGCACCGCGTGACGTAGGGCACGGCCAGCTCGTCCGCACCGGCGACGTCCGGGTGCGTGTCGAGCAGGGTCTCGATCGCGGCCACGACCGCGCGCTGCTCGTCCGGCGGCGCGGTGATCCAGTGGCTGCGTGAGCGCACGAGGTCCAGGAACCTCGCCCGCGTCATCCGCTCGACCCACTCGACCCGGTGCTCCTCGATGGGTCCGAAGGGACGCCCGACGCGCACGTACGACTCGAACGTGGCCGACGCGTCGTGCCGCTCGTGCATGATGGCGCCGGCCTCGCGCAACCAGTCCGCCGAGGTGTCGCGGCTGTTCCAGACCAGTCCGAGGGTGCCGCCCGGCCGGAGCACCCGCGCGATCTCGGGCACGGCACGCTCGGGTTGGAACCAGTGCCACGCCTGACCGGCGACGACCGCGTCGACCGACGCGTCCTCGACGGGGATGTCCTCGGCGGTGCCGAGGATGCGCGGCACGCCGGGCACCCGGACCTCGAGTTCGTCGAGCATCTCCTCGACGGGGTCCACCGCGACGACGTCGAGGTCGAGCTGCACGAGCGCCTCGGTCAGCTTCCCGGTCCCGGCGCCGAGGTCGAGCACGCGACGCGCGTCCTCGACGAGCCAGGCGACGGCCTCCACCGGGTAGCCGGGCCGAGCCGCCCCGTACACGGATGCCACGGTCCCGAACGACCGCGCCACCGCCCGCGTCGCCGGGTCGCCGGGGTCGATCACGGGCGCGGCCCGTCCGCCGGCATGCCCCTGCTCGTCCGCTTCGCCCATGGTCGGCCCCCGATCCCCGTCCCGGACATTCCACGCCCGCGCCGCGGCATCCGTCAACCACCGCGTGCGCCGATCACCGACGCGCGGCGCGACGCGCCCGGCGGCGTCGCCCGGACGTGCGACGATCGGCGCGTGCCAGTCAGCTTCACCGCGATCGACTTCGAGACCGCCAACTCCTCCGCCGCGTCGGCGTGCTCGGTCGGGGTGGTGAAGGTCGTCGACGGCGTGGTGGTCGAGCGCGAGCACCGCTACATCCGCCCGCCGTTCCCGCACGGCGACTTCTCGCCCTGGAACGTGCGGATCCACGGGATCACCGCCGAGATGGTGGCCGAGGCCGCCGGCTGGGCGTCGCACCTGCCGTGGCTGCGCGAGTTCGCCGGCGACGACTGGCTCGTCGCGCACAACGCGGGGTTCGACATGGGCGTGATCGCGAAGACGTCCGAGGCGCACGGGCTGGCGGTACCCGACTTCCGGTACCTCTGCAGCCTGCAGGTCGCGCGGCGCACCTACCACCTCGACTCCTACCGCCTGCCGGTCGCGGCGATGGCCGCGGGGTTCGAGGACTTCTCGCACCACGACGCCCTGGCCGACGCCGAGGCCTGCGCGGCCATCGTGGTGCACGCGGCGAAGCGGCACGACGCCGACGACCTCGAACGCCTGGCCCACGTCACCCGCGTCAAGGTCGGGACGATCGGCGCCGCGGCGACGGCGCAGCGCGCGTCGCTGCACGGGCCGATGGCGCTGCAGTAGGCGTCAACCCCCTCGCGCGACGGCGCCTCCGTCGGCTTGGCTGGCGCTCGACGAAGGGAGCCGACATGGCCGAGCAGCACACCGACGAGTTCACGCCCCGCATCGCGATCGTGACCGGAGCCGATTCCGGGATCGGCCGCGCGACGGCCGTGGCGCTGGCCCGGGACGGCATGGACGTGGGCATCACGTACCACACCGACGCCGATGGGGCCGAGGAGACCGCGCGCGAGGTGCGCGAGCTCGGCCGGCGTGCGGAGGTCGTGCGGCTCGACGCGTCGGATGCGCCGGCGTGCGGGGACGTGGTCGACGACCTGTGCGAGCAACTCGGCGGCATCGACGTCTTCGTGAACAACGCCGGCACCGGCTCGGCGACCCCGTTCGTCGACCAGTCCTGGGACGAGTGGCGCGAGGTCGTGGCGACGGACCTGGACGGCGCGTTCGTCTGCCTGCAGCGGGCCGCGCGCAGGATGGTCTCCGCCGGTCGTGGCGGGCGCCTCATCGCGGTGACGAGCGTGCACGAGCACCAGCCGCGCGTGGGCTCCGCGGCGTACGACGCGGCCAAGCACGGCCTGGGCGGGCTGGTGAAGACCATCGCGCTCGAACTCGGAGAGCACGGCATCACCGCGAACTGCGTGGCGCCGGGCGAGATCGCGACGCCGATGACCGACCAGGAGGACGTGGACCCGACGACCGTGGACCGCCCGGGCGTGCCGCTCGGTCGCCCCGGCGACGCGCGCGAGATCGCCGCCGTGATCGCGTTCCTCGCCTCGCCGGGGGCGTCGTACGTCACGGGGGCATCGTGGGCCGTCGACGGCGGCATGCTGCAGATGGGCCCGCAGGCCGGCTCGCACCTCACGAGCGACGACTGGCGCCGCGTCTGAGCCCTGCGGGCGCGCGCCGTGCCGGGCAGGTTCCGGCGGCGCGCGACGCCGCGCCGAACGGATGTCGGGGGCCGCTGCCACACTGACGGCATGGACTTCCTCCTGCTGCTCATCGGCCTCCTCGTCGGCGGCGCGCTCGGCGCGCTGGTCATGCACGTCGTGGCGTCCCGTCGCCCGGGCGACGCGGTCGAACCGGTCGAGGATCCGGCGCTCGTCGAGGCGCGCCACGAGCGCGCCCTGCTCGAGCTGCGGGCCTCGGCCGAGGCCGAGCGCGCGGCGCTGCTCGCCGAGCAGCACGAGAAGCAGGCGATGCTCCGCGCCGAGCTGGCGGCGGCCGAGGCCGCCGCCGCGGGGCTCCGCGAGCAGCTCGAGCACCAGGTGCGCCAGCACCGCGAGGCCCTCGAGCAGCAGCGGCTCGACCAGGCCGAGCGCAGCGAGCGCGAACGCCGCGAGAGCGCCGTGCTGCAGGCGCTGAGCCCCGTGCGCGAGACCCTCGCGACGATGCAGCGCAAGGTGTCCGAGCTCGAGCAGCAGCGCAGCGAGCAGTACGGCTCGATCGCCGAGCAGCTCAAGCGGGCGCAGCTCTCCGACGCCGAGCTCCGTGCCACGACCGAGTCGCTGGCGAGCGCGCTGCGCAACAACAGCACCCGCGGGGTGTGGGGCGAGACGCAGCTGCGCCGAGTGGTGGAGGCCGCGGGGCTCACCCAGCACGTCGACTTCGAGCTGCAGACCCAGGTCACGACCGACCAGGGCCGCGGTCGCCCCGACATGGTCGTGAACCTGCCCGGCGGCAAGTACATCCCGCTCGACTCGAAGGTGCCACTCGAGCACTACCTCGAGGCGTCGAGCATCCCCGAGACCGCGACCGGCGAGGAGGGTGCGCGCCGCAAGTCGCTCATCGACCGGCACGTGAAGGCCATGCGCTCCCACATCGACGCCCTGGGCAAGAAGTCCTACTGGGAGGGGCTCGCGGCCAGTCCCGAGTTCGTGATCGCGTTCATCCCGAACGAGTCGCTGCTCTCCGCGGCACTCGAGGCCGACGCCGGCCTGCTGAACTACGCGTTCGATCGTCGCGTCGCCCTCGCGTCCCCCGTGAACCTGTTCGCCGTGCTCAAGACCATCGACTACGCGTGGCAGCAGCAGGCCGTGTCCGACGAGGCCAAGAAGCTGTTCGACCTCGGCAATACCCTTTACCAGCGCATCGGCGTGCTCGCCGGTCACGCCGACTCGCTGCGCAAGGCCATCGAGCGCACCGTCGACAGCTACAACAAGTTCGCCAGCTCGCTCGAGTCCCGCGTGCTCGTCACGGCGCGCCAGTTCCCCGGCATCAACGAGACCAAGCTCTCGCTCGTCGCCGAGCCCACGCCGATCCACGAGTCGCCGCGCCGGCTCTCCGCCCCGGAACTGACCGACGGCGACCCCGTGGCCGGGCTCACGGCGGCGGATCCGAGGCCCGCCGACGCCACCCCCGCGAGCGAGCCGATCGAGGCCGTTCCGGTGAGCGACGAACCCGTGGAGCTCATCATCGGCACCGACTTCGACGGCGCCGACCTCGATCCCCACATCCGCTCCGCCTCATCCTGACCCCTCGCGGGCGCCGCCGTCGCGCCCGCCGGTGGCCGGCGGCGGTTCGTGGCGCTCGTCCACCGGCGCTGCGAACCCCCCCCCCGCTTCGGCACCCGTCACCTGCGTCGGATCCATCGGGCCGTCGTCGAGCGGGTGCGCCAGTTCGTCCTCGCCGAGCCGGGCGGCCGCGAGGGTGATCACCGCGAGCAGCGGCGGCACCAGGCCGGCGATGAGGAACGCGGGCGCGAGGCCGAGCCACTCGCCCACCGGGCCGGCGATCGCCATCGACAGCGGCATCAGGGCGAGCGAGACGAAGAAGTCGAGGCTCGACACGCGGCCCAGCATCGCCGGCGGCACCCGGCGCTGCAGGAGCGTGCCCCAGACGACCTGCGCCGCGTCGAACAGGAACCCCACGATGAAGGTGGCGACGACCATCACCCACAGCCACGGCGTCACCCCGATCACCGCGAGCGGGATGCAGCCGAAGCCCCACGCGATGATCATGAGCGTGAGGTAGCGCCGCGGCAGCCGGAACGACGAGACCAGGAGCGAGCCGACGGCACCGCCGAGGCCGAACGCCGCGAGCACGAGCGCGAACTCCCCCGCGCCGCCGCCCGCCTGGTCCCGCACCGCGAACGGGATGAGCACCTCGATCGGGCCGATGACCACCAGCACGAGCAGGATCGAGAACGCGAGCGTGGCGAACAGCCACCGGGTGCGCAGCAGGTAGGCGAACCCGTCGCGCAGGTCCACGAACATCTGCCGCGCGGGATGCGCCGGCGTCCCCTCCTCGAACTCCCGACGCACCGCGGTGGTGCGCATGAGGCCGAGTGCCCCGACGGCGACCACCTGCAGCCCGGCGACCACGAGGAACGACAGCCACGGCCCCTGGAGGGCGATGAGCAGGCTCGCGAGCGCCGGCCCGGCCGCGTTCTGCGCGACCGGCCGCAGCACCCCCTCGACGCCGTTCGCGGCGAGGAGCTGCTCGGCCGGCAGGAGGGCGGGCAGCCACGCCGAGTACGCCGGATAGAAGAACCCGTCGGCGACGCCGAGCACGAACGACAGCACGGCGAGGTGCCAGACCTCGATCGCACCGGCCGCGGCGAGCCACCCGGCCGCCGCGAACACCGCGGCGCGGACCACCTCCACGACGAGCAGGATCCGCCGCTGCGGAACGCGGTCGGCGACTACGCCGCCCACCAGCACCGCCGCGACGAGTCCGAGGCTGGCGCCGACGGCGACGATCGACAGGTCGATGGGCGTGCCGCCGAGTTCGATCACCTGCCATGCGGCCGCGACGATCCAGGCACCCGCCGACAGCAGCGACGCGGCGAGGGCCACGACGAGCAGGCGGTACTGGCCGGAGCCGAACGGGCGGAGCGCCCGCGGCATCCGCGTCACGGAGGTCACCCGCCCAGTCTGCGCCAGCCCGGCGGGTGCCGCGAGCGGTTCAGCTCACGGCAGCGCGAGCGGGTATCGGCACCGTGCGGCTCAGCGGTCGTCCGCGTCGAGCCACTTCTCGACGAGGTGGTCGGCGCGGACCCGGCGGATGGTGCCCGACTTGCCGCGCAGCACGATCGACTCGGTGCGGATGATCGGCCCCTTCTTGCGCACGCCGTCGACCAGTTCGCCGTCGGTGACGCCCGTGGCGACGAAGAACGTGTTGTCGCCCCGGACGAGGTCGTCGAGCTCGTACACGCGGTCGCAGTCCAGGCCCGCCGCCTCGCCGGCCGCGCGCTCCTCGTCGTCCTTCGGGGCGAGGCGACCCTGCATGAATCCGCCGAGCGCCTTGATGGCGCATGCGGTGGTGATGCCCTCGGGGCTGCCGCCGATGCCGACGCACATGTCGATGCGCGACTCGTACCGGGCTGCGTTGATGCCGCCCGCGACGTCGCCGTCGCTGATCAGGCGGGTGCCGGCGCCCGTGGCGCGGATGTCGGCGATGAGCTGCTGGTGGCGCGGACGGTTCAGCACGGCGACGCGGAGGTCGCTGACATCGCGGCCCTTGGCCTTCGCGAGCGCCCGGAGGTTCTCGCCGATCGGCTTCCGGATGTCGACGACGCCGATGCCTGCGGCATCCGTCACGATCTTGTCCATGTAGAAGACGGATGACGCGTCGAGCATCGTGCCGCGATCGGCGACCGCGATCACCGACAGGGCGTTCTGCCGGCCCTCGGCGGTGAGGGTCGTGCCGTCGATCGGGTCGACCGCGATGTCGCACGCCGGCCCGCGCCCGTTGCCAACGTGCTCGCCGTTGAACAGCATGGGCGCCTCGTCCTTCTCGCCCTCGCCGATCACGACGACGCCGTCGAAGTCGACCGTGCTGAGGAAGGCGCGCATCGCGTCGACCGCCGCACGGTCGGCGCCGATCTTGTCGCCGCGCCCGATCCAGGGGTAGGAGCGGATGGCGGCGGCCTCGGTCGCGCGCACCAGCTCGAGGGCGATGTTGCGGTCGGGGTGGAGGTAGAGGCTTTCGGTCTCGGTGCTCGCCATCGAAGGGCCTTCCCTGAATGTCTGGGTGCGGCGACCGCGGCGGGTCGCGCGAACGGAGGGTCGGTTCGAGCCTACTGAGGAGGGCAGCCCGCGGGCCGTGGAACCGGCGCGATCGGCGCGAAAGATCGCGGATTCTTAACGCTCGGTCGCCCAGGCCATCGATCCGACCGACCACGACTCCCCCGCGGACAGGCGCACCCCCGGACCGAGATCGCACGGCGTCACCGCCGTGGCGAAGAACGCCGTCGCCGGGCCGCACAGTTCCGCGAGGCCGACGACCCGCTCGACATCGACGCCGGCGGCGGCGAGGCGTGCCGCCTCCGCCTCCGACTGCGGAGCCAGCCGCGCCTGCATCCAGCCGCCGAGCGCCCGGACGGCCGCGGCCGTGAGCACCCCCTCGGGCGCACCACCCACGCCGACGACCAGGTCGAGGTCGCCGTCGCCCCGGGCGGCACGGAGGCAGCGCTCGACGTCGCCGTGCGCGAACCGCTCGACGGCGGCACCCGCGTCGGCCGCCGCGTCGGCGAGGGCGGCGTTGCGTGGACGATCCTGCACGGCCACCCGCACGTCGGCGGCCGTCACCCCGCGGGCCCGGGCGATGCGGTCGATGGTCTCGGCCATCGGGGCATGGGGGTCGAGTCCGGGCACCCGGCTCACGAGCTTCGACATGTAGTGCGCGGGTCCGATCTCGAGGAACGCGCCTCGGGGAGCCACCGCCATCACCGCCATCGCGCCCGGCAGTGCGGCCGCGGCGAGGCTCGTGCCGTCGACCGGGTCCACCGCGATGTCGATCGCCGGGCCGCCGCCTGTTCCGAACCGCTCGCCGAGGTGCAGCATGGGGGCGTCGTCCTTCTCGCCCTCCCCGACCACGACCCGGCCGTCGGCGTCGGCTCCGGCGAGCGCCGCGCGCATGGCGGCGACGGCGGCGCCGTCGACCGCGTCGCGGTCGCCGCGGCCGACGAGCGGCACGGCGGCGACGGCGGCGAGCCGGGTCGCCTCGGCGAGCACGCGGTCGAGCGGACGGGTGTCGAGCGGCGGCTCGTGGGGCTGGGTCGAGGACACGGGTCCATCGTGCCCGATGCGGCTGCGGCATCCGTCACGCACCTGAGGCCGCCTCGACACGTCGCTAGACTCGTGCGCAACCCACGACTTCCCGAAGGAGCAAGGTATGCCCATCGCAACTCCCGAGCAGTACGCGCAGATGCTCGACACCGCCAAGGCCCAGGGCTTCGCCTTCCCGGCGTTCAACGTGTCGAGCTCGCAGACCCTCAACGCGGTGCTGCAGGGCCTCAGCGAGGCGGGCTCCGACGGCATCATCCAGGTCACCACGGGCGGCGCCGACTACTTCGCCGGCCACACGGTGAAGGCCCGCGCGGCCGGTGCGCTCGCGTTCGCGAAGTTCGCGCACGAGGTCGCGAAGGCGTACCCGGTCACCGTGGCGCTGCACACCGACCACTGCCCGAAGGAGGCGCTCGAAGGCTTCGTCTACCCGCTCATCGCCGCCTCCGAGGAGGAGGTGAAGGCGGGCCGCAACCCGATCTTCCAGTCGCACATGTGGGACGGCTCGGCCGTGCCGCTCGACGAGAACCTCGAGATCGCGAAGGACATCCTCCCGAAGCTGAAGAACATCAACGCCATCCTCGAGGTCGAGATCGGCGTCGTCGGCGGCGAGGAGGACGGGGTCAAGCACGAGGGCTCCAACGAGGCGCTCTACACGACGCTGAACGACGCGATCGCCGCCGTCGAGGCGCTCGGCCTCGGCGAGCAGGGCCGGTACATGGCGGCCCTCACCTTCGGCAACGTGCACGGCGTCTACAAGCCCGGCAACGTCAAGCTCCGCCCGTCGCTGCTGAAGGAGATCCAGGACGGCCTCGCCGCCAAGTACGGCACCGGCGAGAAGCCGCTCGACCTGGTCTTCCACGGCGGCTCCGGCTCGACCGACGAGGAGATCGCCGAGGCGGTCGCGAACGGCGTCGTGAAGATGAACATCGACACCGACACGCAGTACGCCTTCACGCGCGCGATCGCGGGCTACATGTTCACGAACTACGACGGCGTGCTCAAGGTCGACGGCGAGGTCGGCAACAAGAAGCAGTACGACCCCCGCGCCTGGGGCAAGGTCGCCGAGACGGCGATGGCCGCGCGCGTCGGCGAGTCCACGCGCCAGCTCGGCTCCGCCGGCAAGTCCATCTCGGCGTAGGGCAGCGGATGTCGCAGGACGAGGCCGCTCGGAACGAGGCCGCGCACGGGGCGGGCGCCGAGGGCGCTCCGCCCCCGCCGCCGCGCGACGAGCGGCCTCGTCCGCAGTACGGCGAGTACGCCCCCGAGGGCTGGTCGTGGCAGCCGCCGGCCGAGCAGCGAACGGATGCCGCGGCATCCGCCGCCCCCGCAGCCCCGGGCCCAGCGGCGCCGGCCGTCGGCGCCGGCGTCCGCCGCGGCGACGCGATCGCGACGATCATCCTGCTGGTCCTCGGCCTCTTCGGCGCCGCCTACAACGCGCTCCTGCTGAACCTGCTGCCGACGGTGGCGACCGAGACGTTCCGGCAGACGGCCGAGATGCTCGGCACCGAGGTGCCCGGGCGCGACTTCGTCCCCGGGGTGCAGGTGCCGACGCTCATCCTCGTGGGCACGGTCCTGCAGCTGGCGCTGTGGGGCATCGCACTGGCCTGGTCGCTGCGGCGCCTGCGGGCGCGACGCCTGGCGTTCTGGGTGCCGCTGCTGATGGGCGCGCTGGCGTTCGTGGTGTTCTACGCGCTCATGGCGCAGATCCTGCTCTCCGACCCGGAGTACGCTCGCGTGCTCATGGGCCCGGGGGCCTGACCGGCCGGCCGCGTCGCCGCGTCGTCCTCTCTGCGGCGAGGGCTCAGGCGTTGGCGGCCTGGCGACCCCGGCCACCGAGGGCGCGGGCGTCGCGGTTGCCCTGCAGGTCCTTGCGGAGCTCCTTCGGCAGCGAGAACATCAGGTCCTCCTCGGCCGTCTTGACCTCCTCGACCTCGCCGTAGCCGGCGTCCTCGAGCTCGAGGAGCACCTCCTTGACGAGCCCCTCGGGCACCGACGCGCCGCTCGTGACGCCGATGGTCTCGGCCCCCTCCAGCCACTCCTGGCGGATCTCGGTCGAGTAGTCGACCCGGTAGGCGCGCTTCGCGCCGTACTCGAGGGCGACCTCGACGAGGCGGACGCTGTTCGACGAGTTCGCCGAGCCGACGACGATCACGACGTCGGACTCGCGCGCGACCTTCTTGATGGCGACCTGGCGGTTCTGGGTCGCGTAGCAGATGTCGTCGGACGGCGGGTCCTGCAGGTTCGGGAACCGCTCGCGGAGGCGCCGCACGGTCTCCATCGTCTCGTCGACGGAGAGCGTGGTCTGCGAGAGCCACACGACCTTGTCGGGGTCGCGCACCTCGATGTTCGGCACGTCGTCGGGGCTGTTGACGAGGGTGACGTGGTCGGGTGCCTCACCCGCGGTGCCCTCGACCTCCTCGTGGCCCTCGTGGCCGATGAGCAGGATCTCGAAGTCGTCGCGCGCGAAGCGCACGGCCTCGCGGTGCACCTTGGTGACGAGCGGGCAGGTGGCGTCGATGGCGTGTAGGCCGCGCTCGGCGGCGGAGTTCACGACCGCGGGCGAGACGCCGTGCGCACTGAAGACGACGTGCGAGCCCTCGGGCACCTCGTCGACCTCCTCGACGAAGATCGCGCCCTGCTTCTCGAGCTCGGTGACCACGTGGATGTTGTGGACGATCTGCTTGCGCACGTAGACGGGGGCACCGTAGTGCTCGAGCGCCTTCTCGACGGCGATCACCGCACGGTCGACGCCCGCGCAGTAGCCGCGCGGCGCTGCGAGCAGCACCCGCTTGCGTCCTTGGGCGGGGATATCCTTGAGCCGGCCGCGCACGCTCGGGATCCGAGGCATGCCGAGGTCGATTCGCGGGGCATCCGTCAAGCTCGTCACGGTGCCCATCCTACGCGGCCCCACATGACGAGCGGCTGGGAGGCCGCATGGCGCAGGGCCCCACGACGCGCGAGACGCCGTGGCCCGTCTCGGTGCTCTCGGGCAAGCTCAAGGAGTACCTCGACCGGCTGGGCACGGTGTGGATCGAGGGCGAGGTCACGCAGTGGGGCGTCTCGACCGGCAACGTGTACGGCAAGCTCAAGGACCTCGAGGCCGAGGCGACCGTCTCCTTCACGATCTGGTCGTCGACCCGGGCGAAGCTGACCGAGCAGTTCAAGGCCGGCGACCACGTCGTCGCGCTGGTGAAGCCCAACTGGTGGGTCAAGGGCGGCTCGCTCACGATGCAGGTCTTCGACCTCCGCCACGTCGGGCTCGGCGACCTGCTCGAGCGGCTCGAGCGGCTGCGCGCCCAGCTCGCGGCCGAGGGGCTCTTCGACGCCGCCCGCAAGCAGCGGCTGCCCTTCCTGCCCGGCGTGATCGGGCTGGTCACCGGCAAGGACAGCGACGCCGAGAAGGACGTGATCCGCAACGCCAGGCTTCGGTGGCCCGCGGTCGAGTTCCGCGTCGTCCACGCGGCGGTGCAGGGCGAGCGCTGCTGTCCCGAGGTGGTGTCGGCGATCCGCCGGCTCGACGCCGACCCCGAGGTCGACGTCATCATCGTCGCGCGCGGCGGCGGCGACTTCCAGAACCTCCTCGGCTTCAGCGACGAGCGCGTGGTGCGGGCCGCGGCCGAGGCGACCACGCCCATCGTGAGCGCGATCGGCCACGAGGCCGACCGCCCGCTCCTCGACGACGTCGCCGACCTCAGGGCGTCGACGCCGACGGATGCCGCGAAGCGGGTGGTGCCCGACGTGGCCGAGGAGCTCATCCGGGTCGAGCAGGCCCGCGCGCGCCTGCGCATGCGGGTCACGACGCTCGTCTCGCACGAGATCGACCGGCTGGGCCACCTGCGATCCCGCCCGGCCCTCGCCGACCCGGGCTGGATCGTGGACCGCCGCGCCGAGGACGTGACGAGGTGGGTGGCGCGCGGCACGGAGCTGGCCGAACGTGCGATCGAGCGCGCCGGCGTGCGCGTCGCGGAACTGCGATCGCAGCTGCGGGCCCTCTCGCCGCTCGCGACGCTGCAGCGCGGCTACGCCATCGTGCAGCGCGAGCACGACGGTGTCCTCACCCGTCCCGACCAGGCGCCGGAGGGCACGGCGCTGCGCATCACGCTCGCCGAGGGCCGTCTCGGCGCGACATCTCGGGGTGCTGTCGGCGACGGCGAATAGAATGCCGTCCATGCCCACCACTCCCCCGGATGTCGCCGAGCTGAGCTACGAGCAGGCGCGCGACGAGCTCGTTCGCGTCGTCTCCGAGCTCGAGCAGGGCTCGGCCACGCTCGAGGAGTCGCTCGCACTCTGGGAGCGCGGCGAGGCGCTCGCGCAGCGCTGCGAGGAGTGGCTCGTCGGCGCGAAGGCCAGGCTCGACGCCGCGCGCGCCGGCGCGGCGGCATCCGACTCCGCGACCCGCGGCGGCGAGGGCTGATGGCGAGACGCGAGCCGCGCGTGGTGGCCGAGCTCGGCCGCCCCGAGACGCCGGAGGAGACGGCGGCACGCAAGGCCGACGACGCGGTGCGACGACGCCAGCGGCAGACCGTCCGCAACCTCGTCGGTTCCCTCCTCGCGAGCCTCGCCGTCGTCGCCGTCATCGTGCTCCTCGTCCCGCGCAGCGACGTCCCGATCGAGCGCGACATCGACGTGCCCGCCGTCGCGGCGCAGGCGCAGGCCGGCATCGAGCCGCAGCTCGCGGTGCCCGAGCTGCCCGAGGGGTGGCGTTCGAACGCCGCCGAGCTGCGCGACAACCGCGCCGACGGCGTGACCGCCTGGTACGCCGGCTACCTGACGCCGAGCGACGAGTACGCGGGCATGTACCAGGGGCTCGATGCGAACCCCACGTGGACCGCCGACCTGCTCGCCAACACGATCGCGACGGGCGTGACGACCATCGACGAGGTCGAATGGACCGTGTACGACAACCGCGAGACGACCGCCGAGGTCGGCAACGCGAGGTACGGCCTCGTCACCGAGGCCGGCGACAGCACCTTCGTGCTGCTCGGCACCGCCTCCCCGGAGGAATTCGAGACCCTGGCCCGCGCGATCGCGCCGGCCGTCGACGCACAGCGCTGAGAGGAACGGCCGTGACCCAGTCCGTGCCCGCACGTCCCACTTCCCCCGCCGAGACGTGGCGCGAGCTCCGCGCCGGCAACCAGCGGTTCATCGCCGGCACCCCGCAGCACCCCCGTCAGGATGTCGATCGGCGAACGGAACTCGCCGACCACCAGCGCCCGCTCGTGGCGATCTTCGGCTGCAGCGACTCGCGGCTGTCGGCCGAGATCATCTTCGACGTCGGACTCGGCGACGCCTTCGTGGTCCGCAACGCCGGGCAGGTGACCTCCGACGACGTGATCGGTTCCCTCGAGTACGCGGTCGGCGTCCTCGGGGTGCCGCTGATCCTCGTGCTCGGCCACGACCAGTGCGGCGCCGTCCGCGCCGCCATCGACTCGCAGGGCCCGGACGCCGCGCCGCTCCCGGCGCACATCCAGTCCGTGGTCGAGCGGATCGTGCCCGCCGTGCGCCGCGTGGCCGGCTCCGCCGAGGGGACGATCGACCCGGGCGCGATCGACGCCGCCTACGTCGGACGCGAGCACCTCCGCGACACCGTGGCGGAGCTCCTCGAGCGATCCGAGGTGATCAGCGACGCGATCGCAGCCGGTACGCTGGCTATCGTCGGCGCGAACTACCGCCTGCTCGAGGGCCGCGCCGAGACCGACATCGTCGTCGGTCGCATCTGACGCCGGCGGCGGCATCCGCTCCCTGCGCGCGCCGCTGCCGCAACTCGAAACCGCCCGAGATCGAAGGGGAACACACCGTGGTGGACAACGCCGCCGACTACCGGATCGAACACGACACGATGGGCGAGGTGCGGGTCCCCGCGTCGGCGCTGTACCGCGCGCAGACGCAGCGGGCGGTCGAGAACTTCCCGATCTCCGGGTCGGGCCTCGAGCCCGCCCAGATCGCGGCGCTCGCCCGCATCAAGAAGTCCGCGGCGCTCGCGAACGCGCGACTCGGCGTGCTCGACGCGCAGCTCGCGCAGGCGATCGCCGACGCGGCCGACGAGGTCATCGCCGGTCGCCACTCCTTCACCGAGCACTTCCCGGTCGACGTGTACCAGACCGGCTCGGGCACCTCCTCGAACATGAACATGAACGAGGTGCTCGCGACGATCGCGACCGAGAAGCTCGGCAGCCCGGTGCACCCGAACGACCACGTCAACGCCTCGCAGTCCTCCAACGACGTCTTCCCGACCTCGGTGCACATCGCCGTCACCGCCGCGCTCATCGACGAGCTCATCCCGTCGCTCGACCACCTCGCCGTGGCCCTCGAGGCGAAGGCCGACGCGTGGGCCGACATCGTCAAGGCCGGCCGCACCCACCTGATGGACGCGACGCCCGTGACGCTCGGCCAGGAGTTCGGCGGCTACGCCCGCCAGGTCCGCCTCGGCATCGAGCGCGTGCGCTCGGCGCTGCCGCGGGTCGCGGAGGTCCCCCTCGGCGGCACCGCCGTCGGCACGGGCATCAACACGCCGGCCGGGTTCCCGCAGCTGGTGATCGAGCTGCTCCAGCAGGAGACCGAGCTGCCGATCACCGAGGCGGCCGACCACTTCGAGGCGCAGGCCAACCGCGACGGGCTCGTCGAGGCCTCCGGCGCGCTCCGCACCATCGCGGTGAGCCTCACCAAGATCTGCAACGACCTCCGCTGGATGGGTTCGGGCCCGAACACCGGCCTCGGCGAGCTGTTCATCCCCGACCTGCAGCCGGGGTCCTCGATCATGCCGGGCAAGGTCAACCCGGTCGTCCCCGAGGCGGTGCTCATGGTCGCATCGCGCGTCGTGGGCAACGACGCCACCGTCGCCTGGGCGGGCGCGTCGGGCTCGTTCGAGCTGAACGTGCAGATCCCGGTCATGGGCACGGCACTGCTCGAGTCGATCCGCCTGCTGTCGAACTCGGTGCGCGTCCTCGCCGACAAGACCATCGACGGCCTGCAGGTCAACGAGGAGCGCGCGACCGCCCTGGCCGGCATGTCGCCGTCCATCGTCACGCCCCTCAACAAGATCATCGGCTACGAGGCCGCGGCGAAGATCGCGAAGCACTCGGTCGCCAAGGGCATCACGGTTCGCGAGGCCGTCGTCGACCTCGGCCACGTCGAGCGCGGCGACCTCACCGAGGCCCAGCTCGACGAGGCACTGCACCTGCTGTCGATGACGCGTCCGCCGCAGGCGAAGTAGCGCCGGCCGCGGCATCCGCTGCATCACGACGGCCCCGGAACCGAGGTTCCGGGGCCGTCGTGTGTCCGCGCGGCGTCGCCGACTACGCCAGTTCGGCGCCGTCGAGCATCTCGGAGACGAGTGCCGCGATCGCCGACCGCTCGGACCGCGTCAGCGTGATGTGGGCGAACAGCGAGTGCCCCTTCAGCGTCTCGATGACGCTCGCGACGCCGTCGTGCCGGCCGACCCGCAGGTTGTCGCGCTGCGCGACGTCATGCGTCAGGATCACCCGCGAGTTCTGCCCGATGCGGCTCAGCACGGTGAGCAGCACGTTGCGCTCGAGCGACTGCGCCTCGTCGACGATCACGAACGCGTCGTGAAGGGAACGGCCCCGGATGTGCGTGAGGGGCAGCACCTCGAGGATGCCGCGGTCGACGACCTCCTCGAGCACGTTGTCGGAGACGAGGGCGCCGAGCGTGTCGAACACGGCCTGCGCCCAGGGGTTCATCTTCTCGCCCTGGTCGCCCGGCAGGTACCCGAGCTCCTGCCCGCCCACCGCGTACAGCGGCCGGAAGACCATGATCTTCTTGTGCTGCTGCCGTTCGAGCACGGCTTCGAGCCCGGCGCACAGGGCCAGCGCCGACTTGCCCGTGCCCGCCCGGCCGCCGAGCGAGAGGATCCCGATCTCCTGGTCGAGGAGCAGGTCGATCGCGAGGCGCTGCTCGGCCGAGCGTCCGTGCACGCCGAACACCTCGCGGTCGCCGCGCACCAGCCGCACCTCGTGCTCGCCCACCACGCGGCCGAGGGCCGAGCCGCGCTCGGAGTGGATGACCAGGCCGGTGTTGACCGGCATGCCCTCGACCTCGCTCGTCGTGATCGCGTCGTGCTCGTACAGCTTCGCCATGTCGTTCGAGCCGAGCGCCAGCTCCGCCATGCCCGTCCAGCCGGAGTCGACCGCGAGTTCCGCGCGGTACTCCTGCGCGTCGAGGCCCACCGAGGCCGCCTTGACGCGCAGCGGGAGGTCCTTCGAGACGACCGTGACCGCGAGGCCGTCGTTCGAGAGGTTCATCGCGCACGCCAGGATGCGCGAGTCGTTGTCGTTCAGCTGGAGGCCGCTCGGCAGCACCGACATGCTCGAGTGGTTGAGCTCGACGCGGAGCGACCCGCCGTCGTCGCCGACGGGGATCGGGAAGTCGAGCCGTTCGTGCTCGACGCGGAGGTCGTCGAGGATGCGCAGCGCCTTGCGGGCGAAGAAGCCGATCTCGGGGTCGTTCCGCTTCGCCTCGAGCTCGGTGATCACCACGACGGGGAGCACCACGGCGTGTTCGGCGAATCGGAACAGCGCTCGCGGGTCGGACAGCAGCACCGACGTGTCGAGCACGTAGGTGCGTTCCGCCTGCGAGATCCCGCCGGGCACGGCATCCGACGGCGCCGCACCGGCGACCGACTCGACCGATCCGACGGGCTTGGTGGGTTCGACAGAGGTCACGACCGCTCCTGCCCCGAGCTTCCGCTCGGCTCACGCGCCGGCCGGCGATCCTCCAACGAGCGGTTCACGAGCCGACTCGATCAGGCGACTTGCCCGATGCCTCGACGGTACGTCCGACGCCCGACATCCTCGTGAGCGACACGCGGCGCGACATCCCCCGTTCACGTGCCGGTCGACGGCGCGACGGATGCCGCCCGTGGGCGTCAGTACGTCGCGGCGGTGTTGAACGAGACGAACGCCCCGCGGAGCATCTCGACGGTGTCCTCCGACAGCACGGCGTGGACGCTCAGGCGCACGCTGCCGAGCCGCGTGGTCGCAGTGACGCCGTGGTTGTGCAGCGACGCCGACAGCACGGTGATGTGCTCCGGTTCGGGTTCGAGCACCACGATGCCCGCGCGCTCGCGTTCGTCGCGGGACGACGAGACGGGGATCGCGAACTCGTCGGCGAGGTCGATCACCCGGCTCACGTTCTCGGCGAGCCGCGAGTTGACGGCGTCGACGCCGACCCCGGCGATCTCCTCCATCGCGGCCGCGAAGCGTGCTGCGGCGATCGGATCGAGGTTCGAGACGCGGAACGCGCGGGCCGTGGACGCGGGCGGCGGCACCTCGTCCCACACCTCGGGCTCCTCGGTGCCGGTGTAGCCGGAGAACACGGGGGTGAGCTGTTCCCGGGCCCGGTCGGAGACGGCCATGAACCCGGTGCCCCAGCCGGCGCGGCACCACTTCTGGCCGCCGGTGACGACGACGTCGGCGAGCTGCCAGGGCGCGTCGACCACGCCGAAGCCCTGGATGGCGTCGACGATGAGCAGCCGGTCGCCGATCACCTGGCGGATGCCCTCGAGGTCGCAGAGGTAGCCCGTGCGGGAATCGACGAGGCTCACCGCGACCGCGGCGACGTTGGACTCGAGCTGCGCCCGGATCAGGCCGGGGGTGACCTTCCCGTGATCGGTCTCGAGCCACGCGGGCTGCACCGCGTGCAGCGCCTCCTGCGCGCGGACGGCGGCGATCGGGAGGCTGGGGAACTCGCCGGGCGAGAGGAGCACGGTCCCGGTGAGGCCGAACATCGCGTGCATCAGGCCCGTGGTCGTGTTCGGCACGGCGACCACCTGGTCCGGCGTGAAGCCGGTGAGTGCGGATGCCGCCTGCCGGAGCCGTTCGTCCTGCTGGCGCAGCGCGTCGAGGCTGCCATAGCGCGCACGCTCGAGGACGTGCGTGAAGGCGTAGGTCTCCTCGGCCGCGACCCGCGTGAGCGGGCCGACCCGGCCGTAGTCGAGGTACCCGGGTTCCTCGGTGAAGCCGGCGAGGTAGTCGTCGATGGTCACTCGGCTCAGCGCCCCCTTCTCCGAGGCATATCCTGACATGCCCGCGGCGGAATGATCACCCTCCGAACCGCCGGTGCCGCTTCGTGTAGTCGCGGAGCGCGCGCAGGAAGTCGACCTGCCGGAGGTCGGGGCCGAGCGCCTCGACGAAGTAGAACTCGCTGTGCGCCGCCTGCCAGAGCATGAAGTCGCTGAGGCGCTGCTCGCCCGACGTGCGGATGACGAGGTCGGGGTCGGGTTGCCCGCCGGTGTAGAGGTGCTCCCCGATGAGGTCGGGCGTGAGCGACTCGGCGAGGTCCTCGAGGCTGCGACCCTCCGCGTGGTGCGAGGCGACGATGGAGCGCATCGCGTCGGTGATCTCGCGTCGACCGCCGTAGCCGACGGCGAGGTTCACGTGCAGGCCGGTCTTCCCGGCGGTCCGCTGCTCGGCCGCATCGAGGGCCGCCACCAGGGGCTCGGGCAGACCCGCGTCGCTGCCGACGTGCTGCACGCGCCAGTCGCGGTAGTGGCTGAGCTCCTCGGCGAGGTCGGCGATGATCTCGATGAGGTCCTCGAGCTCGTCGGAGGTGCGGTTGCCGAGGTTGTCGCTCGACAGGAGGTACAGGGTCACGACCTTCACGCCCAGGTCGTCGCACCACTCGAGGAACTCGCGCATCTTCGCCGCGCCGGCACGGTGGCCGTGCGCAGCGGTCTCGTACCCGAGCTGCCTGGCCCAGCGCCGGTTGCCGTCGATGATCATGGCCACGTGGTGCGGCAGTTCTGCCTGGTCGAGCTCACGCCGGAGCCGGTTCTGGTAGAGCCGGTAGAGGAGCCCGCGACCGAGGTGATGATCGCTCGTCTGCACCCGACTACGGTACTCCCCCGCCGAAGCCGGTCACTCACAGCATCCCGTGATGCGCGCGCCCCTACGCTGTGGACATGAGCCCCGCGAGCGAACCCGAGGACGTCGGCGAGCACCTCAAGCGCCCCGAGTCCCAGCTCGACCCGGCCGACGCCGCGGTCGCCGTCGACGATCGCCGCGGCCCCGACCTTCCGAACCTCCCGCTGATCGACGCGTCGCCCGAACGCCCGACCGACGTGAAGCCGACCTGGCGTGGCTGGATCCACGCGGGCACCTTCCCGCTCACCATCGCCGCGGGCATCGTGCTCATCGTCCTCGCCGAGGGGGCGTGGGCGAAGTGGGCGTCGGCGGTGTTCACCCTCACCTCGATGCTGCTGTTCGGCCTCTCGGCCCTCTACCACCGATTCGACTGGTCCCCGCGAACCAAGGTGATCCTCAAGCGCGTCGATCACGCCAACATCTTCCTGCTGATCGCGGGAACGTACACGCCGCTGGCGATCCTCGCCCTGCCGCCGGACAAGGGCTGGCTCCTGCTCGCGATCGTCTGGGGCGGCGCGCTGCTCGGCATCGGGTTCCGGGTGTTCTGGATCCACGCCCCGCGCTGGCTGTACGTGCCGCTGTACCTGCTGCTCGGCTGGGCCGCCGTGATGTACCTCGGCGACCTCCTCGAGGCGAGCGTGGCGATGATGGTGCTCGTCATCGTCGGCGGCGTGCTCTACACCGTCGGTGCCGTCATCTACGGCCTGAAGCGACCCAACCCGTGGCCGGGCCACTTCGGCTTCCACGAGATCTTCCACGTCTGCACGGTGCTCGCGTTCATGTGCCACTGGACCGCGACGCTGATCATCGCCCTGAACCCCGTCTACCACCTCGGCTGAGACCGGGTGGCGCCGCTCGGCGCTACTCGGGCTTCGAGGGGGGCAGGTCGGATGCCGCGTCGCCGCCCGGTCGCTCCGTCGGCGCTCCCGAGCCGTCGCCCTCGGCGGCGGCGCGCTCCTCGGCGTCGAGTCGTTCGCGCGCCTCGGCGCGGTAGTTGACGCGGCGGATGCGGCGCACCATGTCGAGCACGAGCAGCAGCACGACCGCCATCACGATGAAGGTGATGACGAAGCCCTCGACGCCCGGCGTCACGTCGTTCGGGTCGAACTCCTCCTCCGCGGCGACGGCGAGCAGC
This sequence comes from Agromyces indicus, assembly GCF_031432295.1. NCBI lineage: Bacteria > Bacillati > Actinomycetota > Actinomycetes > Micrococcales > Microbacteriaceae > Agromyces > Agromyces indicus. The sequence continues at coordinate 74,561 of NZ_JAVKGS010000002.1, read as the reverse complement.
GCGGTGACGGCGGACGCGACGGGCATCGGGATCCCTTCAGGGGCGGGGCGTAGGCTTGCTTGAAGCCTAGACGATCGAACCGGGAAGGAGCCGGGCGGTGCCCCCACGCGAGTCCGCCGATGCCGCCGCGATCGATGCGGCGGCCGAGGATGCCGCACTCGACGGCGCCGCACGATCGTCCGACGCAGTCCGCGGGCCCGGCGGGGTCAGCCGGCTCGCCGACCGCTACGGGCGCACGCCGGAGCGCCGACGTCGCGAACGGTGGCTGCTCGGCGGCGCCGCGCTCGCCTTCGCCGTGGTGCTCGTCGCCTGGGTGGTCTGGGCGGGCCTCGACGGCAGCCGTCCGCAGGTGGAGGCGACCGACCTCGGGCACCGGCTGATCGACGACCACGCCGTCGAGGTGACCTGGCGGCTCTCGGTGCCGGCGGGCAACGAGACCGCGTGCATCGTGCAGGCCTTCAACGAGGACTTCACCATCGTGGGCTGGAAGGTCGTCGAGATCCCGGCCTCCGAGCGGCCGCTGCGCACCTTCACCGAGACCGTGCGCACCGCGCTCGAGCCCAATACGGGTTTGGTCTCGACCTGCTGGCTGATCTAACATAGGAGATTCGCTCCGGCATCCGCCGGGGCGTCACGTCTATACACGGGAGTGTGCACCATGGCGCAGGAGGCAACCGTCACCTGGCTCACCCAGGAGGCCTACGACCGGCTCGCCGCCGAGCTCGAGCACCTCTCCACCACCGGCCGCGAGGAGATCGCGAAGCGCATCGAGGCCGCACGTGAAGAGGGCGACCTCAAGGAGAACGGCGGGTACCACGCCGCGAAGGACGAGCAGGGCAAGCAGGAGGCCCGCATCCGCCAGCTCACCGAGCTGCTGCGCACCGCCGAGGTCGGCGAGGCGCCCCAGTCGAGCGGCGTCGTCGAGTCGGGCACGGTCATCACGGCCGTCGTCGCCGGCGACGAGGAGCGCTTCCTCATCGGCAGCCGCGAGATCGCGGGCGACTCCGAGCTCGATGTCTTCAGCGAGCAGTCGCCGCTCGGCGCGGCGATCCTCGGCCTCAAGGTCGGCGAGTCGACGTCGTACACGGCACCGAACGGGCGCGAGATCCCGGTCGAGATCCGCAAGGTCGAGACCTGGGGCGGCCAGTAGGCCCGAGCACGAGCTTCGAGGGGCGGAGGCGGCGCGTTCAGCGCGGCATCCGCCCCTCGCTCATTCCTCGATGACCTCGGGCTCGTAGCCGGCGCGTCGCAGCACGTCGACGACCTCGGCCCGATGCTCCGGACCGCGGGTCTCGACCGAGAGCTGGAGCGCCACCTCGGAGATCTGCATGCCGGCGCCGTGGCGGGTGTGGAGCACCTCGACGACGTTGGCGTTCGCGCGTGCGACGAGTTCGGCGATGCGGGCGAGCTGACCCGGTCGGTCGGGCAGCCCGATGCGCAGGGTGAGATAGCGATCGGATGCCGCGAGACCGTGCGCGATCACGCGCTGCATCAGGAGCGGGTCGATGTTGCCGCCCGAGAGCACGACCACCGTCGGCCCGTCGGGGCGCACCCCGCCGGTCATGAGTGCGGCGACGCCCACCGCGCCGGCCGGCTCGACGACGAGCTTCGCGCGCTCGAGCAGCACGAGCAGCGCCCGGGCGATGTCGTCCTCGGTCACGGTGACGACCTCGTCGACGGCGTGACGGATGATGTCGAAGTTCAGCTCGCCCGGCCGGTACACGGCGATGCCGTCGGCGATGGTCGGCACGACCGGCACGGTCGTCGGCTCCCCCGCGACGAGCGATGGCGGGTACGGCGAGGCGTTCTCGGCCTGCACCCCAATGACCCGGACCGTGCGCCCGAGCGCGGCACCCCGCTGCTTGGCGGCGCTCGCGATCCCGGCGGCCAGGCCACCGCCGCCGATGGGCACGACGATGGTCGTGGCATCCGGGACCTGCTCGAGGATCTCGAGCCCGAGCGTGCCCTGCCCGGCGATCACGTCGGCGTGGTCGAACGGCGGGATGAGCACCGCGCCGGTCTCCTCCGCGAACCGGGCCGCGGCCTCGAGCGTCTCGCCCACGGAGTCGCCCCGCAGCACGACGTCGGCGCCGTACGCCCGGGTCGCCTCGAGCTTCGGCAGCGCAACGCCGACGGGCATGAAGATCGTGGCGCGGATGCCGAGCTCGCGCGCCGCGTATGCGACGCCCTGCGCGTGGTTGCCCGCGGACGCGGCGACGACCCCGAGCGCGCGCTCGTCGTCCGTGAGCGCCGACATCCGGTTGAACGCGCCGCGGAGCTTGTACGAGCCCGTGCGCTGCAGGTTCTCGCACTTCAGGTGCACCGGCACCCCGGCGAGCGCGGCGAGGTAGCGCGAGGACTCCATGGGCGTGGGCCGGGCGACGTGCGCCACGATCCGCTGCGCGGCCTCGAACCCGGCGAGGTCGGGGCCCGGCCAGGCGGGGGCGCCGGTCGAGGGCGGGGCGACCGGCGGAGCGTCGGTCATGCGGGCGTCGATGGCGTGGTTCATGTCACCGTCCGTATCCGGGTCGTTGGGGCACCGTGCGCCACAGCGGCGATTTCGTCTCGGTGGGTTCCGGCGGTTCCGCCTGCTTCCACGTGCCGCCGGCGATGTAGAGGATCATCACGTTGAGCACCGCCGCCACGGGCACGGCGAACAGGGCGCCGGGGATGCCGGCCAGCAGCGACCCCGTGGTCACGGCGATGACCACGCCGAGCGGGTGGACCTTCACCGCCGTGCCCATGATGAGCGGCTGGAGCACGTGGCCCTCGACCTGCTGCACGAGCAGCACCACGCCGAGCATGGCCAGCGCGATGCCCCATCCGTTGTAGACGAGGGCCACGAACACGGCGAGTGCGCCGGTCACGACCGCACCGACGATCGGGACGAACGAGCCGAGGAACACGAGGATCGCGATGGGGATCGCGAGCGGGACGCCGAGCAGCAGCGCGCCGAGGCCGATGCCGACGGCGTCGATCGTCGCGACGAGGATCTGCACCTTCACGAAGTTCTGCAGCGTGGCCCACCCGACCCGGCCGCTGCCGTCGATCGCCGCGCGGGCGCGCTGCGGGAAGATCCCCACGATCCAGTTCCAGATGAACCGGCCGTCGATGAGGATGAACAGGGTCGCGAACAGCGCGAGCAGCAGCCCCGCGAGGAAGTGACCGACCGAGGACCCGACGGACAGCGCGCCGCTGACGAGGACGCTGCTGTTCTCCTGCGCGGAGGTGACGATCTCGTCGACCCAGTCGTCGAACTGCTGCGGCGTGATGTGCAACGGCCCCTCGAGCAGCCACGCACGGAAGTCCTCCCACGCGATCACGGTCTGGGCGGCGAGGTCGCCGGAGCCGCGGACGATCTGCGAGATGCCGAGCGTCAGCAGCCCGGCGACGGCGGCGAGGGTGGTGAGCATGGCGGCGGTCACCGCGAGCCACTTCGGCCACCGGTGCCGCTGGAGGAACTGGGAGAAGGGCACGAGCAGCGCGGAGAGCAGCACGGCCACGAGCACCGGCACGATGACGAACCGGAGCTGGATGATGAGGAACACCACGACGGCGAGCACGCCCCCGACCAGCAGGAGCCGCCACGACCACGCCGCGGCGACGCGCATGCCGTACGGCACGGACTCGGCCGCGTCGCGCGACGGCTGCGCCGCCGTCTCGGGCACGGACGTGCGGCGTGCGATCGCGCGCCGAGCGCGCGAGGTCCCCTTGGCATCCGCCATGGGGTAAGTCTAGGCTCCGCTCCCCGGGGGGTTCCGCCGTATGTCGCAGGCGGCCGGTAGGGTCGACGCACCATGGTCGACGTCGTCAGTCCCGCCCTCGCCCGTCGCATCGCACTCGCCGCCCAGGGCTTCGGCCGCCCGATCCCGGCCGCCCCGGGCGCGAGAGCGCTCGGCGGCGTCGTCGATCGGCTCGGCCTGCTCCAGATCGACTCGGTGAACGTGTTCGAGCGCAGCCACTACCTGCCCGCGTTCAGCCGCATCGGCGGATACGACCGAGCCGTGCTCGACCGGCTCGCCTGGGGGCGGCGGGGCCGCCTCGTCGAGTACTGGGCGCACCAGGCGGCGTTCATCCCCCGCGAGCTGTGGCCCGTGTTCGAGTTCCGTCGCGAGGAGTATCGCCGCAGCGGCACGTCCGAGTGGGGCGGATGGCTCTCCGAGAACCGGCGCCTCGCCGACTGGCTGCGTGCCGAGCTCGCCGCGAACGGTCCGATGCCCGCAAGTGCGATCGAGCACGACGCCAACGAGCGCCGCGGGCCGTGGTGGGGGTGGTCCGACGTGAAGCGGACCCTCGAGTGGATGTTCCGCACGGGCGAGGTCGTGTGCGTCGACCGACGCCGCTTCGAGCGCGTGTACGCGCTCCCCGAGCAGGCCCTCGACCCCGCCCTGCTCGACGCCGCCCCCGCCGAGGCCGACCAGGTCCGCACCCTGGTCGAGCGGGCGGCATCCGCGCTCGGCATCGCCACGGCCGCCGACCTCGCCGACTACTGGCGCATGAAGTCCGCCCAGGTCCGTCCCGCCGTCGCCGACCTGGTCGACGCCGGGGTGCTCCTGCCCGTCGAGGTGCCCGGCTGGACCACGGGCTCCAGGCCCGCACCGGCGTGGCTGCACCGCGACGCCCGGCGCCCCCGCCGGATCGAGGCGGCCGCGCTGCTCTCGCCGTTCGACCCGGTGGTGTGGTTCCGGCCGCGGGCCGAGCGCCTCTTCGACTTCCACTACCGCATCGAGATCTACACCCCTGAGCCGCAGCGACGCTTCGGGTACTACTCCCTGCCCGTCGTGATCGACGACGCCGTCGTCGCGCGTGTCGACCTCAAGAGCGACCGGGCGGCGGGCGTGCTCCGGGTGCAGTCGGCGTGGGCCGAACCCCACGCCCCCGCCGGGACCGCCGAGCGCCTCGTGCCGGAGTTGCGCCGCGCCGCCGACTGGCAGGGCCTCGGCGAGATCGTCGTCACCGGCCGGGGCGACCTCTCCCCCGCGATCGCCTCGGCGCTCTCGTCAGCGTGAGCGGCTAGAAGCTCCGCCCCATCTCGTGCAGCCGCCGCACGCGCTCCGGGATCGGCGGGTGCGTCGCGAACAGCCGGTCGACGACGCCCGGCTTCAACGGATCGGCGATCCACAGGTGGGCCATCGACGTGTTCTGGCGCTGCATGGGCCGCCCGTACGCCTCGAGCTTGAGCAGGGCGCGCGCGAGCGCGTCGGGATGCCGCGTGGTCATGGCCCCCGTGGCATCCGCCAGGTACTCGCGCTGCCGCGAGACCGCCAGCTGCACGAGGCTCGCCACGAGGGGCGCGATGAGCATCGCGACCAGCCCGAAGACGAGCACGACGGGATTGCCGTTGTTGTTGCGACCGAAGAACGCCATGCGCAGGAACAGGTCCGAGATGAACCCGATCGCCACGACGAGGCCGAACACGACCATCGAGAGCCGGATGTCGTAGTTCCGGACGTGGCCGAGCTCGTGCGCCATGACGCCCTCGAGCTCGGAGTCGTCCATGAGTTCGAGGAGTCCGGTGGTCGCCGCGACGACCGCATGCTGCGGGTCGCGCCCCGTCGCGAACGCGTTCGGCGCGGGGTCGGAGATCACGAAGACGCGCGGCATCGGCGTGCCCGTGGTGATCGACAGGTTCTCGACGGTGCGCCACAGCCGCGGGTGGTCGCGGACGCCGTGGATCTCGACGGCGCCCGACATCGACAGCGCCTGGCGGTCGGCCGTGTAGTACTGGAAGAGCGAGTACGCGGTCGCGATCACGAGCGTGATGACGACGATGGTGAGGTCGCCGTAGATCACCGACGCCAGGTAGCCCAGTCCGCCGACGATGGCGAGGAACAGCAGGATCGTGAAGACGGTGTTGCGCTTGTTCCGGGCGATCGCTCGGTACATCGGCTAGAACTGCACGCGCGGCGGCTCCGCGATGGCCGCCGGCTCCGTGACCTCGAAGAACTCGCGCTCGTGGAAGCCGAGGCTGCGCACGAACAGGGTGTTCGGGAACACCTTGATCTTCGTGTTGAGCTCGCGCACGCCGCCGTTGTAGAACCGGCGCGACGCCTGGATCTTGTCCTCGGTGTCGACGAGTTCGGACTGCAGCTGCAGGAAGTTCTGGCTCGCCTGCAGCTGCGGGTACGCCTCGGCGACGGCGAAGATCGACTTCAGCGCCTGCTGCATGTGGTTCTCGGCGGCACCGGCCTCGGCGGGACCCTGCGCCTGCAGGGTCTCGGCGCGGGCGCGCGTGACGTTCTCGAAGACCGCCTTCTCGTGCGCGGCGTAGCCCTTGACCGCCTCGATGAGGTTCGGGATCAGGTCGGCCCGTCGCTTCAGCTGCACGGTGATGTCGCTCCACGCCTCATCGACGCGCACGTTCAGGGTGACGAGCGAGTTGTAGGTGGCCCACAGGTAGATGCCGATCACCAGCACCAGGACGACGACGATGATGAGCGGGATCAGCCATTCCATGGCGAGGACTCCTGAGCTTCGGCGACGATCGGGTACGGCCATCCTACGCCGCGGGGCCGGGGCCCGCCCGGACTCCCATGCGACTCAGAGTCAGCGCGCCCGCGGCATCCGCTCGCCTCAGGCGCCGAGGACCCGGTCGAGGTAGGTGTTGGCGAAGCGGCGGTCGGGGTCCAGCTCGTCGCGTACGCGCAGGAAGTCGTCGAACCGCGGGTAGGCGCCGCGCAGCGCGCCGGCGTCGAGCGAGTGCAGCTTGCCCCAGTGCGGCCGTCCGTCGTGGGCGCGCATGATGGCCTCGACGGCGTCGAAGTACTCGCGCGGGTCCTCGCGGAAGTACCGGTGCACCGCGATGTAGCCGGTCTCGCGGCCGTATGCGGTCGAGAGCCACACGTCGTCGGACGCCGCGGCCCGCACCTCGATCGGGAAGCTGATGCGCCAACCGCGCCGCTCGATCAGCGCGCGCACCTCGCCGAACGCGGCCGGGACCGCCTCGAGCGGCAGCGCGTACTCCATCTCGGCGAACCGGACGCTGCGGTGGGTGGTGAACACCGCCGGCGACCGGTCGGTGAAGTCACGGTTGCCCGTGAGCCGTTCGACCTGCCGTGCGAAGAACGGCGTGACGGATGGCGCCACCCGGCCGAGCGCGCAGATCCCCCGGTAGACGCCGTTGGCGAGCAGTTCGTCGTCGATCCACCGCGACACGCGACCGAGCGGCTGCCGCGGTGCGTCGCCGGGAAGCCGGGTATTCGTCTTGGTGAGCGCGGTCGTGGTGTGCGGGAACCAGTAGAACTCGAGGTGGTCGGCGTCGCGCACCCGGTCGTCCCAGGCGGCGAGCACCTCGTCCAGCGGTTCCGGGCGTTCCACGGCGTGGAGGACGAAGCGCGGCACGAGCTGGAGGGTCACGTCGACGAGCACGCCGAGCGCGCCGAGCCCGAGTCGCACTGCCGGGAGCAGGTCCGGGCGCTCGCGCTCGTCGACCCGGAGGAGTTCACCGGTCCCGGTGACGAGCGTCGCCGCGACCACCTGCGTGGCGAGCCCGCCGAAGCCGAGTCCGGTGCCGTGCGTGCCCGTCGAGATCGCTCCCGAGATGGTCTGCCGATCGATGTCGCCCATGTTCGCCAGCGCGAGCCCGTGGGGTTCCAGCAGCCCGGGCAGGCGGTGCAGCGGCGTCCCAGCGCCGAGCGTGACGCGACCGGTCGTGGCATCCGCGTCGATCACCCCCGAGAGGTCGGCGAGGTCGAGCTGCACGTCGGGCGCGACCGCGATGCCGGTGAAGCTGTGCCCCGACCCGACGGGCTTCACCCGCAGCCCGGATGCCGCGGCGGCCCGGACCGCCCGCTGCACCGCGACCGCGTCCGCGGGCCGCTCGACCCGCAGCGGTCGCACCGCCTCGGTGCGCGCCCAGTTCCGCCAGGTCGCGCCGGTGGCGGTCACAGGAACGCCTTCCCCTCGCCGCGGTACGTGGGAAGCTCGCCGATCACGCGACCGTCGTCGACGAGCGCGTACGCCTCGACGTGCTCGGCGAGCTCACCGGACTTGGCATGACGCAGCCAGACGCGGTCGCCCGCGCGAAGCGCGCCCGCCCCTCGACCGGTGACCGGGGTCTGCACCTCGCCGGCGCCCTCGCGCGGAAGCAGCCGCAGGCCCTCGGGCCACACCACGCGCGGCAACCGGTCCCGGCCGGGTGGGCCGGACGCGATCCACCCGCCGCCGAGCAGGGTCGCGTGCTCGGGACCGGGCGAGCGGACCACGTCGAGCGCGAACGCGGCGGCCGGCGCGGGCGCGAAGCCGGCGTACCCGTCGAAGAGGTGGCCGGCGAACAGGCCGGACCCGGCGGCGACCTCGGTCACGCTCGGATCGACCGCCGTCGCCTCGATCGAGCCAGTGCCGCCGCCGTTGACGAACTCGAGGTCGGCGTGCCGGCGCACCGCGGCGACCGCGAGGGCTCGCCGCTCGACCAGCTCGGCCATCGACCGCGGCTTCATCCATCGAGTCGCCGCGCCCGCGACCGGCCGGCCGGCCGGTCGATCGGCGACGCCGGCCACCTGCGCCTCGTAGGCCATGAGCCCGACGAGGCGGAAGCCGGGCCGGGACGCGACCGTCGCCGCGAGCGCCTCGGCGTCGGCCGCCGAGTGGACCGGCGACCGGCGCACGCCGACGTGGCCGAGCACGGGCGCGCGCCACGATGCGTCGAGTTCGAGGCAGACGCGGATCGGTTCGCGGCGCCCCGGACCCGCCACGGCGTCGACGAGGTCGAGCTGGTCGACCGAGTCGACCATGATCGCCACCCGCGCCGCGGCTTCGGGATCGCCGGCGAGCCGGGCGATCGCCGCCCGGTCCGCGGTCGGGTAGCCGACCACGACGTCATCGGCCGATCCCCTTCCGACCAGCCACAGCGCCTCCGGGAGGGTGTACGCGAGCACGCCCCGGTATCCGGGCAGCTGCTCGAGCGCCTCGACGACGCCGCGCACGCGCAGCGACTTCGACGCGACCCGGATGGGCGTGCCGCCCGCACGACGCACGAGGTCCCGCGCGTTGCGACGCAGCGCCCCGAGATGGAGCACCGCCAGCGGTGCCGCGAGTGCCGCCGTCGCGGCGTCGAGCTCCGGCCAGTACCGTTCCGGGTGGGTCCAGGGCGTGCCATCCGCGTCGTCGGGGGCGTCGGCGCGGAGGCCGAGATCGAGGGCGGTCACGGGGCACAGTATGCCTGCGGGGCGCGCGGGACACCAACCACGCACTACGCTCGCACCATGCGCCTCGGGGTCCTCGACGTCGGTTCCAACACCGTGCACCTGCTCGTGGTCGACGCGCATCCCGGTGCACGACCCATCCCGGCCGCGTCGAACAAGTCCGTGCTGCGGCTCATGCGCTACCTCGACGACGACGGCGCGATCACCGAGGAGGGCGTCGACGCGCTGCTCGCCGCGGTGACCGAGGGCGCGCGGGTGGCCCGCGAGGCCGGTATCGACGAGATGCTCGCGTTCGCCACGTCCGCCATCCGCGAGGCGGCCAACGGTCCCGAGGTGCTGCAGCGCATCGAGGACGCCGCCGGCATCCGCCTCGACGTGCTGAGCGGCCCCGACGAAGCGCGGATCACCTTCCTCGCCGTGCGTCGGTGGTACGGCTGGTCCGCCGGACGCGTGCTCCTGTTCGACATCGGCGGCGGCTCGCTCGAGATCGCGCACGGCGGCGATGAGATCCCGGATGCCGCGCAGTCGGTGCCGCTGGGCGCCGGCCGGTCCACGATCCGCTTCCTGCCGGACGATCCGCCGAGCGAGGCGCAGGTGAAGCGGCTCCGCGAGCACGCTCGGGGGCTCCTCGAGGCGACGGTGGACGAGTTCGGCGGGATCCCGGCGTCCGACCACGTCGTCGGCTCGTCGAAGACCATCCGATCGCTCGCCAAGCTCGCCGGCAGCACCGAGGAGGGCGTCGGCTCGGAGGAGCGCAGCATCCTCAAGCTCTCGCACCTCGACGACTGGATCCCGCGCCTCGCACGCATCCCCGCCGACGCGCGACCGGCGCTGCCCGGGATCACGGAGGACCGCACGTTCCAGATCGTCGCCGGCGCGATCGTCCTCTCCGAGACGATGCACGCGTTCAAGGCGAAGACCCTCGAGGTGTCGCCGTGGGCGCTGCGCGAGGGGCTCATCCTGCGCCGCCTCGACCGCCTGGGCTGAGCCGTCGGCCGGCGGTGGCGCCGTTCGAGACGGACGGGCGCACCGCGTCGATTCGTGGTGCTCCCGCTGGGATTCGAACCCAGACTGAGGCGAGTTTAAGTCGCCTGCCTCTGCCGATTGGGCTACGGGAGCGCGGTGCCGGCCGATCCGGCCGGCACCGCGTCACAGCTTAGGGCGACTACTTGGCCGCGACGGCCTTCGCGGGCGTCTTGCGAGCACCCTTCGTGCCGCTGCCCGACTCGACCGCCTTCGCGGGTGCCGCCGGAGCGACTTCGGCCGCCGGCTTCGGGCGCGCGGCGAACTGCTCGAAGGCAGCACGCGGGTGCTGGACCGCAGCGAGCGACACGATGTCGCGGCCGAGCCAGAAGTTGTTCCACCAACCCCAGAACACGCGGAACTTGCGCTCCCACGTCGGCATCGCGAGGCCGTGGTAGCCGCGGTGGGCGAACCACGCCGGCAGGCCCGTGATCGCGATCTTGCCCGACTGGAACGCCCCCGAGCCGACCCCGAGGCCGGCCACGGCGCCGAGGTTCTTGTGGATGTACTGCTTGGGCTCCTCGCCGCGCAGGACCGCGACGATGTTCTTCGCGAGCAGCTTGCCCTGGCGCACCGCGTGCTGCGCGTTGGGCACGCAGTAGCCGCCCACGCCGCCGCCCGTGAGGTCGGGCACGGCCGCGATGTCGCCGGCCGCCCAGGCGTCGGGCACGATGTCGTCCTCGTCGCCCACGCGGAGGTCGGCGCGCGTGAGGATGCGACCGCGCTCCTCGACCGGGAGGTCGCTCGTCCGGACGATGGCCGGGTTGGCCATGACGCCCGCGGTCCAGACGATGAGGTCGGACTCGAAGGTCTCGCCCGTCGAGAGCTCGATGCGCCCGTCGACGGCGCTCGTGAGCTGCGTGTCGAGGTGGACCTCGGCGCCGCGCTGGGCGAGGTGCTTGATGACCCAGTGGCTCGTCGGCAGCGACACCTCGGGCATGATCCGGCCCATCGCCTCGATGAGGTGGAAGTGCGTGTCGTCGAACGAGAGCTGCGGGTAGTACTTCAGCAGCGAGCTCGCGAACGAGCGGAGCTCGGCGAACACCTCGATGCCCGCGAAGCCGCCGCCGACCACGACGAACGTGAGCAGGCGGTCGCGCTCGGGGCCCGCCGGCAGGTTCGCGGCCTTGTCGAAGTTGGTGAGGACGCGATCGCGGATCGCGACGGCCTCCTCGATGGTCTTGAGCCCGATCGCCTGGTCGGCGACGCCCGGGATCGGGAACGTGCGCGAGACGGCACCACCGGTGACCACGATGACGTCGTAGTCGAACTGCCACGGCTCGCCCACCTCGGGCGTGATCGTCGCGGTCTTCGACGCGTGGTCGATGCCCGTGACCTTCGCGGTCACGACGGTGGTCTTCTTGAGATGGCGACGGAGTGCGACCACCGAGTGGCGCGGCTCGATCGAGCCGGCGGCGACCTCGGGAAGGAACGGCTGGTAGGTCATGTACGGAAGCGGGTCGACGACCGTCACCTCGGCCTCGCCGGGTCGCAGCCACTTCTCGAGCTTCCACGCCGTGTAGAAGCCTGCGTAGCCGCCACCGACGATCAGAATCTTGGGCACGGTGAATGGACTCCTTGGTTTTCTGGTGAGTGCGATCACTGGGCGCGGATGCGCTCAGTCCGCCTGATGTGCCGAGTGGCGCCGATGCCCAACAGCGCTGCTAGCGTACCAAATCCGGCGACCAGCGAGAGCGGCACCGTGATATAGGCGAGCGTCCACGGCGTCGGGAGCAGCGTCTTGGCGCTTTCCGAGCGCGGCGGCGGCGGATCGGCGATCGGGACGATCTGCTCGGCGTCGCTTCCGTCGGCCGTGTCCTGCTCCGGCAGGTCGGCGCGGCGATGCACGCGGATCCAGTCCTGGAGGCTTCCCAGCGGATTCGCCTCGACGGCCTCGACGTCGGCGGTGAGCGCCGCGACCGGGTCGATGATGCCGTACCCGTACAGCGGGCTCGGCACCTCCTCGCCCTTGGGGTCGGCGGTGCGGATGACGCGGTTGATGACGTTCGCGGCATCCATGTCGGGGTACTCGGCGCGCACGAGGGCCACGAGGCCCGAGACGAGCGGCGCCGCCGCGGAGGTGCCCGACCACTGGACGTAGCCGCCGTCGGGGAGCACGCCGACGAGGTCCTCGCTGGGCGCCGCGACCGCGATGGTGATGCCCTGCGAGCTCGCGTCGAAGCTCGCGTTCTGCTCCCGGTCCACGCCGGCGACGGTGAGCACGCCGGGGATCGTGGCGGGCGCACCGACCTGCGTCGTACCCGACCCGCGGTTGCCCGCGGCCGCGACCACGACCACGTCGTTCTCGAACGCGTGGAGGAACGCGTCGTCCCAGCTCTCGGGCCAGTCGCTGGTGTTGCGGGTCAGCGACATGTTGATCACGTCCGCGCCGTTGTCGACCGCCCATCGCACCGCATCCGCGATCTGCTCGTCGTTCGTCTTCGGCGACCCCGAGTCCTGCCCGAAGGCGACGGATGCCGTGAGCAGGTCGGCGTCGGGCGCCACCCCGATCACGCCGTTGCCCGCGCCGGTGCCGCGGCCGGCGAGCAGGGAGGCCACCAGCGTGCCGTGCTCGCTCTCCTCGCCGACGGGCGTCTGGCCGTTCGGCGACCCGATGCCCGAGGCATCCGTGCCGCCCACCACCACGCCGCGGAGCTCGGCGATCTCGCCGTTGACGCCCGTGTCGATGATGGCGACCTTGACGCCGTCGCCGCGGGACGTGTTCCAGGCCTGGGTGAAGCCGTACTCGTTCAGCCAGTACTGCAGGTCGCGGACCGTGTCGGCGTTCGCGGGGGCGGTGCCCGTGACGGCGAGCGCCGCGGCGAGCGCGACCGTGAGGCCCGCGCGCCACCCGCGCCCGCGCCGGCGTCGGACGACGTCACCCGCGCGACCGTCCCGGGTCCGGGTGGGCGTCATGACGACGACTCCGCGGCATCCGCGTCGTCGACGCCGTAGTCGGGGCACCGGCACACGTCGGGCGACCAGGTGGAGCGCTCGAGGGCGAGGTCGCCGATCGGGTTCACGCCGGACCCTGCGGCGAGCGCATGGCCCGCGAGGGCGTGCAGGCACTTCACGCGCGTGGGCATGCCGCCCGCCGAGACGCCCGCGATCTCGGCGACGGTGCCGAACTGCTCGCGGTCGGCGAGGTACTGCTCGTGGGCCGCCCGGTAAGCTGCCGCGACCTCGGGATCGCGCTCGAGCAGCTCGGTGAACTCCACCATGAGCTGGGCCGCCTCGAGGAACGACATGGCGGCGGTGGCGACCGGGTGGGTCAGGTAGTAGAAGGTGGGGAACGGCGTGCCGTCGGACAGGCGCGGCGCCGTGGAGACGACCGTCGGCGCCCCGCAGACGCAGCGCGCCGCGATGCCGACGACGTCGCGCGCGGGGCGGCCGAGCTGCGCCGACACGATGCGGAGGTCCCGTTCGGACACCGGGGGGAACGGCGGGCGGGTCATCGGGTCCCCTCGTCGGCGGGTCGGTCGTTCGCGGGCTCGGTCGCCGGGGCGTCGGATGCCGCGGGCGCGAGTCCCGCGGTCATCACCGAGCGCAGCATCGTCTGCATCCAGTCGCCGCGCTGCTCGGTCACCTCGCGGGAGACCTCCCGGTCGGCGGCGGCGAGCGCCTCGGGCGAGCGGTCGTCGATGACGAGGTAGCTGACCTCGCCGGGGAGCACGTAGTAGAGCCGCTCGCGTGCCTGGGTGACGATGTACGTCTCGTCGTTCCAGCGCTCGCGCTGCTCGGTGAGCCGGGCGACCTCGGCCTCCTGGCGGGCGACGTCGGCCTTCAGCTCGGCGATCTGCTGGCGCTGCTCGGCGTAGGCCGCGATGCTCGGCGCGAGCACCACCACGGCGAGCACGAGCACGCCCATCATGATGATCGAGAAGCCCGAGAAGCGGATGCCGGCGAGCCAGTCGGCGCTCACCTGGCGGACCGACTGCCGTGCGGGCCTGCCGCCCGGGCGCGGCGACGGCGTCGTCCGAGACGGGGTGGCGGCCGGCTCGGCGGGCTTTGCGGGCTTGGCGGAACGAGGCGGGGTCGGACGACGTGCGTTCATCGGCGTCGCCCTCCTCTCGTGCCCGCGGGAACGACCGACGGGAGCGGCCGCCTGGCCGCTCCCGTCTGGACGTCTGGTGACGTGCTACGCCATGAAGCGCGGGAATGCCGTGCGGCCCGCATACACCGCGGCCTCACCGAGCTCTTCTTCGATCCTCAGGAGCTGATTGTACTTGGCCACTCGCTCGGACCGGGCGGGCGCGCCCGTCTTGATCTGCCCGCAGTCCGTCGCCACCGCGAGGTCGGCGATGGTGGTGTCCTCGGTCTCGCCCGATCGGTGCGACAGCACCGCGGTGTAGCCGGCGCGCTGCGCGAGCTTGACGGCGTCGAGCGTCTCGGTGAGCGTGCCGATCTGGTTGACCTTGACGAGGATCGAGTTGCCGACCCGACGGCCGATGCCGTCGGCGAGGCGCTTCGGGTTCGTCACGAAGAGGTCGTCGCCGACGAGCTGCAGCTTCGTGCCCAGCGAGCCGGTGAGCTCGGCCCAGCCGTCCCAGTCGTCCTCGGCGAGCGGGTCCTCGATCGAGATGAGCGGGTACGCGTCGGCGAGCTCGGCGTAGTACGCGTTCATCTCGGCGGCGCTGCGGTCCTTGCCCTCGAAGCGGTACACGCCGTTCTCGAAGAACTCGGTGGCCGCGACGTCCAGGCCGAGGGCGATCTCACCGCCGAGGGTGAAGCCGGCCTTGCCGATCGCCTCGGCGATCAGGTCGAGCGCGGCGCGGTTGTTCGCGAGGTCGGGCGCGAAGCCGCCCTCGTCGCCGAGGCCCGTCGACAGGCCCTTCGACTTCAGCAGGCTCTTCAGCGCGTGGTACGTCTCGACGCCCCAGCGGAGGCCCTCGGAGTAGGTCTCGGCACCGACCGGCAGGATCATGAACTCCTGGATGTCGACGCCCGTGTCGGCGTGCGCGCCGCCGTTGATGATGTTCATCATCGGCACCGGGAGCACGTGCGCGTTCGGTCCGCCGAGGTAGCGGAACAGGGGCAGGTCGGCCGAGTCGGCCGCGGCCTTCGCGACGGCGAGGCTCACGCCGAGGATCGCGTTCGCGCCGAGGCGGCCCTTGTTCTCAGTGCCGTCGGCGTCGATGAGGGCGGCGTCGATGACGCGCTGGTCGCTGACGTCGAGGTCCTCGATGGCCGGGCCCAGCTCGTCGAGCACGGCGTCGACGGCCTTCTGCACGCCCTTGCCGAGGTAACGGTCCTTGTCGCCGTCGCGCAGCTCGTACGCCTCGAACGCGCCGGTCGACGCGCCCGAGGGCACCGCGGCCCGCGAGACCGTGCCGTCGTCGAGCAGGACCTCGACCTCGACGGTGGGGTTGCCGCGCGAATCCAGGATCTCCCGTGCGCCGACAGCTTCGATGAATGCCACAGTGAACTCCTCTGTGATGGGGGTGTGCTGGACGACTCCGTCGTGGCCCGCAGGACAGTCTAGGACCCTCGATCCGAGGTCGCCTCGCGTATGTCGTCGCGCGCGACGCGTCGCGGGGCGCCGTCAGGCGGCGAGGTCGCGGAACTCCAGCGACGCGGCATCCGTCGTCTCGGCCGTGACGGGCGCCCACGCGTCGAAGCCGTCGGCGGTCACCCGCTCGAGCAGGCCGCGCAGGTTCTTCGAGCGCTTCTCGAAGCGCACGCGCACGCCGGATGCCACGAGCTCGTGCTTCAGCGCGAGGAGCTCCGCGGGCGCGACGTCGCGGTCGTGCACGAGCACGACCGACCGCGGCCGGCCCTCGTCGCGGACGGCGAGGAGGTCGACGATCCGCTCGAAGCCGATCGAGAACCCGCACGCCGGCACCTCCTGGCCGAGGAAGCGCCCGACCATGTGGTCGTAGCGGCCGCCGCCGCCGAGCGAGTAGCCGAAGTCGGGGTGGGCGATCTCGAAGATCGTGCCCGTGTAGTACCCCATGCCGCGCACGAGCGTCGGGTCGAAGTCGACGGCCGCGCCCGGCACCGCGTCGCGCAGGGCGACCAGGTCGCGGAAGGCGTCGCGGTCGAGCCAGCCCGGGGCTGCGGCCTCATCGGCGGCGATCGACCAGTCGGCCGCCGCGAGCTCGCGCAGCTCGTCGGCGACGCCGGGGCGGTCGACGCCCAGGGTCGCGAGCTCCGCGGCGACGCCGTCGGGGCCGATCTTGTCAAGCTTGTCGATCGTGATGAGGGCGCGCTCGCGCAGGTCGTCGGGCACGCCCCACGAGCCCAGGATGCCGGCGAGGATCCGGCGGTCGTTCAGCCGGATGCGGCATCCGTCGAGCCCCAGCGCCTCGAGCGCGTCCACGGTCGCGGTGAGCAGCTCGAGCTCCGCGAGCGGGCCGGCCTCGCCGATGATGTCGATGTCGCACTGGACGAACTGCCGGTAGCGGCCCTTCTGCGGGCGCTCGGCGCGCCAGACCGGCGCGATCTGGATGGCGCGGAACACGGGCGGCAGCGCGGCGCGGTGCGTCGAGTAGAACCGGGCGAGCGGCACCGTCAGGTCGTACCGGAGGCCGAGGTCGGCGAGCGAGAGCGCGTCGCCGGACTCGGCCGCCGCCGCGAGGTCGTCGGGCGTGATGCCGCGCTTCATGACGGCGAACGCGAGCTTCTCGTTGTCGCCGCCGAGACCCGCGTGCAGTCGCGACGAGTCCTCCATCACGGGGGTCTCGATCTCGTCGAACCCGTGGGCCGCGTACACCCCGCGGATCACCGAGAGCGCGTGCTCGCGGCGGGCCTTCTCGGCGGGCAGGAAGTCGCGCATGCCGCGCGGGGGCGTCACGGTCTGGGCCATGCGTCCCATTCTTCCAGCAGCGGATGGCGCGCCCGACCGGTGTGCGTGTCGAGGCGCGCTCCGCTACTCGGCGGCCGCCGGTCGAGAGCCGACCTCCCGCTCGCGGACCTCCGACGACAGGTCTCGGATGGCGCCGCGCAGCGCCCGCTCGGCGTCGAGGCCCTGCGCGCGGGCGGACGCGACGAGCGCGAGGAGCGTGTCGCCGAGTTCCGCCTCCGTGGTGGGTGCGGTCGCGGCATCCGTCGGCTCACGGGTCACGCCCACCTTCTCGGCCTTGCCGAGCAGCTTCTGCGCGAGCGCGAGTGCGGGCATGCCCTGCGGCACGCCGTCGAGGACGCTCGTGCGGTGCGGCTTCTCACCGGCCTTGAGCTCGTCCCAGAACGCGACCACGTCGGCGGCCGTCTCGGCCTCGCGGTCGCCGAAGACGTGCGGATGCCGCGCGACCATCTTCGCCGTCATGTGCCGGGCCACCTCGTCGATGTCGTAGTCCTCGCCGGGGGTGTGCGCCGCGAGATCCGCGTGGAAGAGCACCTGGTAGAGCACGTCGCCGAGCTCCTCGATCATCTCCTCACGCGAGCCGGACTCGATCGCGTCGATGAGCTCCCAGCACTCCTCGACGAGGTACTGCACGAGCGACTCGTGGGTCTGCTCCGCATCCCACGGGCAGCCGCCGGGACCGCGGAGCCGTCCGACCATCGCGACGAGCTCGAGCAGTCCGTCTCCGGACGCGGGGGCCTGCGTCATCCGTCGTCACCTTCCCGTCCGCGCATTGCGGCTCCTCCCAGCGAGCGTAATCGCGGCCCGATAGACTCGATACCCGGGGTGCCGGGAAGTCTGGTCGGCCGACGCGATGCGTCGTTCACGTCCCCGCGCGCCCGCCCGGTCGCGCTCGTCTTCCCCAGAGGTGCCATGAACATCCTCCGCTCCGAGCGCGTCTCCGCGTCGCTCCTGCTGTCCGCCGCCGTGCTCGGCCTGCTGCTGGCGAACCTCGCGTTCGGCCCGGCGCTGATCGACCTGAAGCACGCCTACCTGCAGGTGCCCTTCACTCCCCTGGAGCTCTCGGTCGGACACTGGATCAGCGACGGCCTCCTGGCGATCTTCTTCTTCATCGTCGCGATCGAACTGCGCCGCGAACTCGTCATCGGGGAGCTGAACAGCCTCTCGAAGGCCGCGCTGCCCGCGATCGCCGCGATCGGCGGCGTCGTCGTGCCCGCGGTAGTGTTCCTCGTCTTCGCCGGCAACGGGCCCACCTCCGACGGCTGGCCGATCCCCACGGCGACCGACATCGCGTTCGCGCTCGGCGTGCTGGCGATGTTCGGCCGGTTCATCCCGACCCGGGTGCGCGTCTTCCTGCTCGCCCTGGCCGTGCTCGACGACCTCATCGCGATCCTGCTGATCGCCTTCTTCTTCACCGCCGACGCCGACCTCACATGGCTCGGGTTCGCCGCCATCACCGTGACGCTCTTCGGCATGACCAGCCGGCTCCTCCGCCCGCGGTCGCCGTACGTGCTCGCGCGCCGGGCGCAGTGGCCCGTGATCGTCGCGCTGGTCGTGCTCGGCGTGCTCACGTGGAGCTTCGTCTACCTCTCGGGCGTGCATGCCACCATCGCGGGCGTGATGCTGGGCCTCGTGATGTCGCGGCGCCCCGCCGGCCGGGTCATGCACGAACTCGAGCCGTGGTCGAACGGCGTGGTGCTGCCGCTCTTCGCGTTCTCCGCCGCGCTCGTCGCGGTGCCGCAGGTGCGACCGAGCGAGCTCGACCCGGCGTTCTGGGGCATCCTCGTCGGCCTGCCCGTCGGCAAGATCGTGGGCGTCACGATCGTCGGCGGCATCGCGACCTGGTTCGTCGGCCGCCGCAAGGGAATGACGCCGTTGACCTGGGCCGACATCGCGACCGTCGGCGCCCTCGCCGGCATCGGCTTCACGGTGTCGCTGCTCATGAACGAGCTCGCGTTCCGCGAGTACCCGGACGTGATCGACCAGGGCACCGTGGCCGTGCTGCTCGGCTCCGGCGCGGCGATGATCGTCTCCGCCGTGCTCGTCACCCTCCGGTCGCGGCACTACCGCCGGCTCGGCGAGCAGAAGGGCGTCGGCGGCGCGATGTCGCGCAACGCCGCTCCGCCGATGGAGGAGGCCGACCGGGCCTGACGACGACGGGGGCGGATGCTGCGGCATCCGCCCCCGTCTCGTCGCGGGCCCGCGGGACTCAGCCGGCCGTCGCCGCCGCGCCGTCGGCGACCGGCTGCTCGACCGGGAAGATCACGCCGATGAGGTTCGAGACCCACTCGATGAGGTCGGCGTCGCCCGGAGCCTCGCCGCCGGGCGTCGGGAACGGCACGAGGATGACGTCGTTCTGCGCGAACAGCTTCGCGCCCGGGTACATGCGCTCCAGCCGCACACGTCGCGAGTCGGGGAGCCGGGCCGGCGCGATGCGCAGCTTCGAGCCGGTCGCGATGACGTCGGAGAGTCCCGCGAGCTGGGCCTTGCGCCGCAGGCGGGAGATCGCGACGAGGTGCTCGACCGCCTCGGGCGGCTCGCCGTAGCGGTCGACGAGTTCCTCGACCACGAGGTCGATCTGGTCCTCCTTGGCCGCCGGCCCGCTCGCGGCCGACAGCTTCTGGTAGGCCTCGAGCCGCAGCCGCTCGCTGTCGACGTAGTCCTCGGGGATGTGCGCGTCGACGGGCAGTTCGAGCCGGAGCTCGGTCTGCCCCTCGGCGACCTCGCCGCGGAACGCGCTCACTGCCTCGCCGATCATGCGCAGGTACAGGTCGAACCCGACGCCGGCGATGTGACCGGCCTGTTCCGCGCCGAGGAGGTTGCCGGCGCCGCGGATCTCGAGGTCCTTCAGGGCGACCTGCATGCCGCTGCCGAGCTCGTTGTTGGCCGCGATCGTCTCGAGGCGGTCGTGGGCCGTCTCGGAGAGGGGCTTGGCCGGGTCGTAGAGGAAGTACGCGTACGCGCGCTCGCGCCCGCGCCCCACGCGGCCCCGGAGCTGGTGCAGCTGGCTCAGGCCGTACTTGTCGGCGCGATCGATGATGATCGTGTTCGCGTTGGCGATGTCGAGGCCCGTCTCGATGATCGTCGTCGAGACGAGCACGTCGAACCGGCGCTCCCAGAAGTCGACGACGATCTGCTCGAGCACGTGTTCGTTGAGCTGTCCGTGCGCGACCGCGATGCGCGCCTCGGGCACGAGCTCGGCCAGCTGCGCGGCGACCCGGTTGATGGACGAGACGCGGTTGTGCACGAAGAACACCTGCCCCTCGCGGAGCATCTCGCGGCGGATCGCGGCGGCGACCTGCTGGTCGGAGTAGGGCCCGACGTAGGTGAGGATCGGGTGGCGGTCCTCCGGCGGCGTCGCGAGCGTGGACATCTCCCGGATGCCGGTCACGGCCATCTCGAGGGTGCGCGGGATCGGCGTGGCGCTCATCGCGAGGATGTCGACGTTGGTCTTGAGCTTCTTCAGCTGGTCCTTGTGCTCGACGCCGAACCGCTGCTCCTCGTCGATGACGAGCAGCCCCAGGTCCTTGAACTTCACCTGCTCGGTGAGGATCCGGTGGGTGCCGATGACCATGTCGACGGTGCCGTCGGCGAGGCCGGCGACGGTCTCGCGCACCTCCTTGTCGGTCTGGAACCGGCTGAGGGCCCGCACGTGGACCGGGAACCCGGCGAAGCGCTCGGAGAACGTCTCGAGGTGCTGCTTGACGAGGAGCGTGGTCGGCACGAGCATCGCGACCTGCTTGCCGTCCTGGATCGCCTTGAACGCGGCGCGGACGGCCACCTCGGTCTTGCCGAACCCGACGTCGCCGGCGAGCAGCCGGTCCATCGGGATGGGCCGCTGCATGTCGGCCTTGACCTCGTCGATCGTCTGCAGCTGGTCGGGCGTCTCGGCGTAGGGGAACGCCTCCTCGAGCTCGTGCTGCCACGGGGTGTCGGGCCCGAACGCGTGCCCCTTGGCCGCCATGCGAGCCGAGTAGAGCTTGACGAGCTCGACGGCGATGTCGCGGACGGCCCTCCGTGCGCGGCTCTTGGCCTGAGCCCAGTCGCTGCCGCCCATCTTCGACAGCGAGGGCGCCTCGCCGCCCACGTACCGCGAGAGCAGGTCGAGCTGGTCCATGGGCACGTACAGTCGGTCGCCGGCCTGGCCGCGCTTGGACGGGGCGTACTCGAGCACGACGTACTCGCGCACCGACTTGGGCGCCTGCTGGATGCCCGCGGTGCGACTGGGTCCGGTCGGTCGTGTGCCGGTGGCGACCTCGCGCTGCACGAGCTCGACGAACCGGCCGATGCCGTGCGTGGAGTGCACGACGTGGTCGCCCGGCTTCAGCTGCAGGGGGTCGACGACGTTGCGGCGACGGCTGGCGAGCTTCTTGACCTGCCGGGTGTCGTATCCGGCCGACCGACCGTAGAACTCGGCTTCGGCGATCAGCCCGACCTTCGCCTCGGGCACCTCGAAGCCGGCCGAGGCCTGGGCCTGCACGAGGAACGCGACGCCGGGTTCGAGTTCGGCGGGCACCTCGTCGACGAGGCGGCCGGCGAGCCCGTGCTCGGCCAGCACGTCTCGGGCGCGCTCGACGAGGCCGTGCCCGGCGGCGGCGACCACGAGGCTCCAGCCGTCGCGGAGGCGCTCGCCGACGTGGGCGACGGCGCCCTCGACGTTGCCCTGGAAGCTCGGCACACTCGCCGCCGCGATGCGGACGTACGCGCCGTCCGGACCGCCGGACGCCTCGCCGATCGCCTCGGCGGCGTCGCCCTGGTCGAAGCTCGAGAAGGTCCACCAGGCCCGCCGCGGGTCGGGCTCGCCCGGTGCGCTGTGCAGCGCCGACTCGCGGAGCTCGCGCAGCGTGAGGAAGTCGCCGGCCTCGAGGTCGATCGGCGCGGCGGCGCCGGCGGTCGCGGCGTTCCATGCTGCGGCGAGGAACTCGCGGTTCGTCTCGGCGAGGTTCACGGCCCGGGAGGCGACGCGCTCGGGCGCGACGACGGCCACGGCGGCGCCCGCCGGGAGGTAGGTCGTCACCGGGACCAGCCGGTCGAGCAGCGCCGGCGCGAGCGACTCCATGCCCTCGACCGGGATGCCCTCGGCGACCTTCTCGAGGATGCCCGAGAGGTTGGGGAACTCGTGGACCATCTCGCGTGCCCGCTGGCGCACGGGCTCGGTGAGGAGCAGCTCGCGGCTCGGCGGGAGCTCGACGCGCTCGACCTTCTCGGGGAGCGACCGCTGGTCGGCGACGGAGAAGGCCCGCAGTTCCTCGACCTCGTCGCCGAAGAAGTCGACCCGCACCGGGTGGTCGGCGGTCGGCGGGAACACGTCGAGGATGCCGCCGCGCACCGCGAACTCGCCGCGACGCGACACCATGTCGACGCGCGCGTACGCGAGGTCGACGAGGCGCAACGCGATCCGGGACAGGTCGTACCCGCGCGCGCCCCGGGCGAGCACGATCGGCTCGAGGTCGCCGAGGTTGTCGGCGACCGGCTGCAGCGCGGCGCGCACCGAGGCGACGACGACGAGCGGATGGCGCGCGCCCTCCGCCTTCCACGTGCGCAGCCGGCGCAGGGCGTGCAGGCGTCGGCCGACGGTCTCGGCGGACGGGCTCAGCCGTTCGTGCGGCAGGGTCTCCCAGGCGGGGAACTCGAGGAGCTCGCCGTGCTCGAGGTACGGCTCGAGCGACGCGCGGAGGGCCTCGCCCTCGCGGCTGGTCGCCGTCACGGCGAACAGGGCCGGCGCGAGCCCGGCCTCGCGGCGACGCTCGAGCAGCGCGGCGAGCATCGGCGCCGCGAGGCCCGCGGGCGCGGAGAAGTCCGCGTTCCGCTCGGCCTCCGCGAGGGCTCGTTCGATCGTGGAGGCGCGCGAAAGCGCCGTGTTCAAGCCCTGCAGGATCACCGGAGCAGTCTACGCGCGCCCCCTGACAGCCCTCCGATGTCGCAGCGCGCCGATAGCATGGTCGCCGTTCCCGACCGGAAGGACCCGCATGATCATCGCCGCCGCCGACGGATCCGCCCTCGGCAACCCCGGTCCGGCCGGGTGGTCGTGGTACGTCGATGACGGATGCTGGGCCGCGGGCGGGTGGCCGCACGGCACCAACAACCAGGGCGAGCTCACGGCCGTCCTCGAGTTGTTCCGGGCCACGGCGCACCTCGACGAGGAACTGCTCGTGCAGTGCGACAGCCAGTACGTGATCAACGCGCTGACGAAGTGGATGCCGAACTGGAAGCGCAAGGGCTGGCGCAAGGCCGACGGCTCCCCCGTGCTGAACCTCGAGCTCATGCAGTCGCTCGACGAGGCGCTGCGCGGCCGTCGCTACCGGTTCGAATGGGTTCGCGGGCACGCCGGGCACCCGATGAACGAGGCCGCGGACGAGCGTGCGCGCGCGGTCGCGATCGCCTACCAGCGGGGTGGCGACATCCCCACGGGCCCCGGCTGGACGGGGGCGTGCGAACCCGCCGTCGATGCGATCGTCTCCCCCGGGCGGGTCGACCTCCCGGACGCCGCCGACGACGCCGACGCGGGCGCGGGCGAGGTGCCCGCCGACGCGGCGCTGTTCGACTTCGACGACCCCACCGCCGACTGGACCACGCTCTCGCTCGAGCTCACGACCGAGGAGCACACGCGGCTCGTCGAGCGCGCCCGCGCCGCCGGCGTCTCACCGGAGGAGTTCCTCCGCGGCCTGATCTAGCGGCTCAGGCCGGCGAGTGGAAGCGCTGCTGCGCGGCCACGAGCCCGTCGGTGACGATCGACTCCACGGCGTCCGCGGCATCCGCCAGCAGGTTCGGCAGCGCCTCGCGCTCGGCCCCGGCGAAGTCGCGGAGCACGTAGTCGGCGGCGTCCATGCGACCCGGGGGTCGACCGATCCCGACGCGCACGCGCGTGAACTCGGGCGATCCCGAGGCCTTCTGGATGTCGCGCAGCCCGTTGTGGCCGCCGTGGCCGCCGCCGCGCTTCAGCCGCACCGTGTCGAACGGGATGTCGAGCTCGTCGTGCACCACGATGAGCCGGTCGACCGGCAGCGAGTAGAACTTCAGCAGCGCCGAGACCGGCCCGCCCGAGGTGTTCATGTAGCTGTTGGGCTTGGCGAGGACGAGCTTGGGGCGCCCCGGGCCGAGGAACCCCTCGGCGACGCGCGACGGCGTCTTGTGGCTCTTGAACGTCGCGCCGATGCGGGACGCGAGCTCGTCGGCGACCATCTGGCCGACGTTGTGGCGGTTGCCCGCGTACTGGGCGCCGGGGTTGCCGAGGCCGACCACGAGCCAGGTGTTGTCGGACACGACCTCGTCCTTCCGGCGGTGCAGGAGGCGGTCGAGCAGGTTCACGGATGCCTCCGGAGCGGGGGTGGTGGGAACGGCGGAGGGCCTGCGGCCCGCGTCCGAGCGTACCCGGATGCGGCGCCGCAGGCCCTCACGTCGAATCGATCGATCGGGGTGCGGTCGACTACTCGGCCGACTCGCCCTCGGTCGCGGCCTCCTCGACGGCGCCCTCGGCCTCGGAGACCTCGCCCTCGGCCTCCTCGCCCTCGGCGGTCTCCTCGCCGAGGTCGACCTTCTGCGGCACGTGCACGTTGATGACCAGCGTCTCGGGGTCGCTGATGAGGGTCGCGCCCTTGGGCAGCTCGACCTCGTTGGCGAGCACCTTGGTGCCGTCCTCGAGGCCCTCGACCGAGAGGGTGATGTTCTCGGGGATGTGCGTCGCCTCGACCTCGAGCAGGAGGGTGACGGCGTCGAGGTCGGCGATCGTGCCGGAGGCGGGCTCGCCCTCGACGTGCACGGGGACCTCGACCTGGACCTTCTCGCCGCGCTTGATGACGACGAGGTCGATGTGCTCGATGAGCTGGCGCACCGGGTCCTTCTGGACGTCCTTCACGAGCGCGAGCTGGCTCTTGCCGCCGATCTGGAGGTCGAGCACCGCGTTGGCCTTGCGGATGAGCAGCGCGACCTCGTGGCCCGGCAGCGTCAGGTGGCGGGGGTCGGTGCCGTGGCCGTAGAGCACGGCGGGGATCTTGTCGGCGGCGCGGATCTTGCGCGCCGCGCCCTTGCCGAACGACTCGCGCGGCTCGGCGACGATCTTGTTGTCTTCGTCCATGGTGATGGCTCCTAGCGGGCTCGCGGCCCAGAGTGGGGTTTCTGATGTCGTCTCGAACGCCCGGCACTGCGCGTACGCAGCCAGCGTGAGGAACAGCCGTGAGTCTCGTTCCACCGCGTCGATCAC
This sequence comes from Agromyces indicus, assembly GCF_031432295.1. Classification (NCBI taxonomy): domain Bacteria; kingdom Bacillati; phylum Actinomycetota; class Actinomycetes; order Micrococcales; family Microbacteriaceae; genus Agromyces; species Agromyces indicus. The sequence continues at coordinate 49,393 of NZ_JAVKGS010000002.1, read as the reverse complement.
GGATGCCGCACCGGGCGGGCCCGGCTCCGGCGGCATCCCTCGCCGAAGTTCAATCGCCCAGTCTACCGGATGCCGCAGTCGGGGCTGCGCGCGCCGATATCCTCGACCCATGAGCTCCCGCCTGCACGACCTCGTGGTCGACACCCTCGGCCGCCGCGTGGTGCAGGGCGAGCTCGCCGAGGGCACGACGATGCTCGCGGAGGAGCTCGAGCGCGAGTTCGGCGTCTCGCGCTCGGTCGTCCGCGAGGCGGTCCGCGCGCTCCAGTCGCTGGGACTCGTCGAGTCCGCCAAGCGCGTCGGCATCCGCGTGCTGCCGATGGCCCGCTGGAACGTGTTCGACGCCTCGGTGATCCGCTGGCGGCTCGCCGCGGACGCGCACGGCGTCCAGCTGCGCTCCCTCACCGAGCTGCGCGCCGCCGTGGAGCCGGCCGCGGCCGAGCTGGCGGCCCGCTTCGGTCCGGATGGACTCGCGGCCGAGCTCATCGCGATCGCGGGCCGCATGCGCGCGGTCGGCCGGGCGGGCGATCTGGCGACGTTCCTCGATCTCGACATCCGCTTCCACGCGCTCGTGCTCGCGGCATCCGGCAACGAGATGTTCGCCAAGCTCGAGGGGGTCATCGCCGAGGTGCTGCGCGGCCGGACCGAGCACGGGCTCATGCCCGACCACCCGCACGAGGAGGCGCTGCAGCTGCACGTCGACGTGGCCGACGCGATCCTCGGACGGCGACCGGACGAGGCCCGCGAGGCCATGGACCGCATCATGCGCCGCACGGTCGACGAGGTCCAGTCCGTGTGGGCGGGCCGGCCGCGCGTCCACCTCGCGTAGCCGGCCCGCCGGTCGGGTCACGAGAAGCGCAGCAGCACCTTGCCGCTGGTGGCGGCATCCGTCGCGGTCTCGAACGCCGCGAGGGCGTCGGCCGCGTCGAACTCGTGGGTGACGATCGGGTCGACGACGAGCGAGCCGTCCCCGAGCGCGGCGACGACCTCGTCAATCTCGTCGTTGAAGCGGAACGAACCGACGAGTTCGAGCTCGCGCGTGATCGCGAGCGAGACCGGCACCGGCTGGTCGCCCGTGGGCAGGAGCCCGACCATCACGACGCGACCGCCTCGGGCGGTGCCGCGGATGGCCGAGCCCAGGCCGAGCGGGTTGCCGGACGTCTCGAAGGCGACGTCCGCCTCGACGGCGGCGATCGCGTCGGCATCCCGGGCGTCGACCGTCCGAGTCGCTCCCGCCTCGCGCGCGATCCGCAGCGGCAGGTCGTGCAGGTCGACCGCGACGATCTCGGCGGCGCCCGCCCGGCGCAGCACGGCGACCGTGAGGGCGCCGATCGGCCCGCTGCCCACCACGAGCGCGCGACGCCCCCGCACCTCGCCGGCGCGGCCCACCGCGTGCCACGCGACGCTCGCGGGCTCCACCAGCGCGGCGTCGCGCAGCGCGAGCCCGTCCGGGAGCGCCCGCAGCATCCGCGCCGGGAGCACCGCAAGGCGTGCGAAGGCGCCGTCGGTGTGGGGCACCCGGGCGGCGCTGCCGAGGTAGGTGCACCCCGGCGAGAGGTTCGGGCGATCGGCCGGGTACCGCGCGCCGTCGCCGGGCCCGGGGGTGGCCGGGTGCACGGCGACGGGCGTGCCCGCGGCGGGACCGGTTCCGTCGGCGGCCGCGCGGACCACGGTACCTACGACCTCGTGGCCGAGCACCATCGGGTTCCGGAGGATCGACTCGCCCGCCGCGCCGTGGCGCCAGTAGTGCAGGTCGGACCCGCACACGCCCCCGTAGGCGATCTCGACCACGGCGTCTCCCGGTCCCGGCGCGGGGACCGGGACCGGCTCGACGCGGAGGTCGCCGGCGCCGTGGGCCACCACGCCCAGCGTGGTGCCGGGGATCTGCTGCTCGTTCATCCGTTCCCTTCCGTCCGTCGCCGTCACACGACCGCGGTCATGCCGCCGTCGACGAAGACCACCTGGCCGTTGACGTAGTCCGACCCGTCCGAGGCGAGCCACACGGCCGGCCCGATCAGGTCCTGGGTGGTCCCCCACCGGTGCGCGGGCGTGCGCCCCGTGATCCAGGCGTTGAAGTCGGCGTCGTCGACGAGGTTCTGCGTCATCTGCGTGTGGATGTATCCGGGCGCGATCGCGTTCACCTGCAGCCCGTGCGCGGCCCACTCGGCCGTCATCGCGCGGGTGAGGTTGCGGATGCCGCCCTTGGAGGCGGTGTACGCGCCGATGGTCGGCCGGGCGAGATCGGCCTGCACCGAGGCGACGTTGATGATCTTGCCCCGCCCGCGGGGGATCATGCGGCGGGCCGCCTCGCGACCGACGAGGAAGGCGCTCGTGAGGTTGGTGCGGATCACCCGGTCCCAGTCCGCGGGGTCGAGTTCGAGCATCGGGACGCGGTGCTGGACTCCGGCGTTGTTCACGAGGATCCGCAGTTCGCCCACGTCGCGCTCGACCCGGGCGATCCCGTCGGCGGCGGCCGCGGCATCCGTCACGTCGAAGGCGACGGATGCCACGCGCCCCGCACCGTACCGATCGGCGAACGCCTCGTGCGCCGCCCGGAGCCGGTCGGGGTCGACGCCGTGCAGGACGATCGTGGCGCCCGCGTCGGCGAGCCCCGCTGCGATGGCTCGGCCGATGCCGCGACTCGAGCCGGTGACGAGCGCGACGCGCCCGGTGAGGTCGAAGAGGTCCACGGCCGCCCTCCTAGAAGCCGCTCGCGAGCAGGTAGATCGTGAGGGACAGCGCGAAGCCGATGATGCCGACGAGCGCCTGGCCGACCGTCCAGGTCTTCAGGGTCGTCTTGGTGTCCATGCCGAAGAAGCGCGAGACCAGCCAGAAGCCGGAGTCGTTGACGTGGCCGGCGAACACCGAACCGGCGGCGAGGCTCAGCACGATCGCGGCGAGCTCGACCGGGTTGTAGGCGGCATTGTCGAGGACCACGGGCTGCACGAGCGCGGCGGCGGTCGTGAGCGCGACGGTGGCCGAGCCCTGGGCGAGGCGCACGACGGCGGCGATCACGAACCCGGCGACGATGACCGGCAGCCCGATCGCGTCGAGGGACTCGGCGATGGCGTTGCCGATGCCGCTCGCCCGGAGCACGCCGCCGAACATGCCGCCGGCGCCGGTGATGAGGATGATCGAGCAGACCGGGCCGAGAGCGCTGTCGACGACCGTCTCGACGAGGCTGCGCGGCTTGCGGTTGCGCCAACCGAGCAGCCACATGGCGAACAGGACGGTGATGAGCAGCGCGATGGGCGTCTCGCCGAGCAGGCGGAGGATCTGCACCCACGTGTCCTCGAGCGAGACGAGGCCCGCGGTGGCCGCCATGTTGAGGCCGGTGTTGAGGAAGATCAGCCCGAGGGGCAGGAGCAGCAGGAAGAGGATGGTGCCGAGCTTCGGGGTGGATCGGAACTCCTGCTCGGGCGAGTCCGCCGGGGCGTCGAGGATCATCGGCACGGGCAGGTCGATGCGCCGCCCGAGGAACCGGCCGAAGAGGTAGCCGACGACGTACCAGGTGGGGATCGCGACGACGAGGCCGAGGACCAGCACGAGACCCACGTCGGCGCCGAGCAGGCCGGTCGCGGCCACCGGGCCCGGGTGCGGCGGGACGAAGATGTGCATGACCGAGAACGCCGTCGCGGCCGGGAACGCGTAGAGCAGCAGCGACCCGCCGAGGCGCCGGGCGACGGTGAAGATGATCGGCAGCATGACGACCAGGCCCGCGTCGAAGAAGATCGGGAAGCCGAACATGAGCGACGCGATCGACAGCGCGAGCGGAGCGCGCTTCTCACCGAACCGGGCGATGAGCGCGTTGGTGAGCACCTCGGCGCCGCCCGAGACCTCGAGCATCCGGCCGAGCATGGCGCCGAGGCCGACGAGGAGTGCGACGCTCGCGAGCGTGCCGCCGAATCCCGTGAGGAGGGTGGGCACGAGTTGGCCGGCGGGGATGCCGGTGGCGATGGCGGTGAGCACGCTCACGATCACCAGGGCGATGAACGCGTGGATGCGGAACTTCATGATGAGCAGCAGCAGCGCGGCGATCGCCGCGGCCGCCACCGCGAGGAGGCCCGGCGTGCCGAGCGTCCAGTTGAGGTCGAGGTCGGTCATCTTCGTCCTTGTTCGAGAGTGGTGGTCGGGATGGGTGGTGCTGTGGTTCGCGGGCGACCGGCGGCGTCAGCCGTGGTCCGGGGCGCCCTCGTCCAGGACGCCGAGCGCGTCGCGGACATCCGCGACGATCTCGGCGGGGTCGCGGCGGACGTCGACGCGGATGCCGCGCTCGTCCTCCTCGAGGGGCTCGAGCGCGTCGAACTGCGACGCGAGCAGGCTCACGGGCATGTACTCGTGGGTGCGCCCGAGCTGACGGTCGGCGATGAGGTCGGGGTCGCCGACGAGGTGCACGAAGACCGTCGAGGGCGCGTAGGCGACGAGCTGGTCGCGGTACCGACGCCGGAGCGCCGAGCAGGCGACGACGATCGGGCGGCCTTCCGCCAGCTCGGCGCCGATGCGCAGCGCGATGATCTGGAGCCAGGGCGCGCGGTCCTCGTCGTCGAGCGGCTGGCCGGCGGCCATCTTCGCCTTGTTGGCGCTGGGGTGCAGGTCGTCGCCGTCGATGAACTCGACGCCGAAGGCCGCCGCCAGCGCGGCGCCGATGGTCGACTTCCCCGATCCGGAGACGCCCATCACGATGATGGGGGTGCGAAGTGCCATGGTGCTGCTCCTCAGACGCGTCATTACATCTGATTCCAACACCCGACTCGCGGGTTTAAATCAGATTTATTGCAGGTACGATAGCACAGCGTCGGCGCGGATGGTCAGAGGGACTCCCGACGACACACGGGGCGGGCGTGTCCTACGCTTGACCCGATCCCCCGACGGAGCGAGGCGCCGCTGCGCGGCGCGAGGAGGAATGATGGCGGAGACCACGGGCACGGCGAACATCGGCGTCGTCGGACTCGCAGTGATGGGGTCGAACCTGGCCCGCAACCTGGCGAGTCGCGAGGGCAACACGGTGGCCGTGTTCAACCGCTCCCCGGAGCGCACGCGCACCCTCACCACCGAGCACCCCGAGGCCGGGTTCGTCGCCGCCGAGGGCTACGACGAGTTCGTGGCCTCGCTCGCGAAGCCCCGCACCGCGATCATCATGGTCCAGGCCGGCCGGGGCACCGACGCGGTGATCTCCGAGCTCGTCAAGCGGTTCGAGCCGGGCGACATCATCGTCGACGGCGGCAACGCCAACTTCCACGACACCATCCGTCGCGAGGCCGAGATCGCGCCGACCGGCATCCACTTCGTCGGCGCCGGCATCTCCGGCGGCGAGGAGGGCGCCCTGAACGGACCCTCGATCATGCCCGGTGGCTCGGCCGAGTCGTACGAGACGCTCGGCCCGATCCTCGCCTCGATCGCCGCGGTCGCCGAGGGCGAGCCGTGCGTCACCCACGTCGGCACCGACGGCGCCGGCCACTTCGTCAAGATGGTCCACAACGGCATCGAGTACGCCGACATGCAGCTCATCGCCGAGGCCTACGACCTCATCCGACAGGGCACCGGCAAGTCCCCCGCCGAGATCGCCGACATCTTCGCCGAGTGGAACACCGGCGAACTCGAGAGCTACCTCATCGAGATCACCGCCGAGGTGCTCCGGCAGACGGATGCCGAGACCGGGCAGCCGCTCGTCGACGTCATCCTCGACGAGGCCGGCGCGAAGGGCACCGGCGCCTGGACCGTGCAGAACGCGCTCGACCTGGGCGTGCCCGTGTCGGGCATCGCCGAGGCCGTGTTCGCCCGCAGCCTCTCGTCCAAGCGCGCGCAGCGCGACGCCGCCGCCGACCTGCCCGGCCCCTCGGGCGAGTGGACCGTCGCCCCGGACGACGCCGACGCCTTCGTCGAGGACGTGCGCCGCGCCCTCTACGCGTCGAAGATCATCGCCTACTCCCAGGGCTTCGACGAGATCGTCGCGGGCGCCGAGCAGTTCGGCTGGGACGTCAAGAAGGGCGAGATCGCGAAGATCTGGCGCGCGGGCTGCATCATCCGCGCGCGCTTCCTCAACCGCATCGCCGAGGCCTACGCCGAGGACCCGGGCCTCGTCGCCCTCGTGACCGCGCCGTACTTCCGCGACGCCGTCGCCGGCGCGCAGGACAGCTGGCGCCGCGTCGTGCAGGTCGCCGCCGGCGCCGGCATCCCCACGCCCGCCTTCTCGTCGTCGCTCGCGTACTACGACGGCCTCCGCGCCCCGCGCCTCCCCGCCGCACTCGTGCAGGGCCAGCGCGACTTCTTCGGCGCCCACACCTACAAGCGCGTCGACAGGCCCGGCGTGTTCCACACGCTCTGGTCGGGCGACCGCTCGGAGATCGAGACCACGCCCTCGTCGCACTGAGCGTCGGGCACGGGGTGAGACGGAGCGGATGATGCCGAGGCCGTCGTGGCAGCAGGAGGGGCAGGACCCCGACTACCGGTTCACGCTGGCCAACGAGCGCACCTTCCTCGCCTGGATCCGTACCGCGCTCGCCCTGCTCGCGGGCGGTGTGCTGCTGCACCAGTTCGCCGTCGGGCTCGAACCGCGGGTGGTGCTCGTCATCGTCGCGGTCGGACTCGGGCTCGTCTCCACCGCGCTCAGTGTCGTCGCGTACACCCGGTGGCGCGCGAACGAGATCGCCATGCGGCACGGACGGCCGCTCCCCTACGGCTGGGCGCTGCCCGTGCTCACCGCCACGAGCCTCCTGACGGCGGCGGTGCTCACGGTCGTCCTGATCGTGTCGTGAGGCCGCCGAGGTGAGCGCCTACCGCGTGCCGGCGACCGGCGACCCCGGCCTCCAGCCGGAGCGGACCGCGCTCGCCTGGGGCCGGACCTCGCTCGCGATCGCCGTGAACGCGCTGCTGTCGCTGCGCACCGGGCTCGTGCTCGGCGAGCCGTCGCTGGTCGCCATCGGGGCGCTGCTGTTCGCCGCCGCCGGCGGCGCGGTCGCGATCGGCGCCGTGCGGCGCGTGCAGCTCTCCGGCGCCGAGCTGACGATCACCCCGCCCGCCTGGGCGCTGCCCGGCGTCGCCGCGGCGACCGTCCTCGCGAGCGTGGGCGGCATCGCCTCGGTGCTCGTGGAAGGATCGGCGTGATGGACGATTCGCATCCCGAACTCGACGACGACGGCTGGCGCGACGACCGACCGGTGCGCACCGAGCGGCGCCGCCGCGCGCTCCGGATCGTCGTGCTCGTCGCGCTCGCCGGCATGCTGCTCCCCCTGGTCCTCTCGGCGTACGGCGTCGCCCGCGCCGCCGCGGAGCGCGCGTGCGCCGTCTACGCGCTCGACTACAGCGTCAACGCGAGCTCGAGCGTCGGCTTCGACCTGTTCGCCGAGGGCGGCCCCGGCTGGCTCTGCTTCGCCCAGGTCGGCCCAGGCGACCGCGGCATCCTGCTCGGCAACCTCGGCCTCATGCCGGCCGCCCCGCGCCCCGCAGCGCCAGGACGCGACGCGTAGGCGCCCCGGGCGCCGGTCGCCGCACCCCTAGGACCAGAGCAGCCGCCGCCTGACCCGGCGCCGGGTCACCGTCGGAGCCAGGGCTTCGCCGTGGCACCTGCCATCAGGCCGCGCCGTCGAACATACTCGTGACGCTGCCGTCCTCGAACACCTCGTGGATGGCCCGGGCGAGCAGCGGGGCGATGGGCAGCACCGTCAGGCGGTCCCAGCGCTTCTCCTCCGGCACGGGCAGCGTGTCGGTGACCACGACCTGGTCGATGAAGTCGGACTGCAGGATCTCGACGGCCGGGTTGGAGAAGACCGCGTGGGTCGCGGCGACCACGACGCCCGTGGCGCCGTTCTTCTTCAACGCCTCGGCCGCCTTCACGATCGTGCGGCCCGTGTCGATGAGGTCGTCGACCAGCAGGCACACGCGTCCCTCGACGGTGCCGACGATCTCGTGCACCGAGACCTGGTTCGGGACGAGCGGGTCGCGGCGCTTGTGGATGATCGCGAGCGGCGCGCCGAGCTTGTCGGACCAGATGTCGGCGACCCGAACGCGCCCCATGTCGGGAGACACGACCGTGAGCGTCTCGGGGTCGAGCAGCTTGCGGAAGTGCTCGAGCAGCACGGGCATCGCGAACAGGTGATCGACCGGGCCGTCGAAGAAGCCCTGGATCTGCGCGGCGTGCAGGTCGACCGACATGATCCGGTCGGCGCCGGCGGCCTTGTAGAGGTCGGCGACCAGGCGGGCCGAGATGGGCTCGCGGCCGCGGCCCTTCTTGTCCTGACGGGCGTAGGGGTAGAACGGCGAGACCACCGTGATGCGCTTCGCGGACGCGCGCTTCAGCGCGTCGACCATGATGAGCTGCTCCATGAGCCACTCGTTGATCGGCGCCGCGTGCGACTGGATCACGAACGCGTCGGTGCCGCGCACGCTCTCGCCGTAGCGCGCGTACAGCTCGCCGTTGGCGAACGTGCGGGCATCGGTCGGCACGAGCTCCGACCCGAGCTCGGCGGCGATCTGCCGCGCGAGCTCCGGGTGCGCACGCCCCGAGATCAGCACGAGCCGCTTCGATCCGGTGGTCTCGATCATGTGTGCAGTCCTTCCCACCGGTGGCGGCGTTCTCTGGTCAGTCCTCGGTCGCCTGGACGGCGTCGCCCGTGCCGGCCGCCTCGGCCGCCTCGGCGGCCTTGGTGCCGGCCCGGTGCTCCCGGACCCACCCGTCGATGTTGCGTTGCGGGGCGACGTTCACCGCGAGGGCACCGGCAGGAACGTCCTTGCGGACGACCGTCCCGGCCCCCGTGTAGGCGCCGTCCCCAATCGTAACGGGCGCGACGAACACGCCGTGCGACCCGGTGCGGACGTGGGACCCGATCGTGGTGCGGTGCTTGCTCACGCCGTCGTAGTTCGCGGTGATCGAGCCCGCACCGACGTTCGAGCCCTCGCCGATCTCGGTGTCGCCGATGTAGGACAGGTGCGGCACCTTGCTGCCCGCGCCGATGTCGGCGTTCTTCGTCTCGACGAACGTGCCGATCTTGCCGTCGGCGCCGAGCACGGTGCCCGGCCGGAGGTACGAGAACGGTCCGACGGAGGCACCGGCGCCGATGACGGCGAGCGTGGCATCCGTTCGCTTGACCTCGGCGTTCTCGCCCACCTCGCAGTCGACGAGCGTCGTGTCGGGGCCGACCACCGCGCCCGTCGCGATGGCCGTCGCGCCCTTCAGCTGCGTGCCCGGGCGGATCGTGACGTCGGGCTCGATGCGCACGGCCAGGTCGATCCACGTGGTGCCCGGGTCCTCGATCGTGACCCCGTTGAGCTGCCAGCCGCGCACGATGAGCGCGTTCAGGCGCGCCGCGGTCTCGGACAGCTGGGCCCGGTCGTTGATGCCCGCGACGAGCCAGCCCTCGGACACCGGCCGGGCCTTGACCTCGGAGCCCGCGGCGCGGAGGTGCTCGATGACGTCGGTCAGGTACTTCTCGCCCTGCGCGTTCTCGGTCGTGAGGTTCGCCAGCTGGTCGCGCAGCGCGTTCGCGCCGAACGCGTAGACGCCCGCGTTGACCTCGTCGATCGCGAGCTCCGCCTCGCTCGCGTCCTTCTGCTCGACGATGCGGTCGAACGACCCGTCGGCCGCCCGCACGATGCGCCCGTAGCCGGCCGGGTCGTCGTACCGGGCCGAGAGCACGGATGCCGCGAGCCCGTCGGCGCGGTGGCGCTCGAGCAGCTCGGTGAGCGTCGAGGCGTTCAGGAGCGGCACGTCGCCGTTCAGCACGAGGACCTCGCCGGCGAAGTCGCCGGGAAGCGCCTGCACGGCCTGCTCGACCGCGCGGCCGGTGCCGGGGATCTCGTCCTGGTCGACGATGATCGTGCCGGGCAGCTCGGTCTCGATCGCCGCCGCGACGAGGTCGCGCTCGTGGCGCACCACGGCGACCACGTGCGCGGCATCCAGCGCCCGTGCCGTGGCGAGCACGTGCGCGATGATGGGCGCACCCGCGAGCGGGTGGAGGATCTTCGGCGTGGCCGACTTCATGCGGGTGCCCTGACCCGCGGCGAGCACGATGATGGCGAGGTTGTTGTCCATGCTCCGCCACCAGGATTCGAACCTGGTCCTCACAGCTCCAAAGGCTGTCGTGCTGCCGTTACACCATGGCGGACCGCGCCCGGCGGGGGTCCGCCGAGCGCCTACCAAGTCTGCCACGCGGCATCCGTCGGCTCTGAACGGATGCCCCATGCCCGATGCGATACTGGCGACATGACGGCGGACGCGGACGAGGTGGACCGGATCGTCGACGACTGGGAGCGCGAGCGCCCCGACCTCGACTTCGCCCCCCTGCAGGTGTTCTCGCGCGTCGGGCGACTCGCGAAGCTGCTCGACCGCGCCCGGAAGCAGGCGTTCGAGCGCTCCGAGCTGGAGTCGTGGGAGTTCGACGTGCTCTCCGCGCTGCGCCGTGCGGGGGCGCCGTTCCGGCTGCCGCCGAAGGCGCTGCTCGCGCAGACGCTCGTCTCGAGCGGCACCATGACGAATCGCATCGACCGGCTCGTCGCGCGCGGTCTCGTCACGCGGCAGACCGACCCGCACGACGGCCGCGGCATCCTCGTCGAGATGACGCCCGCGGGCGTCACGCGCGTCGACGCCGCGATCACCCGGCTCGTGGATGCCGAGGCCGAGCTGCTGGCCGGCCTGCCCCCGGCCGAGCAGCGCCGGCTCGCCGCACTGCTGCGGAAGCTCTCGCTCGGCTTCGCCTGAGCCGAGGGGACGCGACGTGCCGCGCCGCCGCGGCGTGCCGCGCCCCCTCGGCGCGGTCTACCGGCGCAGGACGCGCCGGGCGAGCCAGTTGCCGAGGTACTGCACCACCTGCACGAACGCCACGATCAGCAGGACCGCCGCCCACGTGACCACCGGCTCGAACTGCCGGTAGCCGTAGAGCTGCGCGAAGTAGCCGAGGCCGCCGCCGCCGATGAGCCCCGCCATCGCCGACATGTCGATCACCGCGACCACGATGAACGTGTAGCCGAGGACGAGCGGCCCGAGCGCCTCGGGAACCACGACCGTGCCGAGGATCCGCCACGGGCCTGCGCCCATCGACCGCGCCGCCTCGATCACGCCCGGTCGCACGGTCAGCAGGTTCTGCTCGACGATGCGACCGATCGCGAACGACGCCGCGAGCGAGAGCGCGAAGATCGCGGCATCCGTGCCGATGCCGACGCCGATCACCGCCCGCGTCACGGGCTGCACCGCCGCGATGAAGATGATGAACGGGATGGGCCGGAAGAAGTTGATGACGACGTTGAGCACGTTGTTCACGACGGTGTTCGGCAGCAGGCCGCCGCGGCGCGTGACGTAGAGGCCGACGCCCAGGAGGAAGCCCCCCGCGCCGCCGAACAGCATGGTCAGCGCGACCATGTACAGGGTCTCGGCGGCGGCGGTCCAGAACTCGGGCGCCAGTTCGATGAGCCGGTCCATCAGCGGGCCTCCGTCACATCGGCGTGGCGCGCGACCGTCTCGAGCGCGCGGTCGATCGCGGCATCCGCCCCCCGGATCGCGAGGGTCAGGTGGCCGAACGCCCGCCCGCGGATGTCGTTGATGCCGCCGTAGATGAGCTCGAACTCCAGGCCCGCCGCCGCGAGGTCGATGAAGACCTGCGCCTGCGAGGCGTCGCCGTCGCGGAACGAGAAGGTCACGATGCGCCCCTCGTGGCGCTCCCGGAGCACCGCGAGCTCGGCGGGCGAGGGCACGCCCTTGATGACGGTGCCGACGAACCTCTGCGACGACGGATGCCGCGGGCCGGAGAAGACGTCGAACACGTCGCCGTGCTCGATCACCCGGCCGCGGTCCATGACCGCGACCTTCGTGGCGATCGTCTGGATCACGTCCATCTCGTGGGTGATGACGATGATGGTGACGCCCTGCTCCTCGTTGACGCGCTTCAGCAGCGTCAGCACCTCGTGCGTGGTCTCGGGGTCGAGCGCGCTCGTGGCCTCGTCGGCGAGCAGGATGCGCGGGCGGGTCGCGAGTGCGCGGGCGATGCCGACGCGCTGCTTCTGCCCGCCCGAGAGCTGGTCGGGACGCGCCCCCGCCTTGTCGGCGAGGCCGACGAATTCGAGCAGCTCGTCGACCCGGGCGCGGATGTCGGCGGCGCGCCATCCGGCCACCTTCAGCGGGTACGCGACGTTGCCCCGCACGGTCTTCGCATCGAACAGGTTGAACTGCTGGAAGATCATGCCGATGCCGAGGCGGATGCCGCGGAGCTCGCGCTCGGCGAGCCCGGTGATCTCGCGCCCGTCGATGCGGATCGAGCCGCTCGTCGCGGGCTCGAGCGCGTTGACGAGCCGCACGAGCGTCGACTTCCCCGCGCCGGAGTAGCCGATGATCCCGAAGACGTCGCCCGCCTCGATCTCGAGCGAGACGTCGTCGACGGCGGTGACGGGCTCGGCGCGCCGGTCGGCCGCCGGGTAGGACTTGGTGACGTGCTCGAGGGTCACGAGCGCCATGGGGTACCTCCTTCCGTTGGCAGGCCGGTGGTCGAGGAGCACGCAGGCGCGTACCGAGACCTCGCTCGGGTCTCGGTACGGGCGCTGCGCGTCCTACTCGACCACCGGGGCCGCCGCCGACTAGCCCTGGGCGCGGGTGTCGTCCTCGACCTCGGCGAGCGAGGACTCCAGGTCGGCGACCGGGATCTCGACCGAGACGCCGGTACCCGCCGAGGCCTCGTCGAGGCCGGCCTGCACGGCCGCGTCGGTCTGGAAGATCTCGACGAGCTTGCGGTACGTCTCGTTGTCGGCCTCGTCGGCGCGCGCCGCGAAGATGTTGACGTAGGGCAGCGCGTTGGGGTCGGCCGGGTCGTCCTTCGCGATGGCGTCCTCGAAGCTGAGGCCCGCGTCCTCCACGAAGTCGTTGTTGATGATCGCCGCGGCGACATCCGGCAGCGACGTCGCCGTGAGCGACGCCTCGAGCGGGGTGACCTTCACCTTCGACGCCGCCTGGTCGATGTCGTCGACGGTCGAGAAGATCGACCCGCCGTCCTCGAGCTCGATGAGGCCCGCCGACTGGAGCACGAGCAGGGCGCGCGCGAGGTTCGAGGGGTCGTCGGGGATCGCGACGGTCTCGCCCTCCTCGATGTCCTCGACGGACTCGTACTTGGTCGAGTACAGGCCGAGCGGGTAGATCTGCGTCGAGCCGACGGGCGTCAGGTCGGCGTCGGCCGAGACGTTGTAGTCGGCGAGGTAGACGATGTGCTGGAACTGGTTGAGGTCGAGCTCGCCCTCGGTGAGCGCCGGGTTCGGCTGGGCGTAGTCGGCGAAGTCGACCAGCTCGATCTCGATTCCGGCCTCGGCGGCGGCCGCTTCGAAGGCGGGCCACTGGGGGTCGGACTTGCCGACGACGCCGATGCGGACGACGTCGTCGCCCTCGGCCGCCCCGGCGGACGAGCACGCGGCGAGGCCGATGACGAGCGGGGCTGCCGCGAGCGCGGCGATGAGCTTGGTTCGGGTGCTGGGCATGCGGTGGTTCCTCTTTCAGGTGGGCGCGCGCGAACGGATGCTGGTGGCGGATGGTGCCCGGCATGACGAAACCCCACCGCTGGTGGCGGTGGGGCGTCGATGCCGCGTTCGTGGACGCACGTCAACGTTAGGCGAAGGTCCTGCGCCCGAATGACCGCATGGTCACCGAGTGTCACAGATCCTGCGGCGTCATCCCTCGAGTTGCTCGGAAACTTCGAGCCAGCGCGTCTCGAGGTCGGTCACGGAGTCCTCGAGCGCGCGCAGTTCGTCGCCGAGCGCGCCGAGTCCGACGTAGTCCGACTGGTCGTGCCGGGCGAGCTTCTCGTGCTGCTCGGCGATCTGCGCCTGCAGTTTCTCGAGCCGACGGTCGATCGACGCGAGCTCCTTCTCGGCGGCGCGGCGATCCGCGCCCGCGAGCGCCGGGCCACCGGCAGCGGATGCCGCGGGCCCGGCCGCGGGCGCCGCCGACGCCGGCGCCGTGGCATCCGTCACCTGCCGGCGTCGCAGCTCGAGGTACTGGTCGACCCCCCGCGGCAGGTCACGCAGGTGCCCCTCGAGGATCGCGACCTGGCGGTCGGTCACCCGCTCGACGAGGTACCGGTCGTGACTCACCACGAGGAGGGTGCCGGGCCACGCGTCGAGGAGGTCCTCGATCGCGGCGAGCATGTCGGTGTCGAGGTCGTTGGTCGGCTCGTCGAGGATGAGCACGTTGGGCTCCTGCAGCAGGATCAGCAGGAGCTGCAGCCGCCGCTTCTGCCCGCCGGAGAGGTCCTTCACGGGCGTCGCGAGCTGCTGGTTCGTGAAGCCGAGCCGTTCGAGCAGCTGTCCGGGCGTGAGTTCGACGGCCTTCGAGCCCGAGCCGACCACGTAGCTCGTCTTCTGCGCGGCGACCACCGCGCTCACGCGCTCGTCGGCCCATTCGGCGAGCTCCGCGAGTTCCTGGCTGAGCACCGCGATCTTCACCGTCTTGCCGCGCTTCACGCGGCCGGTCGTCGGCTGCACGTCCCCCGTCACGAGCTTCAGCAGCGTCGACTTGCCGGCGCCGTTCACGCCCAGGATGCCGGTCCGTTCGCCCGGCGCGATGCGCCACTCGAGCTCGTGCAGCACGGTGCGGGTCGCCGGAGCGTCGGGTGCGGCATCCTGGACGGGGTACTCGACCGTCACCCCGAGCAGGTCGACGACGTCCTTGCCGAGCCGCGTGACCGCGAGCCGGTTCAGCTCGACCGGGTTGCGCACGGGCGGCTCGTTCTCGATGAGCTGGTTCGCCGCTTCGATGCGGAACTTGGGCTTCGACGTTCGCGCGGGCGCGCCGCGGCGCAGCCAGGCGAGCTCCTTGCGCATGAGGTTCTGGCGCTTGGCCTCGGATGCCGCGGCCATGCGGTCTCGCTCGACGCGCTGCAGCACGTATGCGGCGTACCCGCCCTCGAACGGCTCGACGATGCCGTCGTGCACCTCCCACGTGGCCGTGCACACCTCGTCGAGGAACCACCGGTCGTGGGTCACGACGACGAGCGCGCCGTCGTTCGCCGCCCACCGGGCCTTGACGTGACCGGCGAGCCACGCGATGCCCTCGACGTCGAGGTGGTTCGTGGGCTCGTCGAGGAACAGCACGTCCCAGTCGCCGATGAGCAGAGCGGCGAGCCCCACGCGTCGGCGCTGGCCGCCCGAGAGGTCGCCCACGCGTGCGTGCCACGGCACGTCGGCGAGCAGCCCGGCGATCACGTCGCGCACCTTCGCGTCGCCCGCCCAGACGTGCTCCTCGATGCCGCCGACGACGGCGTCGGCGACCGTCGTCGCCGGGTCGACCGTGTCGGCCTGGTCGAGCATGCCGATGCGGATGCCGCGGCGCACCGTCACGCGACCGCCGTCCGGCTCCAGCCGCCCGGCCAGCAGCTTCAGCAGGGTGGACTTGCCGTCGCCGTTGCGCCCCACGATGCCGATGCGGTCGCCCTCGTCGATGCCGAGGGTGACCTCGTCGAAGACGGTGCGCGTAGGGAACTCGAGGTGCAGGCGCTCGGCGCCGAGGAGGTGTGCCATGTCGCGCTCAACCCTAGCCACCCACCCTGTGCGCCCCCGCCGCCCGCCGCTCCTCCTCCTTTCCCGCTCCCGCTTTCCGCCCCTCCATCACTCTCGCCCGGTGCCCCGCCCGTCCCTCCGCGGAGCGCCGAGAGTATGCCCAACATCCCGTCTGCAACCACGAAGCCGAGGTTCGGCATACTGTCGCCGCAGGTTCTCAGGGGCACCAGCCCCGTGAATGCAGGCGAGCGACGACGCGATGGACGAAGGCGGCGGAATCCCGGAGCGCCCCGTCGGCGCCGACATCGTCCGCCGTCGCCTGCACCATCAGCCACCCCTCATCCGCCAGCCGCTCGAGCCGGCGGACGTCGGCCCGGAAGCGCGACGGTGAGCGATGCAGGTCGCCCTGGTACTCGATGCCGACTCTCCACTCCGGGAACGCGAGGTCGACGATCGCCACCAGCCGGCGCGTGGCGTCCAGGACGCGCAGGTTGGGCACCGGCTCGGGCAGCCCGCCGCGCGTCAGCTGGAGTCGCAACAGGCTCTCACGACGGGACAACGGCCCCCATCGGGCGAGCTCGAGCGCCTCGCGCAGCCTCGTCGCGCCGCGGCATCCGCTGTGCCTGCGAAGCGCCGCCGTGAGCTCGCCCCGGGTGCACAGCGCCGCATCCCGATTCAGGGGTTCGCCGCCGGTGATGAGGAAGTCGGCTGCGGCGACGAGGTCGTCCACACCGAGCATGGACCCGAGCTGACACCAGGCATCGGAGGGGCCCGCGAGCCGGACGCCCGCCAGGGACATCGCTCCAAGACGCTCCGGGCGGACGACGTGCCCCACGACGCCCTCGGCCAACGACCTCGTACTCCCGGCCGGCACCCCCACGTGGAGCCTGAGGTCGCCCTCGAAGTGCGGGGGCAGCGGCATACCCCAGAGCATCGCCGCGGTGGCGTGGCTGAAGACCTGCCGTCCCGGCATCCGCTCGGCGTAGGCCATCGCGCGCGAACGAACATCGTCGGCGACCCCCGCGTGCTGTCGCACGCCGTGGAAAGGTCGCCGAAGGTCCGCCGCCGCGAGCCGGCTGGGGTGCACCCCGTGGCGCACCGCATGTCGCACGGTGAATGCGGGTGCGGACTGCAGTACCGGCGGCAGGGGGGCGGGTCGTCGCATCCGCTCATCATCGTCGCGACCTCGCGCCGGCCGCACCGGCTCTCCACAGCCGCCGATGCAGCGGATCGAGGGTATGCCGAACGACGGTCTATGGCCTCCGAAACCGACGTTCGACATACCCTCGGCGCCGCGCGCCGCGGGGCGGATGGGCACTGGGAAGGAGGGAGGAGGGCGCGGAGAGGGAGGAGGGCGCGGGGAAGAGGGAGGGCGGGCGCGGAGAGGGCGGGCGCGGGTCAGCGGAGGGCGGCGCGGGCGCCGTGCACGGGCCCGTGGACGTGGACCGCGGTGAGCCGCGCAGCCGACAGCGCGACCTGCAGCTCGATTGCCGAGTCGGCGCCGTCGACGAGGAACGCCACCGTCGGCCCCGACCCCGAGACGAGGCCCGCGAGCGCGCCGTTGCGCTCGCCGATCTCGAGGATGCGGCCCAGGCCGGGCGCGAGCGACAGCGCCGCCGACTGCAGGTCGTTGTGCAGCGCGGTGGCGAGCCGGCGCGGGTCGCCCGCCCGCAGCGCCTGCAGCACCGCGAGGTCGACCGTGGGCGAGGCAGCGGATGCCGCATCCGCGCCGGAGCGCCAGTCCTCCTCGAGTCCGGCGTCGCGCCGCCGGTCGAGCTCGCGGTAGACCGCCGGCGTCGACAGGCCGAACTCGGCGACAGCGAGCACCCAGTGGAACGACCCGGTCGCGAGCGCCGGGCTCAGCCGGTCGCCGCGGCCCGTGCCGATCGCCGTGCCGCCGGTGAGCGCGAAGGGCACGTCGGCGCCGAGGGACGCGGCCAGTGCGTGCAGCTCCTCCTTCGGCAGCGCGGTGCCCCAGAGCGCGTCGCAGGCGACGAGGGTCGCCGCGGCATCCGCCGACCCGCCGCCCATGCCGCCGGCGATGGGAACGTGCTTCTCGATCTCGAGGCGGACCCCGCCGGGCACCCCGGCGTGCCGGGCGAGCAGCTTCGCCGCGCGGACGGCGAGGTTCGAGGCATCCGTCGGCAGGTCGGAGGTGTCGACCGTGCCGCTGAACGAGACCGTGATGTCGTCGTCCGGCCAGGCGCGCACGTCCTCGTAGAGCGACACCGCCTGGTAGGCGGTCGCGACGTCGTGGTAGCCGTCGGCATCGAGCGCGCCGACGCGCATGAAGACGTTGATCTTGCCCGGCGCCCGGACGTGCACTGCCTCGTCGGTCGCCGCGATCGTCATGCGTCCACGCTAGGGCATGCGATCAGCCCACGCGCTCCAGCCACTCGCGCAGCGTCGCCTTGACGTCGGCGACGCGCGAACCGTCGGGCATGCGCCCCCACGTGAGCGAGATCGACGAACGGTCGTCGCCCCGCGGGCTCGACCCGGCGAGCACGAACTCGCCGCCGTCGAGGTGGAACCGGGCGGTCGGATGCCGAGCCGACGTGTTGCGCGCGAGCGGCTCGACCGCGAGTTCGGCGGCCACCACGTCGGCCAGCGCGTGGAGCGCCGCGACCGCGTCGAGCGGCACCGTGCGGGAGACGCTCGCCTCGAACATGCCGTCCTGGCGCTGGCCGGGCGAACGGATGCCGCGGGCCTGCTCGTACGCCACGGTGAGGTGCTGCGACCACCACGCGTCGACGCCCTGGTCGGCCGCGAGCCAGGCGGCGATCTCGGGGTGGGTCCACTCGCGCGCCCCCGCCTCGTCGAGGATGCCGAACCAGTCCTCGCGAGCGCGCCCGGTCACCTCGCGCACCTTGGCGTCGCCGACGCCGTCGCCGCTCGATCCGATGCCGTCCGTCGTCATGCACTCACGGTACCCGGGGCCCGGGGGCCCGACGCAAGGGGTGGCGTCGGGCCGATCCTCCGTACTCGGTTCGGTGTGCGGTCAGGCGGATGCCGCGGCGCGCGCCACGCGCAGGAAGTCGTCGACGGTGAGCTGCTCCCCGCGTGCCTGCGGGTCGATGCCCGCACCCTCGAGGACCGCCGTCGCCGCAGCCGACGTGCCGCCGAGCACCCCGGAGAGGGACTGCCGCAGCATCTTGCGACGCTGCTGGAAAGCGGCGTCGACGAGCGCGAACACGGCGACGCGCTCCGCCTCGGTTGCGGGCGGGTCGCCGGGCGCCTCGCCGCGCTCGAAGCCGACGAGCACCGAGTCGACGTTCGGCACCGGCCAGAACACCATGCGGGAGACCTGGCCGGCGATGCGCCACCGGCCGTACCAGGCCGCCTTGACGCTCGGAGCGCCGTACACCTTCGAACCCGGTTCGGCCGCGAGCCGGTGCCCGACCTCGGCCTGCACCATGACGATGCCGCTGCGCAGCGACGGCAGGTGCTCGAGCAGGTGGAGCAGCACGGGCACCGAGACGTTGTACGGCAGGTTCGCGACCAGCCGCGTGGGCGCTCCGGGCAGCGAGGTGACGCGGAGCGCGTCGTCGTGCACGACGGTGAGGCGCGTTCCGGGCTGCATCACGGTGGCGGTGTGCGGCAGTTGCCGGGCGAGGCGGCCGTCGATCTCGACGGCGACGACGTCGGCGCCGGCCTCGAGCAGTCCGAGGGTCAGCGAGCCGAGGCCCGGCCCGATCTCGAGGACCGTCTCCCCCCGCTCGACGCCGGCCGTCTGCACGATGCGGCGCACGGTGTTGCCGTCGTGCACGAAGTTCTGGCCGAGCTTCTTCGTCGGCGTGACGTCGAGCAGTTCGGCGAGGTCGCGGATCTCGGCGGGCCCGAGGAGGCGCGCGGTACGGTCCGCCCCGTCGGCCTCGTGGCGGTGCGCGTTCACCGGATGCTCCCCCGCACGGTGTCGATGCTGCGGCACGTGGGGGCGACGGTGGTCACGGCGCGCCGGTTCACGCGGATCCCGCCGCGTCGGCAGCGAGGCCGTCGTCCCACGACCCGTAGGCCCGCACGGTGTTCTCGGCGACCTGCGCGCAGAGTTCGTCGAGGTCGGCGTCGAGGGTCTCGGCGAGGAACCGCATGGTGTGCGGCACCAGGTACGGCGCATTGGGCCGGCCGCGGAGCGGCACGGGCGTGAGGTACGGCGCGTCGGTCTCGACGAGGAGCAGCTCGCGCGGGAGGACGCGCAGCGCCTCCCGCAGGTTCTCGGCGTTCTTGAACGTGACGTTGCCGGCGAACGAGCAGTACCAGCCGGTGTCGGCGGCGAGCCTGGCGAGCTCGGCGTCGCCCGAGAAGCAGTGGAAGATCGTGGTGTCGGGCGCCCCCGCACGACGCAGCGTCGCGACCACCTCGTCGTGGGCGTCCCGGTCGTGGATCTGCAGGGCGATCCCGTGCCGCTTCGCGATGTCGAGGTGCGCCTCGAACGAGCGGAACTGCGCGTCGCGGCCGTCGTCGCCCGTGCGGTAGAAGTCGAGGCCGGTCTCGCCGACGGCGCGAACGCGCGGCTGCGCGGCGAGCTCGTCGATGACGTCGATCGCCGCATCGAGCTCCCCGCGGGCGTCGAGCTCCGGCGCCTCGTTGGGGTGCAGTGCGACGGCCGCGAGCAGGCGTGGTTCGCGGGCGGCCATCTCGGCCGACCAGCGGCTGGTGGCGACATCCGTGCCGACCTGCACCGCCCCGGCGACGCCGACGGATGCCGCACGCTCGAGGTGCTCGTGCGGCGTCAGCGGCATCGCGCCGTCGGCGATTTCGAGGTGCGTGTGGTTGTCGTACACCGCGACCGCGAGCGGCTCGGGCGCCGGCGGGTACTCGGCGGCGCGTCCGCCGTCGGATCGGGTGCGCAGGTGGTCGGCCGGAGCCGTCACTCGGCGACCTCCACGCGCGGGAACAGCGGCTCGAGCGCGGCGACGCGTGAACCGGGCGTCCATTCGTGGGCGCGGTCGATCGGCTGCTCCTGCACGGTGCCGGGCGCGCCGAGGGCGGTCCACAGCTTCGCGGTCGCCTTGGGCAGCACCGGCGAGAGCAGCACGGCGAGCGTGCCCAGCCCGCGGTACGCGGTCGCGAGCACCGCCTCGAGGCGGTCGCGCTGCGCCGGGTCCTTCGCGAGCGCCCACGGCTCCTGCTCGGTGAGGTAGCCGTTGAGGGCGTCGACGAGGCGCCACGCGGCGGCGATCGCCTCGTGCACGTGGAGCCGCTCGATCGCCCGCCACGCGGCATCCGTCACCTCGGCCGCGAGCGCCGCGATGGCGGCGTCGGCGTCGGTGCGACCGGCCTCGCCCGAGGGCACCTCGCCGTCGCAGTACCGGCCGATCATCGCGATGACCCGGGAGGCGAGGTTGCCGAAGCCGTTCGCGAGCTCGGCCTGGTAGCGGGCCGCGAGGTCCTCCCACGAGAACGAGCCGTCCTGTCCGAAGTGGATGGCGGAGAGGAAGTAGTAGCGGAACGCGTCGGAGCCGAACGTGTCGGTGATCTGCTCGGGCGCGATGCCCGTCAGCTTCGACTTCGACATCTTCTCGCCGCCGACGAGCAGCCAGCCGTGGCCGAACACGCCGCGCGGCACCTCGAGGCCTGCGGCCATGAGCATGGCCGGCCAGATGACGGCGTGGAAGCGCAGGATGTCCTTGCCGACGAGGTGCTGTGCGGGCCAGCGCCGCGCGAACTCCGCGTCGTCCTGTCCGTAGCCGACCGCGGTGATGTAGTTCAGCAGCGCGTCGAACCAGACGTAGACGACGTGGGACTCGTCCCACGGGACCTTCACGCCCCAGTCGAACGTCGACCGCGAGATCGACAGGTCGGCCAGCCCCGACCGCACGAAGCTCACGACCTCGTTGCGCGCCGACTCGGGCTGCACGAAGTCCGGACGCGTCTCGTAGAGTTCGAGCAGTCGGTCGGCGAACGCGGACATGCGGAAGAAGTAGTTCTTCTCGTGCAGCAGTTCGACGGGCTTCGAGTGGATGGCGCACACGAGCTGGCCCGCGTACTCCCCCTCGCCGTCGACGAGCTCGGACTGCTGCTTGTACTCCTCGCAGCCGACGCAGTAGTAGCCCTCGTACTCGCCCGTGTAGATGTGCCCGTCGTCGTAGAGCTTCTGCAGGAACCGCTGCACGTTCGCCTCGTGGCGCTCGTCGGTCGTGCGGATGAAGTCGTCGTTGGCGACGTCGATCGTGTCGAGCAGCGGCTTCCACGCCTCGGCGACGAGCTTGTCGGCCCATTCCTGGGGCGTGACGCCATTCGCCGTCGCGGTCCGCAGGATCTTCTGGCCGTGCTCGTCGGTGCCCGTCAGCATCCACGTG
Organism: Agromyces indicus; assembly: GCF_031432295.1. Lineage (NCBI taxonomy): Bacteria > Bacillati > Actinomycetota > Actinomycetes > Micrococcales > Microbacteriaceae > Agromyces > Agromyces indicus. The sequence continues at coordinate 27,635 of NZ_JAVKGS010000002.1, read as the reverse complement.
TCGCGGCCCGCCTGCCGGTTCCAGCGCGCGAGCACGTCGGCGGCGACCTCGGTGTAGGCGTGCCCGATGTGGGGCACGTCGTTGACGTAGAAGATCGGGGTGGTGATGTAGAACGAGGAGCCGTCGGCCATGCCGACAATCCTACGGGCGGCGCACGGCGCGTAACGCCGGGCCGGGGGCGGCCCCGGCCCGGACGATCAGCGCACGGGCGCCGCCGCGGCGGGCGCCCCGACCTGCGGGATCGAGCCCGTGCGCAGCCGGCGCGCGCGGCCGTCGCCGATCACCGGCGGCAGCACGCCCTCGACGCTGACGCGCTCGTGCGGCGTGGGGACGCCGATGGTGACGTCCTGCTGCTTGAGCCGGGACGGCCGCACCTTCTGCCCCTTGTAGTCGACGAGCTTCATGCCGATGACGATCTTGCCCGCCGAGTCCCGCTGGTCGAGCTGTCGGTACGCGTCGGCGATCTCGGACAGGGAGAACACGTCGGCGATGGGCAGCCGGATCTGGCGGTCGGCGACGAGCTGCGCGACGCGCGCGAGCGCGATGGTGTCGCCCGCGTAGAGCTTCACCGCGTCGTGGTCCTCCACGGCGCCCCAGTCGGTCGTGGTGAACACCCGCGTGGGCGGCACGCCGAGCTCGGCGGCCTCGTCGGACTCGCCGCCGAGGAAGTCGAGGAAGGCGGTGACGGGCGCCCTGGTGACGGCGCGGACGCGTGCGGCGAGGTCCGGGCCGTAGGAGACCGGCACGACGCCGAACTGCCGGACGAAGTCGAACCGCTCCTCGGTGGTGCTGCCGATGACGACGGCGCCCCGAGCCCGCGCGAACTGCGCCGCCAGGCAGCCGATGCCGCCGGCCGCGGCCGTGATGACGACGACGTCGTTCGCGCCGAGGTTGAGGCCCTCGACCGCGCCGAGAGCGGTGGTGCCGGCCACGTAGAGCGACCCGGCGATCTCCCACGAGAGCGAGATCGGCTTGGGCAGGAGCTGGGTCTCGGGCACGACCACGTGCGTGGCGTGCGCACCGCGGGCGACGTAGCCCATGACCTCGGCGCCGCGGCGGAACCGCGTGACGCCCGGCCCGACCTGGGCGACCACGCCCGCGAACTCGCGCCCCTGTCCGGAGGGGAACTCGACCGGCCACCGGTCGGCGTTGTCGCCGAGTCGCACCGCCGTCTCGACGGGCGAGATCCCGGCGGCGTACACCTCGACGAGCACTTCGCCCGGGCCGGGTGCGGGCGTCGGGATCTCCTGGATCTCGAGCACCTCCGGTCCGCCGAATTCACTGAACCGCACTGCCTTGGCCATGACGCCCTCCCCCGGACTCCGTTGTCACGGTCATCGTCCGTCCGGCCGGTGGGAGGCGCTTGGGAAGCACCTGTGATTCCGATGCAAGCGAATGGACTCGCAGGCTCAGTCGCCCCGGCGAGCCTCCAGCGCCGCCTCGTACAGGTCGCGGCGCCCCAGGCCGGTCTCGGCGGCGACGGCGGCCGCGGCGTCCTTCAACCGGGTACCGGATGCCGCGAGCGCGACGACCCGCGCCACGGCCTCGCCGGCGTCGGCCGGAGCCGGCTCGGCGGCGCCGCCCACCACGATGCAGATCTCGCCGCGCACGCCGTCGGCGGCCCACGCGGCGAGCTCGCCGACCGGACCACGGCGGACCTCCTCGTGCAGCTTGGTGAGTTCCCGGCAGACCGCGGCGGGCCGGTCGTCGCCGAACGCCTCGGCGAGCGCGCCGAGCGTGGCCGCGAGCCGCGACGGCGCCTCGAAGAACACGAGCGTGCGACGGTCGGCGGCGAGGTCGGCGAGCCGCCGGATCCGCTCGCCCGCCTTGCGCGGCAGGAACCCCTCGAACGCGAAGCGGTCGGTCGGCAGCCCCGACACGGCGAGCGCGGTGATCACCGCGCTCGGGCCCGGGATCGCCGTCACGTCGACGCCCGCCTCGACCGCGGCCTGCACCAGCGGGAAGCCCGGGTCGGACACCGTCGGCATGCCCGCGTCGCTCAGCACGAGCAGGTCGCCGTCGCGCGCGAGCTCGACGAGGTCGGCGGCGCGCGCCCGCTCGTTGTGCTCGTGCAGCGCGATGAGCTTCGGCCGGTTGGCGATGCCGAGGCCGGCGAGCAGCCGCTGGGTCACGCGGGTGTCCTCGGAGGCGACGACGGTCGCGTCCTCGAGCGCCTGCCGGAGCCGTGCGGAGGCGTCGCCGAGGTTGCCGATGGGCGTCGCCGCGAGGATGATCACCGGTCCAGTCTGACGCACGGATGCCCCGGCGGTCGCGGCTACAGTGGGGCGCATGGGTTCGAACGGGGTCGGCGCCGACGCGCGCGACGCCGCATCCGTCACCGCGCCGGAACCGCCCGAGCGCGCCGCCGAGGCCGAGCCCGGGACTGGGACCGGCCCGGTCGACGCTCCCGCGACCGCCCCCGGCCCGCGCGGGTCGCGCCTCGACGAGCGCTGGGCGCACCTGCTGCGCACCCCCCGTCGCCGCGCCGTCTGGTACTGGGGCGGCCCCGTCGCGGTCGCGCTCATCGCGGCGCTGCTGCGCTTCTGGAACCTCGGCCACCCCCAGGAGATCGTCTTCGACGAGACGTACTACGTGAAGGACGCGTGGACCCTCATCGCGAACGGCTACGAGTCGGCCTGGCCCGAGGGCGCGAACGAGGACTTCGCGCGCGGCGACACCGACGTCTTCTCCGACGACCCGTCGTACGTGGTCCACCCGCCGCTCGGCAAGTGGATGATCGGGCTCGGCATGGCCCTCTTCGGCGCCGACAGCGCGTTCTGGTGGCGCGCGTCGACGGCGCTCGCCGGCGTCGTCGCGGTGTTCGCGCTGACCATGGTCGGCCGCATCCTGTTCCGGTCCACCTTGCTCGCCGTGATCGCCGGGCTGCTGTTCGCGGTCGACGGCAACGCCATCGTCATGAGCCGCGTGGGCCTGCTCGACAACTGGCTGATGCTGTTCTGCCTGCTGGGCTTCTGGTTCGTGCTGCTCGATCGAGCGAAGACCGAGGACCGGTTCGCCGCGCGGCTCGCGGCGCTGCGGGCTGACGGCGCCGAGCCCCGGTCGGGTCCGGTGGTGTGGGCGCGACCCTGGGTGGTCGCGGCGGGCGTCGCGTTCGGCGCGGCGATCGCCGTGAAGTGGTCGGGGCTGTACTTCCTGGCGGCGGTGGGGGTCTACCTCGTGCTCGTCGACGCGCTCGCGAGGCGTCGCGCCGGGCTGCCGTTCTTCGTCGAGGGCGCGGTCGTCAAGCAGGGGCCGGTCACGTTCCTGCTGCTCGTCCCCGTCGCGGCCGCGACCTACCTCGCATCGTGGACCGGCTGGCTCGTGACCTCGGGCGGGTACTACCGCGACTGGGCCGACCAGCCCGAGAATGCGGCCACCGGGTTCTGGTCCTGGGTGCCGCATCCGCTGCAGAGCCTGTGGCACTACCACCAGGCCGCCTACGGCTACCACGTGGGGGTCCGAACCGACCACCCGTGGGAGGCGAACCCGCTGACGTGGCCGCTCATGCTCCGTCCGACGAACATGTACTACGCCGAGGTCGACGGCTGCGGCGGGGGCGAGTGCGTGTCGTCCATCATCGGCATCGCCAACCCGCTGATCTGGTGGGCGGCCACCCTCGCCTCGGTGTACCTCGTCTACCGCTTCGCACGGTACCGGGAGTGGCAGGCGGGCGCCGTCCTGCTCGGCGCGGCGGCCGGGTACCTGCCGTGGCTGCTCTACGTGGAGCGCACGGTGTTCCACTTCTACACGATCGCGTACGAGCCGTTCGTGCTCCTCGCCCTGACGTACGTGCTCGGCATCGTCCTCGGCAGGCCCGACGATCCACGCTGGCGTCGCCAGCAGGGCATCGCCACGGTCGCGGTGTTCCTCGTGGTGGTCCTCGTCGTCTCGGCGTTCTTCTTCCCGATCTGGAGCGCGATGCCGACGTCGCCGGAGTTCCGGCAGCTGCACTTCTGGCTGCCCGGGTGGGGATGACGCGCACGCCCGCGTGGGGCGAGCGGATGCCGGGCGTCGGCGTCGCGGCGCTCGCCGCGGTCGTCGCCTGGCTCGTGCACCTCGCGGTACCCGCCGTGCCGCTGCTCACGGTCGCGGTCGCGGCGGGCATCGTCGCGGGCCAGGTCCCGCGGGTGCGGCCACACCTCGACGGCGCGCTCCGGCCGGGCCTGGCGTTCAGCGGTCGCACGCTGCTCCGCGCCGGAATCGTGCTCCTCGGACTCCAGCTGGGACTCGGCGAAATCGTCGGCCTCGGCTGGGTCACGGTGCTCACGACGATCGGCGTGGTCGTCCTCACGTTCGCCGGCACGTGGTGGCTCGGACGCGCGGTCGGCCTGCCCGGGCATGAACCGCTGCTCGTCGCGAGCGGCTTCGCGATCTGCGGCGCCTCGGCGATCGGCGCGATGGGCGGTGCCGTGCGGGCGCGGCAGGAGGAGCAGGCGGTGCCGGTGGCGCTCGTGACGCTGTGCGGCACGCTCGCGATCGCGGTCCTGCCCGCCCTGTGGCATCCGCTCGGCCTGACGGCTGCCGAGTTCGGGCACTGGGTGGGTGCGGGCGTGCACGACGTCGGCCAGGTCGTCGCCACGGCGCAGGTGGCGGGCGCGTCGGCCCTCGCGGTCGCGGTGGTCGTGAAGCTCACCCGGGTGCTGCTGCTCGCCCCGATGGTCGCGATCGCGGCGAGCGTCGAACGGCGCCGGGTGACGGATGCCGCGGGCCCGCGCCCCGCCATCGTGCACCTCTTCATCGTCGGCTTCCTCGCGGCGGTGCTGCTCCGCACGTTCGTGCCGTTGCCCGAGGCGCTGCTCGGCGCCGCGGAGGTGGTGCAGACGACCCTGCTCGCCATGGCGCTCTTCGCACTCGGCTCGTCGATCCGCGTGGGTGCGCTGCTGCACACCGGCTGGCGCGCGCTCGTGGTCGGGCTCTCGTCGTGGGCGCTCGTCGCCGCGCTCGCCTACGGCGCCGTGCTGCTCGGCTGAGCCGGGCGACGTGCGGTGCCTCCCGCGGCGTCCGCTGACGCGCCCGCGGCATCCGGCGCCGACCGGTCGTCGCGCACCCGGATCGCGACCTTGCCCCGGACCCCACCGGACTGGAGGCGTGCGATCGCCTCCGCCGCCCGGTCGAACGGGACGACCTCGTCGACCACGGGTCGCAGCCGCCCCGCCTCGGCGTGCCGACGGAGCTCGTCGAGGTCGTCGCCGCTGCGACGTGCGACGAGGGGCTTCAGGCGCCGACGCGTGAACGGCGACATGAGCGTCGCGGCCGCCAGCCTCGGGATCGGCCCGAGCACGCGCGAGCCGGTGCCCGAGGAGAGCACGAGCGTGCCGCGCGGGGTGAGGATCCGCTTCAGTGCGCGGATCGGGTGCGCGCCCGCGAGATCCATGATGACGTCGTACCGGGCGCTACCGGTGGTCGGGTCCTCGGTGTGCCGGTCGAGGACGTGGGTCGCCCCCGCGGCGCGGACGTGGTCGGCCTTCGCGGCGCTCGCGACGCCCGTGACCTCCGCGCCGAGCGCGACCGCGAGCTGCACGGCGAACGTGCCGACGCCGCCGCTCGCGCCGATCACGAGCACGCGGTCGCCGGATGCCACGCCGCCGAGGCGCAGCCCCTGCAACGCGGTCGTGCCCGAGACGGGGATCACCGCGGCGTGCGCGTCGTCGAGGTTCGCCGGGGCCCGGCGCACGTACGTGGCATCCACCACCGCGGTCTCGGCGAAGCCGCCCTGGTCGGACTCGGCGAACACGCGGTCGCCGGCCGCGAGGGTCGTGACGCCCTCGCCGACGGCGCTGACGACCCCGACGACGTCGCGTCCGACGGGCTGCTTCGGCCGCTTCCGACCGAAGACGGCGCGGAGCATGAGCGGCTCGCCTCGCATGATCCACACGTCGCCGGCGTGGACGCCCGCCGCATGGACCTCGATCGCCACCTGTCCGGGGCCCGGTGGGGCCGGATCGGGCACCTCGGCGACGACGAGGACCTCGGGGCCCCCGTATCCGATCTGGGTGAGCGCCTTCATGATGCCTCCTGCAGTTCGGGCACGGGCGCGATCACGACCGTGCCGGCCTTGTGTCCGGTGTCGACGACGGCGTGGGCCTCGGCGACGGCGTCGAGCGGAAGGATCCGATCGACGAGCGGCGCGAATCGGCCGGATGCCGTGAGCGCCGCGAGCTCCTCGAGGTCGGGGCGCTTCGCCTCGGCCGACCGGAGCCCGGTGAACATGATGACGGCGCGACGCCGCCCGAGCCGCGACGTGAGCTGCTGCAGCATGATCGCCCAGGACGGCACGGTGGTGAGGTAGCGACCGCCGTCGGCGAGCACGCGGCGCGCCCGCCGGAACGAACTCGCCCCCACCGCGTCGAACACGAGGTCGTACGTCGTGGCGTCCGCGGGGCGCATCGGGTCCTCGCGGGTGTAGTCGATGACCCGCCGCGCGCCGAGTCGCGAGACGAGGTCGGCGTGCCCGGGGCCGCACACGCCCGTCACCTCGGCGCCGAGCCGAGCGGCGAGCTGCACCGCCGCGGAGCCCACCGCGCCCGACGCGCCGTTGACGAGCACGCGCATGCCGGGCCGCAGCCGGCCGCCGTCGCGGAGGAAGGGCAGCGCGGTCATGGCGCCGTCGCAGATCGCGACCGCCTGCGACGTGGTGACGCCGTCGGGCAGCGGCACGATCGCGCCGTGCTCGCTCACGACGACGGCCTCGGCGTGCGCGCCGCCGTCGGCGCCCGTCGCACCGAAGACCCGGTCGCCGACGGCGAACCGCTTCACGTCGGCCCCGACCGCGTCGACGACGCCGGCGAAGTCCGATCCGAGCACGGTGTTGCGGGGGCGGCGCAGCCCGAAGGCGAGCCGAGCGAACCAGGGCGAACCCGCCCGGCCCGCGGCATCCGACGCCCCGACGGATGCCGCGTGCACCCGCACGCGCACCTCGCCCGGCCCGGGCTCGGGCTGCTCCCGCTCCTCGATCCCGACGACGTCGGGCGAACCGTACCGGTGGTAGGCGGCGATCCTCATGATGCCGACACCTCCTCGTGGGGGTACTGGAAGACCTCGTCGAGCGGCACCCCGAACACCTGAGCGATCTGGAAGGCCATCTCGAGCGACGGCGAGTAGCGGCCCTGCTCGATGGCGATGACGGTCTGGCGGGTGACCCCGAGCCGCTGCGCGAGCTCGGCCTGGGTCATCTCGCCGTGCCGGAACCGCAGGGTGCGGATGTCGTTCGTGACCCGCGTCGGTTTCACCATGCGGGCAACCCCCGGCGGTACATGGCGAGTTTCGCGAGGCTCCCGAGCACCGCCGAGAGCACGAAGCCGAGGTAGATGGCGTTGGCGATCCAGAACCAGTGCACCTGCAGCATGGCGAGCACGAGCGCGCCGATGCCCGCGATCACCACGAGCGAGTTGCCCACCTGCTCGCCGGCCCGGTCGATCTGCTTGTCGCGCACGTCGGCGCGGGTGCTCTCGCTGGGGCTCGCGATCTCGATCGCGATGCGCGCGACGATGCCGGCGACGACGGCGCCCCCGATGGTCCAGAGCATGGGGATCGCGTAGTCGACCTCGTCGACGGGCGTGCCGCCCACGATCTGGGAGAGCACGAGCCAGAGGTACACCGCGTACCCCGCGATCGCGACCACGAGGAACGACCACGTGCCCTTCTCCTCGTATGACATCCGCTTCCTCCGATGTGAAGAATATTTGACACGCCCAGTGTCAACCATTCCCGACATCGTGTCAAGCATTCTTGACACAGCGGATGCCGCAGGGCCGGCGCGGTCGGCGCGGCCGCCCGCGTCCGACCCCGCCGGCGCGCGAGGGTATGGCGAACGACGGTTCCGCCGCACGTCGAGCGACGTTCGACATACCCTCGCCGCTGGCGCGCGGCGCAGCGCGGCGCGCTAGTGCCCGGCGCCGCCGTCGACGAGCTTCAGGCCGACGACGCAGCCGACGAGTCCCGCGATGAGCGCGAGGCGGGCCCACGAGACATCCGTCTCGCCCGTGACCATCGCCCAGATCACCGTGAGCGCGGCGCCGATGCCGACCCACACGGCGTACGCCGTGCCCACGGGGATCTCGCGCATCGCCCACGCGAGCCCGCCCATCGAGAGCACGAGCGTCGCGCCGAACACGACCGACGGCCAGAGCCGGGTGAACCCCTCGGACCGGCCGAGGGCGGTGGCCCACACGGCCTCGAGCACACCGGAGAGGATGAGGACGATCCACGACATGACGGCACTCCTTCGGCCAGTCTTGTCGCGCTCCGGGTACTGGGTTCCCTCGTCCGGGGCCGCCCCTCGGCGACCTCATCCGAGGCTAGCAGGCGCCCCTGATCACGGCCTGTGCAGCAGACGGCCGGCGGAGGTCGCGCGGCGGCGCCTCAGCGCCCAGCGAGCCCGGTCGGCGACGACCCCGCCGAGATCGCCCTGCCGGCCCGGAACCGGTCCGGCGCCGGCCCCGAGCCGTCGGCGAGATCCGCCAGGATCCGCCCGACGACGGGCGTGAACTTGAACCCGTGCCCCGAGAACCCGGCGCCCAGGACGATGGGCCCGATGCGGTCGAGCACGAAGTGCTCGTCGGGCGTACTCGTGTAGGTGCAGCTGATCGGGTCCGCCGTGTCGGCGTCGACGCCCGGGAGCCACTCGCGCGCATAGCGCTGCAGGTCGGCGAGTTGATCGGGCACGGGCAGGAAGTCGCGTGCGTCGGGGTCGACGACGGGGCCGACGCCGTGCCATCCGGCCTTCACGCCCTCGCCCGGCGTCAGCATGCCGTAGACCGGCGAGCGCCAGTACTCGTAGCCGTCGGCCGCTACGCCCGGGAAGTGGTTGTAGCTCGGCCACACGACCGACTCGTCGCGCACGGCGAAGTGGGCGGGCTGCTCCTGGGTCACCACGAGCCGCGGCAGGGCGAGCCCGCCGACGAGCTTCGCGGTCCATGCGCCGAGCGTCACCACCGCGGTCCGCGCCTCGAAGAGCTCCTCGCCGGCGTCGGTCGTGCAGCTCACGCGAACGCGCGCGTCATCGAGGACCTCGATGCGCGTCGCCCGCGTGCGATGCCGCACGTCGGCCCCCGCGGCAGCGGCGGTCGCGTGGAGCGCCGCGACCGTGGCATCCGCGTCCACGCGCCCGGCCCGCTCGTTGAACAGCACGCGCGTGTCGAAGCGGATGCCGGGCCAGCGGCGCCCGGCCTCCTCGACGGGCAGGAACTCGGCCGGGATGCCGGCCGCGGCGAGCGCGGCGTGCACGTCGTCGAAGTGAGCGCCGTGACCGTGGTTCGCGACCCCGACGAGGTCGAGGAGGCGGGTGCCGGACTCGGCCTCCAGCTCGCGCCACAGCGGGAGCGCCTCGACGAGCAGCCGCACGTAGGCGGGATCGTCGTACGCGACGTTGAAGTTCCGCGAGGCGCCGTGCGAGGCGCCGTTGCGGTGCCCGGGCTCGAAGCGCTCGAGCAGGGCAACCTCACGGCCGCGGCGCGCGAGCTGCCAGGCGGTCGCTGCTCCCATCGCACCGCCGCCGACCACCACCGTCTCGACGCGAGTGACCGCGGTCATGCCACCTCCCGGAAGTGCTCGACGACGGGGAAGGGATCGTAGAACCCGTGCAGCAGCTCCCGCCAGCGCGCGTACTCGGGCGAGCCGCGGAATCCCGGATCGTGGTCCTCGAGGCGCTCCCAGTGCACGAGCAGCAGGTATGCGTTCGGGGTCTCGACCGACCGCGACAGGCGCAGGTCGACGAACCCGGGCATCGATGAGATGATGAGCCGCGCCTCGGCGAAGGCCGCCTCGAACGCGGCCTCGCGGCCCGGGACGACGGGGAGGATGGCGTGCTCGAGGATCATCCGGCCCACGCTACCGCGCCGTTGGCAGCCGCTCGCCGAGGAATGGCAGGCGTGGGCCGGGCACGGCGCCGGGCCGCCCGTCACGATGGACCCATGGACTTCGACGACACCGCCGCCCTCCTCGTGATCGACGTGCAGCAGGGATTCGACGACCCGTACTGGGGCGACCGCGACAACCCGGACGCCGAGGCGAACATCGCCCGGCTCGTGCAGGCGTGGGCGGATGCCGCGCGGCCGATCGTGCTCGTCCGGCACGACTCTCGCGAGCCCGGGTCGCCCCTCCGGCCCGGCTCCCCCGGCAACGCACTGAAGCCCGTCGTCGCCGACGCGCCGCACGACCTCTTCGTCACGAAGCACGTGAACTCGGCGTTCTACGGCGAGCCCGACCTCAAGGCGTGGCTCGACGAGCGCGGCATCCGGCAGCTCGTCGTCTGCGGCATCCAGACGAACCAGTGCGTGGAGACGACCGCCCGCATGGGCGGCAACCTCGGCTACGACGTGGTGCTCCCCATCGACGCGACCCACACGTTCGACATGGCCGGCCCGGGCGGCCTCCGCCTCACGGCCGTCGAGCTCGCGCGGGCGACCGCGGTGAACCTCGACGGCGGCGGGTTCGCGCGCGTGGTCGCGACGGACGACGTGCTCGCCGGGTGACCCCGACGGGACGCGACACGCCGCATCGACGCCGCACCCGACGGCGAGTCGCGTCCCCTCGGGACGCCGCCGGCCACGCGGCATCCGTTGCCTCTCGTTACGGCGACGAGCGGATGCCGCAGCCCGGCCGACTACCGTGGCCCCATGGCAGACCGCGAATACGGCTTCAAGACCCGCGCCATCCACGCGGGCAACATCCCCGACGCCGAGGCGGGCGCCCGCGCGCTCCCGATCTACCAGTCGAGCGCCTTCGTCTTCGACGACACGGCCGATGCGGCGGCGCGCTTCGCGCTGCAGAAGTACGGCAACATCTACTCGCGCCTCGCGAACCCGACGGTCGCCGCGTTCGAGGAGCGCGTGGCGAGCCTCGAGGGCGGGCTCGGCGCGGTCGCCACGGCGAGCGGCCTGTCGGCGCAGTACATCACGTTCGCGAGCCTCGCCGGCACGGGCGACCACATCGTCGCCTCCGCGAACCTCTACGGCGGCTCGATCACCCAGCTGGATGTCACCCTCCGCCGATTCGGCGTCGAGACGACGTTCGTCCGCTCATCCGACCCGGCCGACTACGCGCCGGCGATCACCGAGCGCACGAAGGCGCTGTTCGTCGAGACGATCGCGAACCCGTCGGGTGAGGTCGCCGACCTCGAGGGGCTCGCCGACGTCGCGCACGCGCACGGCATCCCGCTCATCGTCGACTCGACGATCGCGACCCCGTACCTGAACCGCCCGATCGAGTGGGGCGCCGACCTCGTCACCCACTCGGCGACGAAGTTCCTCGGCGGGCACGGCACGACCCTCGGCGGCGTCGTGGTCGAGTCGGGTCGGTTCGACTGGCACTCCGAGAAGTTCCCGCTCTTCGGCGAGTCCGTGCCGCACTACGGCGGGCTCCAGTGGTCGGGCAACTTCGGCGAGTACGCGTTCCTCACGCGCCTGCGGGCCGAGCAGCTGCGCGACATCGGGCCGGCGCTCGCGCCGCACTCGGCGTTCCTGCTCGCGCAAGGGGTCGAGACGCTGCCGTACCGCATCCAGGCGCACATCGACAACGCGCGCGCGGTGGCCGAGTGGCTCGACGCCGACCCGCGCATCGAGCGCGTGTTCTGGGCGGGCCTGCCCGACCACCCGCACTTCGAGCGCGCGGGCAAGTACCTCCCGAAGGGGCCCGGCTCGGTCTTCAGCTTCGAGGTGAAGGGCGGCCGCGAGGTCGGCCAGAAGCTCATCGAGTCGGTGAACCTCGCGAGCCACCTGGCGAACATCGGCGATGCGAAGACGCTGATCATCCACCCGGCGTCGACGACGCACGCGCAGCTCACCGACCAGCAGCTCGTCGATGCGGGCGTGCTCCCCGGTGTCGTACGGCTCTCGGTCGGCATCGAGGATGTCGACGACATCATCGCCGACCTGGACCAGGCCCTCTCGGCTGCGACCGCGGGCCTCGCGGTCGCCGGCGCCACGATCGGAGGCACGCGATGAGCACCGCCGTCGACCTCGACACGTCCGGCGCCGAGACGACGGATGCCGCGGCCGGCGACGTCGAGACCGTGCGCCTCGTCAACGGCCTCTCGTGCGAACTGCCCGCGAGCTCGCCGCTCGCGAAGCTGCTGAAGTCGCAGCGCACGTGGATCGGCCCCGACGCGAGGCAGCGGCAGCGGATCCTCAACGCCGCGAGGTCGGTCGCGATCGTCGGCGCGTCGCCGAAGCCGCAGCGCTCGAGCTACTTCGTGGGCACGTACCTGCAGCAGTCGAGCGACTATCGCGTGTACTTCGTGAACCCCAACGAGACCGAGATCCTCGGGCAGCCCGCCTATGCCGGCCTGGCGGACCTGCCCGAGGTGCCCGACATCGTGGTGGTGTTCCGGCGCGGCAGCGACATACCGTCGGTGGTCGACGAGGTCGTCGCGGCGGGTGCGAAGACCATCTGGGTGCAGCTCGGCATCTGGAACGAGCAGGCTGCCCACCAGGGCGAGGAGCAGGGGCTCACGGTCGTCATGGACCGGTGCATCAAGGTCGAGCACGCACGCTTCCACGGGGGCCTGCACCTGCTCGGGTTCGACACGGGCCAGATCACGAGTCGCCGCGGCGGGCGCTGAGGAACGATCCGGACGCGTCCGGGCGGGTCAGGCGGCGTGCGCCGCCCGGCCGGCGTCGGCATCGACGTCGCGGCCGTAGGCCCAGATGAGGATGCTCGTTCCGTCGGGACGCTCGAACGTGAACTCCCGCTCGAGCAGCCGCTCGAAGCCGAGGCGCTCGTAGAGCCGCTGGGCGGCGATCATCTGCCGCCCGGTGTTCAGCACGACGCGGCGGAGGCCGCGGTCCGCCGCGAGCGCGGTCACGTGGTGCACCAGCCGCTCGCCCACCCCGCGTCCGCGCGCCGCCGCGGCGACGCCGAGGAAGCGGAAGTCGAGCTCGTCCCCGTCGCGGGCGACGGCGGAGAGGCGCTCCCCGGGCCGCGGCGTGGTGACGGTGCCGAGCAGCGCGCCGGACGCGGCATCCTCGGCGACCCACACCTCGTGGTCGCGCGCCCGGTCGGCGACGGCCTCGATCTCGGCGAGGTAGTCCTCGGAGAGCTCGTAGTCGCCGGCGTACGCCTGGCGGACGAGGCGGCCCACCGAGGCGGCCTCGTCGTCACGCATGAGGCGGATGCGCACCCCGGCGGAATCGTTCACGGACATCCGCACGAGTCTACGCCGCGCCGGCTGGGTGAAGGTCGTGGCCCCGGGCGAGACGCCCGGGGCCACGACCGGCCGGTCCTGCTCAGGAGAGCAGGCCCTCCTGCCACTCGATGAGGTCGGCGATCTTGGAGACCAGGACCTCGTCCTGCAGGCCGTGCGCCTTGCCCTTCGCCTGGCGGAGCACCGCGATGGCACCCGCGTGGTCGCCCGCGTCGGCCGCCGCCTCGGCGGCGTCGAGGTAGGCCGTGACGTCGGCACCGAGCTTGTCGACGCGGACGGATCCGTCGCCGAGGCCGCCGACGATCTCGCCGACCTCGTTGAAGGTGACGCAGTCGCCGCCGCCGGTCACGACGCCCGCGGTCCACTCGATGCCCTTGAGGGTGTGCTCGAGGAAGAGCGGGTCGTGCCACGACGCATCGGTGTGCCCGGCGCCCTCGTACCACGAGCGGCCGCCCTCGAAGTTGTGGCACCACGCGATCGGGTGGTCCGCGCCCATCCGCCCGCTGCCGGGGTTGTAGGTCGACTCGTCGAGCGTGATGAGCACGTGCACGTCCTCACGCGGGTTGGTCGTGAAGTTGTACCACTCGTCGAAGCGCACCCACTCGGTCGGCAGCATCTCGGTCGAGGGGTGCGACGGGTTCTCGACGCGCATGGTCGCGGTCTGCTGCGCCGGGTGGTTGCGGAAGCGCGCGCTGCCGCCCGTGAGCTCGCTGTACCACGGCACCGTGTGCATCGAGTCCGTCGCCGCGTGCAGCCCGACGTAGCCGCCGCCGCCGCGGATGTAGCCCTGGAACGCGGCGAGCTCGGTGTCGTCCAGCAGGCGGGGCCGGTTGGGGTCGAGGTTGTTCGTGGCGTCGACCGGCGAGGCGAAGATGATCGTCGCGTACTTCGACAGGTCGGCCGTGCTCGTGAACGGCGTGCTGGGCAGCGTCAGCGACGGCTGACCCGGTGAGGTGCCCTGCGGCGGATCCCACACGTCGACGGCGAACCCGTGCTCCTCGCCGAGGGCGATGATCGCATTGGTGGTGTCGTCGATGTGCGAGTGCCGGAAGCCGAGCGTCTCGCCCACGACGAGCACGCGGTAGTCGTCGTCGGCGGCCTGCGCGGGCATGGCGACGACGCCGAGGCCGAGCGCGACTCCCGCGGCGCAGAGCCCGGTGACCGCGCGTTGGACATGTTGCTTCATAGGTCGTTTCTCCCCTTCGAGTACGGACCGATGCCGCCGGAGCGAATCAATATGTTGCACGCGACGACATATCTTGTCGCAGCCGACCCTATTCCCGACGGCGAGCGGATGTCAACGGCTGGCGTGAATACCTGTCAGTCCGATGCACAACTTCTGCCGTTCTCCGTTAAAAGCGCCTCCGCGGTGGGCACAGCGGCATCCGCAGTCGGATCGCGGGTGCGCGCACGATTCTTCGATCGATCGGGGGAACCGTGCGCGTGCTGCGACGTAGGCTGGGCTGGTGACAGCGTTCGTCTCAGCCCTCGACCTCTTCTCGATCGGGATCGGGCCCTCCAGCTCCCACACGGTGGGACCGATGCGGGCCGCTCGGACGTTCGTCGAGACGCTCCACGCGAACGGCACGCTCGAGCGGGTCCGGCGGGTCAGCTGCTCCCTGTACGGCTCGCTCGGCGCGACCGGACTCGGCCACGGCACGCCCGACGCGGTCGTCGCGGGCCTCGCCGGCCTCACACCGCACGACTGCGACCCCGACGACGTGCGCGGCGCCTGGGCGAGGCTCGGCTCCGGCGGGGCCGAGGTCCGGCTCGCCGGCACGCACCCGATCTCGATGACCCGGGACGACGTCTCCCTCGAGCCGCGCACGCGCCTGCCCGGCCACCCGAACGCCATGTCGCTGCAGGCGTGGGGCGACGACGACGCACTCCCCCTCGCCGAGGAGACGTACTACTCGGTGGGCGGCGGCTTCATCCGCCGCGAGGGCGACGCCCCGGAGCAGGCGGAGGCACTGCGGCATCCGCTGCCCTACTCGACCGCGGCCGAGCTGCTCGACCTGTGCGACGCGCACGACGTCAGCTTCTGCGACGTCGCGTGGCGCAACGAGGTGGCCGTGCACGGCGAGGCGGGCATCGTCGCGGGGCTCGACGCCATCTGGGCGGCGATGGCCGAGTGCGTCGACCACGGCCTGCGCACCGAGGGCGTGCTCCCCGGCATCCTCAAGGTGAAGCGCCGCGCCCCCGAGGTCCGGCGCCGGCTCGAGGAGTACGACCGCGACGAGCACGTCCGCGACACCTCCACGGAATGGCTCCATGCGTTCGCGCTCGCGGTCAACGAGGAGAACGCGTCGGGCGGCCGCGTCGTGACCGCGCCCACCAACGGCGCCGCCGGCATCATCCCCGCCGTCGGTCACTACTACCTGCGGTTCGTGCCCGGCGCCGACCAGGAGGGCATCCGCCGGTTCCTGCTCACGGCGGCCGCGATCGCGAGCCTCGTGAAGAAGAACGCCTCGATCTCCGGCGCCGAGGGCGGCTGCCAGGCCGAGGTCGGCTCGGCGTGCGCCATGGCCGCCGGCGCGCTCTGCGCGGTGCTCGGCGGCACCCCGCGCCAGATCGAGAACGCCGCGGAGATCGCCATGGAGCACCACCTCGGCCTCACGTGCGACCCGGTGGCCGGCCTCGTGCAGGTGCCGTGCATCGAGCGCAACGCCATCGCGGCGTCGACCGCCGTGTCCGCCGCGCGACTGGCCCTGCACGGCGACGGCACGCACGTCGTCTCCCTCGACACCGTGATCGAGACCATGCGGCAGACGGGCATCGACATGATGACGAAGTACAAGGAGACCAGCGAGGGCGGCCTCGCGGTCAACGTCATCGAGTGCTGACGCCCGATCCCGCGCCGGTGTCCCCCGGACGGGTCCCTTCTCTCTGGCCGCTCGCTCTGCCAAGGTAACGGGGTGGACCCGAACATCGACCCCGACGTCGTCGCCGGCGTCAGCACCTTCGCGCTGCTGATCGGCGTGATCGTCTACTTCGCGACGATCGCCCTCAGCCTCTGGATCGGCTATCTCATCGTCAAGGCGGCCGTGCGCAACGGCCTGCGCGAGCACACCCTCTGGCTCGAATCCCGCCGGGGGCCGCTGCGCTGACGGATGCCGCGTGCGCCTGCCCGCCGGACGACGACGGTCAGCAGGCGCACTCGACGGCGTCCGCCGCCGCCGCGACGTTCGTCAGGGGGTCGAGCGGATGCCGCTCCGTGCCACCGTCGCGCTCGACCGCGAAGCCCTCGCGCGCCCAGTACTCGAACCCGCCGAGCATCTCCTTGACGGGATGGCCGAGGGTGGCGAAGGCGAGGGCGGCGCGCGTGGCGCCGTTGCAGCCCGGCCCCCAGCAGTAGACGACCACCGGGGTGCCGGGGGCGATGAGCTCCGGCGCGGCCTCCGCGATCCGCCGGCCGGGCAGGTGCACGGCGCCGGGGATCCGCCCCGCCGACCACGCCGCCTCGCTGCGGGTGTCGACGAGCACGAAGCCGGGTTCGTCGGCGGCGAGCGCCGCGGCGACGTCCGAGACGTCGGTCTCGAAGCCGAGGCGCGCCCGGAAGTGGCGCGCGGCCTCCTCCGGTGCGGCGGCGTGATCGAAGAGTGCGGGTGCGGGGAGCGTCGAGGTCATGCCTCGATGCTCGCACCCGCGGGCCGACGGCGTCGGCGCGGTTCGCGCCGAGATTGCGCGAGATCCCGCCAACGTCGGGTCGGCCGGCCCGCCGGTCAGGCGTGCGACAGGAAGGCGCCGAGCGCCGCGCCGAGCGCCGCGAGGTCGTCGACGTGGGCCAGTTCACGGGCCGAGTGCATCGACAGCAGCGGCGGGCCGACGTCGACCGTGCGGATGCCGAGGCGCGTGGCCGTGAGCGGACCGATGGTCGAGCCGCACGGGATGGCGTTGTTCGACACGAAGGGCTGCATGCCGGCGCCCGCCGCGCGGCAGGCCTCCGCCCACAGGGCCGAGCCCGCGGCATCCGTCGCGTAGCGCTGGTTGGCGTTGAGCTTCAGCAGCGGCCCGCCGCCGAGCACCGGACGGTTCACCGGATCGTGTCGCTCGGGATAGTTCGGGTGCACGGCGTGACCGGCATCGCTCGAGACGTGCCACGACGCGGCGAACGCGCGGCGGCGCTCCTCCACGCCGGCTCCGAGTCCGGCGCCGATGCGGGTGAGCACGTCGTCGAGGAAGGGGCCGCTCGCGCCCGAACGGGACTCGGAGCCGAGCTCCTCGTGGTCGAACGCGGCGAGCACGCTCACGTGGCCGGCGTCGGCCGGGGCATCGAGCAGGGCGGTGAGACCCGCGTGCACCGAGCTGAGGTTGTCCATGCGGCCGGAGGCGAGGAACACGTCCCCCCGACCGAAGCGCGCCGGAGCGGCCGCATCGACGACGTGCACGTCGTGGCCGACGACGTCCTCGGCCGCCACGCCCACGAGTCCGGCCAGGTGCGCCACGACGTCGGCCGGCTCCGGGCCGCCCTCCACGCCCCAGATCGGCTGGACGTGCCGCTGCTTGTCGAGGGTGAGCCCGTCGGCGTTGACGCCCCGGTCGAGGTGGATCGCGAGCTGCGGGATCCGCAGCAGCGGTCCGGTCGCGACGAGGTGCTCCGCGCCGTCGCGGGTGACGAGGCGTCCCGCGAGGCGCAGCTCGCGGTCGAGCCAGGAGTTCAGCAGCGGGCCGCCGTAGACCTCCACGTTCGCCTGCGACAGTCCGGCCGCAGCGCTCGACGGGTTCGGCTTGAGCTTGAACGACGGCGAGTCCGTGTGCGCGCCGACGATCCGGAACGGGGTCGTGGCGCCCGCGGACTCGGGCTGCACCCACGCGATCACGGCGCCGTCGCGGACCACGACCCGGCGGCCCGCGCCCGTCGGCCAGGCGTCCCGCTCGTCGAGCCGCTCGAACCCGGCGGCCTCCAGCCGCCGCGCGACCTCGGCGGCGGCGTGGTACGACGACGGCGATGCCGTCACGAATGCGGTGAAGTCCTCGATGTACGCGTCGACGTCAGGCATGCCCATCCCTCCATCCTCCCCCACCGGTGCGTCACGTCGGGACGCGATCAGGCGAAGCGCACCGTCGCCTGCAGCCGCGCGCGCACCTCCATGGAATCCACGCCGCCGAGCTGCGGCGACCCGGGGATCCCATCGCGAATGGCGCTCGCGAGCCGCGACCTGCGGGCGAGGGCGACCGCGGCGCCGCGGTTCGTGCCGCCCACCTCGAGGGGCACCGCGGCGTGCTCGTCGGGCACGACCACGAGGAGCGCGGTCGGCTTCACCTTCGCCGGGCGGGTGACGGCCTTGGCCCGGCCGGCGAGCGCGCGGATCGGCCGTTCGCCGGCGAGCGCGTCGCCGACGAGTTCGCCGCGCTTCAGCGCGACCGGACCGCCCCAGTCCTCGGACTGGATCGCGATGAGCCCCGTGGGGCCGAGCACGAGGTGGTCGAGCTTCGGCGGCAGCCCCGGTCCTCCGGCGTCCGTCGCGAGGTCGTGCCAGACGGTGTACGCGATGCCGAGCGTCGAGAGCGCGCGTGCCGTCTCCTCCTCGGCGAGCGCGTCGGCGAGCACGTGACGGATGTCGCGCGGCGCGCTCCGCACGAGGGCCGGGTCGTACGGGTCGTCGAGTGTGACGCCGCGGCCCGCCCACTCGCGGATGAGGGCGAGGTACTGCTCGCGCGAGAACCCGCCGGGATGCCCGTACGAGCGCGCGAGCGGCCGCGAGTCGCGGCGGGGCCGCGGAGCGGCCGGCGCGAACGGGTCGTGCGGGGCGTCCGAGGGCGCCGTCGTGCGGACGCCCCGGTCGAATGCGGCGCGCGCCTCGGGCGTGCCGACGAGCTCCCACGCGGCCTGCACGGCATGGAACGTGGCCGCGTCGCCACCCGTGTCGGGGTGGGCGTGCCGCAGCGCGCGGCGGTACGCCAGGCGGAGCTGGGCGGCGTCCGCATCGGCGGGCACGCCGAGCACCTCGTACGGGGAGGCGGAGAGGGGGCTGTCGGGCATGGGCTCGCTTTCGGTGGGCGAGCACGAGAATACCGCCGCCCGCCGGAAGCACGCCGAATGCGGTCGCGCCTGGGCCCGCGGCCCGCTCAGCCGACGGGCCGCAGCAGCCCGCCGGCGACGAGCTCGCGCACGGCCGGGCCGAGCTCATCCCACAGCTCGGTCGGATCCACCTCCAGCAGCTGGGCGATCGCGTCGGAGAGGACGCCGACGGGCAGCTCCCCGTCGGCGGCGCCGACGAGCGCCGCGAGGCCCGTGCCCGCGTCGACCGTGCGGGCGAACCCGCCGCCCTGGTGCAGCAGGATGACGGCCGGCTGCTCGGCCCCCGGCCAGTGGTGCCGCTCCTCGGTCACGTCGGGCGCGACGGCGATGCGGACCGCCCGCAGGCCGACGTCATCCAGTCCGGAGATGCGGTCCATGGCTCCGAGGCACTCGGCCAGGTGCGCCGCCAACCCGCCCGAGCCCTCGCCGAGTGATCCGTGGAGGCGCTCCGCGCGCGCGAGCCGCGGCGTCGCGTTCGCGGCGGGCCGCCGGAGCAGCAGGTATCCGAACCCGACCGACTCGACGCCGCGGGCGGCGAAGTCGTCGAGCCAGGCCGCGTACATCGCCTCGAACTCGGGCGTGCCCGGCCGCGTGCCGCCGTCGCGGATCCACGTCTCGGCGTACTCGCCGGGGTCCTGACGTTCGCGCTCGACGACCCAGTACTCGAGTCCCGCCTCGGCCAGCCAGCCGGTGACCCGCTCGAGCCCGTCGGCGAGGCCGTCCGCGGTCCGCCGGTACTCCCAGTTGCCGAGGAGCTGGGCGATGCCGTCGGGGCGCAGGTGCTGGGCCGTCCCGCGGAGGACCGCTTCGACGAGCCCGTCGCCGACCATGCCGCCGTCGCGGTACTCGTACACGGGCACGCCGTCGCGTCGCGGCGTGATGACGAACGGCGGGTTGGACACGATGCGGTCGAAGTGCTCGCCGGACACCGGCTCGAACAGGCTGCCGAGGCGCAGCTCCACGCGCTCGATCCCATTGAGCGCGAGGTTGAGCCGGGCGAAGCGCAGCGCCCGCTCCGAGACATCCGTCGCCACGACGCGGTCGCTGAACCGCGCCGCGTGCATCGCCTGGATGCCGCAGCCCGTCCCGAGGTCGAGCGTCGCCTCGACATGCTGCGGCACGAGCAGCCCGCTCAGGGTCAGGGAGGCGCCGCCGACGCCGAGGACGTACTCCTCCGGCAGCGCGCCGCCCGTGGCGAGCTCCCCGAGGTCCGAGGCGATCCACCACTCCCCCTCACCGCTCGCGTCGGCGAAGGCGTACGGCCGCAGGTCGACTCGCGGCGAGGCGACCTCGCCGTCGACCGCGACGAGGCCGAGCCGCTCGGCGCCACCGAGGTCCAGGGTCGGCAGTGCCGAGGCGAGGGCGTCGGATGCCACCGGCATCCCGAGCACGAAGCAGCGCACGAGCGTCGCGAGGCCCTGCTCGTCGGGTCCGACGTGCTCGAGGGCGCGCAGCGCGGGCACGCGGTGTCCGCGGCGGAGCGCCGATCCCGGGTGCGTCGCGTCGGA
Source organism: Agromyces indicus (assembly GCF_031432295.1). Classification (NCBI taxonomy): domain Bacteria; kingdom Bacillati; phylum Actinomycetota; class Actinomycetes; order Micrococcales; family Microbacteriaceae; genus Agromyces; species Agromyces indicus. Next base: position 6,964 of record NZ_JAVKGS010000002.1, on the reverse strand, counting down.
CCGGGCGCCGCGCTCCCACAGCGCCTCGATCGCGGACACGGTGAACCGGGCGGCGGCGAGGTCGCGCGCGAGGGCGTCGACCGCGCCGAGGTCCGGTCCGTCGGCGGGGACGCCGGGAGGCGCGGGGTCGGTGCTCACGCCCCCATTCAACCAGCCGGCCGCGACGTTCCCGGATCGTCATCTGAGCGACATCCGCCGTCAATGCCGGACGTCGACGCGTAACCCCGCCGACACACGCGCCGCGTACGGTCGGTTACCATCGGACGAGCGAGGGGAGGTCGCATCATGGCGGAGCCGACGACGCTGGAACGCCTGCGACAGGACGCACGCGACGAACTCGCCGCGCTCATCGAGCTGCGCTGCCGCATGGGCGAGGACCCTTGGACCTTCCTCCCGGAGCTGCCGTCGGTGGACGAGCAGGTCGTCGCGACGCTCCGCGAGGAGCGGCTGCACTCCGAGCGCTGGAGCCCCGCGCGAGCGCGCGCGTATCATCCGACCGCTCGGCGCGGCGACGTGGCGCGCTTCGAGTTCGAGGTGCTCCGCGACATCGCGCTCGACCACCCCGAGCTGAGCCGCGCGGTATGGAGCATGCTCGAGCGGGTGCCGTCGACCTGGTGAGGTTCAGCCAGCCGCGCGACGTGCTCGTTGCCGTGCGACGAGGGCGGCCACAGCGCGCCAGCCGACGAGGAGCATCGCGAGCGTCAGCGTCGCGACGATGACGAACGGCACCGCGGTGCCCTGATCGGTGGCCGCGCGCAGCAGCATGCCGATCGCGACCGCGCCGACCCACGCCGCGACGCCGGTCGGCCACGGCGCCGTCGGCCGTCGCCATGCCCGCGCGGCGAGCCACCCCGCCGCCCCGCCGACCAGGAACGGCCACGCGGTGGCCCAGATTCCGGCCGGGTCGAGCGTCTCGGCGTGGCTGGACCGTCCGGCGATCGCGAACGCCACGATGAGCACGGCGTCGACGACCGCCGCGAGCACGATCCGGGCGGGCGCGGTCCGGGCGGGCGCGGTCCGGGCGGGCGCGGTCCGGGCGGGCGCGTCGGTCGTGGTCACCCGTCCATCGTACGGATCAGGGTTCGGCGTCGACGAGCGCGGCGAGTTCCTCGCCGGTCGAGACGGGCAGCGCGCACACGAACGCGCGGCAGCGGTACGCGGCCCCGCCGCCGTCGCGGGCGGTCCGCCCGTCGAACAGCTCGAAGCCGGCCTCCGCGAAGTCCCTCGCCTGGGGTTCGGTGACGATCGCCGAGACGGATGCCGCCTGCCGCCGCGCGACGCGGACGAGCTCCTCGTCGAGCGCGTCGGTCTGGTCGCTCGTCACGGTGACGAGTTGCACCAACGGGGTGGCCAGTCGGGCCATCACCTCGAGCGCGCCGCCGAAGGCGATCGGACGCTGCACCGCGATGCCCGCGACGGAGCGCACGGCCCGCTCGGCGAGATCGCGGTAGCGGTCCCCGGCACCGAGCGCGTAGAGCTCGAAGGCTGCCGCGGCGCAGGCCGTCATGCCGGACGGGGCGGCCCCCTCCGCCGGGTCGGCGGGAAGTGCCAGACCACGTGCGCGGAGCACCGGGTCGGGTCCGCCCGGCGCAGCGAACGCGTCGTCGTCACCGGATGCCGTGGCTGCCGCGTCGACCAGTTCGCGCGCCGTGGTCGCGTACCGCACGTTGCCGGTCGCCGTGGCCAGCGCGATCAGGCCGCCCGCCAGCATCCCCGTGTCCTCCAGGGTGGCGACCGCGTCCGAGAGCTCGCCGTCGAGCGAGGCCCGGGCGAGGCGTCCGTCCGGCTGCAGGTGGGTGGCCAGGACGAAGTCGGCGGCGCGGCGCGCGGCCGACGTCGCGCGTTCGTCGCCGAACACCGATCCCGCGCGGGCGAGGGCGCCGATGGCGAGCCCGTTCCAGCCGGTGAGGACCTTCGCGTCGAGCGCGGGCGGTTCGAGCTCGGCGCGGCCGGCGGCATCCCGGCGGTAGTAGCCGCCTTCGCTGCGCTGCCCGTCGATCACGCTCTCGGAGTCCTGGGCGCTCGCGAACCCGCCGCTCGGCAGCCGCATCCGTTCGACGAGGAAGTCGATGAGGCCGCCCGCCAGTGAGTCGGCGAATGCCGGGGCGTCCCGTCCGGTGGAGAGTTCGGCGGTGACGGAGAGCAGGAGCGCGTTGTCGGTGAGCATGCGCTCGTAGTGCGGGTCGCTCCAGTCCGCCCGGGTCGCGTAGCGGAAGAAGCCGCCCTCGACCGGGTCGCGGAGCGGCGACGCCCCCATGCGGCGAAGGGTCCGGGCGGCGAGCTCGCGCGCATCGCCGCCGGCTCGGGTGAGGAAGGCGAGCACCGGCGCCACGGGGAACTTCGGGGCGCTGCCGAACCCGCCGAACTGCCGGTCCTCCCCCTGGGCGAGGGTGGCGACCGCCTGCTCGAGCGCGGCGCGGTCGGGCAGGTCGCCATCGGTGCGGGCGACGGATGCCGCGGTGAGCGCCTCGCCGACGGCGTCCGCCGTCCGATCGAGGTCCTCGCGCCGCTCCCGCCAAGCTTCGTCGACCGCGGCGAGCACGTCGGCGAACGACGGGATGCCCTGGACGGCCCGGGGCGGGAAGTACGTGCCCGCGTAGAACGTCCGGCCGTCGGGCCGGGTGAACACGGTGAGCGGCCAGCCGAGATCCCTGGTGAAGGCGGATGCCGCAGCCAGGTAGCTCGCGTCGACGTCGGGGTGCTCTTCGCGGTCGACCTTGATGGCGACGAATCGGTCGTTGAGCACACGGGCGATCTCGGGATCGCTGAAGCTCTCGCGCGCCATGACATGGCACCAGTGGCACGTGGCGTAGCCGACGGAGACGAGCACGGGCACGTCCCGCCGTCGCGCCTCCTCGAAGGCGGCTTCGCCCCACGGATACCAGTCGACCGGATTGCCGGCGTGGGCTCGCAGGTACGGGCTGAGCGCGTCGCCGAGTCGGTTCCCCATCGACCCAGCCTAGGCATCCCGCGGGCGGTCGTCAGGACCTCACGGGTTAAATGCAGAAGAGCCGCCCAACTCTGGGCGGCTCTTCCGTGAAGTATGTCCGGCGGTGTCCTACTCTCCCACAGGGTCGCCCCTGCAGTACCATCGGCGCTGCGAGTCTTAGCTTCCGGGTTCGGAATGTGTCCGGGCGTTTCCCTCGCGCTATGGCCGCCGAAACTCTAGAACCATCCGCACCCTGGGGGGTGTGGTGGTGGTCTCGGTGGCACCCCGGTGCCAGGCCCCGTGTGGGGGTGGTGGGGTGCGGGTTGCACTGTGTGATTGTGTTGGGTTTCCCGTCTGCTGGGAACCACAGAGTGGACGCGAGTCATCAGGCTCCACACCGCTGCCTTACAACGATGGTGTGGATAGTGATTGTCAAGTTGTCGGCGTATTAGTACCAGTCAGCTGCACACCTTGCGGTGCTTCCACATCTGGCCTATCAACCCAGTCGTCTGGCTGGGAGCCTCTCCCCCCGAAGGGGATGGAAATCTCATCTTGAGGCCGGCTTCCCGCTTAGATGCTTTCAGCGGTTATCCATCCCGAACGTAGCTAACCAGCGGTGCTCCTGGCGGAACAACTGGCACACCAGAGGTTCGTCCAACCCGGTCCTCTCGTACTAGGGTCAGATCCTCTCAAATTTCCTGCGCGCGCAGAGGATAGGGACCGAACTGTCTCACGACGTTCTAAACCCAGCTCGCGTACCGCTTTAATGGGCGAACAGCCCAACCCTTGGGACCTACTCCAGCCCCAGGATGCGACGAGCCGACATCGAGGTGCCAAACCATGCCGTCGATATGGACTCTTGGGCAAGATCAGCCTGTTATCCCCGAGGTACCTTTTATCCGTTGAGCGACAGCGCTTCCACAAGCCACTGCCGGATCACTAGTCCCGACTTTCGTCCCTGCTCGACCTGTCAGTCTCGCAGTCAAGCTCCCTTGTGCACTTACACTCGCCACCTGATTGCCAACCAGGTTGAGGGAACCTTTGGGCGCCTCCGTTACTCTTTGGGAGGCAACCGCCCCAGTTAAACTACCCACCAGGCACTGTCCCTGAACCGGATCACGGTTCGAAGTTAGATATCCAGAGTGACCAGAGTGGTATTTCAACAATGACTCCACGAACACTGGCGTGCCCGCTTCACAGTCTCCCACCTATCCTACACAAGCCACACCGAACACCAATACCAAGCTGTAGTAAAGGTCACGGGGTCTTTCCGTCCTTCTGCGCGTAACGAGCATCTTTACTCGTAATGCAATTTCGCCGAGTTCGCGGTTGAGACAGCTGGGAAGTCGTTACGCCATTCGTGCAGGTCGGAACTTACCCGACAAGGAATTTCGCTACCTTAGGATGGTTATAGTTACCACCGCCGTTTACTGGGGCTTAAATTCTCAGCTTCGCTCCGAAGAGCTAACCGGTCCTCTTAACCTTCCAGCACCGGGCAGGCGTCAGTCCGTATACATCGTCTTGCGACTTGGCACGGACCTGTGTTTTTAGTAAACAGTCGCTTCCCACTGGTCTCTGCGGCCTTCAACGCTCCAGGAGCAAGTCCCTTCACGAATCCGGCCCCCCTTCTCCCGAAGTTACGGGGGCATTTTGCCGAGTTCCTTAACCACGATTCTCTCGATCTCCTCGGTATTCTCTACCTGACCACCTGAGTCGGTTTGGGGTACGGGCGGCTGGAACCTCGCGTCGATGCTTTTCTCGGCAGCATAGGATCACCCACTTTTCATCCGCATCGCGTCTCAGCCTGTGTGAGCGACGGATTTGCCTATCGCTCGGCCTACACGCTTGCCCCGGGTCAACCATCGCCCGGGTTGGGCTACCTTCCTGCGTCACACCTGTTATCACGCTCACTCCACCAGATGGGGTCGCATGCCGCCCCGCGACGTTCCCCGAAGGGTCGGTCACGGCTTGGGATGCTTAGCACTCCTGGCTTCGTGTGGGCGGTTCTTCGCCGGTACGGGAATATCAACCCGTTGTCCATCGACTACGCCTGTCGGCCTCGCCTTAGGTCCCGACTTACCCAGGGCAGATTAGCTTGACCCTGGAACCCTTGGTCTTCCGGAGGACGGGTTTCTCACCCGTCTTTCGCTACTCATGCCTGCATTCTCACTCGTGTGCCGTCCACGGCTGGTTTCCACCGCCGCTTCACCCAGCACACGACGCTCTCCTACCCATCAACACGGCTGGACCACGAAGGCCTACCTAATATGTCAATGCCACAACTTCGGTGGCGTGCTTGAGCCCCGTTACATTGTCGGCGCGGAATCACTTGACCAGTGAGCTATTACGCACTCTTTCAAGGGTGGCTGCTTCTAAGCCAACCTCCTGGTTGTCTGTGCAACTCCACATCCTTTCCCACTTAGCACGCGCTTAGGGACCTTAGTTGGTGGTCTGGGTTGTTTCCCTCTCGACGATGAAGCTTATCCCCCACCGTCTCACTGCTGCGCTCTCACTTACCGGCATTCGGAGTTTGGCTGACGTCAGTAACCTGTTGGGGCCCATCGGCCATCCAGTAGCTCTACCTCCGGCAAGAAACACGCAACGCTGCACCTAAATGCATTTCGGAGAGAACCAGCTATCACGAAGTTTGATTGGCCTTTCACCCCTATCCACAGCTCATCCCCTCAGTTTTCAACCTAAGTGGGTTCGGTCCTCCACGACGTCTTACCGTCGCTTCAACCTGGCCATGGATAGATCACTTCGCTTCGGGTCTAGGACCTGCGACTGAATCGCCCTATTCAGACTCGCTTTCGCTACGGCTGCCCCACACGGGTTAACCTCGCCACAGATCACTAACTCGCAGGCTCATTCTTCAAAAGGCACGCTGTCACCCCTACAAGGAGGCTCCAACGGTTTGTAAGCAAACGGTTTCAGGTACTATTTCACTCCCCTCCCGGGGTACTTTTCACCTTTCCCTCACGGTACTTGTCCGCTATCGGTCATCTGGGAGTATTTAGGCTTATCAGGTGGTCCTGACAGATTCACACGGGATTTCTCGGGCCCCGTGCTACTTGGGATCCCCCTCCGGCCGGCCAGGCATTTCGACTACGGGACTCACACCCACTCCGGTCCGGCTTTCAATCCGGTTCGTCTATACCTGACGCGTCACCGCGGCTGTCCGGCAGAACAGCCCGAGAGGTCCCACAACCCCGACCATGCAACCCCTGCCGGGTATCACACATGACCGGTTTAGCCTCTTCCGCTTTCGCTCGCCACTACTCACGGAATCACGGTTGTTTTCTCTTCCTGTGGGTACTGAGATGTTTCACTTCCCCACGTTCCCTCTACCCGCCCTATATATTCAGGCGGGAGTCACCAGGTCACCCTGAGGGCCTGGCGGGGTTTCCCCATTCGGAAATCCTCGGATCACAGCTCGTTTATCAGCTCCCCGAGGCTTATCGCAGATTACGACGTCCTTCTTCGGCTCCAGATGCCAAGGCATCCACCGTTTGCTCTTAGAAACTTGAAATCACATGAGTTATCGAATCGCACACCCGGACCCGAAAGCCCGGATGCGAAATTGACCAGTGAATACACCAGACAGGCACCCGAAAGCACCCGCCGGCGACTCACCTCGTGACCCAACGTCCGAAAACGTTGAATCTAAGATGCTCGCGTCCACTATGTAGTTCTCAACAGACGGTCAGAACCCCCACCCCCACCAGCAACAGCCGGCTTCGGCGAAGGCCTGAAGAAACCATCCCCCACACCCGACCAGGGCGCAGGACGTCCGGTCCCTCAGGACCCAACAGCGTGCACGTGCCCGACCATCCGGCCCCCACCGTTCCAACCCACCGAAGCAGGCGTACTAGGTCTGAACCATCCAGACGAGCACCTATGTCAATGTTCCACCCATGAGCTGCCGACCAAGGACGTTCGCCTTGATGCCGGCTGCCTGGAAGGCCGAAGCCTCCAGATGCTCCTTAGAAAGGAGGTGATCCAGCCGCACCTTCCGGTACGGCTACCTTGTTACGA
>NZ_JAVKGS010000008.1:0-551 GCF_031432295.1 Agromyces indicus | reverse complement strand
GAGGAGGAGCGGATCTCCGGCATCATCGAGCGCGGCACGCCGAAGATGCCGAGGATCTCGTCGTCCCACTGCAGGGTCTCGAGGTCCATGAACAGCGTGCGGCTCGCGTTCGTGACATCCGTCGCGTGCACCCCGCCGTCGACCCCGCCGGTGAGGTTCCACAGCACCCACGTGTCGGTCGTGCCGAACAGCAGGTCGCCGGCCTCGGCCTTCTCGCGCGCGCCCTCGACGTTCTCGAGGATCCACACGATCTTGGTGCCCGAGAAGTAGGTCGCGAGCGGGAGCCCGACGTCCTGCTTGAAGCGCTCGACGCCGCCGTCGGCCGCGAGGCGGTCGACGATGGGCTGGGTGCGCGTGTCCTGCCAGACGATCGCGTTGTAGACGGGCTCGCCGGTGGTGCGATCCCAGACGACGGCGGTCTCGCGCTGGTTGGTGATGCCCACCGCGGCGATGTCGTGGCGGGTCAGGTCGGCCTTGCCGAGCGCCTGCCCGATGACCTCGCGGGTGTTCCGCCAGATCTCCATCGGGTCGTGCTCGACCCAGCCGGCCTT
>NZ_JAVKGS010000001.1:1183179-1297593 GCF_031432295.1 Agromyces indicus | reverse complement strand
CCTCGCGGGTGTTCCGCCAGATCTCCATCGGGTCGTGCTCGACCCAGCCGGCCTTCGGGAAGATCTGCTCGTGCTCGAGCTGGCCGGTCGAGACGATCGAACCGGACTTGTCGAAGATGATCGCGCGCGACGAGGTCGTGCCCTGGTCGATCGCGAGGATGTGGTCAGCCATCTGAGGACTCCATCGTGTTCAGGGGGTTGGGTGAGGGGGTGAGCGGATGCCGCGGGGTCAGCCGAGCAGCGGGAGCAGCGGGATCGCGGCGAGACCCGCGAGGACGCCGCCGATGATGGGGCCCACGACGGGCACCCACGAGTAGGCCCAGTCCGAGCCGCCCTTGCCCTTGATGGGCAGCACCGCGTGGGCGATGCGCGGGCCGAGGTCGCGAGCCGGGTTGATCGCATACCCGGTCGGGCCACCGAGCGAGGCGCCGATGCCGACGACCAGCAGCGCCACGGGCAGGGCGCCGAGGGCCGCGAGGCCCGAGGCGTCGCCGTTGCGGCCGAACCCGATCACGACGAACACGAGGACGAACGTGCCGATGATCTCGGTCGCGAGGTTCCAGCCGTAGGAGCGGATCGCCGGGCCGGTCGAGAACACGCCGAGCTTGGTGGCGGGCTCCGGCTCGTCGTCGAAGTGCTGCTTGTAGGCGAGCCAGGCACCGGTCGCGCCGAGGAAGGCGCCGATAAGCTGCGCGCCGATGTAGGTGACGACCGAGAGCACGTCCACGGGGACGCCCTGTCCGAACTCGCCGACACCGTTCGCGACGAGGCCGAGCGTCACCGCCGGGTTGAGGTGCGCACCCGAGGCGTAGGCGACGACGACACCCGCGAAGACCGCGAGTCCCCAGCCGAAGTTGACCATGAGGAAGCCGCCGGCGAAGCCCTTCGTCTTCGCCAGGGCGACGTTGGCGACCACGCCGCAGCCGAGGAGCAGCAGCATGGCCGTGCCGATGAGTTCCGAGAGGAACACGACACCGAGATTGTCCACGTTGACCTTCTTTCGTTCATCCGGACCACCGCCGTCGGTGGCCGGTTCCGGGGGCGGGGCCGCTCGGCCCCGATGAAACGTACCCGCCGGAGCCGCCCGGAACGGGCGGTCCGACGTGCACGTCTGTGCAAGTTCGAGACCTGCGCCTCCGGCGCGCTACTCGACCAGCGACGGCTCGGCGAGGTGCACGCCGTGCCGTTCGGCGAGCACGCTCCGCGTGGCCTCGACCTCGGCCCGGTGCGTTCCCTCGTCCCAACCGAGTACCCCGCCGACGACGTCGGCCAGTTCGTCGAGCAGCGCCGGCGTCAGGGCGCCGGTGAAGGCGAGGCTCGTCCGGCGGAACACCACGTCGGCCAGGTGCACGACGCGCTCGTGGCGGGTGATCCAGGCGATCTCCTCGCGGCTGTACCCGTCGTGGCCGACGAGCGGCGTCTCGGGGCCGTCCTCGACCGCGGCGATGAGTGCGGCGGCGCGCGTGCCGTAGCGCTCGAGCAGCTGCTCGGCGCGCTCCCGTCCGACGCCGTCGCCGTGCCCGGCGATCCAGACCAGCCGCGCGTCATCCGTCGTGGGGTACCCGGCGCCGCCCCCGATCGGCAGGCCCCGGGTGGACCGCACCCGGGTGCGGCCGATGAGCCCGAGCACCTCGTCCGCGAGGTGCTCGGCGAGCGCGCGGAAGGTGGTCCACTTGCCGCCGACGAGGCTCAGCAGGGTCGTGCCCGGTCGCTCCGCGACATCCGCTCGCTCGATGCGGTAATCGCGGCTGACGAAGCCGGGGTTCGTGTCGTCGTGGCGCGGCAGCGGACGGACGCCCGAGAAGCGGTAGACGATCTGCGACCGGTCGACGCGGATGCCTGGGAAAACGTGCGCGACGAGGTCGAAGAAGTAGTCGACCTCCTCCTCGGTGCAGACCGCGGGCTCGCGCATGTCGTGCTCGAGGTCGGTCGTGCCGACCATGACGCGGCCCTTCAGCGGGTAGATCAGGACGATGCGGCCGTCCTCGTGCTCGAAAAAGATCTCGCGGCCGCCCGTGGCCTCGAGCAGCTCGGGGTGGTCGACCACGATGTGCGACCCCTTGGTGCCGCCCATGAAGCGGGTCTCGCGGCCGAGCTGCGCGTTCGTGAGGTCGGTCCAGGGACCGGACGTGTTGACCACCACATCGGCGGCGAGGTCGAACTCGTCGCCCGTGACGCCGTCGCGCACGCGCACGCCGGCCGGGCCGAAGCCGACGGCCTCGAGGTGGTTCGCCGCACGCGCGTGCGTCCCGGCGGCGAGGCCGTCGTGCAGCACGTCGAGGGCGAGCCGCTCCGGGTCGTGCATGCTGGCGTCGTAGTAGGTCGCGGTGTACTTCAACGCGGGGTTCAGGGCGGGCAGCTCCGCGAGCGACCGCTTCCGGCCGAGGAACCGGTGGCGCGGCACGCTGCCGCCGTCGCGCGAGAACGCGTCGTAGATCGTGAGGCCGGCCTTGATGAGGGCCGCCCCGCGCTCGGTGGGCGCGCCCTGCCGGTGGGTGAGGAACCGCAGGGGCGCCGAGAGGATGCCGGAGAAGGTCGAGAAGATCGGCACGGTCGTGCGAAGCGGCTTCACGTAGTGCGGGGCGATCCGCAGCAGGCCGTTGCGCTCCTGCACCGACTCCTGCACGAGCCGGAATTCGCCGTTCTCGAGGTAGCGGATGCCGCCGTGGATCATGTGGCTCGAGGCGGCCGATGCGCCCGAGACGAAGTCGTCGCGCTCGACGAGCACGACGTCGACGCCCTGCAGTGCGAGGTCGCGGAACGTGGCGATGCCGTTGATGCCGCCGCCGACGATGACGACCTCGGCGGTCGGCCGGGCGCGGAGCTCGGCGATCTCGGCGCGCGGGCGGCGGGCGGGCGTGGAGCGGGGCGTCGTCGGCGACGTGGTGGGCGACATCGCTGTCCTTTCGAGCTGGTCACGCCGGGTTGCGGTGGGTGCCCGGCTGTGGATGAATACATCGTGTGCACACGCGCACATGCTTGCAACCGGAATGAACAAACGTGCAAGGGAGTCCCGATGACGGTGACGGATGCCACGGGGCCCGCGCTCGACGGCGCGCTGCCCGACGGCAAGACCCGCGACGCGCTGCGCGCCGCCCACCTCTACTACCTGCAGGACCTCACGATGGACGCCATCGCGAAGGAGCTGCACACCTCGAGATCCTCGGTGTCGCGCCTGCTCAGCCACGCCCGCGCGACGGGACTCGTCGAGATCTCGATCCACTCGCCCCTCGACCTGCCGAGCCGCCTGGAGCAGGAGATCCTCGAGCGCCACGAGGTGTCCGCGCACGTCGTGCCCGTGCCCGACCACGCGAGCGACGTCGACCGCCTCGAGCGCGTGGCCCTCACGGCTGCACGGATTCTCAACCGGTTCATCGACTCGAACCAGACCATCGGCATCGCCTGGGGCTCGACGATGAGCGCCATGAGCCGGCACCTCGCGCCGAAGGCGACCCACAACTCGGAGGTCGTCCAGCTCAACGGCGCGGGCAACCTCCGCACCACCGGCATCCTCTACGCCTCCGAACTGCTGCGCCGGTTCGGCGACGCGTTCGGCGCGCGGGTCCAGCAGTTCCCGGTGCCGGCGTTCTTCGACGACCCGGCGACCAAGGAGGCGTTCTGGCGCGAGCGCAGCACCCGGCGCCTGCTCGACCTGCAGGCCGCGATGGACGTCGCGATCTTCGGCGTCGGCTCCCCCTTCGCCGAGGTGCCGAGCCACGTCTACCAGGGCGGCTACCTCGAGCGCACCGACTACGAGGCGCTCAGCCGCGACGGCGTGGTCGGCGATGTCGCCACCGTCTTCTACCGGGCCGACGGCTCGACCGACGGCATCGCCCTCAACGCGCGCGCGACCGGGCCCGACTTCGCGGTGCTGCGCCGTGCGCCGCGTCGCATCTGCGTGGTGGCGGGTGCCGCGAAGCTGCCGAGCCTGAGGGGCGCGTTGGCCGCCGGACTGGTGACCGACCTCATCGTCGACGAGGGCACCGCGCGCGGGCTCATCGAGACCGCGCCGACGACATCCGGCGACGCGACGCAATCGTGATCCACGACCGGGATTCCGACCGGTAGCGTGAGGCTCGCGGCCCCGGACGGCCGCGCACGAGAGGACCCCATGCACCCGTCCGACGCCACCCCCGCCCGAGGGCGTCGCTCCGCCGGCATCCGAGCCGCCGCGGCCGTCGCCGCGGTCATCGCGGTCGCCCTCACCGGGCACCAGGTGGGCTCGTCCCTCGCCCACGCCCAGGTCTGGCCGCAGTGGTCGGCCGCCGACGGGCGGTACGACGAGGCCACCGTCGACCACGGCGCCGCCGTCGACCACGGCGAGGCCGTGCTGGCCCGCGCGGAGCGGCTCCTCGAGGTGGCGGCCGGCGACCTCGTGAGCGAGGAGCATCGGACGGCGCTCCAGACCGCGGTCGCCGAGGCGGCCGAGGTCGTCGCCGACCGTCCGGCGGGGGCGGCCACGATCGCCTCGCTCACGGCGCCGTCCGAACTCGCGCCCGCGTGGGACCGGTACGGCGACCTGTGGGAACTCGTCGAGCTCATCCCCGAGCGCGTCGCGGCGTCCGAGCGCATCGAGGCATCGACCGAGCGCGTCGCGGGCGCCGTCCGAACGGTGTCGGATGCCGCGGACGCGTTGATGACGGGTGCCGAGGAGGCGGCGGCGTCCGTCCTCGCCGCGAGCCCCTCGGCCACCTACCGCACGCGCGCCGCCCTGCAGGCCGCCCTCGACGACGCGTCGGGCGGCTCGGGCACGACCGTGCGGCTCACCGACCTCGCCACGAGCGTCGCCGCCGTCCGCTCCTCGCACCAGGCCGAGGAGGAGCGGCGCCGGTCGTTCCCGGTGCGCGCCGAGATCGAGGCCTTCGCGCGGTCGATCTCGTTCGGGGTCGAGATCGACTTCGCCTGGGACTACGTCGTCGGCGGCTACTCGAGCGACGGCTGGTACTCGGGCACCGCCGAGTTCTTCGACGACGGCGACGGCTGGGGCCTCGTCTCGCTCAGCGAGAGCATCGAGGACGCCTGGTCGTGGGACGAGAACGCCAAGGCGGTGGTCGTGCACGAGGTCGGCCACACGCAGGTGCTGCGCGAGGCCTGCCATGCGATCTTCGCGGGGCCCGAGTTCTCCGGCGACCACGAGGCGTGGGCCACGGCCTGGGCGATCGGCATGGGCTACGACGTGCCCGGATCGGGCATCGAGGCGTACGGACGGCCGAGCGACGCGCAGATCGCCGCGGCGGCGGCCTGCCGCTGACCGTCGCGCGCGGGGCGTGCGAGCCCGGGAATACCGGGCGCCCTCCGGCGTTGACCTAGAATCGAATCGAAACGTGCTCCGGGGTCGGTGCAAGTCCGAACCGGCGGTGATAGTCCGCGAGCCGGGAGCGCGTGGCCGTCCGGCCGCGCGCGAACGGTTGAACCGGTGGAACTCCGGTACCGACGGTGAAAGTCCGGATGGGAGGCGGCACGGGTCGGCGACGCAGCGCGTCGCCGGCGTTTCCCGCGTCGTCGGGACCCCCGGAGCCTGGAAGGCAGGCACCCGATGTCCACGGCCACGCGAGCGGCGACGGATGCCGCGGCGATGCGCCGGGCGCTCGAACTCGCCGAGCGCGGCCCGGCCCGAGGGGTGAACCCCCGCGTCGGCTGCGTCATCCTCTCCCCCGACGGCCGTCCCCTCGCCGAGGGGTGGCACCGCGGCGCCGGAACCCCGCACGCGGAGGTCGACGCGCTCGAACGGCTCGGCCCCGACGGCGCCCGCGGGACGACCGCGGTCGTGACGCTCGAACCCTGCAACCACACCGGCCGCACCGGCCCGTGCGCCCAGGCGCTCATCGCGGCGGGCGTCGCGCGCGTCGTCTACGCCGTCGACGACCCCGGCGACCACTCGGCGGGCGGCGCCCGCACGCTCCGCGACGCGGGCATCGAGACCGAGGCCGGCCTGCTCGCCGACGAGGTCGAGGCGTTCCTCGACGACTGGCTCTTCGCCGCCCGGCACCGCCGACCGCGCATCACCGTGAAGTGGGCGTCGAGCCTCGACGGCCGCGTGGCCGCGCCCGACGGATCGAGCCGCTGGATCACCGGTCCGGAGGCCCGGGCCGACGTCCACCGGCGCCGCACCGCCGCCGACGCCATCGCGGTCGGCACGGGCACCGTCCTCGCCGACGACCCGTCGCTCACCGCCCGCGACGCCGACGGCTCGCTGCTCGACGCCCAGCCCGTCCCGGTCGTCTTCGGCCGACGCGAGGTCCCCGCCGGGGCGGCCCTCGAGCGGCATCCGCACGACCTGCTGCGGTTCACGGGCGACGACCTCGTCGCCGACCTCGCGGAGCTCCAGCGGCGCGGTATCCGTTCGCTCTTCATCGAGGGCGGACCCACGCTCGCGAGCGCGTTCCTCGCGGCCGGACTCGCCGACGAACTGCTCGTGTACCTCGCCCCCGCGGTGATCGGCGGCCCCAGGACCGCCGTCGCCGACGTCGGCGTGACGACCATCGCCGACACCCTCCGCTACGACTTCGCCGACCTCGTGCGCCTCGGCGACGACCTGCTCGTCGTCGCCCGGCCGCGCACGGCGGCGCACCCCGACCCATCCACCCGAGAGAAGGCCTGAGCATGTTCACCGGAATCATCGAGGAGCTCGGCAGCGTCGCGCGCGTCGAACCGCACGCCGACGTCGTGCGGCTCACGGTCCGCGGCCCCAAGGTCGTCGAGGGCGTCCGCCACGGCGACTCCATCGCGGTGTCGGGCGTGTGCCTCACCGTGGTCGACGCCGACGCGGAGTCGTTCACCGCCGACGTCATGGCCCAGACGCTCCGCATGTCGACGCTCGACGACGTCGCCGAGGGGCGACCGGTGAACCTCGAGCGGGCCGCGCTCGTCGGCGACCGGCTCGGCGGCCACATCGTCCAGGGGCACGTCGACGGCACCGCCGAGGTGCTCGAGGTGCGCCCGGGCGACGAGTGGCGCGTCATCCGCTTCTCGCTGCCCGACGCGCTCGCCGCACTCGTCGTCGACAAGGGATCCATCGCGGTCGACGGCGTCTCGCTGACGGTCAGCGCGCTCGGCGACGAGCCCGACGGCTCCTGGTTCGAGGTGTCCCTCATCCCCGAGACGCTCGCGGCGACCACGCTCGGCCGACTCGAGGCGGGCGACCGGGTGAACCTCGAGACCGACGTGCTCGCACGCCACGTGCAGCGGATGCTGCGGCTCGATGCGCACCGGGCGTTGCCGTCCTCGCTCGCCGAGCCGTCGATCGGAGGCGTCCGATGAGCCTCGCGACGATGCCCGAGGTCCTTGAGGCCCTGCGCGCCGGCAAGCCCGTGATCGTGGCCGACGACGAGGGCCGCGAGAACGAGGGCGACGCGATCATGGCCGCGGAGTTCGCGACGCAGGAGTGGATCGCCTGGATGGTGCGCCACACGAGCGGCTACCTGTGCGCGCCCATGCCGAACGCGTTCGCCGACCGCCTCGGCCTGCCGCTGATGGTCGAGCGCAACGAGGACGTGCGCGGCACCGCCTACACGGTCTCCGTCGACGCGGCCGACCGCATCTCCACGGGCATCTCGGCGTCCGACCGGGCCCACACGCTGCGGATCCTCGCCGACCCGGACGCCACGCCCGAACGGCTCATCCGTCCGGGGCACATCCTGCCGCTCCGCGCGGTCGACGGCGGGGTCCGCGAGCGCGCGGGCCACACCGAGGCCGCGGTGGACCTCATGCGCCTCGCGGGCCTCTCCCCCGTGGGCGTGATCGGCGAGCTCGTCGACGACGACGGCGAGATGATGCGCCTGCCGCGGCTGATCGCGTTCGCCGAGCAGGAGGGCCTGCCGGTCACGACGGTGGAGGCGCTCATCGCCTGGCTCCGCGAGCACCACGACGGCCAGGACCTCGCCGCCGGCGAGGCGCCCGAGCCGATCGCGGAGTCGCCGCGCGTGCAGTTCGAGGTCGAGACGAACCTGCCGACCGTGCACGGCACCTTCCGGGTCCGCGCCTACCGCGACCGCAGCACGGGAGCGGACCACCTGGCGATCATCGCGGGCGACCCCACCGCCGACCCTGCGGGCGCCATCGCGCGCGTGCACTCGGAATGCCTGACGGGCGAGGCGATCGGCTCGCTCAAGTGCGAGTGCGGCCCTCAGCTCGACACCGCCCTCGCCACGATCGCCGAGCACGGCGGCGTCGTCGTCTACCTGCGCGGTCACGAGGGGCGCGGCATCGGGCTCATCAACAAGCTCCGCGCCTACCGGCTGCAGGAGGGCGGACTCGACACCCTCGACGCCAACCTGGCCCTCGGACTGCCGATCGACGCGCGCGACTTCAGCGCCGCGAGCGCGATCCTCGACGACCTCGGGGTCGAGCAGGTGCGCCTGCTCACGAACAACCCGGAGAAGGTCCGCCAGCTCGAGGCCCACGGCATCCGCGTCGCCGACCGCCTGCCGCTCGTCGTGGGCGTCGGAGCGGTCAACGCGGGCTACCTCGAGACCAAGCGCACCCGCATGGGACACTCGATCGACGACGGCCTGCTCACCGAGGCGGCCGCGGACGCACTGCTGAGAGGACACGCATCATGAGCGGAGCCGGATCCCCCGAACTCGACGTCGACGGCCGCGGCCTGAGGGTCGTCGTCGTGGCGGGCAGCTGGCACGACGAGATCACCGACGGGCTCATCGCGGGCGCGACGGGCACCCTCGAGCGCGCCGGCGCCGAGTTCGAGCTCGTCCGGGTCCCCGGCAGCTTCGAGCTGCCCGTCGTGTCGAAGGCTGCCCTCGAGGCGGGCGCCGACGCGGTCGTGGCGCTCGGGGTGATCATCCGGGGCGGCACGCCGCACTTCGAGTACGTGTCGTCGGCCGCGACCGACGGGCTCACGCGCGTCGCCCTCGACACGGGCAAGCCCGTCGGCTTCGGCGTGCTGACCCTCGACGACGAGCAGCAGGGCCTCGACCGGGCCGGCCTGCCCGGGTCCAAGGAGGACAAGGGCCGCGAGGCCGCGGAGGCCGCGATCGTGACCGCGAAGGCGCTGCAGGCGCTGCGCGCCTGATCAGCCGGCGGAGACGAGCGGCGCCGGCCGGTCAGGTCGTCACGCGAGCAGCTTCGCCTTCGCCGCCGCGAACTCGGCGTCGTCCAGGATCCCCTGCTGCTTCAGCGCGGCGAGCTTCTGCAGTTCGGCGACCACGTCGACGCCGCCCTGCGCGGACGCAGCCGCCGATGGCGCAGCCGCCGGCGGAGGCGCGTACTGCGGCGCAGCCGCCGCCTGCTGGGCCTGGTACTGCTCGGCCTCCCACTGCTGCTGCGCCGCCGCCTGCTGCTCGGCCTGCTGGTTCGCGTAGCGCTGCTGCTGCCGACGGGCGACGTTGCCGCTCACCGCGGTCGCGGTGCCTGCGACCACGGCCGTCCGTGCGGCCATGCCGATCAGTCCCGGTCGGCCTCCCCTGCCGAGTGGCATGACGGTCCTCCCCTATTCCACGTTCGCCGCTGCGGCGAACACCTCGTTGACGACGGTCGCCGGGATGCGCTCGACCTGGAGCACCTCGCCGCCGGATGCGGCGAAGGCGGTGGCGAGCCGCTTCGCCCACAGCAGTTCGATCGCCATGACGGCTCCCGCCGTGCCGGGCGGGATCGCCTCGGCGAGCTCGTCGATGTCCTCGTCGCCGATCACGCCGGAGGCCTCGAGCTCGACGATCGTGAACCCGAAGTCGTCGCGGAACTCCTCGTACTCGCGGACGGTGACCGTGCCGTCATCGCCGCGCGCGACGATGAGCAGGTCGAGCAACCGGATCTCGTCGCCCAGCATCAGCTCGCCGAGCGCCGACAGCGTCGCGTCGTCCGGACGATCCCCCTCGAAGCTCACGACGTAGATGTCGACCGGCCCGTACTCCAATTCGGCCATGGTTCCCCCTGCCCCCGGATGTCGCGCGTGCGCGCGATCACGATTCAATCCCGGGTGGAGCGCTGCCGATGTGCCGAAAGTCCCACCCGGGCGGAGGCGAGCCATCCGCTCGCCCGGTTCCAGGCCCACCAGGCGGCGATGCCCACCGCGAACGACGCGACGATCGCGAGCGGCGGCGACACCTCCTCGATCGGCGGGTACACCTGCCAGTGGGTCAGGTAGACGAACATCGAGGCGGATGCCACGGTGCCGAGGCCCGCGGCGAGGCGGACCGGGACCGGCAGGCTCGTGACCCAGACGAGCAGGCCGAGACCCACGAGCACGACGGCCTCCCGGACCGGATCGCCGAAGAAGCCGGGCACGGTCACGAGCGCGATGGCGCTCGCGGCCACCCGACGTCGCGTGGTCGTCGCTCGCGCGATGAACCAGCCGAGCGCGATGAGCCAGGCGACCCCGGGCAGCGCGTAGTGCACCGGCGACGGCGTGGTGAGACCGCCGGATGCCGCGTACCGGAGCGCGAGCGCGGCCGTGAGGACGACCGCGGCGAAGGCGACCGGGCGCCGACGCTCGAGCGCATCCAGCCGCGGCACGGCCATGATCGCCGCGACCGCGAGGATCGCCCAGACGAGCGCCTCGAGGAACCAGAGGTGCCACTGGTCGCTCCATCCGCCGTCGGCTCCGGCGAGCCAGTTCGACAGGAGCACCGTCGCCGGGTCGTACGTGCCGGCGATGAGCGCGACCCCGCCGAGCCAGAGCACGGCCGGCACGGCGATCGATCGGGCGCTCCGGAGGAGGCCGCCGACGCGCCGCATCCGGGCCGCCCGGGTGCCGGCTGCTCCGGCCTCGCCGCCGAACCGCCCGGGCGTGAGCCGGAAGCGGGCGAGGTTGAAGCCGGCGACGGCGAGCAGCAGGTGGGCGCCGCCCTGGAGCTGGATGACGTCGGCGTGCGTCGCGACGATGAGCACGATCGCGACGGCGCGCAGGACCACGGAGGTCTCGACGTGGGCGATGCGGCGGCGTGCCGGCCCCGGACGGTCGATCCGGCCGGGGCTCCGTCGTGCCGGTCGCGTCGCCTCCCGCCCCGCGACGGTCGGTGCCCCTGCGTCGACCGCTGCGGCGGACGGTGAGGGGGTCCTGGCGGCGTCGGCGGCGACATCGGCGGGCGCCCGGGCTCCGGCGAGTTCGGCGATGCTGCGACTCGGCCAGTCCGTCGGCAGCGCCCCGAGGCGCGACTCGAGTCGCAGGGCGAGCTCGACGTAGTTGAGCGAGTCGCCGTCGAGGCTGGTGAAGCTGTCGTCCGCCGTGGCGTCAGGCCGGCCGAGCAGCTCGGCGTAGAGGTCGCGCAGATCCTCGGCGGTGGTCGCGCCGGCGGGCACGGCGGCGGCATCAGCGGCATCCGTCGCTCGCAGCAGGCGCGCGTGCGCCCGGAGCGCGGCGTGGTCCGGCTTGCCGTTCGGCGTGCGCGGGAACTCGGCGATGGCGTGCACGTCGAAGCCGTGCGCGGGCAGGCCGGTGATCCGCGCGGCAGCGTCGCGGGCCCGCGCCACCGTGCGCTCCCCGCGGACGAACACGGCGAGGTGCTCGTCGACGCCCACCACGCGCGCCTCGACGCCGGCCTCGGCGAGGCGTCGCTCGATGAGGTCGAGGTCGAGCCGCAGTCCGAACGCCTTCACGAACCTGCTGAGGCGGCCGGTGATCTCGTAGAGCCCGTCGTCGCGGCGGCGCGCGAGGTCGCCCGTCCGCAGCTCGTCGACTTCGGCTCCGCGCCCGAGGTCGGCGGCCGTCTCGGCGTAGCCCATCATCACGTTCGGCCCGGTGTAGACGAGTTCGCCCTCGCCGGGTGCGCCGCCGAGGCGCTCGTCGATGCGGAACGAGCCGCCCGGGATGGGCACGCCGATCGCGCCGGCCGCGGTCTCGGCCAGCTCGGCCGGCAGGTACGCCATGCGCGCCGTCGCCTCGGTCTGGCCGTACATCACGACGACCTCGAACCCGCGCTCCCGGCCGAGCCGCGCGAGCCCGCGCACGCGCTCGGGGTCCATGCGCCCGCCGGCCTGGGTGACGTACCGGAGCGACGGGTGCGGTCGCTGCGCGAAGTCGGTCGCCTCGAGCAGTTCGTAGGTGTACGGCACCCCTGCGATCGAGGTGGCCTCGTGCGCGTCGAACTCGACCCAGAACGTCGGTTCGACGACCGAGCGGTCGGTGAGCAGCAGGCTCCCGCCTGCGACGAGGTGGCTGTTCACGACCGAGAGTCCGTAGCAGTAGTGCAGCGGCAGGGTCGTCGCCGCACGGTCCTCCGGCGTCAGCTGCAGGTAGTCGGCGATCGCGCGGGCATTGGCGAGCACGTTGCCCTGCGAGAGGCGCACGAGCTTCGGCGAGCCGGTCGATCCCGACGTGCTCGCGAGCAGCGCGAGGTCGCGGTGGAACACGTGCCGGCTCTCGTCGCGGAGCCGGTCGAGCTCGACCTCGTCGTCCGCGCCGACCCGCACGACGACATCGGGTGCGTACCGCGCGACGAGGTCCTCGAGCGCCGATCCGCCCGCGGCGTCCGGTTGCGTGAAGAGCAGCGGGTGACCGCCCGCGAGCGCGGCGAGGTACGTCACGACGGTCTCGACGGTGTTCGAGCCGGCGAGGAAGACGAGGCGTCGGCCGGTGCCGAGTTCCGCCCGGCGGGCGGCGACGCGGTCGGCGAGCTCGGCGTAGTCGACGGATGCCGCGGGCGTGACGAGTGCGGGTGCGCCGGGGTCGCCGCCGAGCAGGTCGAGCGCGTGGGGCTCGGTCCGGGTCAGGGTCGTGCGCACGTGTGGCCGTTCGTGGGAGGGGTGCCGGGACCGCCCCGGCAAGATCAGGTAAGGCTTACCTTACGTGACATCCGTCGTGCGTCGAAATCGCCGACGTCGCCGTTCGTCGCACACCACGATCCGCTCGTCGCGTCCGGCTCGCCGGCGCCGCGGCCGCCGCGTAAGGTGAGCAGGTTGCCACAAGCAGCGGTTCCACCTTCACCCGGCGGGTCGCGCCCCATCCCGGCCCCCCGCCCCGGCCCACGCACGCACCGGAGTCCCGCCCTGCCATGACCGCAACCTCCTCGACCGACCCGAACCCGACCGCCCCGGCCACGCCCGCCGCGCCCGCGAACTCGCGCGGCCGCGTCATCCTCGCGAGCCTCGTCGGCACCACCATCGAGTTCTACGACTTCTACGCGTACGCCACCGCGGCCGTGCTCGTGTTCCCGATCCTGTTCTTCCCGACCGGCGACGACACCACGGCGCTGCTGGCGTCGTTCGCCGTCTTCGGCGCCGCGATGGTCGCCCGACCGGTCGGTGCGATCGTCTTCGGCCACTTCGGCGACAAGCACGGGCGCAAGGCCACGCTCGTGGCGTCCCTGTTCACGATGGGTATCGCGACGTTCCTCATCGGCCTGCTGCCGACGTACGACCAGATCGGCTGGTGGGCGGCCCTGCTGCTGCTCATCATGCGCCTGGCGCAGGGCTTCGCCCTCGGCGGCGAGTGGTCGGGCGCGGCCCTGGTCGCGACCGAGAACGCCCCGAAGGGCAAGCGCGCCTGGTACGGCACCTTCCCGCAGCTCGGGGCGCCGCTCGGCTTCATCATCGCCAACGGGGTGTTCCTCGCCATCAACCTCCTCGCGCCGTCGCGCGAGTGGTTCTTCGAGTGGGGATGGCGCGTGCCGTTCCTCTTCTCGGCCGTCATGGTGGTCGTCGGGCTCTGGGTCCGCCTGAAGCTGGTCGAGTCCAGCGCGTTCACGAAGGCCGCCGAGAAGGGCACGATCCGCAAGCTCCCGCTGGGTGCCGCGTTCCGCCACAACTGGCGCGAGCTCATCCTCGGCACGTTCATCATGCTGGCCACCTACGTGCTCTTCTACCTGATGACGAACTTCACGCTCTCGTACGGCACGAAGGCGGCCGACCTCGAGACCGCGTCGGCCGCCGCCGAAGCCGCGGCCGCGGCATCCGGCGCCGAGTTCGACGCGAACGCGTTCGCCGCGCAGTTCTACCCCGGCCTCGGGTTCGCGTATGCGGACTTCGTGACCATGCAGATCATCGGCGTCGTGTTCTTCGGCATCTTCACGCTGCTCTCGGGCCCGATCGCCGACGCGATCGGCCGCCGCCGCCTGCTCATCTGGGTCACCGTGGCGATCATCGTGTTCGGGCTGACGTTCAACCTGTTCCTCATGCCGCAGCTCGACCCGAAGTTCACCGGCGCGCTCGCGCAGGCGTTCCTCGTCTTCGGCTTCGTCCTCATGGGGGCGACGTTCGGCCCGATGGGCGCCCTGCTGCCCGAGCTGTTCCCGACCAACGTGCGCTACACGGGTTCGGCGGTGGCGTACAACGTGTCGTCGATCCTCGGCGCCGCGGTCGCGCCGCTCATCGCCGTGGCGCTCTGGGCGGCGGCCGGCGGCCAGCCGTGGCCGGTCGGGATCTACCTGTCGACGATGGGCGTGCTCACCCTCGTCGCCCTGCTGCTCTCGAAGGAGACCAAGGACGTCGACTACGACGACGCGGGCATCGGCGCCGACCGGGCGACGGGCCGCATCGCCGAGGGCGAGACCGAGGTCGCGTCGCTGTAGCAACCCCTTCAGGCGGTTCCGTACCCGGCGTACCATGTCGCGCGACAGGGGTCGCCGGGTCCGCAGCCGGCAATGTCGACGCCCGGCCCCCGGAACGGCGAGGTGCGCGGATGAACATGACGATGGACATGATGAAGGGCGCCATGTCGGGATCCGACATGCCCATGAAGGACATGGACATGTCGATGATGCAGGAGGCCATGGAGGCGCTCTCCGCGTGCATGCAGGCGTGCGTCATGTGCGCCGACGCGGACGCGGGCGAGGGCATGGGCCGGTGCGCCGCCATGTGCTCCAACTGCGCCGACGTGTGCGACACCATGATGCGAATGATGCTCCGCACGACCGGCTACGACATGCAGGTCATGATGTCGATGATGGAGACCTGCGTCATGATGTGCCGTGCCTGCTCGGAGGAGTGCGCGAAGCACGCCGAGATGAGCGAGCACTGCCGCATGTGCGCGATGGCCTGCGATCAGGCGGTGTCGGCCATGGAGAAGATGATGGGCTCGATGCGGGAGATGATGCCCGCGAGCTGATCACCCGGTGCGCCGGGCCGGCCCGTGGCCGCCAGTGCTCAGATCGCGGCGACGCTGAAACGGTCCTCGCCGCGCGCGAGCACGTCGTAGACCTCGTGGAAGGCGACCGGGTCGCCCGGCGCGAGCAGTCGGTGGAGCCCGTCGTGGTGCCAGACGCGACGGGTCCCGCCGTCGAGGTCCACGAGTTCGACCACGCCGTCGGCATGCACGGCGGTGACGACCGCGTCGAGCCACCGGCTGGCGGCGATGCGCGAGAGCCGCTCCTGCATGGGGTGCAGTTCGTGACCGGGCCGGAGGCTCGAGCAGGCCTCGCCGTCGACGCAGCCGCGCATGCCCATCGCGAGGCCCGGCTGGGACTCGGCGGCGGCGTGCGGCTTCGGGGTCGACATGGCGTGCTCCTCACGGCTCGGTGACGTGCAGGCGACGATACGCGCGGCCCGAGCGGATGTCGCGGTGAGCCGTCACACGCGGAAACACACGCCGACCGGCGGTTCGGTCAGTCGAGGAACAGCGCCCGCAGGCGCTTCGTGGTGAAGACCAGCCCGACGGCGATCATCGCCGCGTAGTAGGCCACGTGCACCAGCAGTCCGGGCCCCACCACGCCGGTGGTGAGCCCGCGCACCAGTTCGACCCCGTGCCAGAGCGGAAGCGCCTGGATCAGCCACTGGACCGGCTCGGGGTACACGGTGAGCGGGTAGAACGTCGCCGAGAACAGGAACATCGGCAGCATCACGAAGTTGATCCAGTCCATCTGCTGGAACGTCGTCAGGTAGCTCGTGATCGCCATGCCGATGCTGGCGAAGCCGAACGCGATGAGCAGCACGGCCGGGATCGCGAGCACGGCCCACCACGACAGGTTGAGGCCGAGCACCTGCATCACCAGCATGAAGCCGCCCGCGTAGAGCGCTCCCCGCAGGAGCGCGAGCGCGATCTCGCCCAGCGCCACGTCGAGCGGACCCAGGGAGGTCGCGAGCATGCCCTCGTAGAGCTTGGCGAAGCGGATCTTGAAGAAGACGTTCCACGTCGAGTCGTAGATCGCGCCGTTCATCGCCGCGACCGCGAGCAGCGCCGGGGCGATGAAGGCCGCGTAGGGCACCTCGCGGCCGTCGACGGCCACGGTCCCGACGAGGGCGCCGAGCCCGATGCCGAGCGAGAGCAGGTAGAAGATCGGCTCGAACACCCCGCTCAGCATGACCAGCCAGTTCGTCGATCGCGTCGCGCGCCAGCCGCGGTACATCACGGCGCGCGAGTTGCCGGCGTAGAGCGCGCCGACGCCGCGGCGACCGGTCCCGCGGTGCTCGAGCGCGTGGTCGACGAGGGTCATGCGGCCAGCCTCCGCACGGCGATGCGGCGCGCCCAGGCCCACCCGACGATCGTCATGGCGATCAGGACCACCACGTGGAGCACGGTGAGCCACACCGGCTCGGCGTACCCGAAGGTGACGACGCGAGTGAGCTCGGTGCCGTGCCAGAGCGGCGAGATCCAGCCGATCCACTGCAGGAACCACGGCAGCTGCGACAGCGGGAAGAACGTGCCCGAGAAGAGGGTGAGGGGCAGGACGACCAGGCGCTGCACCATCGCGAGCTGGCCCGAGTCCTCGCGGATGGTCGACGCGTACGCCATCAGGAGCGTGCCGAAGGCCATGCCCGTGAGGGTCGCGATCGGCACCGCGAGCCAGCCGGCCGCCGACGGCACCGCGCCGAACAGGAGCATGAAGCCGAAGTAGATCGCGACCGTCGCGGCGAGGCGCACGACGACCGAGATGACGAGGCCGTCGACGATCTGCCCCGGACTGATCGGCCCCGAGTGCATGCCGGTGAAGGTCGGGTTCCACTTGTAGCCGAGCAGCACCGGATACGAGAACTCGATCATCGCCGTGGTCAGGGCCGCGCTGCACAGCAGCGCCGGCGCGACGAAGACGAGGTAGCCGACCCCGCCGGCCTCGAGCGAGAGGTTGCGGTCGACGAGCGTGGCGAGCCCGACGCCCATCGCGTACAGGTAGATGAACGGCTCGCCGAAGCCGGTCACGAGGATGGTCTGCGCGTACGACCACATCACCCGGAACCGGTGCTCGGCGACGTACCACGCACCGAAGCGGCGCGGGCGGATGCCGCCGCCGAGGGCCCGACGTGCGTCATCCGTCGTCGCGTCATCGGCCGCCGACCGGTCGCGGTACGGCGCTCGGCTCTCACTCCCGCTCATTCGATGAGGCTCCGCCCGGTGAGGCGCAGGAAGACGTCCTCGAGGCTCGAGCGTCGCACGAGGCTCGTGATCGGGTGCAGTCCCGCGGCGGAGATCCGCTCGAGCTCGGCCTCGCCGTCGGCCGTGTAGACGAGGATGCGGTCGGGCAGCACCTCGATTCGGTCGCCGGACCCCTCGAGGGCGCGCGCGACCTCCTCGTTGCGGTCGGACCCGAACCGCAGCTCGAGCACCTCGCGCGACGAGTACTCGCGGATGAGCTGGGCGGGCGATCCCTCGGCCATGATGCGGCCGTGGTCGACCACGACGAGGCGGTCGCAGAGCTGCTCCGCCTCGTCCATGTAGTGGGTGGTGAGCACGAGCGTCTTGCCCTGCTCCTTCAGGCGGAACAGGCGGTCCCACAGGATGTGCCGGGCCTGCGGGTCGAGCCCCGTGGTGGGCTCGTCGAGCAGGATGATGCGCGGGTCGTTGATGAGCCCGCGCGCGATGGTGAGCCGGCGCTTCATGCCGCCGGAGAGCGCGTCGACCTTCGCCTGGCCTCGGTCGGCCAGCTGGGCGAACTCGAGCAGCTCGTCGGCGCGCTCGGCGACCACTCGACGCGGCAGGCCGAAGTAGCGGCCGTACACGAGCAGGTTCTCGCGCACCCGCAGCTCGGTGTCGAGGTTGTCGGCCTGCGGCACGACCCCGAGCTGCGAGCGGATGTCGGGACCGTGCCGGTCGGGATCGAGCCCGAGGATCGACAGGTCGCCCGCGGTCCGCGTGGAGACCGAACCGATCATGCGCATGGTCGTCGACTTGCCGGCGCCGTTCGGGCCGAGCAGCCCGAACGACTCGCCGGGCGCCACCTCGAAGGAGAGCCCGTCGACGGCGGCGAACTCCCCGTACTTCTTGACGAGGTCCCTGGCGACGATCACGGGCTGCGGCACGGTTCACCACCCTAGACCCGGCGGCCGACATAGCATGAGGCGCATGCAGACCGCCCCCTCCGCCGGCATCCGCATCGCCGATCGGGTGCGCGCCGCCGTCGCCGCCGGACGCCCCGTGCTCGCCCTCGAGTCGACGATCCTCACGCACGGCCTCCCCCGCCCCCGGAACCTCGAGGTCGGGCTCGAGACCGAGGCGCTCGTCCGCGAGGCGGGCGTCGAGCCCGCCACCATCGGCGTCGTCGACGGCGTTCCGACGGTCGGGCTCGAGACCCCGGAGATCGAGCGGCTGTGCGCGTCGGAGTCCGTCGTGAAGGCGAGCACCCGCGACCTGCCCGTCGCCCGCGCGCGCCGGCTCGACGCGGGGACCACCGTCGCAGCCACGGCATGGCTCGCGCACCGCGCCGGCATCCGCGTGTTCTCGACCGGAGGCCTCGGCGGCGTGCACCGCGGCGCGAACGCGACCTTCGACGAATCGGCCGACCTGCCCGCCCTGTCCGCGACGCCCATCACGGTCGTGAGCGCGGGCGTCAAGTCCATCCTCGACATCCCGGCGACGCTCGAGCGGCTCGAGACCCTCGGCATCACCGTCGTCGGCTATCGCACCGACCGGTACCCGGGCTTCTACGTCGCCGACTCCGGCTTCCCGGTGCCCGCGCGGGTCGAATCGGCGACGGATGCCGCGGACGTCGCCCGGGCGCGCGACGAGCTCGGGCTCGACGCCGCCGTCCTCGTCGCCAACCCGATCGCCGAGTCGGACCAGCTCGATCCGGCGGAGCACGAGCGCGTCCTCGCCGAGGCGCTGTCGGCAGCGGATGCCGCGGGCGTCACCGGCCACGACACGACCCCGTTCCTGCTCGACTTCGTGCAGCGCGCGACCGGCGGACGGAGCCTCGAGGTGAACCTCGCCGTCTACCGCGGCAACGCCCGGCTCGGCGCGGAGATCGCGCGTGACCTCGCCGGCTGAGTCCGCGGCGCCGGGCGTCCTCGTGGTCGTCGGCGATCTGCTCGAGGACATCGTCGTGTGGGCGACGGAGCCGATCCGCGCCGCGACCGATTCGGCGGCGCAGGTGTTCCGTGCTCGCGGCGGGAGCGCGGCGAACGTCGCCGCGCACGCGGCGTCCCGCACGCCGACGCGATTCATCGGCCGGGTCGGCGACGACGCCGCGGGACGCACGCTCGAGGCCGCCCTCGCCGCGTCGGGCGCCGAGGTGCGGGTCCAGCGCGACGGGCGCACCGGCGCGGTCGTGCTCATCGTCGCGCCCGACGGCGAGCGCACGATGTTCCCGGATCGGGCGGCGGCGGCCGAGCTGCACGAGGTCGACACCGGCTGGCTCGACGGGGCGGCGTGGCTGCACGTGCCGAGCTACGGCCTCGAGCACGAGCCCATGCGGTCCGAGGTGCGCCGGCTCATCGGCCTGGCCCGCGGTCGCGGCGCGCGGGTCTCGCTCGACGCGTCGTCGACCGGCCTGCTCGACGGGCTCGGCGTGGAACGCGTGCTGGGCTGGTACGCCGAGCTGCGACCCGACGTGCTGCTGGCGAACGAGACCGAGGCCGAGGTGCTCGGCGTCGCGGGCGGCGGCCCGGTAGCGGCATCCGTCGCCCGTCGGCTCGTCGTGAAGCACGGACCCCACCCGACCGAGGTGTTCGACGACGGCGTGCTCGTCGAGCGCGTGCCCGTGGCGCCCGTCGACGGGGTCCGCGACCTGACCGGGGCGGGCGACGCGTTCGCGGCGGGGTACCTCGCGGCCGCGATCGGCGGGGCGGATGCGACGGCGGCCTGCCTCGCGGGGCATGCCGCCGCGGCATCCGTCATCACGTCGCCCGGCGCGGGCTCGCCCGCCTGACGCCGACGCCCCTCAGCGACGCTCGACGACGAGGTTGAGCACTTCGCCGGGGTGCAGCGTGCTCACGCCGCCCGGCGGGCTGCGGTCGGGGTTGAGGTAGAGGAGGTCGCCGGCCGTGATCCCGAACCTCGCGGCGACCTCGTCGAGGAGGTCGTCGCGAGCGACCGTGTAGGCGACCGGTGCGCCGTCCTCGACCGTCGCGTCACCCCGGGCACCGCCCGTGGCACCGGCGTCGGATGCGACGAGTCCGGTCCGCAGCGGCGCGAACGTCCACTCGATCGGTCCGCGCGCGACGATGTCGGCGAAGCACTCGGTCTCCGCCGTCGCCTCCGCGGGACCGCGGACCAGGACGGCCTCGTCGAGGAAGGACGGATCGCCCTCGCCGAGGTCGGCGACACCCCATCGCGCCGGTTCGCCCTCGACCGGGGTCCCGAGTCCGTACCGCAGGCCCTCGTCGAAGCACGTCGCGTCGTCGGCGAGGGGGCGGGGCGCGAGCATGAGCTCGGTCCTCGCGAGATCGAGTCCCGGGGCGGGCAGGGAACGGATCTCGAGGAGGTCGCCGCCGGATCGCGACACCTCGACCGACACGGCGACCGAGCCGTCGGCGCCCACCAGCGTCGCCCGGCCGATGACGCCGTTCGGCAGCTCCGCCGGCTCGAC
Source organism: Agromyces indicus (assembly GCF_031432295.1). Lineage (NCBI taxonomy): Bacteria > Bacillati > Actinomycetota > Actinomycetes > Micrococcales > Microbacteriaceae > Agromyces > Agromyces indicus. The sequence continues at coordinate 1,276,969 of NZ_JAVKGS010000001.1, read as the reverse complement.
GGCAGAGAATGACGCGGTCGCCCCGGCCCGCTCGGGCGGCGCGGGCGCGGGCGCGGCCGTCGCCCCGGGCTCCACGGCGGCGCACCCGCCGAGGGTCAGGGCGAGCGCCGCGGCGGCGGCGACGACGGGCAACGGGAATCGGGTCACGACGAGCCCCTTCGGTCGGTGCGACCGCGGCGACGTCGCCGGGCGGTCTGCGCCGAGCGTATCGCCGAGCGCCCCGGCGACGGCGCAGCCGTCCACAGGCTCACGGGATCCGCGTCCGGTTCCCAGCCGCCCGACGTATGCTGCAAGGCGGCCCGCGGCCGGGTGGACGGATGCCCCGGTCGTGCGCCAGGCGACAGGAAGACGAGATGAGCGAGATCGAGATGCGCCCCGGCACCCGAGCCGAGGCACGCGCCGCCGAACGGGCCACCGCACGCTCGGCGCGAACCGGCGGGATCCCCCTCCCCGTCCGGCGCACCGCCGAGCCGGCGACCGACGACGAGTCGGCGTCGACGTCGGCGGCATCGAAGCCGTCCGGCGGTCGAGCGGGCGCAGGTGCCCGACGCAGCCTGTTCGGGCGCCGCGGCGAGACCCCGCCCGGGCCGCGTGCGACCTTCCGGCAACTGCTGCCGTTCGTCTTCGAGCACCGGCCGGTGCTGATCGTCGTCGCGGTGCTGTCGATCGTCGGCGCGGTCGCGAGCCTCGCCCAGCCGCTGCTCGTGGGCCGGGTCATCACCATCGTCGAGGCCGGCGACGCGCTCGACGGGCTCGTGTGGGCGCTCATCGGCCTCGTCGTCCTGAGCGCGGTCATCACGGGGTACCAGCACTACCTGCTGCAGCGCACCGGCGAGGGCGTCGTGCTGTCGAGCCGGAAGCGGCTCATCGCCAAGATCCTCCACCTGCCCATCGCCGAGTTCGACATGCGCCGCACCGGCGACCTGGTCTCACGCGTCGGCAGCGACACGACGATGCTCCGGGCCGTGCTCACGCAGGGACTCGTCGAGGCCATCGGCGGCGCCGTCACGTTCGTCGGCGCGATCATCGCCATGCTCATCATCGACCCCGTGCTGCTCGGGCTCACCGTGCTCGTCATCGCGGTCGCGGTCACCACGGTCACCCTGCTCTCGGCACGCGTCCGCGAAGCCTCCCGCGCCGCACAGGAGAAGGTCGGCGACGTGGCGGCGTCGGTCGAACGCGCGATCACGTCGGTGCGCACCATCCGCGCCGCCGGGGCCACCGAGCGCGAGGTCGCCGACGTCGGCGTCCAGGCCGAGGGCGCGTGGCGCATGGGCGTCCAGGTCGCCCGCATCTCGGCGCTCATCGTGCCGATCGCCGGCATCGCCATGCAGGTGTCGTTCCTCGTCGTGCTCGGCGTCGGCGGATTCCGCGTGGCCTCCGGCGCGATCACGATCGCCGACCTCGTCGCGTTCATCCTGTTCCTGTTCATGATGATCCTCCCGCTCGGCCAGGCCTTCGGGGCGATCACCTCGGTGAACCAGGCGCTCGGCGCGCTCGGTCGGATCCAGGAGATCCTCGACCTCCCCGACGAGGATGCGCACGACCGCCGCATCGCCCCGCGCGCCGTCATGGTCGGGCCCGCGAACGAGGGCCTGCAGCCGGATGCCGCGGCGATCGAGTTCGACGACGTGCACTTCGCCTACGCCGTCACCACCCCGAACGACCCCGCCGACCCCGCGAACGAGTCGCCCGACGAGCACCTGCCGGAGCCCGACGTGACCGACCGGCAGCCGGTGCTGCGCGGCGTGTCGTTCCGGGTGCCGCGCGGGCAGCGCATCGCCCTCGTCGGCCCGTCCGGCGCCGGGAAGTCGACCATCCTCGCGCTCATCGAGCGGTTCTACGACCCGAGCGTCGGCACCGTCCGCATGGGCGGGCTCGACCTCAAGTCGATCGAGCGCCCCGAACTGCGCGCCCAGATCGGGTACGTGGAGCAGGACGCGCCGGTGCTCGCCGGCACCATCCGCGACAACCTGCTGCTCGGCAGCCCGGATGCGACCGACGAGGAGTGCGTGCACGTGCTCCGCGCGGTCAACCTCGGCGGCGTGCTCGAGCGCGACCCGGCCGGGCTCGACGCCGAGGTCGGCGAGAACGGGATCATGCTCTCCGGCGGCGAGCGCCAGCGGCTCGCGATCGCGCGGGCCCTGCTCGCGGCACCGCCGATCCTGCTGCTCGACGAGTCGACCTCGTCGCTCGACGGGGTCAACGAGCGCATGATGCGCGAGGCGATCGACGCCGTGTCCGCCGGCCGCACCCTCATCGTGATCGCCCACCGGCTGTCGACGGTCGTGGACTCCGACCGCATCATCGTGCTCGACGAGGGTCGCGTCATCGGCGAGGGCACCCACGACGAGCTCGTCCGGGCGGTACCGCTGTACCGCGAGCTGGCCGAGCACCAGCTGCTCGTCTGACCGTCGGCCGCGGCGCACCCCCAGGCGCGGCTCAGGGCTGGCCCCCACCCGGTTCCGGGGCGTACGCGGATGCCGCGGGCGACCGCTGTTCGTAGCGTGTCCTCCATTCGAGTCACCCGGCGCGCCCGCGCCGCATCGACGGAGGACCACCATGACCATGCTCGACGCCCCCCGCAGCGCGGACCGCGCGCTGCCCGCACGCGACCTCGCCGCCGTGCTCACCGCACCGCCCACCGACGCCGCACCCGAGGCCGGCCCGGACTTCGACGCGCTCCGCGCCCGCCTGCAGGCGTGGCTGCGCGAGTGGGACACCCAGCGCCTGCCCGCCTTCGAGCAGGCGCGCACCGTGACGCCCGCCGGTGAACGCCACAGCTCGCTGCGGTCCGCGCCGACCCGCACGGACGGCGCGGTGCGCATCACCGCGAGCCTCTACGACGCGCCCAACCGGCAGGGCGAACCGCTCGCGTGGTCCCGCAACTGGGCGAGCGCCGTGGTGCTGCCGACCGCGCCGGCGGACGGTCGCGTCTTCTACCGCTTCCGCGTCGGCAGCCGCCTCGTGCTCGACGGTCGGGCCGAGACGGCGCTGGCCTCGACGAGCGTGCACGTCGGGGTGGCGCCGGATGCGGCATCCGCGAGCCCGTTCGACGCGCCCGGCTTCGCCACGCCCGTGGTCCGCCCGCTCGTCGGCGTCGAGGCGCGCGAGGACGTCGACGCTCGTGCCGAGCACGACGTGGAGGGATCGATCGCGGTGCGCGCCGGCCAGTCGCCCGTGCTCGGCATCGTGTTCGGCGCCGACGTCGTGTTCCGCGACGGCTGGATGCGCGTGCACGAGGGTTCCGGCCTGTGGGTCGGCTCCGCGGGCGGCGGCCCGACCGGGTCGATCGAGATCCGGTTCGCGCCGGACGCGCTCCTCGACCTGTTCGGCGAAGCCGGCATCTGACCGGACCGCAGCGGCCCGTGCCCCGCCTACGCTGGGGACATGGGCCGCTTCGCCGTCGTCCTGCCGCTCGAGCCGCTCGCCGCCGGCGACGCGTTCCCGGTGTCGGCGTGGCCGCTGCACGTCACCGTCGTCGAGCCGTTCGAGACGCACCGCGACGCCGGCTGGGTGGTCGCGCTGCTCGGTCCCGTGCTGCACGGCCGACGCGAGATCGAGGCGGCCGCCGTCGACCGGGCGATGTTCGGCACGCGGCGGACCGTCCCCGTGACCCTGCTCCGCGACGACGGGCCGCTCGGGGCCATGCGCGTGCGACTGCTGGCCGCCCTCCGCGAGGCCGACGTGGATGTCGCGCGGGCGCGCGCGGACTACCGGCCGCATGTCACCGACACCTCGCACGGTTCCGTTCCCCCGGGAAGCTCGGTGCCGCTGCGCCAGGCGGCGCTCGTCGACCTGCGGCCGCCCGAGGGCCGCGCGATGCGCACGGTGGTCGCGGTGTGGCCGCTCGAGGGGTGACTCCGCCGGATCAGGGTCCGTGGCGGTGGTCCCATTCGCGGACATCGGGGTCGTCCCGACGGCGCCATGCTTCGGCGTCCTCCCAGAGGTCCTGGCCCTCGGTGCCCGCCGACCGATCCCGCCGGTGCCGCATCGCAAGCACCGAGCCGAAGACGACCATGCCGACGACGAGCAGACCGGCTGTCCACAGCCAATCCATGGGCGGGACGGTACTCCTGACGGCGCGCTCCCGGCAACCGGCGAGTGCCGTTCGGCACTCCCTCTCGACGGACGCGACCTAGACGCGCTCGGCGGCGACGGCGGCGGTATCGTCATCCGCCTCGACGGCGCCGGCGCGCGCCTTCTGCCACGGCCAGCGGCCCGAGATCTCGACTTCCAGCGACCAGCTGAGGAAGGTCCTGATCACGACGATGAGGGCGAGCACGCTGACCGACTCGATGGTCGGCGTCACCGCGACCGTGCGGATGATGTCGGCGGCGACGAGGAGCTCCAGGCCGACCAGGATGCCGCGCCCGAGCACGCGACGGAACCTCGCGTAAACGGGGCCCATCCGCCGGACGCGGCGGATCGCGGCATCCGCAAGCGCGTAGAGGACGCCGACCACGATCGCGGCGACGCCGAGCACGTCGATGACCTCGCCGACCGTGGTGATGACCGTGCCGAACTCCATGCGCCCCTCCGCGGCTCACGGTAGCGCCGCGGCATGACGAGACGACGGATGCCGCGGGCGTGGCGCGCCTTCCCGTGCACGCCGCGCCCGCGGCATCCGTCGCCGTCGGTCGTCAGGCCGAGGTGGTCTGCTGCTGCAGGTGGTACCGCAGGCTCGACAGCTCGGCGCGGAGCGCCGCCGGCACGCGGTCGCCGAACTGCTCGAAGTACTCCTCGGTCAGGTCGCACTCGGCGAGCCAGGTCGTGGGGTCGACCTCGAAGAGCTCGTCGAGGGTCTCCCGGGGCAGGTCGAGGCCGTCGAGGTCGAGCGACCCGTCGGCCGGCAGGAGGCCGATCGGCGTCTCACGCGCGTCGGCCGTGCCTTCGATGCGACCGACGATCCACTCGAGCACCCGCGAGTTCTCGCCGAAGCCGGGCCAGAGGAACTTGCCGTCGTGTCCCTTGCGGAACCAGTTGACCTGGAAGATCTTCGGCGCGTTCACGTCGAGGATGCGGCCCATCTTGACCCAGTGGCCCCAGTAGTCGGCCATGTTGTAGCCGCAGAACGGGAGCATCGCGAACGGGTCGCGGCGGAGCTCGCCGACCGTGCCCTCGGCCGCGGCCGTCTGCTCGGACGAGATGGTCGCGCCCATGAAGACGCCATGCTTCCAGCTGCGCGCCTCGGCGACGAGCGGCACGTTGGTCGCCCGGCGGCCGCCGAAGAGGATCGCGTCGACCGGCACGCCGTCGTGGGCGTCCCAGTCGTCGGAGATCTGCGGGCACTGCGCGGCGGCGACCGTGAAGCGCGAGTTCGGGTGCGCGGCGGGACGGCCGGACGCGGGCGTCCAGGGCTTGCCCTCCCAGTCGATGAGCTCGGCCGGCGCCTCGTCGGTGAGCCCCTCCCACCAGACGTCGCCGTCGGGCCGGAGCGCGACGTTCGTGAAGATCGTGTTGCCCCAGAGCGTCTGCACGGCGGTCGGGTTGGTCGACTCGCCCGTGCCGGGCGCGACGCCGAAGAAGCCGGCCTCGGGGTTGATCGCGTAGAGGCGGCCGTCCTCGCCGGGCCGCATCCAGGCGATGTCATCGCCGATGGTCTCGACCTTCCAGCCGGGGATCGTGGGCTGCAGCATGGCCAGGTTGGTCTTGCCGCAGGCCGACGGGAACGCGGCCGCCACGTGGTACGCCTTGCCCTCGGGCGAGGTGATCTTGATGAGCAGCATGTGCTCGGCGAGCCATCCCTCGTCGCGCGCCATCACCGAAGCGATGCGCAGCGCGAACGCCTTCTTGGCGAGGAGCGCGTTGCCGCCGTAGCCCGAGCCGTACGACCAGATCTCACGCGAGTCGGGGAACTGGACGATGTACTTCGTCTCGTTGCAGGGCCACTCGACGTCCTCGCGGCGGTGACCGACGCCGTCGACGAGCGGGTAGCCGACCGAGTGGATGGTGCGCACCCACGGCTCGCCCGCCTCGATGAGGCGGTAGACCTGGTCGCCCATCCGGGTCATGATGCCCATGGAGAGCACGACGTAGGGCGAGTCGGTGATCTCGACGCCGAGCTGGCTGATGTCGCCGCCGAGCGGGCCCATCGAGAAGGGCACGACGTACATCGTCCGGCCCTTCATCGAGCCGTCGAAGACCTCGGTGAGCTCCTCGCGCATCGCGTGCGGATCACGCCAGTTGTTGGTCGGGCCCGCGTCCTCCTCGTAGGTGGAGCAGATGAACGTGCGGTCCTCCACGCGCGCGACATCCGTCGGGTCGGTCCGAGCCAGGTAGCTGTTGGGCCGCCACTCGGGGTTGAGCTTGATGAGGCTTCCCTCGGCGACGAGCTGGCGCGTGAGCTCGTCGGCCTCGCGCTTGGATCCGTCGCACCAGACGATCTCGTCGGGCTTGGTCAGGGCGGCGATCTCGGCGACCCAGGCTTTGAGTGCCGGGTCCGTCGTGCCCCGCTGGTGCGCGTGCTCGCCGGCGGCGGTGCCGGGGCCGTTGACGGTGAAGTCGGAGATGGTCATCGTCGTCCCTTCGTGGAGGATCGGGAAGCACCGGGATCGGTGATGTGCTTCAAGTCTGCGAGCAGAAGCGGCATCCGTTCGACGAAATCGGATGTTAAGAATCGCGGATCTTTCGATATTCTCAAGGCATGAAGCTCGGCAGCCCGGACTTGGCCACGCTCGGCCACCGCATCCGCCACTACCGCGGTGAACGTGGCCTCACCCTCGACCAGCTCGGCGCCGCGGTGGGGCTGGCGGGCAGCCAGCTCTCGCTCATCGAGAACGGCAAGCGCGAGCCGAAGCTGTCGACGCTCGACGCGCTCGCGTCGACGCTCGGCGTGGACCTGGCCGACCTGCTCTCGCGCGAGGCGCCGAGCCGCCGGGCGGCGCTCGAACTCGAACTCGCGCGCGTCCAGGCCAGCCCGCTGTACGCGGCGCTCGGGCTGCCGCACGTGAAGCCGACGCGCGGCATGACCGACGAGTCCCTCGAGGCCATCGTCGGGCTGCACCACGAGCTCGAGCGCCGCGCGACCGAGGCGATCGCGACGCCGGAGGAGGCGCGTCGCGCCAACACCGACCTGCGCGAGCGCATGCGCGAACGCGCGAACTTCCTGCCCGAGATCGAGGACCTCGCCGAGGAACGGGTGCGCGCCTCGGGGCACCGGTCGGGCGCCCTCACCCACCGCGAGGTGAGCGTCATGGCCGAGCAGCTCGGATTCCAGCTCATCTACGTCAACGACCTGCCGGACTCGACGCGCTCGATCACCGACCTCGAGAACGGTCGCATCTACCTGCCGCCGGCCTCCATCCCGGGCGGGCACGGCCTGCGGTCGATGGCGCTGCAGGCGATGGCGCACCGACTGCTCGGCCACACGCCGCCGGCGAGCTACGACGAGTTCCTGTGGCAGCGGCTGGAGATCAACTACTTCGCGGCGGCGTGCCTCATGCCGCAGGAGGCCTCGGTCGCGTTCCTGCAGCAGGCGAAGAAGGAGAAGCGACTCGCGATCGAGGACTTCCGCGACGCGTTCGGCGTCACGCACGAGGCCGCGGCCCTGCGCTTCACGAACCTCGCGACCAGTCACCTCGACATGACGGTCCACTTCCTCAGGGTCGCAGGCGACGGCGCCCTCCTCAAGGGGTACGAGAACGACGGCCTGCCGCTGCCGACGGATGTCACGGGTTCGATCGAGGGCCAGTGGGTGTGCAAGCACTGGAGCGCCCGGCGCGCGTTCGAGCACACCAACCGGACCACGGAGAACTACCAGTACACCGACACGCCCGCCGGTACCTTCTGGGACGCGACGCAGACCGGGCACACGGATGCCACGGAGTTCTCGATCACCGTCGGTGTGCCGTTCAACCAGGCGAAGTGGTTCCGCGGCCGCGAGACCACGGTGCGCGCGACGTCGACGTGCCCCGACGAATCGTGCTGCCGCCGCGCACCGGATGGCCTGGCGGAGCGGTGGGCGGGCCGGGCGTGGCCGAGCGCGCGACTGCACGCGCACGTCCTCTCGCCGCTCCCGTCGGGCACGTTCCCCGGCGTGGACGACGCCGAGGTCTACGCCTTCCTCGAGGCGCACGCCACCGAGTAGCTGCGCTTCTCAGGAGTCCCTGCGGCGCGTCGCTGCGCGGGACGGCGTGTCCTCCTGAGAAGCGGCCCGTTTCGGCGAGCGCTCCTGAAAACGGGGATGGCGGAGGCGGGAGGGGGCGGCATCCGTTGATGGGTGTCTTGCAATAGTGTGCGTTGGACAGTACAGTGCATGGCATGAGTACGGATGACACGACAGCCGGGCACCTGCAGGAGCTGCGCCGCGGCACGGTCGTGCTCGGCTGCCTCGTGCGGCTGCGCGAGCCCGACTACGGATACGCCCTGCTCGAGTCGCTCAACGAGCTCGGCATCACGGTCGACGCCAACACGCTCTACCCGCTGCTGCGACGACTCGAGAAGCAGGGCCTCCTCACGAGCGAGTGGAACACCGACGAGGCCCGGCCTCGCAAGTTCTACCGCACGAGCCCCGCGGGCGAGCAGCTCGCGGGGGTCCTCACCGCCGACTGGAAGAACATCGACCGGGCCCTGACCCGGCTGACCTCGGGAGACGACCGATGACCACCCCGACCGCCACGCTCACCGACCGCTACGTCGCCGCGGCCGCGCGTCACCTGCCGGAGACCCAGCGCGACGAGTTCGCCCGCGAGCTGCGCGAGCGCATCGCCGACGAGATGGACGCGCGGCTCGCGGCCTCCGCGAACGGTGCGCCCACCACCGCCGCCGACGCCGAGGACGCCGTGCTGCGCGAGCTCGGGGACCCGGCCGCCCTCGCGGCGGCCTACGTCGACCGGCCGCTGCAGCTCATCGGTCCGCGCTACTTCCTCGCGTGGAAGCGGCTGCTGACCCTGCTGTACGCGATCGTCCTGCCGATCACGGCCGCGGCGGTGCTGCTCGCGCAACTGCTCTCCGGCGCGGGACCGGGCGAGATCGCCGCCGAGGTCGTGGGCGTCGTGCTCGCGCTCGTGGTGCACCTGGCGTTCTGGGTCACCCTCGTGTTCGCGATCCTCGAGCGCACTCCCGGTACGAAGGCCGTCGAACGGTGGACCCCCGACCAGCTGCCCGAGATCCGCGACGAGGGTCGCGCGGGTCGCCTCGGCGACCTCATCGCGTCGCTGGTGTTCCTCGGCCTGTTCGCCGTGGTGATCGTCTGGCAGCAGGTCCGGCCGCCGTCCTTCGGGGGCCCCGGCCAGGAGATCCCGGTGCTCGACCCCGCGCTGTGGTCGTTCTGGCTGCCGTACTTCCTCGTGCTCATCGTCCTCGAGATGCTGTTCGCCGTGGCGATCTACCTCTGGGGCTGGAACTGGCCGCTCGCGATCGCGAACCTGGTCCTGAACGTCGCGTTCACGGTGCCCGCGCTCTGGCTGCTCGCCACGGAGCAGCTGTTCAACCCGGCGCTCCTCGACGTGATCGGCTGGCCGTGGGGCGAGGCCGGCGCCGTCACCACGACCGTCCTGGTCTTCGTGTTCGTGGGCATCGCCGTGTGGGACGTCATCGACGGCGTCGTCAAGACGGTGCGCGGGCGCGGCGGTTCGGCGCTCACCCTCGGCCGCATCTGATCGGGCGTCGAACGAGCGGATGCCGCGGGGCACTCCCCCGCGGCATCCGCTCGTGTCGTCTCGGTCCGGGCCTACTTCGGCTGCATGCGGATCGCCCCGTCGAGGCGGATCACCTCGCCGTTCAGCATCGGGTTCGCCACGATCGATCGCACGAGGGCCGCGTATTCGGCGGGGTGGCCGAGGCGCGACGGGTGCGGCACCTGCTGCTCGAGCGAGGTGCGCACGTCGTCGGGCATGCCGGCCATCATGGGCGTCTCGAAGATGCCCGGCGCGATCGTGACGACGCGGATCAGCAGCCTCGACAGGTCGCGGGCGACGGGCAGCGTCATGCCGGCCACGCCGGCCTTCGACGCCGAGTAGGCGGCCTGGCCGATCTGGCCGTCGAAGGCGGCGACCGAGGCGGTGTTGACGATCACGCCGCGCTCGGCGGTCTGCGGACCGCCCGGAACGCCGGCCGTCGCCGGCTCGGTCTCGGCCATCGCGGCCGCCGCGAGCCGCAGCACGTTGAAGGTGCCGATGAGGTTCACGCGGATCGTGCGCTCGAACGCGTCGAGCGGCGCCGGCCCGTCGCGGCCGACCGTGCGGTTCGCGGTCACGATCCCCGCGCAGTTCACGGCGACGCGCAGGGGCGCGAGGGCGGATGCCGCGGCGACCGCCTCGGCGACCTGCGCCTCGTCGGCCACGTCGGCGGCCACGAACCGCGCCCGATCGCCGAGCGCCGCAGCGGCCTCGTCGCCGCGCGGGCCGGGCAGGTCGACGATCACGACGTGCGCGCCGCCGTCGATGAGGGCCTCGGCCGTCGCGCGGCCGAGGCCCGACGCGCCGCCGGTGACGATCGCGGATGCTCCGCTGAGTTCCATGTCTCTCCTCCTGTGGGTGTCGTCCGGTGTTCCCCGAGGGGACGCGACTGGCCGCGAGCCGAGCCGACCGGGCGGCGTGTCGCCACCCCTCGCGAGGCCGGGCGTACGTTGCGCGCCCTCGCGAGGGGCTGCGGGTCAGACGCGTTCGATGACGGTGGCGTTCGCCATGCCGCCGCCCTCGCACATCGTCTGCAGTCCGTACCGCCCGCCGGTCGCCTCGAGCTGGTTCACGAGCGTCGTCAGCAGGCGCGTGCCGCTCGACCCGAGCGCGTGGCCCAGCGCGATGGCGCCGCCGCGCGGGTTGAGCTTCGCGGCATCCGCCCCCGTGTCGGCGAGCCACGCGAGCGGCACCGACGCGAACGCCTCGTTGACCTCGTACGCATCGATGTCGTCATGCGTGAGGCCGGCGCGGTCGAGCACCTTCGCCGTCGCCGGGATGACGCCCGTGAGCATGTACAGCGGGTCGCTGCCGACCACCGAGAACGCGCGGAACCGGGCGCGCGGCGCGAGCCCGAGGCGTTCGGCGGCCTCGGCGCTCATGATGAGCGCGGCCGAAGCGCCGTCGGTGAGCGGTGACGAGTTGCCGGGCGTGATGCGCCAGTCGAGCTCGGGGAAGCGCTCGGCGAGCCGATCGGTGCGGAACGCCGGATTGAGGCCGGCGAGCGACTGGACCGTGGTCGCGGGGCGGACCGTCTCGTCGACGAGCGCGTCGACGCCCGGCACGGGCACGACCTCGGTCGCGAACGCGCCGGACTCCCCCGCCGCCGCGGCGAGCGCGTGCGAACGCGCTGCGAACTCGTCGAGCTGCTCGCGCGAGAATCCCCACTTCTCGGCGATGAGTTCCGCGGAGACGCCCTGGTTGACGAGTCCCTCGGGATACCGCTCCCGCACCCGCGAGCCGTACGGGTCGGCGCCCGCGGCGCTCGAGCCGAGCGGGACCCGGCTCATCGATTCGACGCCGCACGCGACGACGATGTCGGCGTGCCCGGCCATGATCGCCTGCGCCGCGAAGGTCGCGGCCTGCTGGCTCGACCCGCACTGCCGGTCGATCGTCGTGCCGGGCACGGTCTCCGGGAAGCCGGCGGCGAGCACCGCGTTGCGGACGGTGTTGTACGACTGCTCGCCGACCTGGCTGACGCACCCGCCGATGACGTCGTCGACGAGCCCCGGATCGAGGTCGTTGCGGTCGACGAGCGCGTTCAGCACGCCCGCGAGCAGGTCGACGGGGTGGATCCCGCTGAGCTGCCCTCCGGGCTTGCCGCGCCCGACCGGGGTTCGGATGACGTCGACGATGACGGCTTCTCGGGTCATGCCATCAGCCTAGGCGCGTGCGCCGGGCAGCGGCATCCGCTCAGCCGACCTCGGCGACCTCGGGCACGGATGCCGCGACGACCTGCTCGACGCGCACCGGCTGGCGCTCGGGCAGGACCATGGGGTGGGTGCCCGCCATGGCCTCGATGACGCGCACCACCTGGCAGGAGTAGCCGTACTCGTTGTCGTACCAGACATAGAGCACGACGTCGGTGCCGTCGGCGATCGTCGCGAGTCCGTCGACGATGCCGGCGCGGTGGCTGCCGACGAAGTCGGTCGAGACGACCTCGGCCGACTCGATGTAGTCGACCTGCTGGCGCAGCGGCGACGTGAGCGAGACCTGCCGGAGGTAGGCGTTCAGCGCCGCCTTGTCGGTGGGGCGCTCGAGCTGGAGGTTCAGGATCGCGAGCGACACGTCGGGCGTGGGCACGCGGATCGCGGACCCGGTGAGCTTGCCCTCGAGGGCGGGCAGCGCCTTCGAGACCGCCTTCGCCGCGCCGGTCTCGGTGATGACCATGTTGAGCACGGCCGAGCGCCCGCGGCGGTCGCCCTTGTGGAAGTTGTCGATCAGGTTCTGGTCGTTCGTGAACGAGTGCACGGTCTCGACGTGACCGCGGACGATGCCGTACGCGTCGTCGATGGCGGCGAGCACGGGCGTGATGGCGTTCGTCGTGCACGACGCGGCCGAGAGGATGCGGTCGTCGTCGGCGATGGCGTCGTGGTTGATGCCGTGCACGATGTTCTTGATCGCGCCCTTGCCCGGCGCAGTGAGGAGCACCCGGGCGACGCCCTTCGACTCCAGGTGGCGGCTGAGGCCGGCCTCGTCGCGCCAGCGGCCGGTGTTGTCGACGACGATCGCGTCCGAGATGCCGTAGGCGGTGTAGTCGATGGTGCCCGGGTCGTCGGAGTAGATCACCTGGATGAGGGTGCCGTTCGCGAGGATCGTGTTCGCCTCCTCGTCGACCGTGATGGTGCCCTGGAAGGGACCGTGCACCGAGTCGCGGCGCAGCAGGCTCGCGCGCTTCTGCAGGTCGTTCTCGGCGCCCTTGCGCACGACGATCGCCCGCAGGCGCAGGTTCTGGCCGCCGCCGGCGTGGGCGATGAGGATGCGGGCGAGGAGCCGCCCGATGCGGCCGAAGCCGTACAGCACGACGTCGGTGCCGGATGCCGCGGGCTCGCCGGCGTCGACGAGCACCGGCGCGAGTTCGCCACGGAGGAAGTCGACCAGCTCGGTACCGGGCTCGGCGGCGTGGAAGCGCGACACGAGGCGCGCGACGTCGATGGAGGCGGGACCGGGCGCGATCTCGGTCAGCGCCTCGAGCACGCGCGTGGTGTCGTCGAGGTCGAGCTCGACGTCGCCGGCCTGGCGGGCGAAACGGTGCGCCTTGAGCAGCTCGACCGCGGAGCGGTTGATCAGGCGGCGGCCGTGGATCGAGGTCACGACGCCGTGGCGACGGTAGAGGCTGCCGATCAGCGGGATCATCCGCTCGGCCTGCTCCTCTCGGGAGATCCATTCCTCACGGCGGGCGTCGAACTCGTGGCTCACGGCGTGTCCTCTCGGCCGCGAGCGTGGGCGTCGTCGGCCATCGTGCGGCCGAGCGCGGTGGTGGCAGCGTCGACCACGGGGTTTCCGAAGGGGATGCCTCGATGATAGCGGCGGCGCGCATGCCGCCCGGTGTACATGGCGGCGGGTGCGGGGGCGAGCGGATGCCGCCGCGGCGACGTCAGGCCACGAGGTCGTCGACGAGCGCGATGTCGTAGACGGCCACGCGCTGCGGCACCCCGTCGAAGGCCGCGGCGCGCGCGTCGGACGCCAGGTACTCCTGCTCGCGGGCGACGAACGCCTCGGCGTCGCCGGGGGCGCTCACGGCCCACACGAACTGGTTCGCCTCGCGGATGCCGTAGGCGAACTCGATCGTGAACCCGGCCTCCGACCGCACGCGCGGCATCCATTGCGTCCACCACGCCACGAAGGCGTCGTATTCCCCGTCGACGAGCGTGTACCTGCGCAGCTGAACCGTCTTCACCCGGCCATTCTGTCGTGCGGGGCCTTGGCGGCAGAACGTATACGATTTCAGATACCTCATGTAGCATCACGGTGACGCCCGACGACGAAGTGGAGCCCCATGCTGGACCCATCCCGCATCGCCGAGATCGCCGACGAACTGGCCGCCGCCGACCGCGACCGCACGATCGTCCCGCTGCTCACCGCCCGGAACCCCGATATGACCGTCGAGGACGCGTACGCCGTCCAGCGGCTCTGGGCCGACCGGCAGATCGAGGGCGGCCGACGCCTGGTCGGTCGCAAGATCGGCCTCACCTCGAAGGTGATGCAGGCCGCCACGGGGATCACCGAGCCGGACTACGGCGTGATCCTCGACGACATGGTCCACGAGTCGGGCGCGGTGATCGAACACGCGCGCTTCTCCAACGTGCGCATCGAGGTCGAGCTCGCCTTCGTGCTGTCCGAGCCGCTGCGCGGACCGGGCACCACGATCTTCGACGTGCTCGACGCGACCGCCTACGTCGTGCCGGCGCTCGAGATCCTCAACTCCCACATCGAGCTGCAGGGTCGCACCATCGTGGACACGATCTCCGACAACGCGGCGATGGGCGCCATGGTCGTCGGCGGCACGCCCGTGAAGGTCGACGCGGTCGACCTGCGCTGGGTGCCGGCGCTGCTGTACCGCAACGAGACCATCGAGGAGTCCGGCGTCGCGGGTGCGGTGCTCGGCCACCCTGCTATGGGCGTGGCCTGGCTCGCGAACAAGCTCGCGCAGCACGGGCAGTCGCTCGAGGCCGGCGAGATCATCCTCGCGGGCTCGTTCACGCGGCCCATGTGGGTCGAGCGCGGCGACACGGTCCACGCCGAGTACGGACCCCTGGGGGCGATCACGTGCCGATTCGAATGAACCTCCCCGACACCTTCGCGGCCCGTCTCGCCGCCGCCGACCGCCCGCTCATCGGCATGTGGGCATGCTCGGGCAGCCCCGTCATGGCCGAGATCGTCGCCGGCAGCGGCGTCGACTGGGTGCTGATCGACGGGGAACACTCCCCCAACGGCCTGGAGTCGATCCTCGCGCAGCTCTACGCGGTCTCCGCGTACCCGGTCGCCCCGGTGGTGCGCGTGCCGATCGGCGACACCGTGATCATCAAGCAGGTGCTCGACCTCGGCGCGCAGAACCTCTTGGTGCCCATGGTGGACTCGGCGGACCAGGCGGCGGAGCTCGTACGCGCCATCCGCTACCCGGCCGAGGGCGTGCGCGGCGTCGGTGCGTCGCTCGCGCGCTCGTCGCGGTGGAATCGAGTGCCGGCGTACCTGCGGGATGCCTCGGCGACGATCAGCCTCACGGTGCAGGTCGAGTCGGCGGCGGCCGTCGCCGCGGTCGACGACATCGTGGCCGTCGACGGCGTCGATGCGATCTTCGTCGGGCCCGCCGACCTCGCCGCGTCCATGGGGCGCCTCGGCGAGCCGTCGCACCCGGAGGTCGTCGAGGCCGTGCTCGCGTCGCTGCGCGCGGCACGCCGTGCGGGCAAGCCCGCGGGGGTCAACGCGTTCGTGCCCGAGGAGGCCGAGCGCTACCTCGAGGCCGGCGCGGCGTTCGTCGCCGTCGGCGCGGACGTCTCGATCGTCGCGCGCGCCTCGGAGGCGCTGGCCGACCGATTCTCGGGCCGATCGGCGGGCGAGACGGGCAGCGCCGGTTCGGCGGCGGATGGCGCCCCGCGCGCCTCCTACTGACCCGCGTTGCCCCGCCCGACTGGATCGTATACGATTTCCGATACGAAAGAGACGAGGATGTCCATGACGACCGATGCCATTCCCACGCCGGGCAAGATCATCGCCGTGCACCTCAACTACCCCTCCCGCGCCGCGCAGCGCGGCCGCACGCCGGCGATGCCGAGCTACTTCCTGAAGCCGTCGAGTTCGCTCGCCGCGACCGGCCACACGCTCGAGCGGCCCGCGGGCACCGAGCTCCTCGCGTTCGAGGGCGAGATCGCGCTCGTCATCGGCGTGCCCGCGCGACGCGTCTCCCCCGCCGACGGCTGGCGGCACGTGGCATCCGTCACCGCCGCCGACGACTTCGGCGTCTACGACCTGCGGGCCGCCGACAAGGGCTCGAACGTCCGCTCCAAGGGCGGCGACGGCTTCACGCCGATCGGTCCGGCGCTGATCCCGGCTGCCGACGTGGCACCCGACGCGCTCCGCGTCCGCACGTGGGTGAACGGCGAGCTCGTCCAGGAGGACACGAGCGACACGCTCCTCTTCCCCTTCGGTCAGCTCGTGGCCGACCTGTCGCAGCTCATGACGCTCGAGACCGGCGACGTGATCCTCACCGGCACGCCCGCGGGGTCGTCGGTCGTCGTGCCGGGCGACGTCGTCGAGGTCGAGGTCGATGCACCGGATGCCGCGGGCGCCCCGAGCACGGGCCGACTCGTCACGCGCATCACCGAGGGCAGCCAGCCGTTCGGCGACTTCGGCACGAAGCCAGCGGTCGACGACCTGCAGCGCATCGAGGCGTGGGGCTCCGAGGCCGAGCACGCCGCCGCGGTCGCCGTCGGACGGGCGACGCCGCTCGACGCCTCGGGCCAGCAAGCCGCGGATGCGGGTGCCCCCGCCTTCGAGCTCACCGACGAGCTCCGCGCCCGGCTCTCCTCCGCGGCGGTCGCGACCCTCTCGGTCGCGCTCCGCAAGCGCGGCTACCACGACGTGTTCATCGAGGGCGTCTTCGCGAACCACCCCGGCGACCGCATCGTGGGCCGAGCCCGCACGCTCCGCTTCATCCCCGCCCGCCCCGACCTGTTCGCCGAGCACGGCGGCGGCTACAACGCCCAGAAGCGCGCGTTCGACACGGTCGGCGCCGGCGAGGTGCTCGTGGTCGACGCCCGCGGCGAGCGCGGCACCGGCACGGTCGGCGACGTGCTCGCCCTGCGTGCCAAGGTGCGCGGCGCCGCCGGCATCGTGACCGACGGCGGGGTCCGCGACTTCGATGCGGTCGCCGAGATCGGCATCCCCGTCTTCTCGCAGGGCCCGCACCCGAGCGTGCTGGGCCGCCGCCACGTGCCGTGGGAGACCGACGTGACCATCGCATGCGGCGGCGCCGCGGTACAGCCGGGCGACGTGATCGTCGGCGACGGCGACGGCGTCATCGTGATCCCGCCGCACCTCGCCGCCGAGGTCGCGGCCGAGGCCGCCGAGCAGGATGCCGCGGACGCCTGGGTCGCGGAGCGCGTCGCCGAGGGCGAGCCCGTCGACGGGCTGTTCCCGATGAACGCCGAGTGGCGTGCGCGCTACGAGGCCGCTCACCGCGGGCAGCAGGGCGCAGCGGAGGAACGATGAGCGCCGAGAGCAAGTCGCAGCAGGCGTACCGGTTCGTGCGCGAGCGCATCGACGACGGGCGCTACGTCCCGGGCTATCGCCTGGTGCTCGGGCAGATCGCGCGCGAGCTCGACGTCTCGGTGGTGCCCGTGCGCGAGGCGATCCGGCTGCTGGAGGCCGAGGGGCTCGTCACGTACGAGCGCAACGTCGGCGCCCAGGTGGCGCTCGTGAAGGAGACCGAGTACCTGCACACCATGCAGACCCTCGCGCTCGTCGAGGGGTACGCGACCGCGCTCGCGTCGGGTTCGATCACTCCCGACCAGCTGTTGCGAGCGCGCGAGGTCAACGAGCGGATGCGGCGCACCCTCGACGACTTCGACCCGCACCGCTTCACCGAGCTCAACCTCGAGTTCCACTCCATCCTGTTCGAGAGCTGTCCGAACCCGCACGTGCTCGACCTCGTGCGTCGCGGCTGGAACCGCATGAAGGTGCTGCGCGACTCGTCGTTCAGCTTCGTGCCCGGCCGCGCCCGCGAGTCGGTCGCCGAGCACGCCCGCATCATCGAGCTCATCGAGCAGGGCGCCGACGAACTCGAGATCGAGCTCGCCGCCCGCCGTCATCGCACGGCGACGCTCGACGCGGTGCTCGCGTACCAGTCCGAGCACAAGACCCCGGCGACGGATGCCGCGTCCGGGCCCACCACCACCGAACCTGCTCCCGAGCCCGGCGACGCCGCCGCGGCATCCGCTTCGAACCTGGAGGCCACCGCATGACCCAGCACATCCCCGAGGGGCTGCCCGACCGCATCCGCCACTACATCGACGGGGAGTTCGTCGACTCGGTCGGCGGCGAGACGTTCGACGTGCTCGATCCGGTGTCGAACCAGACCTACGTGCAGGCCGCGGCCGGCCAGCAGGCCGACATCGACCGCGCCGTCGAGGCGGCGTCCCGCGCGTTCCGCGAGGGCCCGTGGCCGCGCATGCTGCCCCGCGAGCGCTCGCGCGTGCTGCACCGCATCGCCGACCTCGTGGAGTCGCGCGACGCCAGGCTCGCCGAACTCGAGACGTTCGACACCGGCCTGCCCATCACGCAGGCGCTCGGCCAGGCGCGTCGCGCGGCCGAGAACTTCCGGTTCTTCGCCGACCTGATCGTCGCGCAGGCCGACGACACCTACAAGGTGCCCGGCCGCCAGGTCAACTACGTCAACCGCAAGCCGATCGGCGTCGCCGGCCTCATCACGCCGTGGAACACGCCCTTCATGCTCGAGTCGTGGAAGCTGGCACCGGCCATCGCGACCGGCAACACGGTCGTGCTGAAGCCGGCCGAGTTCACGCCGCTGTCGGCGAGCCTGTGGCCCGAGATCTTCGAGGAGGCGGGACTGCCGAACGGCGTGTTCAACCTCGTCAACGGGCTCGGCGAGGAGGCGGGCGACGCGCTCGTGAAGCACCCCGGCGTGCCGCTCATCTCGTTCACGGGCGAGAGCCGCACCGGGCAGATCATCTTCGGCAACGCCGCGCCGTACCTCAAGGGCCTGTCCATGGAGCTCGGCGGCAAGAGCCCGGCGGTCGTCTTCGCCGACGCCGACCTCGATGCGGCGGTCGACGCGACGATCTTCGGCGTGTTCTCGCTGAACGGCGAGCGCTGCACGGCCGGCAGCCGGATCCTCGTCGAGCGGGCGATCTACGACGAGTTCGTCGAGAAGTACGCGGCGCAGGCGAAGCGCGTCGTCGTGGGCGACCCGCACGACCCGAAGACCGAGGTCGGCGCGCTCGTCCACCCCGAGCACTACGAGAAGGTCATGAGCTACGTCGAGATCGGCAAGTCGGAGGGCCGGCTCGTCGCCGGCGGCGGCCGCCCCGAGGGACTCGAGGCGGGCAACTACGTCGCCCCGACCGTCTTCGCCGACGTCCCGAAGGATGCGCGCATCTTCCAGGAGGAGATCTTCGGACCGGTCGTGGCGATCACGCCCTTCGACTCCGAGGAGGAGGCGCTCGAGCTCGCCAACGGCGTCAAGTACGGCCTCGCCGCCTACATCTGGACCAACGACCTCAAGCGAGCGCACAACTTCGCCCAGGCCGTCGAGGCGGGCATGGTGTGGCTGAACTCGAACAACGTGCGCGACCTGCGCACCCCGTTCGGCGGCGTGAAGGCCTCGGGCCTCGGACACGAGGGCGGCTACCGCTCGATCGACTTCTACACCGACCAGCAGGCCGTGCACATCACCCTCGGGGCCGTGCACAACCCGACGTTCGGCAAGCAGGAGCACCACGACGAGACCGACCTCGACGACCCGGACCCGCGCTGACGCGGCATCCGTTCACCACCGTTGATTCGCAAGCAAGGACGCTGACATGACCAACCGCGACGACAAGACGCTGACCTCCTCGGGCTTCTACGTGAGCCAGGAGGCCCCGATCCACACGGACGACCCGATTCCGACCCCGTCGGTGCCGGCGCCGGACATCCTGCGCTGCGCGTACATGGAGCTGGTGGTCACCGACCTCGAGGCCAGCCGCCGGTTCTACGTCGACGTGCTCGACCTCGTCGTCACCGAGGAGACCGAGGACACGGTCTACCTCCGCTCCCTCGAGGAGTTCATCCACCACAACCTCGTGCTCCGCAAGGGGCCGGTCGCCGCGGTCGCCGCGTTCTCGTACCGCGTCCGCACGCCCGAGGATCTCGACAAGGCAGTCGCGTTCTACACGGAGCTCGGCTGCCGGGTGGAGCGCCGGCCGGAGGGCTTCACCAAGGGGATCGGCGATTCCGTGCGCGTCGAGGACCCGCTCGGGTTCCCGTACGAGTTCTTCCACGACGTCGAGCACGTCGAGCGCCTCGCCTGGCGCTACGACCTCTACACCCCGGGCGCGCTCGTGCGCCTGGACCACTTCAACCAGGTCACGCCCGACGTGCCCCGCGCCGTCGCGTTCATGCAGGACCTCGGCTTCCGCGTCACCGAGGACATCCAGGACGACGAGGGCACGGTGTACGCGGCGTGGATGCGCCGCAAGCCGACCGTGCACGACACCGCCATGACCGGCGGCGACGGCCCGCGCATGCACCACGTCGCGTTCTCCACGCACGAGAAGCACAACATCCTCGCGATCTGCGACAAGCTCGGCGCCCTGCGGATGTCGGACCGGATCGAGCGCGGTCCCGGCCGCCACGGCGTCTCGAACGCGTTCTACCTCTACCTCCGCGACCCCGACGGCCACCGCGTGGAGATCTACACGCAGGACTACTACACGGGCGACCCCGACAACCCCGTCGTCACGTGGGACGTGCACGACAACCAGCGGCGCGACTGGTGGGGCAACCCGGTCGTGCCGAGCTGGTACACCGAGGCCTCGCTCGTGCTCGACCTCGACGGCAACCCGAAGGAGGTCGTCGCGCGGACCGACGCCAGCGAGATGGCGGTGACGATCGGCGCCGACGGCTTCTCGTACACGCGCCAGGACGACGCGTCGATGCCCGAGTGGAAGCAGGGCGAGTACAAGCTGGGCAACCAGCTGTGACGCCCGGAATGCCGCAGGCACGCTGATTTCCGAAGCGTACCGTATTCCGGCGCACCTCGAAATGACTAGACGATCTAACTACATGTGTGGTCTCGTTGTTCTGTGATCGCGGACAAGGGAACGACCGCACTGCGGGCGATCACGCATGGGGGGATGACCCCGGGGGGCCGTGGCCCCCCGGGTCTCCACAGCGCCGTCGGCTACAGTGAGCAGCAATGGACAGCACGGACGGCGTGATCGGCATCGCCGGAGGCCGCGAACTCATCGACTTCGAGCAGTTGCTCGAGCGCATGGTCGCCCGCTTCCCGCTCCTGTCGCGAGCCGAGATCCACGCGGCGGCGATCATCGAGCACGATGCGATCACGGGCGGCGCCCTCTACGCCGTCCCCGCCGAACTCGAAGAGGGACTCATCGAGGTCCTCGGATCGAGTTCCGGTGCCGCCGAGGAACCCACGACTGCAGCCTGAGGTCCGGCTCTCCGCCGACCCGCCGACGCGACCGGGCGCGACGCGATCACCTCGCGACCGCCCGCTCCCCCCAGAGCGCCGCAACCACGCGGCGTCATCGCCGACAGAAAGGCTCGACCATGAACATCCTGCTCATCATCATCGCGATCATCGCGGTCATCCTGCTGTTCACCGGCGGATTCGTGCAGTCCCTGAACTTCCTGCTCTGGGTCGGCATCGTGCTGCTCGTGCTGGCCGTCATCGTCTGGCTCGTGCGGATGCTCACCGGGAACCGGAGCGTCTGAGCGCTCCATCAGTCATGCCTGCGGGCCGTCGCGATGTCGCGGCGGCCCGCACGCTGTCTAGGCGACCGGCTGCTCGTGCGCGTCGGCGTCCGCCAGTTCGACGGCCTCGATCATCCCGGAGAGGAACCGGGCGACGGCGACCAGTTCCTGCGGCTCGAGCGCATCGGCGACGTCGATCATGGCCCGGTGCATGCGCCCCAGGGTCTTGCGCACCTCGGCGTCGCTGTCGGTCGTGCTGACGACGACGAGCGAGCGGCGGTCGGTCGGATGCGGCCGCCGCGCGAGGTGGCCGCTGCGCTCGAGCCGATCGATGAGGACCGTGGTCGAGGCGGTGGAGATCCCGAGCTGCTTGGCGAGCATGCCCGGGGTGAGCACGCTGCCCTCGCGCTCGGCGCGGAACACGTAGCGCAACGCGAGCAGGTCGGTCTCGCCCATGCCCATCGAATCGCGCGTGCGTCGCCGCATCTCCTGGTCGGCTGCCCGATAGCGCCGCAGCAGGTTGAGCACGTCGACGCTGCCGATGCGCGTGGCGTCGGGCTCGTACCAGTAGCCGCTCGAATCGAAGCCGGTGGAAGAACTGGACACCCTGACACCATAGTTCGACAGGGCGTCAGGACAGGAACGCAACGGCCGCGTCCTTGAACGCGCGAGCCGTGAGCGTCGACACGTGATCACGTCCGGGGACGGTCACGAGGTCGCTCCCCCAGTCGAGCGCGAGCTGCTGCACGCCCACCGGCACCGGGTCGTTCTCGCCCGCCACGAACAGCACCGGGATGCCGCCGGGGATGGCGAGCGGCGCACCGGCCACGCCCTCGGTGCACGCGAGCAGCGCCTCCCGGTCGGCGCCCGCGCGGAGCGCGGGTCCGAGCACCTGCGCGATGACGGGATTGCGCGGCGGCACGCCGTCGAGCACGTAGGCGCGCACCTCGTCGAGGTCCCACGTCGCGAACAGCTCGGACGGTCCCGCGCCGCCGACGACGACCCGCCGCACCCGATCCGGTGCGAGTTCGCACAGCGCCGACACCACGCGATTGCCCATCGAGTACGCCACGACGTCGACGACGCCGACCTCGGCGGAGTCGAGCACCGCGACGAGGTCGGCACCCAGCCGGTCGGGTGCGTACGAGTCCGCGTCGGCCGGCTTGTCGCTCTCGCCGTGACCTCGCAGGTCGGTCGTGATCACGGCGCGGCCGGCATCGCGGAGCGCGCCCACCCAGCCGGTGCCCTCCCACGTGACGACCGAATCGGAGGCGAAGCCGTGCACGAGCAGCACCGGCGGCGGCGTGGCATCCGCTCGCAGGTCGCCGTGGACCCGATAGGCGACGAGCACCCCGTCGGGCGCCTCGGCGTGCAGGACGGGCATCGACCCGCTCGTGCGGTCGAGGTTCACGCGCCGGCCGCCTCGTCGGTTCCGGATGCCGCGGCCGAGTCGACGATCGCCGCACCGGCGTGGCCGAGCTCGGCGAGCGCCGCATCCGACGTCTCGGCCGCGACGCCCGCGACGAGGTCGCGGATCACGCGGACGTGCTGGCCGTGCTCGAGCGCGTCGAGGGCCGACGCGCGCACGCAGTAGTCGGTCGCGATACCCACGATGTCGACGTCGGTGACGCCGTGGCGGGTGAGCACCTCGGTGATCGACGCGCCCGCGTCATCCGTGCCCTCGAAGATAGAGTACGCGGGCACGCCCTGGCCCTTGCGGATGTGCACGTCGACCTGCGACGCGTCGAGGGCCGGGTGGTACTCGGCCCCCGGCGTGCCCGCCATGCAGTGCTGCGGCCACGTCGTGACGAAATCGGGCGCGGCATCCGTGGCGAAGTGCCCGCCGTTGTCGTTGTCGGCGTCGTGCCAGTCGCGCGACGCCACGACCACGGCGTAGTCGTCGCGATGCTCGGCGAGGTACTCGGTGATGCCCGCGGCCACCGCGGCACCCCCCTCGACGCCGAGCGCGCCGCCCTCGGTGAAGTCGTTCTGCACGTCGATGATGAACAGGGCCCGACTCATGACCGGCTCCTTCGCTCCTCGGGTCTCGCGACGATCCGCCGCTGGTTCCATTCTGTCGGGTCGGCGGACGCCGCGCCCGGGCCGTCCGTCACACGGATGCCGCGCCCGGCGGGCGTTCGTCCCGTCGGTGGCCTCCGGTCGGTCAGTCGTCCGCGAGCTCGTCGCCGCAGCGGTAGAAGCCGGTCGCCAGGGTGTCGATGGCCTGCTTCGCCGCGGCGGTCACGTCGCCGAGCGCGTAGACGGCGAAGGTGAGGGTCGTGCCGTCCTGCGCCCGGATGATGCCCGACAGCGTGTACCCGGTGGTGATCCAGCCCGTCTTGGCCAGCACGGCGCCGTGCGCGACCGCGTTGTCGCCCGCGAACCGGTCCGCGTACGACAGCGACCCCTTCCGGCCGGCGACGGGCAGGCCGTCGAGGATGACGCCGAGGTTCCCCTCGCGCGCGTCGACCTTCGCGAAGAGCCGCGTGAGGTAGGCGGGCGGCACGGCATTGTCGGGCGAGAGCCCCGACCCGTCGATGACGCGGATGCCGCCGCGCGCGATGCCGTACCCGGTGAGCGCCTGCCGGACCGCGGGGTCGATCGCGGCGAAGTCGGTGCCCGTGCCGAGCTCGATCGCCACAAGGCGCGCGAGCATCTCGGCGACCGTGTTGTCGGAGACGATGAGGGACTTGTCGACGAGCTGCGCGACCGTCGGCGACCAGACGCGTCCGAGCTCGGCGGCCCCGGCCGGCGCGGTGCCCCGCTCGATCGCGCCCACGCCGCCCAGCGCGGCGGCGAACGCCTCGCCGGCTCGCGCCACGGGGTCCGTGCCGCGCGAGGAGATGTTCGCGTAGGGGTCGGCGCGGTCGCCGTCCACCATCAGCGCGGTGAGGTGCGGCATGAACCCGAGTTCGCGCTCGGCGGGATCCCAGCTCGCGTGCCATGTCTCGCCGCTGAACAGCGAGCTGTCGAGCACGAGCTTCGTGAGGGGCGGATTCGACGGATCGGCCTCCCACGCGGCACGGACCTGCCGGGCCAGGTCGTCGAGGTGCGCGGCACCCGGGTAGACGGTCTCGTTGCCGCTGGGCGTCCGCGAGAGCGTGACGTCGCCGCCGCCGACGAGCACCACCGATCCGGGCTCCGCACCACGGACCACGCGCGTCGCGAACCGGTCGTCGGGCGAGAACACGGCGAGGGCGGCGGCGGCCGTGACGACCTTCATGACGCTCGCCGTCCGCGACGCGGTGAGGCCGCCGCGGTCGTAGAGCACCTCGCCGGTGGCGGCGTTCATGACCTGCGCCTGCAGGTTCGCGAGCCTCGGGTCGGCGGCGAGGCCGGCCACGGAACAGGTCCGCACCCGTTCCGGCGGCGCACTGGTCGGGGGTGCGGCCACGGGCGTGGGGGTCGGCGTGGACGTCGGGCGCTCAGTCGGGGTGGGCGACGGCGCCGCGGCGGTGGGCTCGTCGTCGAGCGCGGCACCGAGCGCGACCGCGCCCCCGCCCGCGAGCACCGCGGCGACGATCCCGGCGGCGACGGCGATGGTGCGGTGGCGGGCGATCAGGGCACGGATGCCGCGCGGTGCGGCGTCGGCTGCGGCCGGCGCTGCGGCCGGCTCCCCGTCCGGCGCCCCGTCATCCGTCTGATCGTTCACCCGCCGCATTGTACGGACCCGGTCCGGACGGGGCCCGGGAGCCCCCGCGCGCAAGACGGCCGGCGCGGAGTCAGCGCGGTGCGCAGAACCCGTCGATGGAGGTCCGCAGGACGGCGACGAGCGTCTCAAGTGAATCCGTCGCGACCCACTCCTCGTCGGCGTGCGCGCCGCCGCCGACCGGGCCCACCAGCACGACCGGGATGCCCCGCTCGGCGATCAGGCCCGCGTCGGTCCACCACGGGTCGCCACGGCGGACGGCCGGGACCCCCGGTGGCGCGCTCGACCGCATCGACGACGACCCGCGCGATCGGCGCGCCGGGGTCGGCCTCCATCGCCGGCCTCGCGACGAGCGGGACGATCCGGCCTGGGCGCGACGGCGCGAGCACGCGGGCGAGTTCGGCTGCCGGATCGGGCTCGCCCGGCAAGGTACGCCGCTCCACCACGAGCACGCAGCGGTCGGCGACCGTCGCGGCATCCGTCCCGCCCTCGATCGTCGCCACGCGCACGCTGCCGGTGCCGAGCAGCGGGTGCCGCGGCCGGGCCGCGAGCTCGGCCCCGAACCCGCGCAGGGCCACCATCCCGTCGAGCGCCCGGTCGATCGCGTCGACGCCGAGCTCGGGCTGCGACCCGTGCGCCGCCGACCCCTCGTACTCGACGCGGTACCAGGCGAACCCGCGATGGGCGAGCGTCACCTCCAGATCGGTGGGCTCGAGCACGACCGCGCCGTCCGGGCGCGACGCGTCGAGCTCGGCGAGCAGCTCCTCCATGCCGGCGGAGCCGAACTCCTCATCGGCCGCGAAGGCGAGCACCACGTCACCGGCGACGTCGGCGCCCGCGGCGGCGACCATCGCCGCGGCCAGGCCGCCGGCCATGTCGTACGCCCCGCGGCCCACGACGCGATCGCCGTCGGGCGCGGCATCCGCTCGGCGACCGCCGTCACCCGCACCGCCCACGGTGTCGAGGTGGCCGGCCAGCAGCAGCGTGCGCCCGCCGCCGGCACCCCGTCGTCGGGCCAGCACGCTGGGGCGCGCGGGGTCGGCGCCGACCAGGCGGACGTCGAAGCCGCGCCCGCCCAGCCAGTGACCGATCGCCTCCGCGATCTCGCGCTCGCCCGCACCGCCGTCGACGAGCGCCGGATTGACGGCGTCGATCGCCACCAGTGCTCGCGTCAGCTCGACGACGTCGTCGGTGCGGATCACGGGACGGCCCCTCGCCCGGTGCCTCGCCGGCTCAGTCCTCGTTCGGGTAGCGGAGCCCGATCTCCGCGCGGATGCGGTCCAGCGTGCCCATGATCGCCACCGACTCCTCCGTCGACAGCACGTCGCCGCCGTCGAGGCGCCCCTCGGCGACGAGCCGCTCGAGCGCGGCCGCCTGGAAGTGCATGCCGCGCCCGTTCACGTCGGCACGGAACTCCTCCAGCACCCGGCCGTCGTGCGCGACGACGCGGAAGCTCGTCGCGGAGTACCAGACCGGATCGATATCGATGCGCGCCTCGGTCCCGAGCACCGTGGCCGCATTCGGTCCGCGCACATCGCTCGCCGAGAACGTGGAGGCGATGCGGCCGTCCTCGTACCCGAGCTGCACCGCGATCTGCACGTCGGCGCCCGTCGAGCGGAAGACCGCGGTCGATTGGATGCTGGTCGGATCGCCGAAGAGGTCCCACGCGAACGACACCGGGTAGATGCCGAGGTCGAGGAGCGCGCCGCCGCCCAGCTCCAACGCGTTCAGCCGGTGCGCCGGGTCGTCGGGCAGCTTCTGGGTGTGGTCCGCGATCAGCGTGCGCACGTCGCCGAGCGTTCCGGCGGCGACGATCTCGCGGATGCGCGTCATGTGCGGCAGGTAGCGGGTCCACATCGCCTCGAGCGCGAGCACGCCCCGCTCGCGGGCGGCATCCGCCACGACCCGGGCCTCGGCCTGGTTGAGCGTGAAGGGCTTCTCGATGAGCACGTGCTTGCCGGCCTCGATGGCCAGCAGCGCGGTCGCCGCATGCCACGGATGCGGCGTGGCGATGTAGATCACGTCGACATCCGGATCGGTCACGAGCTCCTCGTAGCTGCCGTAGGCGGCCGGGATCCCGCGCTCGGCCGCGAAGGCCTCCGCGTTCGCGAGGGTCCGGGAGCCCGCCGCGCGCACGTCGAAGCCGTTGCTCAGCAGGTCGTCGGTGAAGGCGCGGGCGATGCCGCCCGGCGCGAGGATGCCCCAGCGCAGTCCGTCAGTCATGCGCGCCAGCCTAGCGGCGCCCGTGCCCCCACGACGGACGAGCGCTCGCGGCCCGGGTGTGGCACCCGTTCGGGGAAGTGCGGCCCGGCGGCGCCGGCGGTACGGTTCGCTCATCTTCGCGGCTCGGAGCCTGCGAACCGATGGGAGCGATCATGTCCGCCACCGTCTCGGCGTCGTCCTCGCGCGGTCGACGCGCGGCCCTCGTCCTCGCGATCCTGCTCGCCGCGTTCGCACTCCTCCTCGGCTCGAGCATCGCCGGCCCGGCCGACTCGGCGTGGGCCGCGGTCGCGACGGGCAAACCCGACAAGCCCGGGAAGCCGGGCGGCGGCGGCGGAGGCGGGACGACCGAACTGGAGTACGCCGCCATCGGCGACTCGTTCGCGGCCGGCACCGGCGCGCGCAGCTACCTCGACACGAGCTGCTACCGCAGCGCGAACTCGTACCCGAAGCTGCTCGACGCCGACGCCAACCTCAGGCTCGTGGCGTTCCCCGCGTGTTCGGGCGCCTCGACCGTCGAGGTGATCTCGCAGCAGGTGCCCGCCATCCCGTCGACCGCCCGCGTCGTGACGGTGACCGTCGGCGGCAACGACGTCGGGTTCGCCGACGTGATGCAGAACTGCTTCGTGCTCGTGACGAGCTCGTGCCCGACCTTCATCGCGAACGGCTCCACCATCGCCGCATCCTCCGGATTCGCGACGTCGATCCGCAACGTCGTCGCCGCTGCCAAGGCGAAGGCGCCCGGTGCGAAGGTCATCGTCACGGGGTACCCGCTGCTGTTCCACCTCAACTCGTCCGGCGTCAACGCCAAGTACGCATGGGCGGACGAGGTGAACGTCGAGACCGTGAAGCTCAACGACGTGATCGAGACCAACGCCATCGCTGCGGGAGCGGTGTTCGTCGACGCCGAGGGCCCGTTCGCCGGACACGGCATCGGCAGCAGCAGTCCGTGGATCAACGACTGGAACTGGCTGCGCCCGAAGGACGGCTTCCACCCGAACGCCACCGGGTACGCCGCGTACGCGGCCGCGCTGCGGCTCGTGCCCGTTCCCTGACCGAACTGATCCCCACGGAAAGGGCGAATGCAAGCCCCCCTCGGATCCGATTCGCCCCGCCTACGCTTGCCGCATGATGCACGTGACCTTCGCGGACAAGAGCCTGCTCGTCGGCGACCGGGTCGCCGACCTCCTCGTCGAGTACTGCGCCATTCTCGCGCGCGACAACGACGCCGACACGATCAGCCTCAACGCCTACAGCAACGACGGCCAGAAGGTCGTCGCGAAGTTCGCGCTGAGCGAGGGAGCCGCCCTGCTCGCAGAGTCGACCGAGACCGACCTGCCCGACCCTGAGAACGACGAGGCCGAGCGGTACCTGCGGGCGAGGATCGACCGCCGGACCTCCCCTCCGCCGGCGCGACCGGCGCACGACACGGGCGGGCCGTGTACGACGAACTCGGACTGTGATCGGTCGGGTCCTCCGTCGGACCGGTCTGGAGACGACGAAGGCCCGGACATCGTCCGGGCCTTCGCGGTGGAGCCGCCTGTGGGAATCGAACCCACGACCTATTCATTACGAGTGAATCGCTCTGCCGACTGAGCTAAGGCGGCGTGGCATCCGTTGCGTTCGGCACCGGACGGCACGAGAGACCATGTTAGCGGATCACGAGCGTGCCCATGACCACTCGCCGCGCTCCCCCATGGGCGAGCCGATCAGCACTCCGGATCGGCTTCGGGTACCCGGCCGTCGAGCAGGTAGGCCTCGACGGTGGTGTCGATGCAGGCGTTCGACTTGCGGTACGCCGTGTGGCCCTCGCCGTCGTAGCTGACGAGCACGCCGCTGTCGAGCTGGTCGGCGAGCGCCACGGCCCACTCGTACGGCGTGGCGGGGTCGCCCGTGGTGCCGATGACGAGGATCGGTGCGGCCCCCTCGGCCGTGATCGCCGCTCGCTCGGACCGGCTCTGCACGGGCCAGACGGCGCAGCCGATGTCGCCGAACCCGAAGTAGGGCCCGATGATCGGCGCCGCCTCGGCCAGTTCGGCGGCTGACTCCCGCATCTCGGCGGGGTCGGCGTCGTAGGTGTAGTCGAGGCAGTTGATGGCCCGGAACGCCTCGGTCGAGTTGTCGAGGTACGTGCCGTCGGTGTCGCGGCCGTAGTACAGGTCGGCGAACGCCAGCGCCGTGTCGGCATCGCCGAGCATGACGGACTCGAACATGTCGCTCAGGTACGACCACGACTCCGCACTGTAGAGCGGGAAGATGATCGCGGTCACGAGCGAGTCCGCACCCAGGAAGCGGCCGTCGCTGCCGCGGAGCGGGCTCCGCTCGACGGACGCGAGCAGCCGCGCGACCTCGTCGGCCGCCTCGTCGACGGTGCCCGAGAACGGGCACTCCGATCCGGAGAGGCAGTCGGCGAGGTAGGCGCGCAGGGCCTGCTCGAAGCCGATCGCCTGGGCCTGCGTCACCTCGTGGTTGCTGGCGGACGGGTCGATCGCGCCGTCGAGCACGAGTCGTCCGACCCGCTCGGGGTAGAGCCCGGCGTAGGTGGCGCCGAGGAACGTGCCGTAGGAGTACCCGAGGTAGTGCAGTTCGTCGTCGCCGAGCACGGCCCGCAGCAGGTCGAGGTCGCGCGCGGCGCTCACGGTGTCGACGTTGCCGAGCAGTTCGCCCGTGCCCTCGGCGCATGCCGCGCCGAACTCCTGCGAGGCGGCGCCGACCTCGGCGATCCATGCGTCGGTGCCTCGCTCCGCCTCGGGGATGCCGTAGAGGAACTCGTCCATCTGCGCGTCGTCGAAGCAGGTCACGGCCGTGGAACGACCGACCCCGCGCGGGTCGAAGCCGACGACGTCGTAGCGCTCCTGGACCCGCTTGCCGACGGCGAAGTCGATCGAGTCGGCGATGAAGTCGTACCCCGATCCGCCCGGGCCGCCCGGGTTGACCAGCAGCGAGCCGATCGGGTCGCCGCCGCGGGCGGTCTGCCGGACCAGGGCCAGTTCGGTCTCGCCGGCGCCGGGGTCGCTCCAGTCGAGCGGGGCGGTGGCGGTCGCGCACTGGAATTCGCCGCAGCGCTCCCACTCGAGCACCTGCGAGTAGAACGGCTCGAGCTCGGCATCGACGGACTCGCCGGTCGGCTCGGACCGCTCCGGCTCGGGCTGCAGGAAGCCGGGCACGGTGCACCCGGTGAGGGCGAGCAGGCCCGCCGCGAGGAGGCCGGCGATGGTCACGCGCGTGCGGCTCATGGGCGGGCCGTCCGCGCGGGTTGGGGGCGTCGGATCGCCGAGACGAGCATCGCCTCGAGGGCGAGCGCGGGCTGGACGTTGGCGTCGATGCGGATGCGGGCCTCCTGGATGGCGTCGAGCGTGGCGAGGGTCCGGGCCGGCGTGGCGGATGCCGCGGCGTGGGCGACCTCGTCGGCGATCTCGAGGTTGACGAGCTCGACGTCGGCGCCGAGCTGGGTGACGAGGATGTCGCGGAACAGCGACGCGAGATCGACGAGGATGCGGTCGATGCCGTCGCGGAGGGTCCGGGTCGCCCGGCGCTTCTGGTCCTCCTCGAGCGCGCGCAGTTGCGCCCGGAGCGCGGCCGGCACCGCCTGGCCGGGTGCGACGCCGAGCGACCGCAGCGTGTGCTCGCGCTCCTCGGCGTCGCGGAGCTCGGCGATCGCCTTCGCGTCGTCGCCGGCGATCTCGAGCAGTCGCGCCGCGGTGATGACGGCACCCGGCGTGGAGCGCACCTGCAGCGCGAGGCGGAGGGTCTCGGCGCGGCGGTCGCGCGCCTCGGCGCTCGTGGCGAGCCGGTGCGCCATGCCGATGTGGCTCTGCGCCTCGCGCGCCGCCCGCGCGGCGAGCGCGGGGTCGACGCCGTCGCGGCGCACGAGCAGGTCGGCGACATCCGCCACGCTCGGCACCTGCAGGCGAACCGACCGCACGCGCGAGCGGATGGTCGGGATGAGGTCGGCTTCGCTCGGCGCGCACAGGATCCAGACGGTGCGCTCCGGCGGCTCCTCGAGTTCCTTCAGCAGCACGTTCGAGGTCTGCTCGGTCATGCGGTCGGCGTCCTCGACGACGATCACCCGGTGATGGCCGACCGATGGTGCGTAGTGCGAGCGCTCCACGATCTTGCGCACGTCGGCGACCTTGATGATCACGCCCTCGGTCGCGAGGACGTGGAGGTCGGGATGGCTGCGCGCCTCGACCTGGATGCCCGTCGCGCGGTCGCCATCGGGCTCACCTGACAGGAGCGCCTCGGCGAAGGCGTAGGCGAGGTTGGACCGACCGGATCCGGGAGGGCCGGTGATGAGCCACGAGTGCGTCATGTCGGCCGAGCTGCGGGAGTCGCGCGCGGCGACCGCGGCGGCGCGCAGCAGCTCGATGGCGGCATCCTGGCCGGTCAGGTCACTCCACACGGTCACGATCC
Organism: Agromyces indicus; assembly: GCF_031432295.1. Taxonomy (NCBI): domain Bacteria; kingdom Bacillati; phylum Actinomycetota; class Actinomycetes; order Micrococcales; family Microbacteriaceae; genus Agromyces; species Agromyces indicus. Next base: position 1,245,355 of record NZ_JAVKGS010000001.1, on the reverse strand, counting down.
AACGCTACCCTCGACCACCCACGCCGCGCCGGTCACCCCAGCCCCTCGACCAGCTTCCGGATGTCGGCGGCGATCACCTCGACCGGCCGCGAGGCGTCGAGGACCGCGATCCGCGCGGGATCGGATTCCGCGATCTCGAGGTAGGCGGCCCGGACCCGGTCGTGGAAGGCGGCCGCCTCCGCCTCGAGCCGGTCGTACCGGGTGCGGGCACCGTCGAGGCGCTCGCGCGCGGCGCGGGGCGGCAGGTCGAGCAGCAGGGTGAGGTCGGGCATGAGGCCCTCGGTCGCCCAGTCGGACAGCCCGCGGACCTCACGAGGGTCGAGCACGCGGCCGGCGCCCTGGTACGCCACCGACGAATCCACGTACCGGTCCTGGATGACGACCTCGCCCCGCTCGAGCGCGGGCCGCACGACGGTCGCCACGTGATGCGCGCGGTCGGCTGCGTAGAGGAGCGCCTCGGCGCGGGGCGCGATGTCGCCGCGGTGGTGCAGGACGATCTCGCGCACCTCCACGCCGACGCCGGTGCCGCCGGGCTCGCGCGTGCGCAGGGTGGTGCGGCCCTGTTCGACGAGCCATCGCTCGAGCAGCTCGGCCTGCGTCGTCTTGCCCGAGCCGTCACCGCCCTCGAGCGTGATGAAGAGCCCTCGGGTCACGACGGCGACTTCTTGGCGCGCGACGTCGTCGAGCGCTTCGCGGCGGGCTTCGCCGTGGACTTCTTGGCGCGCGACGGGGCGGGACCCTTGTCTCGCTTGATCTGCAGCAGCTCGACGGCGCGTTCGAACGTGATGTCCTCGACGGACTCCGCTCGCGGGATCGTCGCGTTCGTGGTGCCGTCGGTGACGTACGGGCCGAAGCGGCCGTCCTTCACCTTGATCGGCTTGCCGCTCACCGGGTCCTCTGAGAACTCCTTGAGGGCGCTCGACGCACGGCGCGCGCCGTACTTGGGCTGTGCCAGCAGCTCGAGCGCGCCGGACAGGTCGATCTCGAAGATGGCGTCCTCGCTCGGCAGGGTGCGCGTCTCGGATCCCTTCTTGAGATAGGGGCCGTAGCGACCGTTCTGCGCGGTGATCTCGTCGCCGGACTCGGGGTCGGCACCGACCACGCGGGGCAGGTCGAGGAGCTTCAGCGCGGTGGCGAGGTCGACCTCCTCGATCTGCATGCTCTTGAAGAGCGAGGCCGTGCGCGGCTTGACCGCCGCCGCCTTCTTCGCCCCCCGCTTCGGCTTGGCCTCGACGACCTCCCCGGTCGCCGGGTCGACGGATGCCTCGGCCTGCTCCGGCTCGGGCTCGACCTCGGTCACGTACGGCCCGAACCGGCCGTCCTTGACCACGACCTGCTTGCCGTTGTCGGGGTTCACGCCGAGCACGCGGTCGCCCTGGACCGGCGCGTCGATGAGCTCCCGCGCCTTCTCGGCGGTGAGCTCGTCCGGCGCGAGGTCCTCGGGGAGGTTGACGCGGCGCGGCGGCGCGTCGGGGCCGGCGTCGGCGTCGACGGTCTCGAGGTAGGGCCCGTACTTGCCGATGCGGAGCGTCACGCCGGGCGCGATCTCCACGGAGTTGATCTCGCGCGCGTCGATCTCGCCGAGGTTGTCGACGACCTGGCGGAGCCCGCGGTGCCGGTCGCTGCCGAAGTAGAACTCGTTCAGCCAGTCGACCCGGTCGGCCTCGCCCGAGGCGATGCGGTCGAGGTCGTCCTCCATCTCGGCGGTGAAGTCGTACTCGACGAGATCGCCGAAGTGCTCCTCCAGCAGGCGGACGACCGAGAACGCGACCCAGCTCGGCACGAGCGCCTGGCCGCGCTGGGTGACGTACCCGCGGTCGAGGATCGTCGAGATGATCGACGCGAAGGTCGACGGGCGGCCGATGCCGAGCTCCTCGAGCCGCTTCACGAGGCTCGCCTCCGTGTAGCGGGGCGGCGGGCTGGTCTCGTGCCCCTTCGCCTCGAGCTCGGCGAGGCCCACCGACTGGCCCTCCTTCAGCGGGGGCAGCTTGGCCTCGCCGGGCGTCTCGTCGGCGTTGCGCTCCTCGTCGCGGCTCTCCTCGTACGCGGCGAGGAACCCGCGGAAGGTGATGACCGTGCCGCTCGCGGTGAACTCGGCGGTCGTGCCGCCGATGCGCGTCGTCGCCTCGGCCGGCGCCGCGGCATCCGCGCGGGTCGGCCCCACCGCGATGGTCACCGTCGCGGTCTGCCCCTTGGCGTCGGCCATCTGCGATGCGACGGTGCGCTTCCAGATCAAGTCGTACAGCTTGAACTCGCTGCCGCGCAGGACCCCCTGCAGCTCGGACGGCGTGCGGAAGACCTCGCCCGACGGGCGGATGGCCTCGTGCGCCTCCTGCGCGTTCTTCGACTTGCCCGCGTAGACGCGGGGCCTGTCGGGGATGCTGTCGGCTCCGTAGAGCTTGGTCGCCTGGGTGCGCGCCGCCTGGACGGCCTGCTGCGAGAGCGACACCGAGTCGGTGCGCATATAGGTGATGTACCCGTTCTCGTACAGCGACTGCGCCACCCGCATGGTGTCGCGGGCCGAGAGCCGGAGCTTGCGCGCCGATTCCTGCTGCAGCGTCGAGGTGGTGAACGGCGCGGCCGGGCGGCGCGAGTAGGGCTTCGACTCGACCTTGGCGACGCGACGCGCGACCGTGTCGTCGCGCAGCGCCTCGGCGAGTGCGTGCGCCGTCGGCTCGTCGAGCACGACCGCGGAGCCCTTGAGCCGGCCGAGGTCGTCGAAGTCGCGGCCCGTGGCCACGCGCTCGCCGCCGACGCGCACGAGCTTCGCCTCGAATCCGGCGTCATCGCTCGTGAACCGGCCGATCAGGTCCCAGTAGCCAGCGGCGACGAAGGCGAGCCGCTCGCGCTCGCGGTCGACGACGAGCCGGGTGGCCGCGGACTGCACGCGCCCCGCGGAGAGCCCCGGACCGACCTTCCGCCACAGCACCGGCGAGACCTCGTAGCCGTAGAGCCGGTCGAGGATGCGGCGGGTCTCCTGCGCGTCGACGAGCGACGTGTCGAGTTCGCGCGTGTGGTCCTTGGCCTTCTGGATGGCGTCCTTCGTGATCTCGTGGAACACCATGCGGCGCACGGGCACCTTCGGCTTGAGCTCCTGCAGGAGGTGCCACGCGATGGCCTCGCCCTCGCGGTCCTCATCAGTGGCGAGCAGGAGTTCGTCGGCGTCCTTGAGTGCGCGCTTGAGCTCGGCGACCGTCTTCTTCTTCGAGTCCGAGACGACGTAGTACGGCTCGAAGCCGTTCTCGACGTCGACCGAGAACTTGCCGAGCGAGCCCTTCTTGAGCTCCGGCGGGAGGTTCTTCGGCTCGACGAGGTCGCGGATGTGACCGACGGAGGACAGCACCTCGTAGCCCTCGCCCAGGTATTGGGCGATCGACTTCATCTTCGTCGGCGACTCCACGATCACGAGCTTCTTCGTGCCTGCCACCGGACTCCTCTTGCTTGAAATTCGAGAACGAGAAAACGCACAATGTCGCCGCGCCCCCGAGCGGTGTGCACTGGATCGGCGGATGCCGCCGACAGCCACACCATACACATTCCGACCGTGAGCGCACCCACCGCCGGGGCCGCGACGCACGGGCCGTAGGGCCTTGCGCCTGTGCAGGACAGGAGGACAATGGCGGCATGGACACGTCATCCGGCACCTACACCGCGAAGCTGATCGACGGGCCCCTCGAGGGGAAGACGGTCTCCACCGGCTTCCTCGACTCGGGCGATCCACGGCCGCGGCTCGAACTGCCCGGGGACGGCGGCAAGCGGTACATCTACTCCCGCGGTGCGGGTCTGGAGTTCGACGCTCCGGACGACGATCGCCCCACGGCCGTGGAGTACCGCTTCATCGAGACCGTCTTCGATTGATCCCGCGGGCCGGGGCGGCGCGCTCGTCACCAGCCGCCCCGGCTCCCGGTCGTCAGCGGGCGACCGTGAAGTTGAAGATCGACGTGTCGAACCGGTTGTAGCCCTCGTAGTCGATGAGGTCGTACAGGTCGGCCCGGTGCTGCATCTCCGGCAGCAGGCGGGTGAGGGCACCGGCATCCGTCAACTCGTCGAGTGCACGGCCCGTCGCGCCCATCGCGATGCGCAGCATCGAGACCGGCCAGATGACGAGGTTCATGCCGACGTCGGCGAGCTGCTGCACGGTGAACAGGTCGCTCTTGCCGAACTCGGTCATGTTCGCCAGCAGCGGCACGTCGACGGCCGCGCGGATGGCGGCGAACTCCTCCAGCGAGGCCATCGCCTCGGGGAAGATGGCGTCGGCGCCCGCGTCGACGAGTCGCCTGGCGCGATCGACGGCGGCGTCGAGGCCGTCGACCGCGCGGATGTCGGTGCGCGCCATGATGAGGAAGTTCGGGTCGCGGCGCGCGTCGACCGCGGCGCGGATCCGCTGCAGCGCGGTGTGCTCGTCGACGACCTGCTTGCCGTCGAGGTGGCCGCAGCGCTTCGGGTTGACCTGGTCCTCGATGTGGAGGCCGGCGAGTCCCGCGTCCTCCATCTCCTGGACGGTGCGGGCGACGTTCATGGGCTCGCCGAAGCCCGTGTCGGCGTCGACGATGGCGGGCAGTTCCGTCATCCGCGCGATCTGCTTCGCGCGGCCGGCGACCTCGGTCAGCGTCGTCAGCCCGATGTCGGGCAGCCCGAGGTCGGCCGACAGGACCGCTCCCGAGATGTAGACCCCCTCGAAGCCCTTGCGCTCGATGAGCCGGGCGGAGAGCGGGTTGAACGCGCCGGGGAAGCGGAGCAGTTCGCCGCCGGCGAGGCGCTCGCGGAAGGCGGCGCGCTTGTCGGCGGGCGTGGTCTGGGCGTACAGCATGGGTCCTCCTAGAAGAGGCCGCGCGGGCTCTCGACGTGCGCGAGCACGCCGGGCGCGGCGACGATGGTCAGTCGGCCGAGCTCGTCCGGGCCGAGATCGGGCAGTCGCTGGGCGAGGTCGAGGAAGCGGTCGATCTCGGTCGGCTCGAGCACGTCGGCGGCGAGGGTGCGGAACTTCTGCACGTACTGCTCGCGCTCGAACGGTCGGGCGCCGAGCGGGTGGGCGTCGGCCACCGCGATCTCGTCGGTGATCGTGTCGCCGTCGTCGAGCGTGATGACGACGCGACCGCCGAACGCCTTCTCGGCGGTGTCGAGCGAGTGGTAGCGCCGGGTCCACTCCGGGTCCTCGACCGTCGTGACCTTGCGCCAGAGCTCGACGGTGTCGGGGCGACCGGCGCGGTCGGGGGCGTAGGAGTCGGCGTGGTGCCAGGCGCCGTCCTGCAGCGCGACCGTGAAGATGTACGGGATCGAGTGGTCGAGCGTCTCGCGGGAGGCGGTGGGGTCGTACTTCTGCGGGTCGTTCGCACCCGAGCCGATGACGTAGTGCGTGTGGTGCGAGGTGTGGATGACGACGCTCGTGATGCGCGACGGGTCGGCGACCAGGTCGGGGTGCGCATGGTGCAGCTTCCGTGCGAGGTCGATCCACGCCTGCGCCTGATACTCCGCCGAGTGCTCCTTGGTGTAGGTGTCGAGGATGGCGCGCTTCGCCTCGCCGCGCTCCGGGAGGGGCACCTCGTAGGCGGCGTCGGGCCCGTCGAGCAGCCACGCGATGACGCCGTCCTCGCCCTCGTAGATCGGGGTGGGGCTGGTCTCGCCGCGCAGGGCCCGGTCCACCGCTTCGACCGCCATCTTGCCGGCGAAGGCCGGCGCGTGCGCCTTCCAGCTCGAGATCTCGCCCTTGCGCGACTGGCGGGTGGCGGTCGTCGTGTGGAGCGCCTGGCCGATCGCCTGGAAGATCGTCGGGACGTCCAGCCCGAGCAGCGTGCCGATGCCGGCCGCGGCCGCCGGACCGAGGTGGGCGACGTGGTCGATCTTGTGCTTGTGCAGCGAGATGGCCTTCACCAGGTCCACCTGGATCTCGTAGCCCGTTGCCAGGCCGCGGACGAGGTCGCGTCCGGTGAGCCCTCGGGACGCCGCGAGGTGCTGGGCGACGGCGACGATCGGCGGGATGTTGTCGCCCGGGTGGGAGTAGTCGGCGGCGAGGAAGGTGTCGTGGAAGTCGAGTTCGCGCACGGCGACGCCGTTGGCCCAGGCGGCCCACTCCGGGCTGGTGCGACGCGCGGGGTCCATTCCGAACACGGTGGCGCCGTCGCCGCCGATCGACACGGGGTGCGCGAGCGCCTGGCTGCGCGCCGCCACGACCGGGCGACGCGTGAGGGATGCCGCGGCGACGGCCGCGTTGTCGATCACCCGGTTCACGACCATCTCGGCCACGTCCTCGGTCACCTCGACGGGGTCGGCCGCCACCTCGGCGATCTTCCAGGCGAGCTGGTCCGCTCGGGCGAGGTTCTCGTCGCTGCGGTGGACACGCACGTGATGGAGCTGCACGGTGGGCCTTTCTGGTCGGGGATGGGGAGGGGACGGTCAGGTCAGGCGACGTCACTCGCGTCCGGCTCGGCCTCCGGCGCCGTGGCGAGCGCGTTCCCGAGGCTGCGGTGGAGGTGGACGTGGGTGGCGTGGGCCGCCAGCTCGGCGTCGCGCGCGAGGATCGCGTCGACGATGAGCAGGTGCTCGCGGGCCGCCTCGAGGAGGCGGTCGGGGTTGTGCCGCGAGAGCCTTCGGATGCGCGCCGAGTGCAGCTGCACGCTGCGCAGGGCCGCCCCGAGGAAGCGGTTGGCGGCCGCCTGCTCGATCGCCGCATCGAGGTCGTCGACGATCGCGAAGTACTCCGCCAGTCCCGACTCCCCCTCGGACAGGAGTCGCGGCGCGTCGAGCAGCCGGTCACGGATGGCCCGGAACGGAGTCTCCTCGGCGCGCTTGGCCGCGAGGCCGGCCGCGCGCGATTCGAGCGCCTCGCGGAGTTCGTAGAGGGCGGCGATGTCCTGCCGCGAGACGGCAGTGACCACGGTCCCGCGACCGGATGCCACCACGAGGCCGTCGGCGGCGAGCTGCCGCAGCGCCTCGCGCACCGGCGTCCGGCTGACGCCGAGGCGCGTGGACTGCTCGACCTCCTGCAGCAGGCTTCCGGGCGGGACGGTGCCGTCGAGGATCTCCGACCGCAGGGTCCGGTACGCCCGATCACTGGCTCGCATCCGACCCCCTCTCGCCCGTTCGCCGCCTTATGTATACACGAGGGCCGCCTCGGCGGCAACGCATCCGCAAGCCGCCGCACCAAGACCACCTGGCGTGTATACAACCGGTCAGCCGTGCTCGCTCATCCCTCCCACCCGGGAGGACCGGCGCGAGACTCCGCCGTGACCTCGGCGAACGGGGCCGCGACCGCGACGGCGACGGATGCCGCGGGACCCGCCAGTTCGCAGCGGACGAGCCGCGCGCCGTTCCGCTCCGCGGCGGTCCTCGCGATGCCGCACGGGTCAGCCGGCACGACGCCGGACAGCGCATCCGCTGCGGCGAGCGCTGCCGCATCGGCCGCGTTCGCCGCGACCTGCGAGGCGACGAGCCCGCCGAGGACGGCGATGGACGCGGCGGCGAGCGCCACGACCGCGCCGATGATGGCGAGCGCGAGCACCGACGCCGCGCCGCCTTCGGAACCGAGCGGCCCGGGCACCCGGACCCTCGCCCGGCCGGGCGCGACGCCCGGTTGCCGCGCCGCGCTCACAGGCCACCCCGGAGCGCGCACGACGATGCGCGGAGCTCGAGGGCGCCGAGCAGGCCGCCGGCGCTGCCCGTCAGCGTTGCGCAGACGAACCGGTCGTCCGCACTCGTGGACAACCGGGCGCCGCCGGCGTTCCGCGCGGCGATCGCGGCGGCGTCGCCCGCGGACTCGCCACGGCCGAGTGCGCGAGCGGCATCGGCCGCGGCATCCGTCAACCGCACCTGCACCGCGGCGACGTGCACCGATGCCATGGCGAGCGCGAGCACCAGCGCGATCGCGGGCAGCGCGACGGCGAATTCCGCCGTCACGCTGCCGCGCTCCGCGTCAGCCCACCGAGAGCGCATTCCGCACGAGATCGGTGAGGATGCCGCGCACCTCGTCGCCCCGCAGGATGACGACGAGGAGGCCGGCGAATCCGACGGCGGCCATCGTCGCGACGGCGTACTCGGCGGTCGCGGCGCCGCGTTCGCCCGTGAGTCGACGTGCGAGCCGGCGCAGCCCCGTGGGCATCGTCGGACGCGGCGAGGGCTCGCCGCCGGATCGGTTCGCGCGGCCGGCGTGGGTCGGGTCGGGGTGCATGTGGTTCCTCTCTTCTGGCCGCGGTCGCGGCGGGATGGCACGAGTCGACGCGCCGTCACGCGGCACCGCCGAGGGTGCCCGTGACGACGGAGATCAGGAGCGGCGCGACGCCGAGGAGCACGAACGCCGGCAGGACGCAGCAGCCGAGCGGGATCATGAGGCGCACGCCGAGCGCTGCAGCGCGCATCGCGCCCTCGGCCCGCGCCGTGCCGCGCAGCCGGGCCGCCTCGGCGCGAAGCAGGTCGGCCACGGGCGCTCCGGCGCGTTCGGCGAGCGCGAGCACGGGCGCGGCAGCCCGGGTGCCGTCGATCTCGGAGAGGTGCCGGCGCAGGGCGGCGCCGACGATCTGCTGCGCCCGGTCGAGGGAGGCGCCGCTCGACATCGCGACGGCGAGGAGTTCGAGCTCGAGTCCCGGTGCCGGACGGGCGACCGCGGCACGCGCGATGAGCGCGGCGTTCCATCGCGCGCCGGCCCAGAGCAGCGCCGAACCCGCAAGGAGGCACGCGATGCCGACCGGGTTGCCGAACAGGACTCCCGCCGTGTCGAAGCCGAGCACCGCGCCGAAGCCGAGCGCGATGAGCGGGAGCGCGGCGACGAGCCGGCTGCTCGCGGCCGGGCCCGCGAGGGCGGCCCGGGCCTCGCGTCGCAGCTGCGCCTCGTCGCGGAGCGCCCCGGCGAGCACCGTGAGGCACAGCGCGAGCGGAGATCCGGCCGCCTCGGCGACCGCCCAGGCCGCGGCCAGGACCGACCACGCCGGGCTGGCACTCGGCTGGTCGCGCATCGCCTCCTCGACGCCCGCGGCAACGTCCGCTCCATCGGCCGCCGCCGCGGCCGCGGCCGTGAGCACCGCACGATCGCCGGCCGACACGGTCCGGTCGGCCCATCGGAGACGCCGTCCCGTCGTCTCCGGATCATCGAGGCGCACGTTGCCCCACGCCGCCGCCGGCGCGAGGCCGGCGGCGAGCAGGGAGGCGAGACGTTCGGCGACCGCGGCGATGCGATCGATGGCCGCGGCCGGATCGCTGCGCCGGGCGAGCGACTCCGCCAGACGCGCGGCAGCCCTCAGCACGGCTCGACCGCCAGTCGGCCGCCGTCGAGCGCGAACCGACCCACCTGCGCCACGCGACGGCGCCCGTCGACCCGCTCGAGGTGCACCACCAGGTCGAACGCGCTCACCGCCTGGCGGGCGACTGCCTCGGGCGTCATGCCCGCCGTCGTCCCGAGCGCCTCGAGTCGCGAGGGCACGTCGTCGAGGGAGTTGGCGTGGAGCGTGCCGGCCCCGCCGTCGTGCCCCGTGTTCAGCGCCGCCAGCAGCTCGCGCAGTTCGGGGCCGCGGCACTCCCCCACGACGAGTCGGTCGGGGCGCATGCGCAGCGCCTCGCGCAGGAGCACGTCGAGCGCGATGCGCCCGCTCCCCTCGAGGTTCGCCTGCCGGGCCTCGAGCGCGACGACGTGCGGATGATCGAGTCGAAGCTCGGCCACGTCCTCGAGCAGCACGATCCGCTCACGATGCGGGGCCTCCGCGAGGAGGGCGCCGAGGAGCGTCGTCTTGCCCGTGCCACCCGCTCCCGAGACGAGCAGGTTCTTCCGCTCGAGCACGGCGCGACGCAGCGCCTGCTCGCGTTCGGCGTCGAGCATGCCCGCCCTCGCCAGTGCGGCGAGCGAGAAGCCGGCCACCCGCGGGATCCGGATCGACAGGAGCGTGCCGCTCGAGGACAGGGGCGGCAGCACGGCGTGCACGCGGATGCCGCGGGCCAGGCGCACGTCGACCGCCGGCGTCGCCTCGTCGACGTGACGACCACCCCGCGCGATGAGCCGCACCGCGAGCGCGCGGACCTCGGCCTCGGTGGCCGTCCAGCGCGGATCGCGTTCCGCCCCGCCGCCCCGGTCGACCCAGAGGCCCGCCTCGCCGTTCACGAAGAGGTCGGTGACGGGCCCGTCGGTCGCGAACTCGGCGAGCGGGCCGAGGGCGTCGAGTTCGTGCGCGGCGACCCCCGCGTCGACCCCCACGGAGGGGCGTCCGCCAGCCGCCGAGCCCGACGACGCCCGAGAGGCGTCGGATGCCGCGTCGGGTTCCGGTTCGACGGCGTGATTCGCCCGGCGCGGGGACACGGGATCGGGCTGCTCCACGATCCGGGAGGCCTCGCCGGCCTCGAGCTCCCACGACGGGACGGCGACGAACGGTGTTGGCATGCCGCCGACGCTAGGCGTCGAGGTGGGCTCGCCGACCGTCGAGACCCCCGAAGACGGATCGAGCCCTCCGCCACGTCGTTGTGGAGGAGGGCTCGACCAGGGGCATCTGGCGATGCCCGTTAAACGAAGGGGGCGGCACCCATTGGGGGGAACAGGTGCCGCCTCGGCAGCACAACGATTGGGGGGAATCGCATGTGCCGCAGGCCACGAAACGACGTTCGGGCGGTACCCAGTGTATGGGTTGGCGGTTCATGCGCAAGTACTTTTTGTCCTCATTTGTGCGGACACACAGAAATCTCTGCGTGTTCCTCCACCTACGTCGTTGGAAACCCATGAAATCGAACGTGGAGCACCGAGAACTGCACTGATTCCGCAGCCGTCGCGGACCCGAGCATGGCCGTGCGCGCCGCACGACCCGTCATAGGGTACGCCGTCAGACGGCGTCACGGCGACACGACACCCGTCGTGCGGGCGGTATGGTGCTGTGTGGGGCAGGCGACCCACCTTGAAGATCCATTCGCGAAGGAGCGATCGCACCACTATGAACGCGCAGATCGATCACGCGCTCGAGGAGATCCGGCGCTTCCGCCCGAGCCCCGAGTTCGCCGCCCAGGCCGTCGCCGACGAGAGCCTCTACGAATCCGCCCGCGCCGACCGGCTCGGATTCTGGGCCGACCAGGCCCGCACGCTTCTCCAGTGGGAGAAGCCCTTCACCCGCACGCTCGACTGGTCGAACCCGCCCTTCGCGAAGTGGTTCGACGACGGCGAGCTGAACGTCGCCGTCAACTGCCTCGACCGTCACGTCGAGGCCGGCCTCGGCGACCGGGTCGCCTTCTACTGGGAGGGCGAACCCGGCGATTCCCGGATCATCACCTACGCCCAGCTCACCGACGAGGTGAAGCGCGCCGCCAACGCCCTGGCCGACCTCGGCGTGCGCGAGGGCGACCGTGTCGCCATCTACCTGCCGATGATCCCCGAGGCGGTCGTGTCGATGCTGGCCGTGGCCCGGCTCGGTGCCATCCACTCGGTCGTCTTCGGCGGGTTCAGCGCCGACAGCCTCGCCTCGCGCATCGACGACGCCGAGGCATCCGTCGTCATCACCGCCGACGGCGGCTACCGCAAGGGGCGGGTGTTCCCCCTCAAGCCGGTGGTCGACGAGGCGCTCGGCAAGGCCGAGGGCGGCACGGTGCGCAAGGTGCTCGTCGTCAAGCGCGGCGAGAACGAGGTCGACTGGAACGCCGACCGCGACCTGTGGTGGCACGAGACGGTCGCGACCGCCTCGAACGAGCACGAGGCGCAGGCGTTCGGCGCCGAGCACCCGCTGTTCATCCTCTACACGTCGGGCACGACCGGGAAGCCCAAGGGCATCCTCCACACCTCGGGCGGCTACCTCACCCAGGCCGCGTTCACGCACAGGAACGTGTTCGACCTGCACCCCGAGCGCGACGTCTACTGGTGCACGGCCGACGTCGGCTGGATCACCGGCCACTCCTACGTCGTCTACGGTCCGCTCGCCAACGGCGCGACGCAGGTCATCTACGAGGGCACGCCCGACACGCCGCACCCCGGCCGCTGGTGGGAGATCGTCGAGAAGTACGGCGTCACCATCCTCTACACGGCACCGACCGCCATCCGCTCGTTCATGAAGCTCGGCCGGCAGATCCCGCACGAGTTCAACCTCCGCACGCTGCGCCTGCTCGGCTCGGTGGGCGAGCCGATCAACCCCGAGGCGTGGATCTGGTACCGCCACGTCATCGGCGGCGGCTCGATCCCCGTGGTCGACACGTGGTGGCAGACCGAGACCGGCGCGATCATGATCTCGGCGCTGCCGGGCATCACGGACCTGAAGCCCGGCGCGGCGCAGGTGCCGGTCCCGGGCATCGAGGTCGCGATCCTCGACGACGACGGCACGCCCGTGCACGGCGAGGGCGGCGGCCTGCTGGTCATCACCGAACCGTGGCCGTCGATGCTGCGCGGCATCTGGGGCGACCCGGAGCGGTTCAAGGAGACGTACTGGGAGAAGTTCGGCGACAAGTACTTCGCCGGCGACGGCGCCCGCCGCGACGAGGACGGCGACTTCTGGCTGCTCGGCCGGGTCGACGACGTCATGAACGTCTCGGGACACCGCCTCTCCACCGCCGAGATCGAGTCGTCGCTCGTCGCCCACCCGTGGACGGCCGAGGCCGCCGTGGTCGGCGCGGCCGACGAGACGACGGGTCAGGCGGTCGTCGCGTTCGTCATCCTCAAGCAGAGCCAGGCCGAGGCGGCCTCGACCCTTGAGGACGTCAGCGAGGTGCTCCGCAAGCACGTCGCCTCGCAGATCGGCGCGATCGCGCGTCCGCGGCAGGTGTTCATCGTGAACGAGCTGCCGAAGACGCGCTCGGGCAAGATCATGCGCCGCCTCCTCCGCGACCTGGCCGAGGGGCGCGAGGTCGGCGACACCACCACGCTCGCCGACACCTCGATCATGCAGGTCATCAGCGCCCAGGTGCGCTAGCCCACGAGCAGAGCGGATCCGCGGCCGGGACGCCCCGCCGCGGCATCCGCTCTGCTGCGACTGTGCCCGGCCTCGCACGAATGAGGACACGTGCCGCGCGCGCAGAGACCGGACGAAGCCCGCAGTGTCGGACGATCGCCGTGCGGCGTCGTCCTGCATCGCGGGCTTCGTCCTTCTTCCCCTCGTCAGGAGACGAGGAGGCCGGGGGCGGGGCGACTAGGCGAACTCGACGACGAGCTCCACCTCGACCGGCGCGTCGAGCGGGAGCACCGCGACGCCGACGGCCGAGCGGGCGTGGCGCCCGGCCTCGCCGAACACCTCGCCCAGCAGCTCGGACGCACCGTTCACGACGCCCGGCTGCCCGGTGAAGTCGGGGGCGGATGCCACGAAGCCGACGAGCTTGACGACCCGGGTGATGCGGTCGAGCGAGCCGAGCTCGGCGCGCACGGCCGCGAGCGCGTTGAGCGCGCAGTGGCGTGCGTACTCCTTCGCGTCGGCCGCGGCGACGAGCCCCTCGCCCTCGCCGACCTTGCCCGACGCGGGCAGCGCGCCGTCGACGAACGGCAGCTGGCCGGAGGTGTACACGTACGACCCCGTGACGACGGCCGGCACGTACGCGGCGACGGGCGCGGCCACGCCGGGCAGCTCGATGCCGAGCTCGGCGAGGCGTGCCTCAGCGGATGCCGCGGCCATCAGGCGTCGCCCTCGAACTGCTTGGCGGCCTGGGCGGCGGCGGCCTGGCCGGCCGATGCCGCGGCGGAGGACTCGCCGCCGACGGGACGCTTGAGGTAGGCCACGAGGCCGCCCTCGGGCCCCTGCACGACCTGCACGAGCTCCCAGCCCTCGGCGCCCCAGTTGTTGAGGATCGCAGCGGTGTTGTGGATCAGCAACGGGGTGGTGATGTACTCCCATGCGGGCATGGCGTCTCCTCGGTGTCGGAACGAGCGGCTATTCTGAGGTTCGAGCCGACGGCGCAGCGGCCGTTCGGCATGCCGGATTTTGCCAGCCTTCCTCAGTTAGGCTCCACTCTATGTCTGCCCAAAAACGAACGATGAGCGATGCCGCCGGGGGAATCCTCGGCTTCGTCGGCATGAGCGCGCTGGCGGGCGTGCTGGTCACGGCCGCCGTCACCCCGGCGCTCGCCGTCACGGGCATGGCCGCCAACAACAGCATCACGATGTTCGAGAACCTCCCGGGGTACCTCGAGATCGACGAGCTCGCCGAGAAGTCCACGGTCTACGCGATGGTCGACGGCCGTCCCTCGGCCATGGCGAGCTTCTTCGACGAGAACCGCGAGGAGGTGGCGTGGGACTACATCTCGCAGTACCTCAAGGACGCGGCGATCGCGGGTGAGGACCCGCGCTTCTACGACCACGGCGGCGTCGACATCCAGGGCACCGTGCGTGGTGCGCTGAAGACCGTGATCGGCGGCGACACCCAGGGCGGATCGTCGATCACGCAGCAGTACGTCAAGAACGTGCTCATCAACAACGGCGTCTCCGAGGCGACGACCGAGGAGGAGAAGCAGGCCGCGTACGAGGCCGCGACCGAGGTCAGCGCCGAGCGCAAGCTCAAGGAGATCCGCTACGCGATCACCCTCGAGAAGAAGTACTCGAAGGACGAGATCCTCCTCGGCTACCTCAACATCGCGCACTTCGGTGGCCGCGTGTACGGCGTGCAGGCCGCCGCACAGTACTACTTCGGCACGAACGCGCGCGACCTGACGCTCGCGCAGGCCGCGAGCCTCATTGCGATCGTGAACCACCCCGAGAAGTTCCGCCTCGACTATCCGAACAGCGAGGCCAACGGGGCCGCGTCGGTCGACGCCGCGGGCAACCCGGTGCCGTACGCCGCGAACAAGGACCGGCGCGACTACATCCTCGGCGAGATGCTGAAGGAGAAGAAGATCACGCAGGAGGAGCACGACGCGGCGATCGCCGAGCCGGTCACGCCGGCGATCACCGAGCCGAGCACCGGCTGCGTGTCGGCCAAGGGCCACGCCTTCTTCTGCGACTACGTCGCGTGGGAGATCAAGAACAAGTTCGACGACGAGTCCACGCCGGATGTCAATGAGGGCCGCGAGATGCTGCAGAAGGGCGGCCTCGACATCTACACGACGCTCGACCTCGGTCTGCAGAACGAGGCGATCAACGCGCTGAACGACAACGTGCCGAAGGTGGCCGAGGGTGTCGACATCGGCGGCACCGTCGTGAGCGTCGAGGTCGGTACGGGCCGCATCCTCGCAATGGCGCAGAACAAGGACTACTCGAACGACCCGGCGGTCCTCGAGTCCGGCCGCAACTACACGGCCGTGAACTACAACTCCGACATCGACTACGGCGGTTCGAGCGGGTTCCAGCCGGGATCGACGTACAAGGTGTTCACGCTCGCCGAGTGGCTGAAGGAGGGTCACGCCCTCAACGAGGCCGTGGACTCGCGCCGTCGCGACAACTGGGGCCAGTTCACCAACTCGTGCGAGGGCAACATGTCCGGCGACGGCTGGAACCCCCGTAACGACGGCGGCGAGGGCGGCGGCTACTGGTCGGCCGTGCAGAACACCGTGAACTCGTACAACACCGGCTTCGTGGCCATGGCCAAGGAGCTCGACCTGTGCGGCATCGCGAAGACCGCGGAGTCGCTCGGCGTGCACCGTGCCGACTACCAGCCGCTGTCGCAGTTCCCGTCGGCCGTGCTCGGCACGAACGAGGTCGCACCGCTCTCGATGGCCACGGCCTTCGCGGGCATCGCCGGCAACGGCGTCGCCTGCACGCCCATCGCGATCGACAAGATCACCAACGCGAAGGGCGAGGAGGTCGCGCCGCCGAAGTCGGAGTGCACCCAGGCGCTCACTCCCGATGTGGCCGCCGGCACCGCATACGCCATGCAGCGGGTGATGAGCGAGGGCACCGGTCAGAGTTCGGCCTACCGCACCGAGCCGTGGGTCCCCATGATCGGCAAGACCGGTACCACCGACAACGCCGAGGCGACGTGGATGAGCGGCGCATCGACGAAGGTCTCCACCGTCGTCGGCGTGTTCAACGTCACGGGTCACGTGAACCTGCGCGACACCTACTTCGACGCCGGCCAGGCGGCGCAGTTGCGCCACCAGATCTGGCCTCGGGTGATGTCGTACGCGAACGCCAGGTACGGCGGCGACCCCTTCCCCGAGCCGAAGGGCTCGCTGCTGAACGCCCCGCAGGTGTCGGTTCCCGACGTGATCGGCCTCTCCCCCGAGGCGGCGCAGCAGGCACTCGAGTCCGCTGGATTCGGCTGGCGGATGGACGGCGAGGTCGACTCCAGCCAGCCGGCCGGCACCATCGGCGCCCAGTCGCCGTCGGGCACGGCGGGTCGCGGCGCGATCATCTCGCTGCAGGTCAGCCGCGGCAACGTGGCGGGTGTCCCGAACGTGGTGGGCATGTCCGCCGACGAGGCCGAGGCCACGCTGTCCGGTGCGGGCTTCCGCGTCGAACGCAAGCAGCAGGATGTCACCGACCAGGCACAGGACGGCATCGTCCTCTCGCAGGACCCGAGCGGGAACGCGAAGCCGGGTGACAAGGTGCAGATCGTGATCGGTCGACTGCAGGGCGGCGGGAACGTCGAGCTTCCCGGCAACGGCAACGACGACTGATGAGTGGTTCCCTGGCGCCCGCCGCCCGCATCGCCCTGGCGATCGGCGCGGCGGGCGCCGCCGCGTTCGCGTGGGGATCGCTCGTCGAGCGTCGGCGGTTCACCCTGCGCCAGGTGCAGGTTCCGGTGCTCCCGGAGGGCGCCGAGCCCATCCGGGTGCTCCACATCTCCGACCTGCACATGGCGCCGTGGCAGCGCGACAAGCAGGAGTGGGTGCGCTCGCTCGCGAACCTGCGTCCCGATCTCGTCGTCGACACGGGCGACAACCTGGGTCACCGGCGCGGCATCGATGGCGTCAGGCACGCCCTCGCGCCGTTCCGGGGTGTGCCGGGCGTCTTCGTGAACGGGTCGAACGACTACTTCGGTCCGGTGATCAAGAATCCGTTCACGTACTTCGGCGGTCCGTCTGGGCCGGCGTCGAAGGCCGAGCGGCTCGACATCGGCGAACTCCACGACTTCTTCGCCGACCTCGGTTGGACCGACCTCGACAACACGGCGGCCGCCCTCGAGGTGCGTGGCACGCACCTGGAGTTCTTCGGCGTGGACGACCCGCACCGCGGGTACGACCGGCTCGACCGGGTCGCGGCGGCGATCGACGACCTCCGCGCCGGCGACCCGTTCGCCGATGACGAGTGGCCCGACCGCGAGGGCGGCGTCGAGCGCCGTCCGGCGGTCACGATCGGCGTGGCGCACGCCCCGTACCGGCGCGTGCTCAACTCGTTCGTGAACCACGGCGCCCAGCTGCTGCTCGCCGGTCACACGCACGGCGGCCAGGTGTGCGTGCCCGGCGTCGGCGCGCTCGTCACGAACTGCGACATCCCCCGCGAGCAGGTGAGCGGTCTCAGCGTGTGGCGCCACGGGCTCCGCTCGGCGTACCTGAACGTGTCGGCGGGCCTGGGCACGTCGATCTATGCGCCGGTGCGGTTCGCGTGCCCGCCCGAGGCCACGCTGCTCACGCTCGTCCCGGCGGCCTGAGGCGGCCGAGCCGCCTGCCCTGCCCGAGTTCTCCGCATCGGCGGGTGGTCAGGAGCATCCGTTTTCTCGGCTATGCTTGTTGAGGCCTTCGGGCCCCCGGGGTGTGGCGCAGCTTGGTAGCGCGCTTCGTTCGGGACGAAGAGGTCGCAGGTTCAAATCCTGTCACCCCGACCGGGTGGTCGATGCGAGAGCATCGACCGAGAGGCCCCCTCCATGCGAGGGGGCCTTCGTCGTGTCAGGTCGTGCCGTCGATGCGCGGGGCGGCATCCGTCGGCGTTCCGGCGGGCGTGCCGCGGCGACGGCCTCCGCGACCGCTCGCCCAGCGCAGCACCTGTTCGAGCGGGCCACGGCCGACGTAGCGACGCCACAGCCACGCGAACACCATCGATCCGATCGTCAGCCCGATGAGCAGCGGCCACGAGTCGTCGCTGATGAGCCCGTCGGGTCGGCGGTACTTGCCGAACGAGATGATGACGAGGTGCGCCGTGTAGACGGTGAGCGGCATGGCGCCCATGGCGACGATCGGCGAGAGCAGCGCGCCGGCGACGCGTCGCACCCGCGGCTGGGCGAGCGTCGTCAGGGTGACGGCGGCGGCGACGATCACGAGGCCGACGGCGGTGTTGCCGAGGGTCTCGAGCGAGGCCCGCACGGGAGCGGCCCATGCGGCCGTCGAGGGGTCGAGCGCGGGGTTCCGCGGGTCGGGCAGCGCGTGCGAGAGCGGCAGGGCGACGGATGCCACGAGCGTGCCGGCGAGCGCGGTCGCGGCGACGACGCGGGGCGCGGCGACGTCCAGCCGGGCGAGGCCGAGCCCGAGGAGCATGACGGGCACCCAGATGATGACCGGGTACGCGCCGACGAGGAACCACTCGACGAGCAGGCCGAGCGGCTGGTCGGCGAGCGCGACGGTCTCGGGGTCGCGTTCGGCGATCGTCGCGATGGCGGGCGTCATCGTGAGCAGCACGGCGCCGAGCGCGACGGCGATGCGCCCGGGGAGGAAGAGCAGGGGCAGCATGAGGAGGAACGCGACGCCGTACACGTCGAGGATGACGAACACGAGCGGGGCGAACACCGCGACGACGATGAGTCCCAGCGCGATGAGCAGCAGCGCGCGGATGGCGATCTGCCGGCGCAGCGCCCACCGGGCGGCGCGTTCCACGACCGGCCGGGTGGCGCCGGTGAGCAGGCCGAGGCCGATGCCGGCGGTGAGCGCGAACAGCAGTCGGGGGCGCTCGTCGGCGAGCGCGATGAGCGCCGCGGCGTCGACGGGGACGTCGGCGGGGGCGAGGTGCGCGACGAACATGCCGATGAGGGCGATGCCGCGGGCGGCGTCGACGCCGTCGACCCGGTCGGGCAGGCCGGCGCGTCCCTCCGTGCGGGTGCCTCCGCGGGCGGGCGGCGCGGGCGGCGACGGCGGGGTCGTGGGCGGCGTGGACGGGCTCATTCGGGGAGGCAGACGGTGTAGAGGCCGCTCTGCAGCCGGATGTCGCACCGGGGCGGCGGCTCGCCGAACCAGATGCGGGGCAGGTCGGCGGTGACGCCGACGGCGTCGGTGAGCCCCACTCGGGCGCCGGCGAGCACGCCGACGCTCACGGCCGGACCCCACACCGTCGCGACGCGGTCGTAGCCGAGTTCGGCGATGTCACTCGCGGCGGCGCGCTGGTCGGCGAGCGTCTCCCCCGTCGGTCGCGACTGCGTGCCGACGCCGGCGACGCGGCCGCCGATCGACCAGGCGAGCACGACGACGGCGATGACGGATGCCGCGGCGGCGGCGATCCGCGCGGGGTGGACCCGCCGCGGGGCGGGCTCATCGGGGGCCGACCGATCGCGCGCGCCGAGCAGCACCCGGACGGCGGGCACGACGGCGGCCGCGAGCACCGGGAGGAACGCCAGCACCGCGGGAGCCGGATGCCGCACCCAAGCCGGGGTGTGCCGGGAGACGAGCCACCAGGCGAGGAAGGTCGCGAGCGCGAGCCCCGCGGCGAGCACGATCGTGGTGTACTCGGCGGCGGGCTGCGGCATCCGCCTGCGGGCGCGCACGATGACCACGGCGCCGGCGACGACCGCGACGACGGCGAGGAGGGCGACGAGCAGGGCGGGCAGGTTCCACGAGCCGGCGAGACTCGCGACCTTGTCGAGCGGCGACGTGGCGTACCCCTGCTGGCCGCCGGAACGGAGGAACCAGCTGAACTCGCGCAGCAGTTGCCAGTACGCGGCCGGGCCGAGCGCGACGAGCTTCGCGAGCTCGAACAGCACGGTGGGGACGGCGGCCGCGCCGGCGGCGGCGAGCACCCTCGGGATGGTGCGGCGCAGGCGCGCGCCCCACGGTCCGGGCGCGTCGAGCAGGACGGCGAGCGCGAACGCGGGCGCGGCGAGCAGGGCGATGAACTTCACCTGGATCGCGAGTCCCAGGAGGAGCCCGGCAAGCCAGGGGCGGCGGTGCACGAACAGCAGGGCGGCGGCGAGGAACGCGGCCGCGGTGACCTCGCCGAGGATGTCGGCGAGTGTCTGGATGGGCGAGGGCATCGCGCCGGTCTCGAACGCGAGCGGCACGGCGACCGCGACGAGCGCCGCCCAGCGTCCGCCGAGGCGGTGCCCGACGAGGGCGAGCGCGGCGAGGAGCCCGGCGTAGCCGAGGGTGGCGACGGCGCGGCCCGCGAGGACCGGGTCGACGCCGAGCGCGATGAGCCCGGCGATGGGCAGGAGCATGACGGGCCCGGTGGAGATGCGCACGTCGAACGGCGCCAGTTCGCTGCCCGACAGGGTGCCGTCGCTCGTGTACCCGAGCCCCTGCACGAGGTTGATGGGCACGGTGAGGTTGAAGGCCTCGTCCTCCCAGAGCCGTACGGTTCCGATGCCGTTCGCGAGCACGACCACGTTCGCCGCGGCGAGGAGGCCCACGGCGACCCAGAAGGCGATGTCGACGGCGAGGCGGCGTCCGCCGGCAGGGCGCCCGCCGCCGCGTCCGCCGCGGTCACCGCGTCCGACGTCGGTCCCGGCGGGCGCCGCCGTCATCCGGCCGCCCGGGGACGCAGGGAGACCCGCCACAGCTCGGCGGCGGCCTCGAGTGCGAAGCGGCGCAGCCGCTGCGGCGGCAGCAGCGGCGGCCGGTCGACGCCCCACATCGTGCCCGTCGGGTTGGATCCGCGGCGGGGCAGGCTCGCGACCTCGAGGTAGCGCACGCGGAACCCGCGGCGGGCCTCGGCGAGCGAGAAGTGCACGTGGGGCACCAGCGCGTTCTCCGGCACGAGCTCGAGCAGCTCGGCGAGGGGCCCCGGCCGGTAGACGCGCAGCGGGGTGTTCACGTCGGGCACGCGGCGGCCGGCGGCGAAGCCGACGACCACGCCGACGATGCCGGTGAGCACGCGGCGGAACCACGGGTCCTCGCGGCCGCGGCGGACGCCGTGGACGACGTCGGCGCGCGTCGCGACCGCGGCGCGCACGGCGCGGGCCAGGTCGATTCCGTGGAACTGCCCGTCGCCGTCGACGTGCACGATCAGGTCGGGGCGGAGCGCGAGTCCGGCGCGGTAGGCGGCGAGGGCGGTGGGACCGTGTCCGCGGTTCGCCTCGGCCTCGATCACGGTGAGGCCCGGGAGGTCATCGGCGAGTTCGCGCAGCACCGGCACCGTGGCATCCGTCGACCGGTCGTCGACCACGACGAGGTCGAGACGGCCCGCCGACGGCGACAGGGCCGCATGGAGCTCGCGCAGGAACTCCGGCAGACCCTCCGCCTCGTTGTAGGCGGGCATCACGACGGCGAGATGGTCCAGGTCCACGCGGCCTCCCCTGCGGCTGGGCTGCGCGGAAGGGGCGCAGGCTCGTGGAGTAGCGTAGTCGAGGTGTCCCAGCATGCTCGATGGCGTCGTCTCGCCGGTCTCGGCGCACGCTTCCTGACGGTCGGCGCGGTGAGCACCCTCATCGAGATCCTCGTGTTCAACCTGCTGTACCTGGTGGCGGGGGTCGACGTGGTGACGTCGAAGATCGTCGCGTCGCTGGTCGCGCTCGTGAACGCGTACCTCGGCAACCGCGAGTGGACCTTCCGCGACCGCGGCGGCCACACCCGCACGGTCGAGATCGTCCTGTTCGTGGTGGTGAACGCGGTGTGCACGGCGCTCGGCGCGCTCATCGTGTGGGGCGGCGTGATCGTCGCCTCCGAGCTGCTCGGCCGTGAGGCGGGCCCGTTCGCCGTCAACCTCGTGAACCTCGGCAGCATCGTCGTGGTCGTCGTGGTGCGGTTCCTGCTGTACCACTACGTCGTCTTCCGCGGGGTGCGGCGCCCGCGGGCCGAGCGCGTCGAGCGGCTCGACGCCCGCTGACGGCCCGGTCAGGGCCGCCCGAGCCCGTGGTAGCGCCATCCGGCCGCTCGCCAGGCTGCCGCGTCGAGCACGTTGCGCCCGTCGATGAGCACGGGCGCGTCGACGAGCGCCGCGGTGGCGGCCGGGTCCAGGTTGCGGTACTCGCGCCATTCGGTGACGAGCACGACGAGCTCGGCGCCGCGCAGCGCCTCGGTGGTGTCGTCGACGTAGTCGAGCTGCGGATGCCGCAGCCGGGCGTTCTCGATGCCCTCGGGGTCGGTCGCCACGACGTGCGCGCCGAGGCCCTTGAGCTGCACGGCCACGTCGAGCGCCGGTGAGTCGCGCACGTCGTCGGACTCGGGCTTGAACGTGACGCCGAGCACGGCGATGCGCCGCCGGTTGACGGTGCCGCCGAGCAGCTCGTGGGCGAGATCGACGACCCGCTGACGACGTCGCAGGTTGATCGCGTCGACCTCGCGGAGGAACGCGACGGATTCGGCGAGGCCGAGCTCCTCGGCGCGTGCGGTGAACGCGCGGATGTCCTTGGGGAGGCATCCGCCGCCGAAGCCGACGCCGGCGTTGAGGAACCGGCGGCCGATGCGGGCGTCGTGGCCGAGCGCGTCGGCCAGCTGCGTGACATCCGCCCCGGTGACCTCGGCGATCTCGGCCATGGCGTTGATGAAGCTGATCTTCGTGGCGAGGAACGCGTTCGCTGCGACCTTCACGAGCTCGGACGTGGCGTAGTCGGTGACCACGCGGGGCGTGCCGGCGGTGATGGCCGTGCGGTAGACGTCGTCGAGCACGAATGCCGCGCGCTCGTCGGCCACGCCGTACACGAGGCGGTCGGGCTCGATGGTGTCCTTCACGGCGTAGCCCTCGCGGAGGAACTCGGGGTTCCAGGCGAGGCTCGCGTGCGGGGCCGCCTCGGCGAGGCGGTCGGCGAGACGGGCCGCGGTGCCGACGGGGACGGTGGACTTGCCGACGACGAGCGAGCCCTCCCGGAGGTGCGGGATGAGCGCCTCGAACGCCGCGTCGACGAACGTGAGGTCGGCGGCGTCGCGACCGTGCGCCTGCGGCGTGCCGACGGCGATGAAGTGCACGTCGGCGTCCGCGGCATCCGCGATGTCGGTGCTGAACCGCAGACGGCCGCTGTCGGTCGCGGACCGGAGGATCTCGGGCAGGCCCGGTTCGAAGAACGGCGGCCGCGCCGCGGACAGGTCGGCGATCTTGCGCTCGTCGACGTCGATGCCGACGACGTCGTGGCCGAGTTCGGCCATCGCGGAGGCGTGCACGGCCCCCAGGTAGCCGCATCCGATGACGGAGATCCTCATGCGACGCGTCCTTCCGGGTCGGGGTCGAGCGGGTTCCGGATCACGTCGACGGTCACGCGTCGATCCCGGCGGCGAGCTGCTTGATCCACGGCCGCAGCTCGGCGCCGAGGTCGTCGCGGTCAAGCGCCAGCTGGACTGTGGACTTGATGTAGTCGAGCCGGTCGCCGGTGTCGTAGCGGCGGCCGCGGAAGACGACGCCGAGCACCTTGCCCTCCTGGGCGAGCACCTGCAGCGCGTCGGTGAGCTGGATCTCGCCGCCCTTGCCGGGCGGGGTCTCCTCGAGGATGTCGAAGATCTCGGGCTGCAGCACGTAGCGACCGATGATGGCGAGGTTCGACGGGGCGTCGGCCGCCGCGGGCTTCTCGACGAGCTGGGTCACCTTCACCACGTCGGGGGTGCCGGTCGGCTCGACGGCGGCGCAGCCGTAGAGGTGGATCTGCGAGGAGTCGACCTCCATGAGGGCGATGACGGTGAGGCCGTGGCCGACGCACTCGTCGAGCATCGGGGTCAGCAGGTCGTCGCGCGCGTCGATGAGGTCGTCGCCGAGGAGCACGGCGAACGGTTCGTCGCCGATGTGCTTGCGGGCGCGGAGCACGGCGTGGCCGAGTCCCTTGGGGTCGCCCTGCCGCACGAAGTGGATGTCGGCGAGGCTGGACGAGTGCATGACGCGCTCGAGCTTGGCGGCGTCGCCCTTCTGCTCGAGGGTGTGCTCGAGTTCGGTGACGCGGTCGAAGTGGTTGGCGAGCGCGTTCTTGTTGCGGCCGATGATGACGAGGACGTCGTCGAGTCCGGCCTCGACGGCTTCCTCGACGACGTACTGGATGGCCGGCTTGTCGACGACGGGCAGCATCTCCTTGGGCATCGCCTTGGTGGCGGGCAGGAAGCGGGTGCCGAGGCCGGCGGCCGGGATGACGGCCTTGGTGATGACGCTCATGTGTGGTGTGGTGCTCCCCCGGGTGGCGGCCCCTGAATGCGGCCGCGCGTTCTGCTTCTGATGCGCGCTGGAGTGTGTTGGGCGGGTGCGCGGCCCGCAGACGTGCGAAGGGCCCGCATCCCTGCGGATGTCGGGCCCTTCGTCGGGTCAGCGCCTGGGGCGCGTTCCCGTGATCAGGCGTTGCCGCGGTTGCGACGAACCGTGGTCATCACCGCGATGAGCGCGGCGCCGAGCGCGAGCGCTCCGCCGCCGACCCAGAGGGCGAGCACGGGAAGGTCGAAACCGGTGCTGGCGAGGTCGTCGCCGCTACCGCTCCCAGCGGTGTCGGACGGCGCCACGGTGAGGGTCGCGGTCGCAACCACACCACCGGCGGTGACCGTGATCGTGTAGGTGCCGGGCTGGGTGGCGGAAGCCTGGTAGGTGACCGAGCCGGAGGCGTCGGTCGGCTTCGAGGCCGTGGTGGCCTTCAGCGCAGCGAGCGTCACGGCGTCGGGCGCGGTGGCCGTCGACGGCGTGTTGGCCGGCAGGCCCGTGAAGGTGAGGCTGACGGCCTCACCGGGCGCTGCGGTGACAGCCGGCCCCTGGGTGGTGTAGCCCGCCTCTTCGGCGTGGGCGGCGGCGGGTACTGCGAAAAGCGCCACAGCGGCGAGCGCAGCGGTCGCGAGTGCCTTGCGAATCATGTGTAGGGTCCCCCTGGTTCGGTCGACTCGGTCACGCGCATGTGCGCGCTGGCATAAATAGGTGCCGTATCTTCCCCCCTGAAACGGCACTGTTTCACCATAGGGCGTTCTCACAGGTAAGCGCTAGTTGTGACGTTGCGTTCGTGTGAATCGTAGGTGTCGATTCGATAACGGTGTCCCCCATTCCGAGGACATCGGCGAGGAACCCGAACGTGTACGTCGCGCTCTGGCCCGGGGCAAGTTCCACATCCACACCACTCAGCGTGTACCCCGAATCAGACGTCGGGTGATACGGAACGAGCTCTCCGCCTGACTCGACGCCCAAGTTGTAGGCGCCCGGCGGGCCGTAGACATGAATCGACGTGCGTATGTTGCCTGGACTCACCCCGAACGTGCCTCCACCAGTGACATACGCCGGCAGTGATGATGCAGCGTCTGGAGGGGCGGCGTTGGTGAGCGTCACCGAGACCGCCGCGTTACGTCGCCCATCGTTTCGGCACATGACGCTCCCCGCGCCGAGCTCGACGTCGAGATACGCGCTCATCTTGGAACCGGTCATGTCGTTGAGGTAGACCCCCAGCCGCATCTCATCCTCGGTGGAGACTGGGCGCAGGCCAGCGAGCGTCGTCGCCTGGAGGATCTCCTGCTCTTCCGGGACCGCCGACCAGATCAGCACACGCCGTTCGGATCCCGCTTGGGCGAGCGCCGAGATGAGTGCCCCAGGATCCGCCCCCTGCTTCACAGCGTCCATCACGGCGACCGTCGCCCCCGCGAAGAACGCGTCCTGATCCTTCGGGTCTGGGTACCGCGCGTACACGTCGGAGAGCAGCAGACGAACAGCATTCTCCGCGTCGAGGACATCGCCGGTCGGCAAGGTGATCGGTCCCGTGGCGCGCAAGAGATAGCTGAGTGTGACTGGGTCGAGCGCGACAACAGCGGAAGTGGTCTGCCCCGTTTCCCGGCGCCACATCTCGGAGGCGATGGACGCGGCGGTCGGGAAGTCGGGCGTGAACGTCACATCCTGGACATATCGAGCGGTGTTGTCGCCCCAGAGCGCGCGCGTCTCGACGGGCAGCTCGACAACCGGGGGGTCATATCGCGGGAAGTCTCGCGACGATCGCTGGGCAAGCAAGGCGAACGCCCCGCCGTCGGTTCGTACCACGGCAAGGGCACCAGGAATTCCTCCCAGCGAACGAAGCTCGGCGTTGTTCTGGAACAGCAGCAACACGTCTCGCTGTCCTTCGGCACCGAGAAGTGCGGGGCCGATGGTCAGCGAGCGCGAAAGAGCGTCGAGCGACTGGTCGGTCTCCCGCAAGAGCTCGGTCAACTCGGTTCGAGCCGCCGCCAGCGGACCGATCACGTCAGCATCGGCAACCCTCGGGTCCGTCATGGTCTCGTGCGCAGAAGCGACCTGCTCCGCGGCGCCCGCGACGACCGGCTGCGCATCGATCAGCGGCTGCAGCTCAACGCGTCCACCGGCCGGCGAGAACATCGACGGGTCGAGCCCGGCCGCCTGCTTCGCGAGGGGCACAACCGCGCCAGAGGCAACACTGTCGACGGATGCCGCAGCCTCCCGCAACACCAGGAGGTTGGAGCCGACGCCAGGCAACAACTCGACAGCGCGCCACACGGGATCACTCGTGAGCCCTGCAGCGGAGGCCGCATGTTCAGCCAGCGCTTCGGCATCCCGCTGCGCTGTCTCGAAGTCCTGAGCGGTCATCGCAGCCTTGGCGGACTCGGCAAGCGGGACTGCTCGAAGCAACTCACCCGAGGCCTGCAGGCCGCGTACGCCGATCCACACACTGGCCGCAACCGCCGCGAGCAGTAGGGCGAAAATGACCGAGGCGATGTAGGGTCCCGGCCGGCGTCGGTGGCGCCTGATGTGGAGGCGCTCTTCGGGCACAGCCCGCATCAGGTTCTCTAGATCACTCACGGCTTCCCATCCTCATCGACCTGCTCACTGCTGCTGTGCGACGGCACTCGAACCGCTACGGTTGCGCTACCTGCCGACCCCGTGCCGCATTGATCCCCGGTCCAGGACACCAACGCACCAAGAGCCGCCCAGAATGCCACTGGGAAACCGTGATTAGTCAGCGCAGGCGACAACATCGAAGCGACGATTGTGGCAATCACGAGAGCCCGAAACACCGCTCGCGCCTGTTGAGGCATGTTCGTCTTGTGCGGAGACAGCCGGACTAGAACCGCGACATACAGCGCGAGAACGAGCACAGCTGCCGGTATGCCAGACTGGACGCTGCTTGCCAGCCACTGGGATTCCGCGGATCCCCAAACCAGATTCCGTGGATAAAGTCGTCCGGGATCAGAGAAAGAATACAGCCCGCTTCCCCAGCCCGTCACGGGTCGCTCGCTGATGGCAGGAAGCGTCTGTTCGGCCCAGATCTTGATGCGGTAAGCGATTGTGTTCGGAGTCCAGCTCGGAATCCCCTCGATCCTGACTTGGCCGACGCCCTGCTCAGCCCAGCGCCCAAAGAAGATGTCACCGAAGACCCAGATCACAACCGCGGCCGCGATACCTGCGGCCAGAACCACGTCGAGCCGAACGCCGTTCAGGACCACCGTGAGGGCCACGAGAACAAGTGAGACCCCGATTGTAGTGAATGTCGTTGTGGCGAACGCCCCGGCAAGTAGCACGCCCAGCCCGATGAACGTTCGGAAACTGGCGCGCGCGTTCGCGCCCCTGGTCAAGAGAAGTATGCAAGCGACGGCAATGCAAACCGTGATGTAGTGCCCGAATCCGGTCCAGTGCCCCGTCAGTCCGGTAGCGCGGATCAGGATCGTAGTATCGAAACGCGCCTCAAGCGCCTCCGAAGGCGCAAGCACCGTTACGAATCGGAACTGGTCGGGCAGCAGTGCCTGCCCAATCGCCAAAAGCGCGACGAAGTACCCCGGGGCTACAAATGACCGCAAGAAGGGCGCTACGTCACTTGTTCCCGCTAAAGCAATCCGAGACGCCCAGTACGCGAGTAGCAGGAACACCGGTAGCGTCGCGCTGACGGGCTCTGCACCGAAGCGTAACTCATGAGAGTTTGCGAGCTCGGCGAAGAACAGCCATCCGGATAGTAGGACGGCAAGGATCTCTATACCGCCGAGTCGCAGGCGGGCGAGTCCCGTCGGGTTATTGCAGGAGGCCAACGTCAAGGCAAGGATCACGAGCAGATGCCACGGTCGCACGCCGCCGACGACGGCTGGCACCGCAGTCGCGGCCGCCGCGCACCCTAGTAGCAGTGCCACGACGACAGGAGCGCGTTGGCTGGCGATGCCCCCGACGTAGCCGCTCACTCGGCAGGTCCCCGCGATCGAGCTTTGCTCTGATCCAACGCGCATCTGAAGACGTCGGAGTACTGATCTCCGATTCGCGTCCATTGGAACTGGCTGAGGTCTGGCGCACTCGGCCTTTCGCTCCGCGCCCATGCCAATGCACTGTCGAGAATGGCGTGGTTGAGCACGCCGTCATACAAGTAGATGAACTCGGTTCCAACACATGCCTGTAGCCACTCAGTAGTGGGCGACCGCGGGGCGAGCACCGGCCGGTTCAGCCCCAGCGCGAAGAACAAGACACCCGAGTTGCCCATTCGCCTGTAGGGAAGCACAACAATCTCGCTCTCGAGCACCTCAACCACGAGCTGCGCGTCTGGCAAGAATCGCAGGCTGCACGATGCTCTAGCGTCTTGGTTGCATAGACTCGCAATGGCGCGACCATACTCGGGAGTATGCGGTTTACCTACCAAGCGCAGCGACACGTCTACAGTGGTTAGCCCACCGAAGGCCGCTATCAACTCCTCGACGCCCTTGTAGGGCCTGATGAGTCCGGCAAAGAGAATCCGACCAGTGACAATGGTCGGCGGTTCGGACGGGATCGACTGTTCGTACACGCCATGAGGAATGACGGAATGCTCGGATGAACGTGCGGCATCGGGAGCCATATAAACGCGCTTATCGACGAAGCCCGCCAGAAGCGCTAAGAATCGTCGCTCGAGGAGCCCACCGGACTCGTGGGGCTCGTTGTTGTGTACCGTCCATACGATTGCTGGCCTCGTCCACCAGATTCGCAGAAGGAATAGCCATGCAAATGCGTACTTCACAGGCACCGACAGCCCGCGCCGTGAGGGTCGAAAAATCTGCTCGGGCCAGTGCAAGTGGAGCAGGTTCCAGTTGCCCAGTAACGCCGTCTTCCAGTCGAACCACTTCACGTCGAACTGGCCCGAGAGCGATCGGTAAAGTAGCCGCAAAAACGGATTCTCGAAGGATGCGCGCTCTCGGGAAGACACCAGAACGACTGCAGGGGCTGCAGGGACCGTTATCCCTCGCAGCTCTTGGGGACGGCGAGATCTCTCTCGGCTCGGGAATCGCGAGTTTCTCATGCCGCGGCGCCACGCTTAGAATTCGATTTTGAGGACGCTGTTCGCGACCAGAGGTGACGCGGAAATGCAGCCAGGAGCGGTTCTGGGTCGAACGTGACCGGATCCTGGGGACCCAGGTCAAGGGCATGCATGGGATTGTGGGCGGATGGCGGCATTCGCCGACCTGTGCCCTCGAAGTAGTCCTCGTATTTGAAGCGCGGTTCATGGTCGGATCGCATATGCCGCACTGGCACACCGAACGACTCGGCGATTATCAGACCGTGTAGTGACGACGTTACCAAATACTCGCAGTCAAGGATCGCCCTAACCACTTGATCAACAGGGGCGGTGGGCTCGATGACGGAGAAAGTATCGCCAGGTTCGCGCTTGTCGTTGAGGTTCGCAAGCACGCCGATCTTCCGGGATGGCGATTCAGGCCGGGTGAACTCGGGGAACAAGTAGGGAACCAAGAGCCCGGGGTCTCCATACGTATCCGGAAGAGTTGTGTATCTCGAAGAGAGGTAGCGGGCCGTGAGAGGGCCCCTTAGTGCGTGGATGTACATGCCCGGCACGGGCTCGGACTCTACCTTGCCGTTGCGACCCGTGCCCCAGACGTGAGCTTCAGGGCGGCCGAAATGAAGGACGGAGCCAACCGTCAGCAGCATGGCGGGCGAACCGCCGGCACCAAGGCCCTCCTTCTTGACCAGCCTTCGCACGATCATCGGGCCGAGCAGATCGCCGAAGTTCGACTTTCGCGGTCCGACCTCGACATGACGCCCGAAAAGACTGCCCAAACGAACCGTTCTTGGGTTCCAGAAAAAGAGTTCTACGCTGCCGTTACGCTCAATCACTGCGAAGTCCTCCGCACCGCCATAGTCATCGTGGCAACGATCGCACGAGCATCTCTGCGCACTTGAGGGATTAGGACCACACACACTCCTACGTAAATAAGCAAGGTTGCACTCGCCACTAGGACCGGCAAGCCAGCGCTCATCGAGATCTGCAAGTATTCAGATATCCAGGAGAGCAGGATCGCGGCCGGAATTGAGATTATCATCGGCCACAGGGCGTTTCGCAGGACCACCGATGGGCGCAATCCCACCATTCGCATACCCAACGTCGAGTACACGATCCAATTCAGCACCAGACCAGCAGCAACCGCTCCCGCGACCCACAGTATGCTGATCGTGCTCGCAAGAATCACCGCCACCACTGTGATCGAACGGGTGGCGATTCCTAGCCACAACTGAATGTCCATCCGACCCCTTGAGAGAAAGACCCAGTAGTTGACGTAACCGATGCCCTGGAAGAATCCCCCGATGCAAAGCACTTGCAGCACCGAAATCCCATCCTGCCAACCTGGCCCCAGCACCAACGGGACCAATTCGTTTGCCGTGCCGAAAATGAAGGCAAACCCCAATCCGAACGAATACGCCAGACAAAGTTGGGCCCTAACGAGAAAAGCTTCGTATCGGCGTGGCTCCTGGAGAAGCTTCGACAGGGTCGGAAGCGCAACGCGGGTGAGTGGGGCGGCAAGCTGCTGCAATGGAAGACTGAACAATTGGTACATTCGGCCATAAATACCCAAGTCCGCAGCTGAGGCGGACGCTCCGATGGCAATCTTGTCAACGTTCGTACTTGCGTAGTTGACCAACGCACCGCCCATCGTGTGCGAGCCGTACCTGACATAGGATCTTATGGACGTGGAAAAGCTGGGTAGCCCCGGCAGCCAGCGCGCCCCTAACAGCGCAGTTACCAACAGGACGCCGTAAGCCGTCAGTTGTTGGGCGACCAATGCCATCACCCCCGCGCCGCTCAGCGCTATCGGAACGGCGACGGCAAGTCCCACGGCCTGCGCAGCGATCTCTGCGCCTGCGAGGAGGCCGAAGCGCATCTCTCGAGTGAGTTGTGCCCGATGTTGCACCGCTAGCGACAAGAGAATGAAGCTGAGGGACATCCACTGCGCAACAGGGGTGAGCCTCGGTTCGCCATAGAAGTCGGCGATAAGAGGCGCGCAGGCGAACATGGTCCCACTTCCCAGGGCGCCAATGCAGAGGTTCAACCAGAACAGGTTGGTCCTCTCCTTGGCGGTGATGATGGGCGCCTGTATTGCGGCGAAAGATAGGCCGAAATCTCCGACCACCGCAGCAAGCGCGGCGATCGCGGCCACCATTGTAAACACGCCGAATTCTGCTGGCGGAATGATTCTCGCGAGAATGAGTATGGACGACGCCTGGATAGCGAACTTGAGCACTTGCCCGAACACCGTGACCGAGGTTCCGCGTGCGGCCCGCGGCGCCAGGCTCATTGGCGGGTCACCACTCGATCCAGCCCCATGATTGCTTCGAATCCGGGGAGACGGACGACTTCGCGTCGAAGTCGCGGCGCCAGCCGAAGGGCGATGGCCGCATCGATGCTGTATCTTCGCCACAACCTTCGAGGTTCCCGAATCAGACGCACAAGCCAGTTCAATTTGAGGCGATACGCCCAGGGCGGGTAGTACGTCGGTACGCTCACTTGATCAAGCCAACCGCCGCACGTAACGACCAACCGAGGCGAGTTCGGGAGCCGGATCAGCTCGGACGCGAACTGATCCTGAAGGGGAGCCCCCAACCCCACTATGAGAATGTCCAGGCCAGCGGGCACCTCGCTAGCAGTGAGGCCCGAATAGCCATCGATTGAGTAACACACTTCGCTACCGTCTGAGACCATGCCTGCGATCGCGACACGAGCCCTCGCGTTCGCTTCCGGCGTGCCACCTACCAAGCCGACTCGCAACCATGGAGTTCGAGCAAGAAGTATTGGCAGGACCAGGTCGGCGCTTGTTCGCGGAGGAAAGGGCCGGCCCACGATTAACCGGAGCAGCGTTCCATCAATTCCGACCGACGCGAATTGGTTCATCGGAACACACGCCGTGAGTGTTTGAACAACCGTATGGTGATTAAGCCATGTAGCCGCCGCGCTTTGATCCGAGCGAAGTAGTTCAGTGAGGGCTGCCGAATGGCGTTCGGCCCACCGGTTTTCATGCATGGCGGTACACCCCCTCAGGCTGTGGCGAGCGGAGATCGAGAGCGGCGATCACGCTAGACGCGCGCGCTGTCCACGAGTTGTCTGCTCGTAGTTGCCTTAGATCCTCGATCCCAGGCTGCGAGCGAGACCCGAGCGCCTCAGTGAGTGCTGCGCGGAGCTCGTCAGCGTCGCTGAACACCCAAATCGGCATGCCCTGCGCCGCCAACGCGACAGCATCGTCACTCGGCGTGCATATGGCGCCGATGCCTGAGCCCGCGTATTCGTATAGTTTGAGGGGCGAGTGGTACATGGTTGAGCCCACCGTGGCCTTATGTCCGGCGTACCCTACATCCCACCCACGCATTATCGCGAAAGCTTGCTCCTGGTCGAGAGCACCATAGATGTTCACGGCTAGATGCGCCTCGACGTCGCCTGCGATCGATCTAATCGCCTGGAGATTCGGACCTTCGCCAACGACCTCTACCTTTACTGCGCGGCGCCCGACGGAACGGTTGACGTCACTCGCGACCTCGACCAACAATTCGAGTTGTTGCCAAGGAACCACCGAACCGACGAAGCCTACGAGGAGTTCTCCGGGATTCGATGGGGTCATTCGGGGAAGGATCTCTCTGTCGAGCAGAACATACGGGATCGCGTTAGGTACAGTGAGAATCTTCTCTCGTGGCACGTCAGCGAAAGTAGCAATTTCATCCGCCAAGTCTCTGCTCACCGCGACGATGAGGTCTGCCGAACGATACAGTCGACGCTCAATTCGTGTAGCGATGCCGGCGAATGCAAGGGCCTTTCGATCATGCGCCGTCTCACGAGCCATCAATCCATTGCTTTCCACAACGACCGGAACGTGTCGACGCCAGCGGTGAAAGGAACTGAGTGACTGCATCACCGCAGCACGCTCATAAATCAGTGCGGGCTTGGCCGATCGGCGGCTGTCAACTGAGACCTGAAGACCAGCCCATATCATCGCAGCCAGACGCGCGAGGTCGGAGAGTACGAGGCGTGCGAAAGAACTGCGAATGCCGGTGCCTTCTCGAAGAGTTGAGAAGCGACGCAATCCCGGCATACCAGATGTCATCTGGAGCCTTACTTCGTACCCCAGTCTCTGAAGTCCCTCCGTAAATCCGAGGATATGCGTCCGGGGCCCCGGTGTCGTCGAGTCGGCACCAAGACTGATGCGCAGTCCACCGATCAGGTAATCGACATGGGCAGCGAGTGGAGACGTCTTGGTATGGCGCTCTCCGTTCATCAATACGCCCCTTCGGTTCGCGCAACCGCTCGAGCAGTGCGCCAGAGGATCACGAGATCGCCGGTCATCGACCAGTTCTCGACGTAGTAGAGGTCGAGGCGCACGGTGTCCTCCCACGACAGGTTCGAGCGGCCGCTGACCTGCCAGAGGCCGGTGATGCCGGGCTTCACGAGGAAGCGGCGGTGCACGTGGGAGTCGTACACGTCGGTCTCACGAGGCAGCGGCGGCCGCGGGCCCACGAGCGACATCGAGCCGCCGAGCACGTTGAACAGCTGGGGCAGCTCGTCCAGGCTGAACCGGCGGATGAATCGGCCGATCGGGGTGACCCGCGGGTCGTCCTTCATCTTGAACATCACCGCGTTGCCGGCGTCGCGCTGCGCCGCCTGCAGCTCGGCGAGGCGAGCCTCGGCGTCGATCACCATCGAACGGAACTTCAGCATCTCGAACGGGCGGCCGTTGATGCCGACCCGACGCTGCCGGAAGAGCACCGGACCCGGCGACGAGAACTTGACGATCGTCGCGATGGCGACGAGCAGCGGCGAGAGCAGCAGCACCAGTCCCCCGGCGACCACCAGGTCGAAGGCGCGCTTCGCGACGAGCTTGCGACCCTCGAACTTCGGCGTCTCGACGTGGATCAGCGGCAGGCCGGCGACGGGGCGCGTGTGGATCCGCGGGCCGCCGATGTCGATGAGGCTCGGCGCGACGACGAGGTGCTCGGCGCCGGGGTTCAGCCCCCAGGACAGCTGCTTCACCTGGTCCGGGCCGAGCTCGTCGGCGCTGGTGATGACGACCGTGTCGGCGCCGAGGTCGCGCATCACCGCGAGCGCATTCGTCGTCCCCGACCACGCCGGCACCTCGAGGTCCGGAAGCCGGCCGCCGGTGACCCCGGTCGGCACGCACGCGCCCATGACGCGGTAGCCCGCTTCCGGGTTGCGCTTCAGTTCACGGGCGATCGTGATCGCCGACGACGTCGAGCCGACGAGCAGCACCCGCGACACGAACCGACCCGCGCGACGCTGCACGCCCAGCCACTGCCGCCACATCCAGCGCGAGAACACGAGCACCATGAGCCCCAGCGGGAACGCGATGAGGATGTACCCGCGAGCGAGGTCGACCTTGAACAGGAACGCGACGATCGCGACGATCCCGAACCAGCGGATCGTGGCATCCGCCACACCCCGGTACTCCTGCGTGCCCACCCCGAGGTTGCGGTGCTCACGGGTGTCGAAGAGCTCGAGGGCGACCATCCACCCGAGGATGATCACCACCGACACGAGCGTGTAGCTGACGGCGATGTCGCCGCGCGACCCGCTGAAGCCCATGGCCGAGCTGTCGAGACCGAGCCACGCGATCTGCACGCCGAAGACCACCCACGAGAGCACCAGCAGGTCCGTGATCGCGACGCGACGCGCGAGTCGGATCGACCACTGGCTCGTCGGCACCCTGGTCATCAGGTACGTCGACGCGATCGCGCTCACCATGTCGCTCCCCCGTCCGAGGAACGCAGCACCTGAGTACCGGTCCACAGCCACAGGCCGCCGCCCAGGTCGACCGCGATCGTCGACGCACCCGGCGCGGCATCCGTCGTCACGCACTCGCCGAGCGCGCCCGGGCTCGTGGTTCCCGACGCCAGCACACCCGCCTGCACGCCATCGACGCAGTCGCCCTGCCCCGCGACGAGCAGACGGATGCCGCTGCCCGCGTCGCCGGCGCTCATCGCGAGTGCGATCGCACCGGGCACCGGAGCGGTCGCCGCCCACGTCGCACCGCCGTCCGCGGTCGTAGCGACGGTCGAGTCCCCGCAGAGCACGGCCGCCGACGCGGCATCCGCTGCACTCACCTGAGCCGGCGCGGCGCACGGTGCCGAACGGGTGCCGGATGGCGCGACCACCTCGGCCCCGTCGAGTCGCCACGCGGAGTCGAAGCTCGGGCCCGGCGCCCAGTCGGCGCCCTGCACGAACGTGCGGAACGCCACCGCATCGCAGTCGTCGACCGTCGCGGCGAGCACCGACGCCTCGACCTCGGAGATCACCGTGATGGCCGCCGGCGCACTCGCCTCGGCGAGCTGGGCCGGTGCCCAGGTGGCCCCGCCGTCGGTCGTCACCTCGACGACGCCGCGCGCGGTCGGGCACGAGCCCATCGCCGCACGGTACGCGACCCGGTCGTCGAACGCCGCGAGGACCACCGAGACCGGCGCGGCGTTCGCCACGTCAGCGGGGGTGGGAACCGGCGTCGGTGCGACCTCCGTGGGCGTGCTCTCGGGCAGCACCGGCAACTGGGCCGGCGACCCGGCCGCGGATGCCGGGAGCACCGACGCGCGCGACGCATCCATCGCGTACCAGATGAGCGCGGCATCCGCCGCGAGGAGCAGCACCAGACCGATGATCGGCCACCGACCGGTGCCCTGGCGGATGGAAGGACGAGACGACCTACGCGGCACCGCGACCTCCCGAAGCAGTCGCGGCGAGCGCCCGTGCCACACCGTCGACGGCGACGGTGATCAGGCGCTCCGCCTCGGCATACACCTCGGGTGAGCGGCGATAGGGATCGACGACGTCGTCGTCCTGCGGAGTCGCGGGGGGTTCGGCGAGGCCGCGCGACACTGCGATCTCCTCGACGCGAGCCGCCGGGTCGTCGGAGGCGAACGTGAACGACGGATCGACGGTGCGCGCCCGCGCCACGAAGTCGGCGATGCGTGCGAACTCGCGGAGCGTGAAGGTGCGCCGCGACGCGCGCGGCACGAGCTGCAGCACCCGGGCACGGTGTTCGCGGGCGGCGACGAGGATCAGGTCGGACGCCTGCACGAGTTCGGCGGTGAGCTGGCGACCCGCGTGCGCGTCCGGATCGACCCCGGCACGCCGCGACATCGCGGCCGCTTCCGGGGTCATCGGGCTGTCCACCAGCGCGTGCGTCCCCGCGCTCGTCACCTCGACGTCGATGCCCGCCTCCGCGAGTCGCGCCGCGAGCAGCTGGGCCGCGAACGGAGACCGGCAGACGTTGCCCGTGCAGACGGAGAGGACATGGAACGTCATGGAGCCGTCACCGCCGGCGCCTCGGAGGCGTACCCGTAGCCGTAGCCGTACCCGTAGCGGCCGTACCCGTAGGCGTCCGGACCCTTGGTCGGCAGCATCGTGATCACCACGCCGGACACCGGCGCGTCGACGTTCGCGAGGGCCGCCATGGCGCCCTTCAGCTGACCCCGGTGCGTCCGCCCGGCGGCCACCACGACGATCGTGCCGCCGACGTTGCGCGCGAGGATCGCGGCATCCGTCACCGGGAGCAGCGGCGGGCAGTCGAAGAGCACGACATCGAACGACCGGTTCGCCTCCGCGATCAGCTCGACCATGGCGGTCGAGCCGAGCAGCTCGCTCGGGTTCGGCGGGATGGCGCCGGCGGGCAGCACGAACATGCTGTTGCGACCCCAGCGCTGCACGACGTCCTGCAGGTCGGCGCGGCCGATCAGCACGTCGGAGAGTCCCACCGCACCCTCGAGACCGAGGTAGTCGGCCTGCTTGGGACGGCGCAGGTCGGCGTCGACGAGCAGCACTCGCGCACCGGCATCGGCCAGGGCGATCGCGAGATTCGCGGTCGTCGTCGACTTGCCCTCGGACTCGACCGAGCTCGTCACCACGAACGCGCGGTTGGTGCGGTCGGCATCGAGGAAGTACAGGTTCGTGCGCAGGGTGCGGAACGACTCGGCGCGCGGCGACTGCGGGTCGGCGTGCACGATGAGCGGACGCTCGTTGGCCTTCGGGTCGAAGACGATCCCGCCGATGATGGGCGTCTCCGTGACGAGCTCCACGTCGCGCTCGTTGCGAATGCGGGTGTCGAGGGTCTCGCGGAGGACCGCGAGGCCGATGCCCAGAGCGAGGCCGACCAGCCCGCCGAGCGCGACGTTGAGCGGCACGTTGGGGCTCACCGGTGCCTGGGGCACGGCGGCGTGCTGCACGAGCGTCAAGCGCACGGGACTGGTCGGCTCGCCCTCGGGGGTCTGCGACGCCTCGATGGACTCGACCACCTCGGTGAGGCTCTCGCTCACGGCCGTCGCGATCTCGGCGGCGAGCGCGGGGTCGACATCCGTGACGGTGATCTCGATGAGGGTCGTGTCGAGCGGAGCGGTGGCCGTGACCTGCTCGGCGAGCTGCTCACCGGTGAGGTCGAGGCTCAGCTGGTCGATCACCGGCAGCAGCACGATCGGAGTGGTGACGAGGTCGGCGTACGTCTTCACGCGCTGCTGGGTGAAGGTGTTGCCCTGCTGCAGCTCGGTGACCGTGGTGCCGTTCGACGTCGACACGAAGACCTTGGCCGACGAGCTGAACTTCGGCGTGGTGACGATGGAGTAGGCCGCGCCGGCGCCGATGCCGAGGAGCGCGAGCACCGAGATGAGCACCCACGATCCGCGAAGGATGCGCAGATAGTCCCGCAGCTCCATGTGTGCCACCCCTCACGTCCGCAGACAACGAAAAACGTCGGTCGGCGCTCCCCCCTTGCGCCGCCGACGTCCCCCAATGGTGCCATACGGGCAAAACCTGAACTGACGCCGGGAGAACTCGTCGACCTGCCCGCGGCCCACGCTTGCACACTCCGAAAGGAGGCGCATGTCCGCATTTCGTGGGACCGATGTCCCCCCTTGCGAGGACACTTTCGCCCGATATCCCGGCGATTTGACCCCCGGACGAGGGGTGGATAACAGTTCGATAACGACGCCTCCACGCGCCGACACGGCGGCGTGTCCTCGCATGCCGAGGCACCTCGCTACAGTGGCGACATGTCCCCCATTTCGCCACCACGCGCGACACGATCGACCGAGCTGGCGATCGCGGCCATCGCCGTGGTGACGGCCCTGGTGCTGACCCTCGCCTTCGCGGACCTCACGCGCCGCGTGATCATGCCGACGTGGTTGCAGGTCTCGGGCGCCTACCTCGCGGTGTGGGTGCCGCTCGGCGCGGCCGTCGCCGTGTCGGCGCGGCGGAACCCGGTGCGGTGGCGCCGTCTGCTCCGGATCACGCCGCTCGACGTGCTCCTCGGCATCGGCGTCGGCCTGCTCGCCCGCGCCACCGCGACCCTGATCCAGGCCGGCCTCACGGGCGTCATGCCCGCAGGCGGCATCCGCCTCGAACTCGACCCGGTCACCTGGTGGGTGGGACTGCTCATCGCGCCGGTGCTGCTCGCGCCGCTCGTCGAGGAGCTCTTCTTCCGTGGCCTCACCCAACCCGCCGTGGCCGACACCGCCCGGGCGGCGGGCAGCCGCCCCCGCGCCGCCGCAGCCACGGGGGTCGTGGTCGCCGCCGCCGTGTTCGCGCTCCTGCACACGCTCGACGCCGCCACCCCGTCGGGCGCCTGGACCGTGGGCC
This sequence comes from Agromyces indicus, assembly GCF_031432295.1. NCBI lineage: Bacteria > Bacillati > Actinomycetota > Actinomycetes > Micrococcales > Microbacteriaceae > Agromyces > Agromyces indicus. The sequence continues at coordinate 1,206,674 of NZ_JAVKGS010000001.1, read as the reverse complement.
TCAGCACCTTCGTCCTCGGCTGCGCGGTCGGCGCGCTGGTCGCGACCACGGGACGACTCGGCGGTGCGTTCGTCGCGCACGCCGTCTTCAACCTGACCCTCGTGCTGCTGCTGATGTGACGGGGTCGAGCGGATGCCGCGGCATCCGCTCACCGTCAGTGACGGCCGTTCAGCACCCCGCCGCTCTCCTGCAGGTAGCAGACGCCGCACAGCGACTCGTACGTCACCTCGACGCCGTCGATCGCGACCTGGTCGCCGTCGAAGATGTACCGCCCGTCGACCCGCCGGCCGTTGAAGATCGCCTTGCGGCCGCACCGGCAGATCGTCTTCAGTTCCTCGAGGCTGTGCGCGACCTCGAGCAGCCGTCGGCTCCCCCGGAAGGCGGCCGTCTGGAAGTCGGTGCGGATGCCGTACGCGAGGACGGGGATGTCGTCGAGCAGGGCGATGCGCAGCAGGTCGTCGACCTGGTCGCCGGTGAGGAACTGCGCCTCGTCGACGAGCAGGCAGCTCACGTCACGGCCGTGCGCCTCGATGACGGGCGTGCGATACCGCTGGAACACCTCGAGCACCTGGTCGTCGGGCCCGATCGTGAAGTCGACCTCGCGCACGACGCCGAGTCGCGACACGATGTCGCGGTCGCCCTTCGTGTCGACCGCCGGCTTCGCCAGCAGCACCTGGTGCCCGCGCTCCTCGTAGTTGAAGGCGGCCTGCAGCAGCGCCGTCGACTTGCCGGAGTTCATCGCCCCGTACCGGAAGTACAGCTTCGCCATCTATTCGAGGATCCCGTCCTCCGCCGCGCGACGGATGAGTTCGGAGCGTCGACCGGCCGGACGGCCGACCTTCGCGTACTTGTCGCGCGCGCGGCGCAGGTAGGTCTTCGCGGTCTCGTACCCGATCTCCATGCGACGGGCCACCTCGTTGGTCGACAGGCCCTGCACGTACAACGTCACCGCCCGCTGCTCGGCGGCGCTCAGCGCAGCATCGGCGACCTCGGCGCCGGTGGGGGGCGCGGATGCCGCAGCCGCCTGCTCGTCGCGAGCCCGCGGCCGCTTCGGCACGCGCTCACCGCGCGCCACCCGCCGCACCACCTCGATGACCTCGCGGACCGGAAGGGTCTTCGGCACGAACGCCACCGCACCGGCCGCGAGGGAGCGCTCGCGGGACTCGGCGTCGTCGAGCGCCGTCACGACGACGACCTCGCAGCCGGCGGCGCGGCATGCGCGGATGCGGGACTCGATCGACACGGACTCCGGGAGCTGGAGGTCCATCAGCACGATGTCGACGGGGAACGCCTCGTCGCGGATCAGGTCGATCCAGCGGGTCGCACGGATGGCGACCTGGACATCGGGAGCGTTCTCGGCGATCCAGAACGCGATGCCGTCGACGATGACGGCATGATCGTCGAGGATGCCCACCCGAACGAGCGGGCGAGTCTCGCGCTCGTCGCCCGGTTCGCGCCGGACATCATCATCAGGCGTCATGTCGGAACTCCACACGGATATTCTCCCCCGTGGCGGACACCTCGCCGCGCAGCCCGACGGCGCGTGCCACAGCCACGAACCGGTCGATGTCGCGACGCCCGAGCGCGCCTGCCCCGGGGCGTGCCGTCACCGTGATCCGCGACTCCCGCTCGGTCGGCGTGGCGAACGCGATCGTGATCGCCACCGCCCGGCGTTCGTCGGCCAACCACACGATGAGCGCGGTGATGGCCGCGCGCTGCTCGTCGCGCAGCAGGGCCGCCGCGGCAGCCTCGTCATGGACCGTGACGGGCACGCTGCGCATGGCCGTCGTCGACGAGGCGAGCTCGTCGAGCCAGGTGGACTCGATGCCCGCCCGGAGCGCGCGCCGGAGGGCGTCGGCGAGCTCGCGCGCGCGGTCGGCATCCGCCACGGAGATCCGGTCGGCGGTCATGACCTGCGCGAGGAACGGGAGCACCTCGCGGCTCAGCACCGAGACGCGGCCCTGCTGCACCGACCGGGCGATGCCCGTGCGGAGCGCGGCCTCGTTCTCGAGCGCCACCGCATTGGTGCGCCGCTGCCACGCGAGCGTCTCGGAGACCACCGACGCGGAGTAGGCCGCCGCAGCCGCAGCCGGTGCGAAGACGGCCACCGCGTTGAGCAGCGCGAACGACAGCGCGGGCGCGGCCGTGACCGCCGCACCGGCCGAGCCGAGGCCGAGGATCGCCACGACGACGGCGCCGAGCGTGCCGGCGACCAGCAGCGCCACCCACGAGCAGAACGGGGCCAGCGCGAGCAGCAGCAGACCCACCGAGAGCGGACCGAAGTCGTCGTACAGGTACCGGTCACGTCCGATCGTGCTCACGTACTCGGCGACCGCACCGCCCAACGCGAGCAAGACCACGAGCCCGAGTCGTTCCAGGGTGAAGGGCGCGCGACCGGGCAGTGCCGACACCCACGCGACCAGCCCCGCCACGGCCACCAGCGCGATGGCGAGGATGGCGGCGGCCGGCGAGTTGATCTCGTCCCGGTGCCACCACGTCAGGGCGATCGCCATCGTGGTCGTGCCGATGGCGCCCGCACCAACCAGCGGGACCGCGGCGATGCCGCCCAGGGGGTCGACCTCCTGCTGCGTCATCCGGATCGTGCCCCTCATCGGCCGACCCCCTCCACCGGAACGCTGAGCAGCACGGTCGTGCCCACGCCGGGACGCGACCACACCTGGACGGTGCCCCCCTCCTGCTCGATCCGCCCGCGGATGGAGGTCCGCAGGCCGATGCGGTCCGGCGGAACGCCCGCGACGTCGAATCCGGCACCGCCGTCGACGACGGCGACGGTCAGCTCGGACTCCCCCGGCCCCACCGCGACCTCGACCTCGTCGACACCCGCGTGCCGCACCACGTTGATCAGGCACTGCGCCACGGCCGCCTCGAGCGCCTCGCGGCGCCCCGGGTCGATCCGGCGCAGCGCCGATGGGTCCCCCGACAGGTGCACCTCGAGACCGGCGTGCCGCGCGACGTCGATGGCATCGGCCAGCGGTGCCGGCCCGGCGTCGGCTTCGACGCCGACCGTGCCGGCCGCGTCGGCGGCCGTCGCGGTCAGTGTCGACGCAGCGAGCGGAGAGCGACCGCGCGCGGCGTCGGGCCGGGCGCTCGATGCGGCACGCCGCGCGCCACGCTGCCACGCATCGTCATCGACCACGTGGTCGGCGTGGTCGATGGCCCAGTCGCGCCCGACGATGAGCGCGAGGTCGTGACGGATGTCCGAACGCAGCCGTTCCGCGATCGGCCCCGACCCGGCGGTCGCCACGGCGATGAGGTGGCTGAGCGCGGTGTCGTGCAGGCGAGCGATGGCGCGGAGCTCGTAGTCGTGGCGGATGGCGAGTTCGCGGGTCTGCTGCGTCGCCCGGTAGAGACCCGCCTCCTGCCTCGCGGCGCTCCGACGGGAGATGCCGTCGAAGGTGCGCACGATGGTCATGATCACGAATGCGGCGGCGGCGGTCACGTTCGGCACCCAGACACCGGCGCCGGACCAGTCGACGGCGGCCGCATCGTTCAGCGCGACCGCGAGGAGCGTCGCCGCCTCGCCGATGCCCCAGCCGAGCGCGGCCCACGTGACGGCGATGCGGGAGCCGAAGCCGGCGCCGCCGAGGAGCACGAGGGCGACCCGGGGCAGCGCCAGCATGGCGTTGTTCGTGCTCTCGAAGTCGCTGCCCGGCTGCATGATGAGCTCGGTCAGCACGAACGCCACGCCACCGCCCACCATGAGCGTGACGACCGTGAGCGTGACGTTGGGCCACCGCATCAGCGCCGCCTGCGCGGCCGCCTGCGCGGCCAGGAGCAGCAGCACGAGCATGGCCGAGGCGCGCGGCTCCGGCAGGCCCCAGGCCCGACCGTCGACGACGGACGCCGCGGCGATGGCCATCGCGGCGAGCAGGCACACCGCGGCGGCACTGTGGCCGGCGCGGGTGAGCGCTCGACCCAGGGACGCTCCCGCGAGGTGCTCGGGAAGGCCCAGGGTCATCGTGCTCCCATCCGCCGGCGGGTGTTCGCGTCCTGCCTTGAAGGATTATCCCAGTTGTCAGAACAGCATGGTGGGTGAGGCCGCCGCAAGGCCGGAGGCGGCGGCGGCGGTTCGCCTCGGGGCCGTGGATGCCACGCCGCCCGTCACGACGTCTTCACGGCCGCGCTCGAGCCGGTGCGCGCGGAGCAACGGCCGCATCCGCTCGGCCAGCCAGGCCCGGTACTCCTTCGGCGCATAGGCGCTCGCCCCCGGGTACATGGCGCGATAGCGGTCGACGAGTTCCGGGTGCTCGCGCGCGAGCCAGGAGAAGAACCAGGGCTTGACCGACCCCCGCAGGTGCAGCGCCGAGTAGACGAGCCTCGTGGCGCCGGCCGCCTTGGCCCGGCGGACCGCCTCGTCGAGATGGGCTCGCGTGTCGGTCAGGTACGGCAGGATCGGCATCAGGAACACCGAGCAGTCGAAGCCCGCCTCACGCGCCGCCGTGACCGTCGCGAGCCGTGCCGCGGTCGTCGGGGTACCCGGTTCGATCGACCGCTGCACCTCGTCGTCGTACACGGCGATCGACATCGCCAGGTCGACCGGTACGTGCTCGCGCGCCGCCTGCAGCAGCGGCAGGTCGCGCCGCAGCAGCGTGCCCTTGGTGAGGATGCTGAACGGCGTGCCGCTCGACGCGAGCCCGTCGATGATGCCCGGCATGAGCGAGTACCGCCCCTCGGCACGCTGGTAGGGGTCGGTGTTGGTGCCGAGCGCGACCGGTTCGTGCTGCCACGACGGCCTCACGAGCTCGCGCTGCAGCACCTCGGCGACGTTGACCTTGACGATGATCTCGCGATCGAAGTCGTCGCCCGCGTCGAGGTCGAGGTACTCGTGCGTCGGCCGGGCGAAGCAGTAGGCGCACGCGTGCTGGCAGCCCCGGTAGGGATTGATGGTCCACCCGAACGGCACGTAGGACTGGCCGGGCACCTTGTTCAGCGCCGACTTGGCCAGCACCTCGTGGAACGTGACCCCGGCGAACTCCGGCGTCTGCACCGACCTCACGAGGTTGTTCAGGCGAGCGAGGCCCGGCAGCGTGCCCTGCTGCTCGACGCCGAGTTCCTGCGTGTTCCACCTCACCCCGCTATTCGAACACACGTTCGAATTGAGGGCAAGCGGATGTCGAGGCGTGCCGAGCCGCCGCATCCGCTCACCACCTGCCGACCGGCGCCGGCTGGAACAGGACGAGGAGCGGAATGCAGGACGCGCAGGGCGGCGCGCGTCCTGCATTCCGCGGAGTGTCCTACGTCGCGGCGAGCGCGCCGGCCGGATGCGGCCGGAGCGCGAGCTCCTCCCCATCCCAGCGGCGACGAAGCCACCGGTCGTGGCTCGCGACGAGCACCGCGCCGGGGTACGCGCCGAGCGCCTCCTCCAACTCGCCGGCCAGGGCCAGCGACAGGTGGTTCGTCGGCTCGTCGAGCAGGAACACGTGCGGCGGCGCGGCGATCACCAGCGCGAGCGCGAGCCGCCGCTGCTGCCCGACCGAGAGCCGGCCCACGGGCCGATCGAGGTCGCGCGAGCCGATGAGGCCCAGGTCGGCGAGCGGCACGCGTTCGGCGCGCCGCTCCCCCAGCGCCCGCTCGTACAGCACCCTCGGCGTGGCATCCGGATCGGCGAACCGCACGTCCTGCTCGAGCAGGCCGACGCGGAGCCCTCGGCGCCGTCGCACCGTGCCGCGATCCGGCGCGAGACGCCCCGCGAGCAGCGCGAGCAGGGTGGACTTGCCGGCACCGTTCGCGCCCGTGATGAGCAGCCGCGTGAGCGGTCCGACATGCAGCGCATCGAGCTCGAGGCGCCCGTCGACCGCCACGTCCGCCACGTGCAGCAGTTGCCCGTCGTCGCCCTCGAGCGCGTGCGACCCCGACGGGATGCCCGCGAACGCCATCGGCGACGGCGGCCGGGCCACCTGCGTACGCTCCAGCTCCGCGAGGCGCAGCTCGGCGTTGCGCACCCGCCGCGAGACCGCCTGCTCGACGTTCTCGCGCTTGAAGTGCTTCAGGAACTTGTCGTTGTCGCGCGCCGCACGACCGTGCGCGACATCGCGGGCGCGCTCGGCGACCACGACCCGCAGCCGCCGCAACTCGGACTGCTCCTCGTCGTGCTGCCGCGCCCAGCGAGCGCGTTCCTCCGCGCGCACCGCCAGGTACTCGCTGAACGACCCGCCGAACACCGTGCCGACGGATGCCGCGAGCACCGCCTCACGCGACCCGGCGCCCGCCGGGGCCGACCCGGTTCGCGCGAGTGCCGCAGCACCCGCCCGCCCCGGATCCAGGTCGAGCAGGCCAGTCGCCACGCGGTCGAGGAACGCCCGGTCGTGGCTGGCGAACACGACCGGTCCGCGCCACGCACGGAGGCGCTCCTCGAGGAACCCGGCGGCATCGTCGTCGAGGTGGTTCGTGGGTTCGTCGAGCAGGAGCGCATCCGGCGACGACAGCAGCAGCGCCGCGAGCGCGAACCGGCTGCGCTGACCGCCGGACAGCTCGCCGATGCGCCGGTCGCGACCGAGCCCGGCGAGCCCCAGTCCGTCGAGCAACTCGTCGCGGCGCCGCTCGACCGACCACACGTCGGCGCGCTCGGCCGCCTCGAGGGCGACGGCGTACCGGTCGGCCGCACGGGCGGCTGCGGCATCCGTCGACTTGGACTCGGGCGCCGACAGCGCCGAGGCCGCGGCGTCGAGTTCGACCTCGATCGCCCGCACGTCGGCGACGGATGCCTCGAGCACCTCGTCGACGCGATCCGCCGGGTCGAACGGCAGCTCCTGGAAGAGCAGGCCCGTGCGCGACGGCCGGGCGATGCGCCCGTCGACGACGGCGCCCGGGAGGACGTCGCCCGCGATGACACGCAGCAGGGTGGACTTGCCCGCGCCGTTCTCGCCGATGAGCCCCAGGCGACGGTCCGGGGCGACGGTGAGATCGAGGTCGGACAGCACCCGGCGGTCGCCGAACGCGACCGACAGGCCGTCGACGCGGAGGTGGGATGAGTGGGAATGGGTGACTGACATGAGGCGGAGCCCCTTCGCGAGGAGGCTCCCGGGCCGTCGGCGTGCGAACGCGCGCTTCAGCGGGCGCGGACGACGCGTCGGACACGGCCCGACGTCACGCGTGGACGGCGACGACGGCCCGGGAGCGGGTGATGGATCCCGCCGGGCATCTGCCGTCGCCTGGGTGCGCGCGAACACTGTCGCGATCAGTGGAAGGAGCACACCCCGGTGTCAACGGCGCCTCGGGCGCGGGACGATGGGATGTGCTCACTTCATAGCGGGGTCGACTGTAGCAGACCCGCGCGGGTTGGTCGAGGTTTGGTTTGGGGGGTCTCGATACGGGCGCTTCGCGTCCCACTCGACCAGCGGGGCGCGGAGCGCTACTTGGCGACGAGCGCCGTGCTCGGGGTGAGCTGCAGCACGGCCGCGGTGCGCGCGAGCGACTCCGCTGCCGCCTCCGGGTCGTCGGAGAGGTTCGTGCCGAGCGACGGGATCATCTCGCGCAGCTTCGGCTCCCAGTCGCCCATGCGGTCGGGGAAGCACTTGCCCATGACCTCGAGCATGATCGGCACCGACACCGAGGCCCCCGGCGACGCACCCAGCAGACCGGCGATCGTGCCGTCGGCGCCCGAGATCACCTCGGTGCCGAACTGCAGGATGCCGCCCTTCTCCGGGTCCTTCTTCATGACCTGAACGCGCTGGCCGGCCGTGATGAGCTCCCAGTCCTCGGTCTTGGCCGTGGGCATGAACTCGCGCAGCGCCGCCATCTTCTTCTCGCGCGAGGCGAGCAGCTCGGAGATGAGGTACTTCACGAGGTCGAAGTTGCGCAGGCCCACCTGCAGCATCGGCCCGAGGTTGTGGGTGCGGATGGAGAACGGCAGGTCGAACCACGTGCTCGTCTTGAGGAACTTCGGCGTGAAGCCCGCGTACGGCCCGAACAGCAGCGACGTCTCACCGTCGACCACCCGGGTGTCGAGGTGCGGCACCGACATCGGCGGTGCGCCCACGGCGGCCTTGCCGTAGACCTTCGCCTGGTGCTGCGCCACGAGCTTCGGGTTGGTGGTGCGGAGGAACTGGCCCGAGATCGGGAAGCCGCCGTAGCCGCGGATCTCGGGGATGCCCGAGTGCTGCAGGAGGGCGAGCGCCCCGCCCCCCGCGCCGACGAACACGAAACGGGCGCGCACGGTGTGCACGTTGCCGCCCACGAGGTTGCGGACGCGGATCCGCCACGTGCCGTCCTCCTGGCGCTTCAGCCACGTCACCTGGTGGTCGGTGCGGATCGACGCGCCGCGCGACTCGAGGTCGCGCATGAGCTGCACGGTGAGGGCGCCGTAGTCGACGTCCGTTCCGGACTCGATGCGGGTCGCCGCGACCTTCGCCTTCGGGTTGCGCTTCTTGGCGAGCAGCGGCGCCCACTCGGCGATCGTGTCGAGGTCCTCGGTGTACTCCATACCGGCGAACAGCGGCTGGCCCTCGAGCGCCTCGACGCGCTTCTTGAGGTACTCGATGTTGGCCTTGCCGCGCACGAACGTCATGTGCGGGGTGGAGTTGATGAAGCTGCGAGGCTCGGGCAGCGAGCCGTCTTCGACGAGGTGGGCCCAGTACTGCCGGCTCACCTGGAACTGCTCGTTGATCTGCACGGCCTTCGCGGCGCTCACGCTGCCGTCGGGCGCCTCGGGCATGTAGTTCAGCTCGCACAGCGCCGCGTGGCCGGTGCCCGCGTTGTTCCAGGGGTTCGACGACTCCTGCGCCACGCGACCCAGCCGCTCGTAGACGCGGATGCTCCAATCGGGCTGCAGCCTCGAGAGCAGGGAGCCGAGCGTAGCGCTCATGATGCCCCCGCCGATCAGCACGACGTCGACGGTCTCCTCGGAAGTCACGGGTTCCAGTGTAAGTGGGCGCGGATGTGTGCTTCGACCAGGTGGTCGTCCGTGACGAGCGGATGCCGCAGAACGGCCGACCGGCCCGCCCCGCGCGATGCGGGACGGGCCGGTCGGCCGTGATGCGGACGGATCAGCGACGCTTCGCCGCCGCGATGCGCGGCGCGGCGATCGCGCCACCGAGCGCCATCGCGCCGAGGCCGGCGAAGAGCAGCCAGCCGTTGTCGAAGCCGGTCTCGGCGAGCTGCTCGCCGCCGCCCTTCGGCGCCTCGGAGTGCTTGCCGCCACCGTCACCGCCACCGGCCGGGTCGGTGTGGACCGGCGTCGACGGCGGGGTCGTGTGGGTGTCCTTGACGTAGCGGACGGAGTAGTGGCTGATCTCCTTGCCCGACGGGTGCGAGAACGTGTACGACTCGGCGGGCGGGTCCACCACGATGTAGTGCGGGCCGTCGCCCTGGTTGGCGGACCCGGCCTTCACGCAGATCTCCGCGATGAGGTAGCCCTCGGGCGCGTACGCCGTGAACTCCTCCTGGTCGTTGGCGGAGAGGTGGCCGGTGTCGAAGTTCTCGCAGACCTTCTCGTTCGTGGGCTCCTCGGCGTACGCCGGGGCAGTCGAGAATGCGACCGCCCCGCCGGCGAGCAGCAGGGCAGCAGCGAACAGACGGGTTGACTTCATGAGGGGCTCCTGGCGGGTGACGGGTACTCGGATTTGTCGGCCAGTGGGCAGGGTGAGACCGGCGGCTGGGGATTCCGCCGATCACCATTGGACGGTTGCGCTCAGCCTATGTGTCCTCACAAATGAGGACAGCCCCCCGAAAGGGAGGTATACCGCCGCTTTCCGGTCACGAATTGGCAACGGCCCGCCCCGCGGAGCGGGACGGGCCGTTGCGAGACGCCGGGTCAGCGACGCTTGGCCGCGACGATGCGCGTGGCCGCGAGACCGCCGCCCAGGGCGATCGCGCCGAAGCCGGCGAAGAGGAGCCAGCCGTTCTCGAAGCCGGTCGCCGCCAGCTCCGCCTTCGTCTCGGTGGCCTCGCCACCGCCGACCGGGTCGCCCTCGCCGTCACCGCCGCCGACCGGGTCGGTCTCGCCGTCGATCGGCTCGCCGACGACCGGCTCGCCGTCGCCGTCGCCGCCACCCACGGGGTCGCCATCACCGTCGCCGCCACCCACCGGGTCGCCGCCGCCCACCGGGTCGCCGTCGCCCGGCGTCGCCGGCGGCATGGTCTCGGTGGCCTCGACGTACGCGACCGAGTAGTGGCTGATGTCCTTGCCGGAGCTGTGGCGGAAGGTGACCGACTCGGCGTACGGGTCGAGCGTGATCAGCTCGGGACCGAGACCCTGCTTGGCCGAACCGGCCTTCACGCAGATCTGGGCGATCAGCTGCCCCTCGGGGGCGACCGCGGTCCACTCCGCCTCACCGTTCGCGGAGAGGTGGCCGGTGTCGAACTCGGGGCAGACGTTGGTGCCGTCCGGGGTGGCGTACGCCGGGGCGGCGGTGAATGCGACGGCGCCGGCAGCGAGCACGAGGGCAGCAGCGAACGCACGGGGTGACTTCATGGGAGGGGGCTCCTGGAGGGAAGTGGGTGTTCGGATACGGAGGCGACCGGGCGCGGGCAGGGTCGAACGGCGGGTGGGAAGGCCGCCGATCACCACGTCATGGTCTTGCTCAGCCTAGGGCTCGCGCGAAGCGGAGAGATATGCCCTGAACCGCGTCCGACGGGGCGTTTCGATCACGATTCGGTCACGGCACGCGAACGCCCCGGGCGCGGCATCCGTCGGCCTCGCCCGGGGCGTGAGTTCGCGGGTCGTCAGACCTTCGCCGGCAGCTCCGCGGCGACGAGTTCGGCGATCTGCACGGCGTTCAGCGCCGCACCCTTCCGCAGGTTGTCGTTCGACACGAAGAGCACGAGTCCGCGACCCTCGGGCGCCGACTGGTCGCGGCGGATCCGCCCGACGTAGCTCGGGTCGGTGCCGGCGGCCTGCAGGGGCGTCGGGATGTCGCTGAGCTGGACCCCGGGCGCCTCGGCGAGCAGCTCGGTCGCGCGCTCGGGCGTGATGTCGTTGGCGAACTCGGCGTGGATCGACAGCGAGTGCCCCGTGAAGACCGGCACGCGCACGCAGGTGCCCGCGACGCGGAGGCCCGGCAGCTCGAGGATCTTGCGGCTCTCGTTGCGGAGCTTCTTCTCCTCGTCGGTCTCGAGGTCGCCGTCATCGACGATCGAGCCGGCGAGCGGGATCACGTCGAACGCGATGGGGCGGGGGAACTTCTTCGGCTCGGGCATCGTCACGGCCGAGCCGTCGTGCACGAGCTCGATCGCATCCTGCTCGACGGCCGCCTTGGCCTGCTCGAGCAGCTCCTCGCCGCCCGCGAGCCCGGCGCCGGACACGGCCTGGTAGGTCGCGACCATCAGTCGCTCGAGGCCCGCCTCGTCGTGCAGCACCTTCAGCACCGGCATCGCGGCCATCGTCGTGCAGTTGGGGTTGGCGATGATGCCCTTGCGCGCCTCGGCGATCGCGTGCGGGTTCACCTCGCTGACCACGAGCGGCACGTCGGGGTCCATCCGCCATCCGCTCGAGTTGTCGATGACGGTGACGCCCGCTGCGGCGAACCGCGGCGCCTGCGCCTTCGACAGGGTCGCGCCCGCCGAGAAGATCGCGATGTCGAGGCCCGTGGGGTCGGCCGTCGAGGCATCCTCGACGACGATGTCCTCGCCGCGGAACGGCAGCGTCGTGCCCGCCGAGCGCGCCGAGGCGAAGTAGCGGATCGACGCGACGGGGAAGTCGCGGTCCTCGAGGAGCCGGCGCACGACCGCGCCGACCTGTCCGGTGGCGCCGACGACGCCGATGTTCACTCCGTGTGGCATGGTGCTCCCTCTCGTGGCATCCAGTATTCAGGAGTTCGACCGAGCGTCGGCCGAGAGCGGGGCGCTCGGTCCTGATCTGGCAGCCTTCTCCTCAAATCCGGCAGTCGTTCGATGGACGCCGCGCGGGACGCCGCGTCCCGGCATCCGTTCGCGACTAGCGGCCCGTGCCCGCGTAGACGACCGCGTCGGCGTCGCCGTCGAGCTCGAACGCGGTGTGCACCGCACGCGCGGCCGCGTTCACCGAGTCGGCGCGCGTGACCACCGAGATGCGGATCTCGGACGTCGAGATCATCTCGATGTTGATGCCCGCGTCGTACAGCGCCTCGAACAGCTTCGCCGAGATGCCCGCCGCCGAGCGCATCGCGGCGCCGACCAGCGACAGCTTGCCGATCTGGTCGTCGTACTGCAGCGACTCGAAGCCGAGCGACTCCTGCGCCTCGGACAGCGCCTTCAGCGATCGCTCGCCGTCGGACTTCGGCACGGTGAACGAGATGTCGGTGCGACCCGTCGCCGCGGCCGAGACGTTCTGCACGATCATGTCGACGTTCGCGTTCGTGTTCGCGACGATCTTGAAGATCTTCGCCGCGGCCCCCGGCACGTCGGGCACGCCGACGACCGTGATCTTGACCTGGCCCAGGTCGACCGCCACACCGGCGATGACGGACTCTTCCACAGTTTCTCCTTCGGGAAGGCGCTCGGGGTCGTAGACGACGGTCCCCTCGCTGTTGTTGAACGACGAGCGCACGTGCAGGGTCACCCCGTGACGGCGCGCGTACTCGACGGCCCTGATGTGCAGCACCTTGGCACCGGATGACGCGAGCTCGAGCATCTCCTCGCTCGTGATGCGGTCGAGCTTGCGCGCCTTCTTCACCACGCGCGGGTCGGACGTGAACACGCCGTCGACGTCGGTGTAGATCTCGCACACGTCGGCGTCGAGCGCCGCCGCCAGCGCCACCGCGGTCGTGTCGCTGCCGCCACGGCCGAGGGTGGTGATGTCGCGCGTGTCGCGGTTGAAGCCCTGGAACCCGGCGACGATGACGACCGCGCCCTCGTCGAGCGCCTCGCGGAGGCGGACCGGGGTGACGTCGACGATGCGGGCGGCGCCGTGCGTGGCATCCGTGATCATGCCCGCCTGGCTGCCCGTGAACGAGCGCGCCTCGTGGCCCATGCTCTTGATCGCCATCGCGAGCAGCGCCATCGAGATGCGCTCGCCCGCCGACAGCAGCATGTCGAGCTCGCGGGGTGCCGGGAGCGGCGTGACCTCGTTGGCCAGGTCGAGCAGCTCGTCGGTCGTGTCGCCCATCGCGGAGACCGCGACCACGACATCGTTGCCCGCCTTGCGGGTCTCGACGATGCGCTTCGCGACCCGCTTGATGCTCTCCGCATCGGCGACGGACGATCCGCCGTATTTCTGCACGATCAAGCTCACGTGGGCGCTCCCGGGGGTGTCTGGGCCGGGGAGATGATCACCCGGCGCCGGAACGTCCATCATACGGCGGGGCGCATTCTCGCCCCGCCATGTGACGACCGGCCCCGGACCGCGCGCGTCGGCGGGAGTAGAGTGCGGCCATGGCGGAGGCGCTCGAGGGCTGGACCGACTTCAACGTCGCGATGGTCGGTGCGGCCGCGGCGCTCGCGGGCCTGCTCATCGTCGCGATGTCCGTCAACATCAGCGCGATCATGTCGTCGCCCGAGCTCACCGCCCGCGCCGGGGCGTCGATCGCCGGGCTGGCCCTCGCGATCGTCGCGTCCGCCGTCGGTCTCATGCCCGGCGGCTCGACGGCGGTCTACGCGATCGCCGTCCTGGCGGCCGCCGCCGGGGCCGGAGCCTTCCAGGTGGCGGCGATCCGCGCCATCCGTCGCAGCGGTCGCGACAGCGTCGGCGAGCGGATCGTGCGGGGCGCGATCGGGATGGTGGCGGTGGCGGCGTTCGCCATCGGGGCGGTGCTGGTGCTCACGGGGCCGATCGGCGTGGGACTCGCCGTGATCGGCTTCGGCGCCGTGATCGCCGTGATCGCGTCGATCCTCATGGCGTGGGTGGTGCTCGTCGAGGTCCTCCGCTGACGTATGCGGTGAGGGGCGGCTCGCGCCGCCGCCGGTTCAGCGATCGCGCTCCATGTACCACTCGGTGAAACGCGTCGCCCGGCCGTCGGGCGCGAGCCGGATGACCCACAGGTTGTCGTACAGCTTCGAGTCCGGGTAGTCGGTGCGGCCCTGGACGATCACGAGGTCGTCGGTCTCGGTGAGGACCTCCCAGTCGAACTCCCAGTCGTCGGGCTCGTCCTTGGAGTCGAGCCACCCGGCGATGATCGCCTCGCGACCCCGCAGGGCATCGGGATCGTCGGGACTGAACTCGTACACCGCGTCATCCGTGAAGATCGCCGCGATGTCGTCGGGATCGTTGGTCTCCCACGCTCGGACGTAGCCTTCGACCCAGTCGCTGCCTGCGCTCATGTGGTCCGTTCTATCGGCGCGGCATCCGGTCGTCAATGGGTGGCGCCGGCGTCAGCCGACGACTCGGCGACCCTCGAACGCACGACCCAGGGTGACCTCGTCGGCGTACTCGAGGTCGCCGCCGACGGGCAGGCCCGAGGCGAGGCGGGTCACGCGGATCTCGAGGGTCGTGAGGAGACGGCTGAGATACGTCGCCGTGGCTTCGCCCTCGAGGTTCGGGTCGGTGGCGATGATGACCTCGGTGACGGTGCCGTCGGCGAGGCGCTGCATCAGCTGGCGGATGCGGAGCTCGTCGGGCCCGATGCCGTCGATCGGGCTGATCGCGCCGCCGAGCACGTGGTAGAGGCCGCGGAACTCGCGCGTGCGCTCGATCGCCACGACGTCCTTCGCCTCCTCGACCACGCAGATGAGCGACGCATCACGGCGCGGGTCGCGGCAGATGGAGCACGTGGACTGCTCGGCCACGTTGCCGCAGATCTCGCAGAACTTCACCTTGTCGCGCACCTCGAGCAGGATCTCGGCGAGCCTGGACACGTCGAACTGCTCGGTCTGCACGATGTGGAACGCGATGCGCTGCGCCGACTTCGGACCGATGCCCGGCAGCCGGCCGAGCTCGTCGATCAGCTCTTGGACGATGCCCTCGTACACGCGCTAGCTCCGCTCGCCGAATCGAGCGGGCGGCGCCTCGACCTCTTCGAGGAAGGTCGCGCCGAGCAGGTCGCGCACCACCGCCTCGCCGTAGCGCTGGATGGGAGCGCCGCCCGAGGACGCACGCGGCGGGGTCGCGGCGCGCGTCGGTCGAGCCGCCGGCGCGGACGGCTCGGGGGCCGGGGGCGGTGCTGCGTCGAACGGCGGCTCGTCGTCGGCCGGAGGCGCATCGGCGTCATCGGGCGGCGGGACGTCGTCGATCGGTGCGGCATCGACGCCGGGCCGTTCGGCGACCGCGGTCGCCGAACGACGATCGGGCGTTGCACCCTCGGCGGCGGGAGTCGTCCACTCGGGAGCCGACCGGCGTGCCGGCGCCGGGTCGGCCGCCGGGGCGGCGACGGTTGGATCGGAGGTCGGGATCGCCACGGTCGCCCAGGAGTCGACCGGTCCGGACGGCGCAGCCGCAGGAGCAGGAGCAGGAGCGGATGCGGCCGGGCCACCGGTCGGGTCGGAGGACGCGGAGCCGGCCGCAGCCACCCGGTCGCTGCCCGCCGGACGCGACTCGGTCGCCGGTGCCGACGACGGCGACGCGGACGCGGGTGCACCACCGCGAGGCGCCGCGCCGCCCTCGGGACGGTCGGGTGCCGACGGCGCCGGGGTGCGGTCGCCCATCACGCGCGGCACGAACTTGACCTGCACGCCGAGCACCTCGGCGATGGCGCCGCGGAGGAGCTCGGCCGGGCTCTGCAGGCCGGTGGCGCCGCGGAGCTCGTTCACGTCGTTCTGGCTCGGGAAGCCGAGCACGAGCACGGCGTCGTCGGAGCGGTAGTCGATGACCTTCGCCGTCAGCGCGGCCATCCAGGCCGTGCGCTTGGTGCGTTCGAGCACCCCGAGGATCTCGGGCCACGCGTCGCGCACCTGCTCGAGCGTCACCGGCCCGACCGGGACCGCACGCGCAGCAGGCTCGACGGGCGCCGCGGGTTCGGCCGGCGGCACCGGGGTCGGCGGCGCGCCCGGCGCCGACGCCTCCACCGGTGCGGATGCCGCGGGCGCGGACGTATCGGCTCGGGGCGAGCTCGCCTGCGGAGCACTCGCGCGCGCGGTCGGTGCGGTCGTCGGCTCGGCCGGCGCAGCGGTGGGCGCCGGAGCCGACGGCGCGACCGAGGCGCGCATCGGCGGCGCGGCGTCGCCCGCGGCATCCGTCACGCCGACCCGGCGCTCGAGCCGCTCGACCCGCGCGAGCGCCCCCCGCTCGGTCTCGTCGCTCGCGGGCACGAGCACGCGCGCGAGCATGAGCTCGAGGTGCAGGCGCGGCGAGGTGGCGCCCGTCATCTCGGTGAGGGTCTGGTTGACCAGGTCGGCGACCCGCGAGAGCTCGGCCGGACCGAACGCGGCCGCCTGCGCGGCCATGCGCGTGAGCTCGTCGGCCGGCACGCCGCGGAGCACCGCGGCCGCGGCCTCGGGGCTCGTCGCCGCGACCACGATGAGGTCGCGCAGGCGCTCGAGCAGGTCTTCGACGAATCGCCGCGGGTCCTGGCCCGTCTGCATGACCCGGTCGGCCGCCGCGAACGCGCCTGCCGCGTCGGCCGAGCCGATCGCGTCGACGACCTCGTCGAGCAGGGCGCCGTGCGTGTACCCGAGCAGCGCGACCGCGCGCTCGTACCCGACCGTCGACCCCTCGGACCCCGCGATGAGCTGGTCGAGCAGCGAGAGCGTGTCTCGCGGCGAGCCGCCGCCGGCCCGCACGACGAGCGAGAGCACGCCGGGCTCGACCGTGACGCCCTCGTCGTCGCAGAGCTGCTGCACGTAGTCGAGCATCGGCGCGGGCGGCACCAGTCGGAACGGGTAGTGGTGGGTGCGCGAGCGGATGGTGCCGAGCACCTTGTCGGGCTCGGTCGTCGCGAAGATGAACTTGACGTGCTCGGGCGGCTCTTCGACGAGCTTGAGCAGGGCGTTGAAGCCCTGCGGGGTCACCATGTGCGCCTCGTCGAGGATGAAGATCTTGTAGCGGTCGCGAGCGGGAGCGAACACGGCGCGCTCGCGCAGGTCGCGCGCGTCGTCGACGCCGTTGTGGCTCGCCGCGTCGATCTCGACGACGTCGAGCGAACCGCCGCCCGCACGTGAGAGCTCGACGCAGCTCGGGCACGTGCCGCAGGGCGTGTCGGTCGGCCCCTCGGCGCAGTTCAGGCAGCGCGCGAGGATGCGGGCCGAGGTCGTCTTGCCGCAGCCGCGCGGACCGCTGAACAGGTAGGCGTGGTTCACGCGGTCGGTGCGCAGTGCCGTCATGAGCGGCTCGGTGACCTGCGACTGGCCGATCATCTCGGCGAAGGTCTCGGGCCGGTATCGGCGGTAGAGGGCGGTGACCACGCGTCAATGCTAGTCGCGCCGTCCGACAGCGGGTCCGGCGTGGATCGGCGCCCGTGACGGCGGGCGGGCATAGGATCGGTGGACCGCATCGGCGCGGGCTCCGACATCCGCTCGGCCGATGCACGACGACGGAGGTGGTCACGTGACGGGGATCCGCAGCGCGGAGCAACTCGAGCGCTTCCGGGAGCTGCTGCTCGCCGAACGCCGGGAGGCCGAGGAGCGGCTCGCCGAGCAGAGCGAGGGCATCACGGCGGTGCGCGAGGCGAGATCCGACGGCTCCGTCGACGACGAGCACGACCCCGACGGCCCCACCATGAGCCAGGAGTGGTCGCAGCGCACCGCCGTGCTGCACGACGTCGAGCACGAGCTCGTCGACGTAAAGCGGGCGCTCGCGCGCATCGACGACGGCACCTACGGCGTCTGCGAGAAGTGCGGCCAGAAGATCTCGGTCGCCCGGCTCGAGGCGCGGCCCACGGCGACGCTCTGCATCGACTGCGCGCGCAAGGTCCGCTGAACCGCGCCGCAGCCGGCGAGGCGACCGGTCAGCGCACCGCCTCGGCTGCCGACCGCGGGGCACCCGCTGCCGCGACGGCCTCCGCCTCGTCGTCACGATCGACGACGGATGCCGCGCGCCCGGCACTCGACAGCCCGTCGAACGATCGCAGCAGCAGTGGGCTCGCCCCGAGCACCGCGTAGAGCACGGCCGCGCCCGCGAGCACGACCCCCGGTCCGAACGCCTCCACCGAGACGCCCGCGAGGAGCGCGCCCACCGGCATCGACGCCGCCACGCCCGCCGTGAGCGCGCCGAAGACCCGTGCGCGCATGCCGTCGGGCACGACCGAGTACAGCGCCGTCGCGATCATCGGGTTGATGGCGCCGGCCGCGAGCCCTGACGCCGCGAGCACCGGGAACAGCACCTCGACGGGTGCCCCGAGCGCCATCGCCGCGTAGGGCGGCGCGCCGGCGAGCACGAAGCAGATCGCGAACATCGTCCGTCCCGACGCGCGGTGGCCGATGATCCCGAACAGCGCCGAGCCGGTGAGGGCGCCCGCCGCGAAGCAGCCGACCATGAACCCGAGCACCGCCGGGTCGCCGAGCACCTGCGACGCGTAGACGGGCTTCAGCACGGTCATCCCGGCCGCGTCGATAGCGTTGGTCAGCGTGACGAGCAGCACGACCCCGCGCGCGAGCGGGGTGCGCCAGACGAAGCGGATGCCGGCGATGAACGCCTGCACGCTCGAGCCCGCGGTCTCGGCCGCCTCGTCCGACTCGAGGGCTCGGTCGCCGCGGAGCGCCGCCGGCCGCGGCACGAGGAGCGCGACCAGGAGGGCGGAGACGGCGAAGCCGGCGGCATCCGCCACCAGCGCGGTCATCGGTCCCGCGAGCGCGACGAGCGCCCCGGCCACGCCGGCCCCGACCATGGTCGCCGTGCGCTGCACCGCCGACTGGGCGCCGGCCGCACGGGCGAGCGGGATCCGGGCCAGGGCGGCGAGATCGGGCATGAGGACCGTCTTCGCGGTGTCGCCCGGGGCGTCGAGCAGCCCGCCGAGGAACACGAGCGCGAGCAGCGCGCCGAACGAGAGCAGCCCCGCGGCATCCAGCAACGGGATCGCGAGCACCGTCACCCCGCTCGCGAGGTCGGCGGCGATGCTGGAGGCGCGGTAGCCGAACCGGTCGACGAGCACGCCGCCGAGCGCGCCGCCGACCACGAGCGGCACGGTCGCGAAGATGCCCGCGACACCCGCCGCGAGCGGGGAGCCGGTCTGCTGCAGCACGATGATCGGGACGGCGACGAGGGCGATCGCGTTGCCGGCGAGCGAGCAGAGCTGCGCCGCGTAGAGCGCGAGCAGCGGGATGCGGCGACGAGGCGCCGCGGCCGGCCGCGCGGCATCCGCTCGGGAGGTCACGCGTCGGCCCTCGGGAAGACGTGGGTGATCCAGCGCACCGGACGCGCGCCCTCGCGCGGCTCGCGACCGCGCGCCCACCAGCGCTCGCGCACCGCGGCGAGCTCGGCCCCGAGCTCCTGGAACTCCTCGAGCGTGAGGTGCGCAGCGCCGTCGCTCGAGTCGGAGGCGGCGACCCACTCGGGTTCGAGCCCGGCCTCGGCGTCGAGCGCGCCGAGCAGTTCGCGATGGTAGGCCTCGAGCACGGTGCGGCGCAGGGCGTCGGATGCCGCGCGGCGGTCGGGATCGTCGACGAACTCCGCCGACTGCCAGCTCGTCACCTCGTGGGCCGACCGCCACCACCGCTCGCGCCGGTCGCGCGCGAGCTCGGGCGCCTGCTCGACGAACCCGTGCCTGGCGAGCGTGGACACGTGGTAGCTGATGGAGCCCGCGGCCTCGCCCGTGCGCTCCGCGAGCATGCCGACGGTGGCCGGGCCGTCGATGCGGAGCAGGCCGAGCAGGCGCAGGCGGACGGGGTGCGCGAGCGCGCGCATCGGCCCTGCGTCGTGCAGCTGGATGCGGTTCGAGTCCGGGCGGCGGGCGTCCATGCCGCGAGGCTACATCTACAAGAATTCTTGTACAAGTGTTGTTGTGAAATCGTCCGCCCGCTGCGCGGCGGGTCAGCGGCCGACGACCTCGACGGTCTGGCGAGCGATCTCGAGCTCCTCGTCGGTGGGCACCACGAGCACCTCGACCCGGGCGCCGTCCGGCGAGATGCGACGCGCTCCCCCGCGGCCCGTGTTCCGCTCCGGGTCGACCTCGATGCCGAACCACTCGAGCCCGGCGAGCGCCCGCGCCCGCACCGGCGCGGCGTTCTCGCCCACCCCGGCCGTGAAGACGACCGCGTCGAGCCGCCCGAGTTGCGCGGCGTACGCCCCCACGTACGAGCGGATGCGGTGGCAGTACACCTCGAGCGCGAGCTCGGCGCGCGCATCGCCCGACTCGGCCGCCGCGACGAGGTCGCGCATGTCGCCGTGGCCGCCCAGCCCCAGGATGCCGCTGCGCTTGTTGAGCAGGTCGTCGACGCCGGCGACGTCGAGGCCGGCACGTCGCTGCAGGTGGAGGAGCACCGCCGGGTCGAGGTCGCCCGAGCGGGTGCCCATCACGAGCCCCTCGAGCGGGGTCATGCCCATGCTCGTCTCGACCGAGCGACCGCCGTCGACCGCGCACGCCGACGCCCCGTTGCCGAGGTGCAGGACGATGAGCTTCAGCTCCTCGACCGGGCGCCCGAGGAAGGCCGCGGCCTCGCGCGAGACGTACCGGTGCGACGTGCCGTGGAACCCGTACCGGCGCACCCGGTGCCGCGCCGCGACCTCGGCGTCGATCGCGTACGTGTACGCCGCGGGCGGCATGGTCTGGTGGAAGGCCGTGTCGAACACCGCGACATGCGGCACCGACGGGAACGCACGCTCGGCCGCGACGATGCCCGCGAGATTCGCCGGGTTGTGCAGCGGCGCGAGCACCGATAGCTCGTCGATGTTGATCTTCACGAGCTCGGTGATCACCGTCGGCTCGAAGAACCGCGCGCCGCCCTGCACCACCCGGTGGCCGACGGCCAGGGGCGGACGTTCCTCCAGCGACGGGCCGTGCTCGGCGAACGCCCGCAGCATCCACGCGAAGGCGGCGTCGTGGTCGGGCACGTCGAGTTCCTCGCGGAACGTCGCGCCCGAGGCATCCGTGTGCCTGGCGCTGCCCGGCGGCCGCCCGATGCGCTCGACGAGGCCCGTCGCGAGCGCCTCGGCCGACTCGACGTCGACCAGCTGGTACTTCAGCGACGACGAACCGGAGTTGACGACGAGGACGATGCTCATGCAGGGCTCCCGGGCCTCGGTACGCGCGCTCCGCGGGCCACTCGACGACCGGGGGCGCTCATGTCGCGGCCGCCTGGATCGCCGTGATCGCCACCGTGTTCACGATGTCCTGCACGAGCGCGCCCCGCGACAGGTCGTTCACGGGCTTCCGCAGTCCCTGCAGCACCGGACCGATCGCCACCGCCCCGGCCGAGCGCTGCACCGCCTTGTACGTGTTGTTGCCCGTGTTGAGGTCGGGGAACACGAAGACCGTCGCCCGCCCCGCGACATCCGATTCGGGCATCTTCGTGCGCGCCACCGCCGCATCGGCCGCGGCGTCGTACTGGATCGGACCCGCGACCGGCAGCTCGGGAGCCCGCTCCCGGACGAGCTCGGTCGCGAGCCGCACCTTGTCGACATCCGCCCCCGACCCCGACTCGCCCGTCGAGTACGACAGCATCGCGACGCGCGGTTCGATGCCGAATTGCGCCGCCGTCTGCGCCGACGAGATCGCGATGTCGGCGAGCTGCTCGGCCGTCGGATCGGGCACGATCGCGCAGTCGCCGTACACCAGCACCCGGTCGGCGAGCGCCATGAGGAACACGCTCGAGACGACCTCGACGCCGGGCCGGGTCTTGATGAGCTCGAACGCCGGCCGGATCGTGTGCGCCGTCGTGTGCATCGCACCGGAGACCATGCCGTCGGCGAGCCCGAGCTCGACCATCATCGTGCCGAAGTAGGACACGTCCTGCACGGTGTCGCGCGCCTGCTCGAGCGTGACGCCCTTGTGCGCGCGCCGGCGCTGGTACTCGTCGGCGAACCGGTACACGAGCACGTGGTCGTGGTTCGACAGCACGGTCGCCTTCGAGATGTCGAGGCCCAGGCCGATCGCGCGCGAGCGGATCTCGATCTCCTCGCCGAGGATCGTGAGGTCGGCGACGTCGCGCGCGAGCAGCGTCGCCGCGGCGCGCAGCACGCGGTCGTCGTACCCCTCGGGAAGCACGATGTGCTTGCGGACGTCGCGCGCCCGCGCGAGGAGGCCGTACTCGAACATGAGCGGCGTGACGACGTCGGTGCGGGCCACGTCGAGCCGGTCGAGCAGCTCGTGCCCGTCGACGTGCTTCTCGAACAGGGCCAGCGCGGTGTCGCGCTTGCGCTGCGACTCGGCGGCGAGCCGGCCGCGCGTGTGGGTGATCGCGAGGGCGGTGTCGTACGTCGTGAGCTCGGTGCGGATGATCGGCAGGTCGGACTTCAGGCCCTCGATCAGCCGCTGCACCGTCTCGGAGATCGGGAACCCGCCGTTCAGCACGATGCCCGAGATCGACGGGAACGTCGC
This sequence comes from Agromyces indicus, assembly GCF_031432295.1. Taxonomy (NCBI): domain Bacteria; kingdom Bacillati; phylum Actinomycetota; class Actinomycetes; order Micrococcales; family Microbacteriaceae; genus Agromyces; species Agromyces indicus. Next base: position 1,184,397 of record NZ_JAVKGS010000001.1, on the reverse strand, counting down.
CGACGCGTGGGCCGTCAGCACCCCGAGCAGCACCTCGCTCCGATCGCCCGGCACCACCACGACCGAGCCCTCGATGAGCCGCGTCAGCACGTTCTCCATCGACATGGCCGCGATCACGGCGCCGAGCGCCTCGCGCTCGAGCAGCTCCGGGTCGCCCGCGTACAGCTCGCCGCGGAGCGCGTGCATGATGCTGCGCATCGACGGCGCGACGAGGAACGGGTCCTCGGGCACCGCCCACACGGCGACGGACGCCGCATCGACCGAGGCACGACCGGCGGATGCCGCGGCATCCGCTGCCCGCCCCACGGCCGCGCGCAGCGCAGCCACCACGTCGTCGAGCCGGTCGGGGTCGGCGCGGTTCGCGACGATGCCCAGGACGGTCGCGTGCTCCCGCTCGAGCTCCTCGAGGGCGAGCTCGGTGAGCTGCGCGAGCTCCTCGGGAGTGCGCGAATCGGTGTAGCCCAGCCGCTCGCTCGCCCCTCGGCCCTGCGGCACCCGGCCGCCGACCGCGAGGAGGACCGGGGCGCCGAGGTTCGCGGCGATGCGCGCGTTGTAGGCCAGCTCGGTGGGGCTGCCCACATCGGTGTAGTCGGAGCCGATCACGACCACGACGTCGCAGCGGGACTCGACGGCCTTGAAGCGGCGGACGATCGTCGCGAGCGCCGCCTCGGGGTCGGCGTGGACGTCCTCGTAGGTGACGCCGATGGCCTCGTCGTAGCCGAGCCCGATCACGCCGTCGTGCGCGAGGAGCAGCTCGAGCACGTAGTCGCGCTCCTGCGTGGACCGGGCGATCGGCCGGAACACGCCGACCCTCGTCGCCCGGCGGCTCAGCGTGTCGACCGCGCCGAGCGCGACCGTCGACTTGCCGGTGTTGCCCTCGGCGGAACAGATGTAGATGCTGTGCGCCACGCGAGCCAGCCTATTGGGCGGCCGAGACGTCGAACTGGGAATCACGGGCGAGTCAGGTCGGGCGAGCGGATGCCGCGGGCCGAGCCGGCACGGCCGCGCCCGACGCGGTTCGCGGTCGGCGCTCGCTCGGGTAGACTGTCTCAGGCTCCTCACGTGGCGCCATCCAGGCCAACTCCCCCAGGGCGGAAACGCAGCAAGGGCAACCGGGCTCTGGCGGGTGCGTGAGGAGTCCCAGGAGGATTCGCCTAGTGGCCTATGGCGCACGCTTGGAAAGCGTGTTGGGTGAAAGCCCTCGGGGGTTCGAATCCC